>JAURER010000062.1 GCA_030827315.1 Gemmatimonadota bacterium | reverse complement strand
GCGATCGCGGTCAACTTCACGCAGATCGTTCCCATGATGACGTTCCTCGTCATCGCGACGGTCGTGATGCTCGTCTTCATGCTGCGCGACATGCACCTCTCGATGGGCGAATCGCACGTCATGATCTTCCTGTACGTCGCCTTCGGGGCGTGGATGGTACTCGAGGGGTTCGGGGTCACAGACTTCCTGGGCGTCCGCGTCCTCCCGTAACCCCCGCGCGCCTGCTCAGGCGGCGGGCGGGATCCTCTTCAGCCCGGTGCCGCAGAAGCGGCAGTATCGGGCGTCCGGGTCGAGTTCTACGCGCTCGCAGGCGGGGCAAGGCAGAATCCCCTGGCCTCGCATATCCGGGAGCAGTGCGATCTCCGCGGTCACGATACCCGTGGGCACGGCGATGATCGCGTAACCCAGGAGCATGACGAAGGACGCCAGCGTCTGTCCGATCGGCGTGTGGGGCGCGATGTCCCCGTAGCCGACGGTCGTCAGAGTGACGATCGCCCAGTACACGCCGCGCGGGATGCTCGTGAAGCCACCCGCGGGTCCCTCCACGACGTACATCACCGATCCCACCACGACGACGATGCACATCACGGTGGTGATGAAGACGGCAATCTTGTATCGCGCGTTGCGCAACGCCGTCGTCAGCACCGTGGCTTCGCTGACGAAACGGACCAGCTTGAAGATCCGGAACACGCGCACGACCCTGAGCACCCGGATGACCGCGAGATACTGGCCACCCGGGAGGACCATGCTGAGGTACGTCGGCAGGACCGAGAGGAGGTCGGTGAGCCCGAAGAAGGAGAACATGTACCCCGTCGCCGGCCGCACGCACCAGACCCGGACGACGTACTCCAGCGTGAAGACGACGGTGAAGAACCACTCGATGGCGAGGAGCTCGGGGCCGAAGCGGGCGCGCAGGCCGGCCACGGAGTCGAGCATCACGGCGCCGACGCTGGCGAGGATCAGGACGATCAGGACGGCGTCGAAGCGTCGGGCCCAGCCCGCATCGTGCTCGAAAATGACGTGGTAAGCCTTCCCGCGGAGCGAGTCGCGGGGGCCGGCCGGGCGTAGCGCTGCCATGTCGCCTCTCTGATGGCGGGTGCGGGCAAGGTTCCCACAGGATATACCTTCTCGGTCCGCGCGCTCCAGTCCGTGCCATGACGCCCACTCGAGACGAATGGCTCGCAGCGTACCGCGAAAAGCGGACCGCGTCCCGCACGCCAGAACCCTTCGGCGGGCAGGTGGTTTCCGGCGGCAGCGTATTCGTGGTGCAGAAGCACGCGGCTCGCGGGCCGCAATGGGGTTTGCGCCTCGCGGCATGCATGGCCGCGCCGGGCGCGAAGGCGGTCGTGGTCTTCGCCTTCGACGGGGAGCCGGATCTCCTGGGCGCGCTCGAGCGGCTCTCGCAGCGATTCGGCTGACGCCGGATCACCCGGCCAGGGTCGTCGTTCCCCTCAGGCGAGGAGTCCCGGCGCCCCCCCCGTGTGGAGGAAGACGACCCGCTCACCCCGTCGGATGCCGTCACGGCTCACGGCGGCGAACATGCCCGCGGCGGCCTTCGAAGAGTAGGTCGGGTCGAGCACGAGCCCTTCGAGGCGCGCGAAGGCTTCCGTGGCTTCCCGCGATGCGTCTGTCGGGAGCCCGTACCCCTGGCCCACCTGGGAATCGTCGGTCTCGCAGGGGATCCGGTCCGGCCGGGTCCCGCTGCCGAGGAGCGCGGCACCCTCGGACGCGAGCGCGAGCGACGTCGTTCGCAGTTCTTCCGCCGTGGCATCGGCACTTACGCCGACAAGGCGTATGTCGGTGCGGCCCAGCAGCGAGAGACCGAGGATGAGACCCGCCAGCGTCCCGCACGAGGAGCTCGACAGCCAGACCGTACTGCTCGTGCAGCCGTCGTCGAGCCGGTCGAGTTGTGCGCACAGTTCCACCGCCGCCGCGGCGTATCCGAGACTTCCCAGGCCTGTCGATGCTCCCAGGGCGAGCATGAGTGCCCGTCCGCCTTCGCCGGCGATGCGTCGGGCCACCGCCTCCATCGTCGGGCCCCGCAGAGCACGGTCTGCGACAGTGACGATCTCGGCGCCGAAGAGTCGGTGCAGGAGCGCGTTGCCGGTCGGGTGCTCGGGCTCGGGTCCGTTCAGCACGAGCACGCAACGGAGTCCCAGCCGCGCGGCGGCGGCGGCGGTCACCCGGCAGTGGTTCGACTGGGGGCCACCCGCGGTGATCAGGCAGGTCACGCCGGCCAGTCGCTCCGGGGCGAGTTCGAACTCCAGCTTGCGCACCTTGTTGCCTCCGAGCGCGAAACCCGTCTCCGCATCCATCTTCACGTAGGCATGGGGCACGCCGAGGCGGCCGGCGAGCCGGTCGACCCGGAGGAGAGGCGTGGGGAGATCGGCGAACGGCCGGCGTGGCCAGTGTGCCAGCCGCTCGAGAGCGTCGTGGTCGGTCATGGTGGACCCGGCCGAGGGCTTCGGGGGTTGCACCGTCCGCACGGAAAGGTCCGCTTCCGGCCTCCCGTAATCCGTGCTCGGGACAGCGCGTACGTCAGCGTCGGGAATGTACCTGAAACGACGACGGGTCGCCGCCGGGGTGGCGGAGTGGACCGGCGATCGATCGGTGAATCAATGAGTCTGCGAGTCGTCAGCCTGCTGTGGATCGCCATGGGCGCGGCCGCGTTTTCGGCTGCGCCGGGCGCGGCACAGCTCGCCACGGTGCAGGGAAGCGTGCGCGAGGAAGACGCGGCGGCGGTATACGGTGCGACCGTGTCGCTTTTCCGTGGAGAGCAGCGGCTCCACGTGGCGGACACCGACCGGCTCGGCTCCTTCCGCTTGTCCAGCGTCGTGCCCGGCTCGTACGAGCTGCGCGTCCAGGCCCTCGGATACGCGGAGTACTCCCGGACGGTGGATCTTGGCCTCGGCGCCACGCTCGAGGTCGACGTCACGCTGACCGCCAGCGCCCTGGAGGTCGAAGGGATCGCCGTGGAGGCGGAACGCAGCCGTGCACGAGTGCGCTTCGAGGAGATCGGCGGCGCTACCGTTCGCGAGCTGCAGCTCGACGACATGCGGATGGTGCCCGGCGTGGCGGAACCGGATCCGGTCCGGGCCATCGAGGTCCTGCCCGGGGTCGTGTCGACGTCGGACTTCTCGGCCGCGTTCCATGTCCGGGGTGGATCCCAGGACCAGAACCTCATCCTTCTCGACGGAATTCCGCTCTTCTCGCCGTTCCACCTGGGCGGCGTCTTCTCGGTGTTCAACGCGGACATGATCGATCGGGTGGAACTCCAGTCGGGAGGGTTCGCGGCCGAGCACGGGGGGCGGGTGTCGTCCGTGCTCGACATCGAGAGCGACGCCGGGGGGCGGAGCTTCGGCGTGGACGCCGCCGTGTCGCTCCTCGCCACGCGCGTCGCGGCGGGCGGGCGCGTCCCGGAGGGTGCGGCGAAGGGAGTGGGCCTTTCGAGCCTCCGGTACCGCGTATCGGCACGGCGGTCGTACTTCGACGTCCTCTTCCGGCCGGCCTTCGACTTTCCTTATCACCTCACGGATTTCCAGGCGTTCGTGGAGGGGTGGAGCCCGGGCGGCGACCGCCTCACCGTCACCGCCTACACGGGCAAGGATGTCTTCGACCTCACTTCGATCGACGCCGAGGACTTCCCCCTGCGCATCGACTGGGACTGGGGCAATGACGCCGTGGGCACGTCCTGGACCCGCCCGCGTCGGGGCGGGGGCTCGCTGCGCGTGGGGACGAACTTCAGCCGGTTCTCCACCGGCCTGCTCTTCCCGGACTTCGCGGACACGGACGTCCGAAGCCGCATCCAGCAGGGTCAGGTGCGCGTGGACTTGGACACACGCCCCACGCCGCACTGGTCGTTCCAGCTGGGTTCGTCGTTGGAGCGCCTCTCCTACGAAAACCGGTTCACCAGCGGGGGGACGACGTTCGGCGCCGGCGTCGGCCAGGGGTGGCTGGCCGGCGTGTACGGACAGGCGCGCTGGTCGGCCCCGCGCGCGTGGCTCGTCGAGGGAGGGGTGCGCCTGGATGGATTCCGCCCGGAGCCAGGCGCCGGGGTGGGCGAGGTCGCCCCTCGCCTGGCCGTGAAGCGCTTCTTTGGCGGTGGCGATCTGGCCGTGAAGCTCGCAGCGGGTCGCTACACTCAGTTCCTGCACTCCCTGAGGGACGAGGAGCTTCCGGTCGGACTCGACATCTGGGTGATCTCCGGCGAGCGGGCGCCGCACACGGTCTCCGATCAGCTCCAGCTGGGCGTGGAGGGATACCGGGACATCGACTGGTTCTGGTCCGTCGAGGCGTACCTGAGGTCCTTCGACGGCGTGGTCACGTTCAATCCGTCGGACGATCCGAACGATCCGCTGGACGACATCCTGGCCGGGGAGGGCGTCTCCTACGGCGCGGACCTCCTGCTGCGCAAGGAGACGGGGGCCGTCACGGGATGGCTCGCGGCCTCCTGGCTCAAGGCGGAGCGTATCTTCCCGGACCCGACCTCCCCGGTCCCGGACGCGCCTGACATCCGTTACGCGCCGGTCTTCGACCGCCGCCTCGATCTCGACGTCGTGCTCCGCTATCCGGCCCCGTGGGGCTGGGAGGGCGGGGTGCGATGGAACTTCGGAACGGGCCTACCCTACACCCGTGCGCTGGGCTCATACGCGTACTACTCGCCCCGCTACGTGGAGAGCGGCGGCCTCGACTGGACCGGGACGGAGGGCGAGGACGGCGGGTACGCCGTGGTGCTCGGGGACAGAAACTCGGCGCGCTACCCCCTGTATCACCGGCTCGACGTGAGCTTCCGACGGACGTTCCCGAAGTCGTGGGGCCGTCTCACGCCCTACGTGAACCTGGTGAACGTCTACAACCGGAAGAACGTCCTCTTCTATTTCTACGAGTACAACCTCGATCCCGCGGTCCGCTCGGGGATCTCGATGTTCCCCGTGCTGCCCACCATCGGACTCGAGGTGTCGTTCTGATGCGCCGGATGGTGGCGCTCGTGCTGCTCGGCGCGGGCGCGGCGGCATGCGAGCTCGAGGAGATCACGCTCGTCGACGCCGAGGACGTGGTCGTGGCCGAGGTCTACGTCAACCTCGCGTCCGACCCCGAGGACAACGAGGTCCGCGCCTTCCTGCACCGCACGGTCGGTACGGGAACGAGCGTCGAGGATCTCTTCGATGCGCGGATCACCATTCGCCGATCGGACGGGCTTTCCTTTCTCGTTCCGGGCGCCGCGGTCGAAGACTGCGTGGAAACCGCTCCCCTGCTCGAACCCGGAGCGTGCTTCCTCGTCGACGACGCCACGACGACGGTCCTCTCACCCGGCGACATCTTCGAGGTCGACATCCTGCTCGCCGACGGCGGGATCATCTTCGGGGCCACGCAGGTGCCCGGACGGTTCGACCTGCCCTATCCCGAAACGTGTCGTCTTCCTCCCGACGTTCTGATGGACGTCCGCTGGTCACGCTCGGATCGCGCGTGGGCATACCTGAACGAGACTTCGATCCGGGATCTGCCGGCGGCACTGGAGCCGGAGGGGATCGAGGCCAAGGACGATCCGCTGTACCTGCTCGGCCTGTCGGTCGCCGATTCGGACACCTCGATCGTGTTTCCCTCCCAGTTCGGCGTCTTCAATCGCCTCGACCTCGATCAGGACGTGGCCCTGCGCCTTCAGCGTGGGTTGCCCGCCGGCTCCAGGGCGCAGATCTCGATCACCGCCGTCGACCGGAACTACGTGAACTGGGCCCGGGGTGGGAACTTCAACCCGTCCGGCCAGGTCCGGATCGCGAGTCTGCGTGGGGCCGGCACCGGGGTATTCGGCGCGACGTACGGGCACACCTTCCAGGTCCTGGCACGCGCCGCGCCGCTCCTGAGCGGAGTCGACTGCCCGGGTCTGCTGCCGACGGGGTGAGAGAAGCGGAGGCGCCGGAGGGGTGAAGCGCAGCGAGGGCCGAGCGTGGGGCCGTCACTTCTCGTCCGGCACGACGTAGACGTTGCGCGCCAGGTGTGCGGGCACGCTGCGCGCACCACCCTCGCTGCCTGCCAGGTCGATCTGGACGGATCCGTCGGTCAATGTCGTGCCGTCGACCGTGACCCGGGCCCCGGGCACCAGACCCTCTGCGGCCATGGAACGAAGGTCGGCCGGATCCTCGTCCCGGACGGCGTGGATCACCAGGCGTTCGCCGGCCTCCGCGTCCGCGAGCGTGACGCGGACGGCCGCCTCCACGTCTCCGGAGGAGGAGGGAATCGGCGCCCCGTGCGGATCGTGACTCGGGAAGCCGAGCGCGAGCGCCATCTGCTCGATGAGCCGATCCGATGCCGCGTGCTCGAGTCGCTCGGCCTCGTCGTGCACGTCGTCCCACGCGTAGCCCAGGCGGTCGCACAGGTAGGTCTCGAGGATGCGGTGCCGCCGCACGATCGAGAGCGCCTCCCGCGTGCCGGGCCCGGTGAGCCTCACGCCCCTGTACGGCACGTGCTCCAGGAGCCCCCACTCGGCCATCCGCTTGACCATGCCGGTCACGGACGCCGGCTGGATCTCCAGCGCTTCGGCGATCGCAGACGTCGACGCCGGGTCACCCGTGGCCGACAGCTCGTAGATCGTCTTGAGGTAGTCCTCGACCGACCGGGAGAAGGGGCGCGTGGTCATGCCCGAAGGTACCGACCGTCGGATCCACCGTCGACCGGGCCGGGCCGCACGCCCCTATCGACGCGGGTCGGGGACTCATTAGTATCTCTCATACGGACGTTCGACGTCCGTCCATCGGGAGGTGCGCCCCGCCGCGCCCCCGTTTCCGTCCAACCGGTGCGATGAGCGATCAGGATCAGGTAAGGCCGTATCACGCCAGGCACGCCGCTCCGGGCCAGGAGGCCGCGGACGTCGTCGCGGAGGTGCTCAAGCACGCCGCCGAGCGGGAGAAGGCCGCGAACGTGAAGCGCGCGCCGAAGGGGCCTCCCCGGTGGATCATGCCCGTAACGGTGAATCTCGGTGTGCTCGCGCTCTACTTCCTGATCGCGTCGCCTGATTTCCTGGTCGTGAGCCCGAACGTGGATGCGCGGTCCGTCGAGGAGGTCAGCACGCAGACGCGTCGGGGCATCTACTTCGATGCGATCATGCGGATCGAGCGCTTTCGCAGGGAGAATGGCCGCCTCCCGGCGACGCTCGAGGAGGCGGGTAGCGGCCTCGGGGCCCAGGGGCTCAGATACACGTTCCAGGGCGACTCGATGTACATCCTCGTCATGTCCGTCGGTGACGACCAGATCGAATTCAACTCGGCTGTGGACAATCCCGCCGAGTGGCTCGGCCCACTGAACCTCCCGGGATGAAGGTCATGACCACCGCTCGTCCGGGGCCGATGCCTGCCCGAAGCGCTCGACGTGCCGGCTTCTCGCTGATCGAGCTGCTCATGGCGCTCACCATCGTGGGCCTGGTGACGGGGATCGCGATTCCCAACCTGCGCAGCGTCACCTTTCGCGCGCGCGCGACCGAGGTCGCAGCGGATCTCGAGGTCGTGCGCGTGGCAACGCTCAGCTTCAACGCCGACCGGAACGCCTGGCCCGGAGAAGCACCGCAGGGAACCGTGCCGCCGGAGCTCGCCACGTACGTCCCGGAGGGATACTCCTTCGCCGACGGGAACGGCTATCAGCTCGATTTCGAGAACATCTCGCCCGTCGTGATCCCGGGTGAACCCGGAACGGTCCAGCTCATCGCGGTTTCGGTCGTGGTCGACAACGACGAGCTGTCCGCGGCGGTCGTCAATCTGCTGGGCGGCTCGATCCTCTTTTCCGTGGGGCGCAAGCACACGGTTCTCATCGACCGGAGCTGACCGCGCGTGGGGCCGCGGAGTCCGCGGGGGCCGACGGGCGGTTCCCGGTACCGGCCGGCGCGCACCGCGCACTTTCCGCGAGGGCCGGTGTAGAGCTCGTCGTCGGTGTCATGCCCCGCGCCCCGGAAGGGACGATGCACTACGAGAAATCCACGCAAGGAATCCGGGTCCGCGTGCGGCCCCGCTTCTCCCTCGCGGACTCCGATCCGCAGGACGGCACGTTCGTGTTCTCGTACACAATCCACATGGCCAACGAGAGCGACGCGACGGCACAGCTCCTTTTCCGCCACTGGCGGATCCACGATGCCGCGGGTGAGGATTCGGAGGTGGACGGGGAAGGAGTGGTCGGCGAGCAGCCGCTGCTGCACCCCGGTGACTCCCACGAGTACCGCAGCTTCTGCGTGCTCCGCTCTCCGGTCGGCTACATGGAGGGCCATTACACCTTCGTGCGTCCCGGCGGGGAGCGCTTCAGGGTGGAGGTCCCCCGCTTCTATCTGAACGGACCGCTCGTGATGCCGAGTCCGACGATCGACCTCGTCGGGAACGAGGACGGCACGGCCGGCCCGCTCCACTGAACGGCCGACCAGACTGGAACCGGGTACGCGATTCCGGTTATCGTTTGCGGCTTTCCCGTTTCTGCTCCAGCTGAGTGACGAAGCCCGTGAATGATTCCGTCGCCGTCGACGCCAAGCGCATCCTCCTCCGCTACGGCGCGCCCATCGCCGTTCTGGACAAGGTGACGGAACCGCATCGCATCGAGTTCGCCCGGGAAATCGCGAAGACGACCCTGCCCGAACGCCAGCGCCGCCTGCGTCAGCTTCTGGCCGAGAAAGGGTACGTGGAACAGAGCTGACGCGCTCGAAGGCTCGAGTGCCGACGGGGCCGGGGCGCATCGCGCTCCGGCCCCGTCGGCCGTCAGGGCGTGCCGGGTCGCACGTCGATCTCTACGGTCCGAACTTCGTCGAGCGGGAGCTGCACCGGAACGAGGGTCAGGGCGCCGCCGGTTGCGGCACGTCGGGCCAACGACTTCACGTCCAGCTCCGCGGCCTCTCCATCAACCCGGGTCGCGAGGACTTCGCCGGATACCGTCGGCTCGAACACGATCAGCGGCGGGACGGCGGCCATCTCGGGGGTGAGCGTGAAGCGGTGCGTAACGCCCACGCGTTCATACGACATCGCGAGGCGCGCGCGGCCGAGCGGAATGCCACGGACCCGGAATGACCGGACGTGCGACGGTAGCCGCGGCGCGAGTACGAGGCGGCCCACCGGGGCGTCGGGCGCGATTCCGAGGAGTCCGTGGGCGGCGGTGAGGAGGAGCTCGGGGGTCACGCTCGGCTCGGCATCGGTTCGCCCCCGGATCCCGTCCCAGGTGGCGGGGCCGGCCGGGCCGTCGGCCATGCCTCGCGCCAGGACCTCGCGCCAGAGCGTCCAGCCGACGTCCGGGTTCGCCACGAACGCCGCGGCCGCACGGCGCAGATCCGCGGCGGCGCCGGGCGCGGGAGGAGGCTCGACGTCCGGCGTGCCGTCGAGCAGCCGGGACCACCAGAGCGCTTCCGCCCTCGGCCCGGCGCCGGCGTCGGGTGTTTCTAGGGCTCGGCCCGCCATGGGCAGCCGGCGCCGAGGGCCGTCGGTCCTTCCTTCCTCCCCCCGGGGCTCGCGGGCCGTGGCGGCCAGGCGTCGCAGGTCTGCGATGACCGTGTCGGGCGCGGCGTAGCGCAGGCCGTCCGCGAGCGCGTTCGCCGCGAGACCGAGGAGGGGAAGCTCGTCCGCCTGCGCGGACGCGCCGAAGGTCGCACCCGAGCTCGCCGTCCACGCGTCGGCAGCCGCGAGCGCGGCGGACGGATCGCCGAGGGTCGCCGCGAGCCGGGCAGCGACGAGGGCATGTTCCGGCCCGCCGGGGGAAAGGGTGGCGAGTGCCGTTCGAGCGGACTCCTCGTCTCCTGCCGCGAGCGCGGCGAGGCCGGTCACGAGCCTCCCGCGCGGGGATACCCCTTCGAGCCGCGCCGCGAGTCCGCGCAGGCGCACCCGGGCCCACGCGAAGCCTTCGTCGATCTCGTGGACGCCCGTCTCGAAGGTCATGCCGTCCTCGTCGGGGGGCATGGCCGCCCGGACGGCGTGGGCCGGCGTGTGCGCCGCCGCCGCGAGCGCCGCGCGTACGTCGGTCGGCGTGCCGCCGGCCGCGAGGAGCGTGACGACGCCGTCCCCGCCGCCCGCGGGCGGAGGCATCACGAACACCACGCTTCGGCCGTCCTCCTCGATATCCACGCGCACCGGGGACGGCACGACCGCGAGGACGAGGCAGGAGGCATCGGGTCCCGGAAGCACGACACCGGGCGCGCCGGTGATCGAGATCCCTGCGAGACCCGCGGCCGGGCTGCCCTTGCCCCCGGGCCCGGACGGAACGAGCGCGACGCGGATCCGCTGCGGCAGGGAGCGTGCCGGGGCGGTCCACTGGATCACGGCGATCGGCAGCGTCGGCGCCACGAGGAGCGTCTCGGTCGCCGTGCCCCGGCGCCCCGCGCGCTCCCGTCGCAAAAGCCCGGGTGCACGCAGCACGTTCACGGCGTCGCCGAGCGACGCGTCGACGGCGTCGACGGCGGACCCGCTCTCGAAGGTGACGCGGGTCTCCGTTCCACGTCCGGAGCCGTGTATGGCGCACCGGTGGCCCTCGATCAGGAAGGGTGCCGCAGACGCGCTCCCGGCGTGCACCAGACCCACGATCCCCGCACCGATCGGGGGGATCGAAGCGGGAATCGCGGACAGAACGCCGTGGACGTCGGTCGACGGACTCACCCGGTGGGCGTGCGCGTGCCCGCGAAGGCGCCGCCCTTCACGATCGTGAGCTTCACCGTGTCGAGCTGGTACTCGATGATGCCCTCCACGCTCGTGACCGGGGCGAGGTCGGCTACGGACGGTTGCGACTCCGACGGTGCGGCGGCGGCGAGGCCGAGTGCAAAGGGCCGGCCGCGGTGGGCGGGAACGGGCATGGAATCTCCTGATCGGGGCGGGCTGGCGCACGAGCACTCGCGCCGGGTGGCTACTCTACACGGTGCGGCGCAGACGGTTCAGTCCCGAGACCGGGTCGTGACGGAGCGGGGTCGACGTCGCT
>JAURER010000047.1 GCA_030827315.1 Gemmatimonadota bacterium | reverse complement strand
CGTTCGAGTCCCAGCGTCCGAATCTTCCTGTGCAGCGTTCGCGGAGACACACCCAGAGTCTCCGCGGCCCTGCCTTGGTGCCACCCCGCCTCCGCCAGCGCGAGCTGGATGGCGATGCGCTCGAGCTGTTCGAGTTCGAGCCTTCTCGCGCCCCAATGCTCTCGGTGCGCGCGCTTCTGCGCCGTCCCCCACAGAGCAATGTGTCAATTCGTGTGCCGATTGGGCCGGCTTTTGTGTCGATTCAGTGCTGCAGCGTTGAGCATCGATAATCAGCAAGGGCGGCAGATCGTGCGTCCCACCATGGGCTTATGAGATTTCTTGCTGTAGCTCGTTGCTACTCGACCCTACCTGCTCAGCGGGCCGGCGGCCCCTGATTCACGCGCACGGCCGTGACGAGCGCCTGGAACGTCATCGGTGCGTCCTCCCCGGCCATCATCGAGCGGAACTGCTCCAGCTGGCCCGCCATCATCTGTTCGACCATGGCCCGCTGCTGCGGAGGAAGCTTCTCGAGCTCGCGCTGCATCTCCTCGAATTGGGCCCGGGTCTCGGCGTCGATCGCCTCGCCGAGCCCCTCGATGGTCACGACGGTGCGGTGCGGCACGAGCATGCCCTGTACCTCGCGGTAGTCCCCCATTTCGATGATGCTCGTGATGTCGTGGACGCCCTCCTCGTTGGTGAGCGAGCCGACGAACTCCAGGCGCCGGGGGACGTACGTGTCGACATCCAGAAAGAACGTCCCGCTTTTGGGGCGGAAGTCGGAGTCCGGGGCGAGGTCCGCGCCGAAGTCGAGCCCCGTGAGGTCGCTGACCTCGATGACGTGCAGGTCATAGTCGTCCACGCTCCGCACGCCGGCGTACCTGCCCCTGCGTCCGAGTTCCTCACCGATGGCGTACACGTCGTCCACACCGTTGTCCTCGGAGACTTCAGCGGTGACGCCCAGGGCCGTGACGCTCGACCGCGAGCGGAAGACCGGCCGGCCGTCGACGATCTCCTTCTCGAAGTACGACACGGTCTCGAAGCCCATCGTCTGCTGGACGAGCGTGTAGTTGTCCACCCCCGCGACGCGACGCGCGTACTCGGACAGCATCCGTTCGACGATGTCCGAGGCGGACTGGGCCACGCCGTGCGCCGGGAGCAACGCGACCGACGCGGCCAAAACCGCCAACGAGAGGGGCGCACGGCACGAGCGCGGCACTCGGATCGCTCGATTCACGACATCACCCCCCGCTGATGCTGAACTTCTGGACGCGACGGCCCGTCGAGGCCTCGCCCACGTAGATGTTGCCCTGCGAGTCCACGCCCATGCCGTGCGGGCGCAGGAACTGCCCGACCTGGCGACCACCGCGCCCGAAGTCTCCCACGACCTCGAGATCGGAGCGACGAAGGATCCAGACCTTGTGGTTGGTACCGTCCGCCAGATACAGCCAGCGTTGCTCCGGGTCGGGCGAGAGGGCGATCACGAACGCCGAGCCCGACGCGAGCGTGCGCGGCTGGACGATCTTCTCGGTGACGAAGGTGCCGTCCTGCTGAAAGACCTGGATCCGGTTGCCTCGCCGGTCGGCGACATAGATCAGTCCGTCGTCGGACCCGACCAGCCCATGCACGGTCGAGAACTGACGAGGGGGCGAGGTCTCGTGGTCGGGCCCACCCCAGTCGTACTGGTACGCGTCGTCGGGTGTCTCCCCGTACGCACCCCAGTGCCGCCTGTACGCCCCCGTGTCTCCGTCGTACACCACGACGCGTCGGTTTCCGTAGCCATCGGCGACGAAGACCTCGTTCGTGCCAGGGTCGACCCAGATCCCGGCAGGTCCGCCGAGCAGATCGGGATCGTTGCTGCCTCCGGTGACGTCGTACTCACCGAGCTGCATCAGCAGCTGGCCGTCGCGCGTGAATTTCATGACGCGGTGGTGCCGGTACGTTCCGATCCAGACGTTGTCATTGTGATCCACGAAGAGACCGTGCGCGTTGCGGGGGAAGTCCGCGACATCCTGGTTCCACGGCTCGCCCCACCCCTGGACCACGTTGCCCTGGGCGTCGAACTCGACGACGACAGGCGCCGAGCGGCAGCAGAGGCCGATCGGCGGGTCCTGGGTGGCCGAGGTCTCCTCGGGGGTCAGCGTCTCCGGGAGGTGGGTCACCCAGACGTGATCCCGGGCGTCCACGAAGACCGCGGTGACCGAGCCCATGATCCAGTCGTCGGGCATGGTTCGCGGCCACGACGGATCGACGGCAAAAGACGGCCCGGCTCCCGAGGCGGACGAAACGCCGGGTCCATCCCCTCGCATCGTCGCATCGCCCCCACCACCACAGGCGAGGGCCGCCAACACGAGGCCCGCCACGACGACGCGGGCCGCCCAGCGCAAAGGGAAGGCACGCGTGGAGAAGTTCACCCACGACGGACGGGACGTGACAACAGGGATCTTCATGGCTCGGACTCTTCTTCGAGAGGGATGGGTCGGCCCGCACCCCGCGTGACAGAGGGAGAAACAATACGACCTGCCCCGCTCTTCCACACCTCTCCAGCGACAGGCGTGGCCTCGTGGCAGTCCCCCGCCGGTACCACGCCGCGCCCGTTCGACTGACTCAGTCCGCGCCGGTGGTCTCCCAGGAGCGGGCGGCAATGAACCCCGAGAGGAACGCAGCGAGGTGATCCAGATCTGCTGACACGGTAGGAATACCGACCGAGATCCGAAGCGCGCCGGACACCCGCACGGATCCCGCACGAGCCCGGTCACCGGTCTCGGTCGCCGAGGCATCGGGCATACATCCGAACGCCTCGTCGACACCGAGGTTGAGGGCCTTCTCACCCGCACCCGGATTGCAGAAGGAGCCGCCACGCATCGAAATGTTGTTCTCGGCCGCCGCCCGCACGACGAGCTCGTAGGGCACGACCCGGCCCGAGTGGTCCAGCAGGTTGAAGGGAATCGTGCCGCCGCGGTCCGTGGTGTCTTTCGGGCCGTACAACTCAACGGCGGAGGACCCGTCCTCGTAGCGCAGCTCCTGCAACATCTCGAGCAGGCGATCCGTCAGTCGCGTGACGTGATCGGCGACGTTGTGCATCCCCAACGAGCGCAGGAACCCAAGCCCCGGCGCCAACGCTGCGATCCCCAGGAAGTTCGGCGTACCGTCCTCGAAGCGCTCGGCATCCGCTCGAAACTGATGCACGCCGGTGTGCGTGGAGACGAAATCAACGGTGCCCCCTGCGAACCATGGCCGCTCGAGGGCATCGAGCGCCTCCCGGCGCGCGAGCAGCGCACCGACGCCGGTGGGGTAGCCGAACATCTTGTAGAAGGCCACGGCGACGAAGTCAGGCCGGTTCCGACTCAGATCCAGCTGGCTCGTCGGCGCGTAGGCGGCTGCATCCACGAGGACCCGGTAGCCAACGTCCCGGGCCTGCTCGACCAATGACAGGGGATGCTTCACACCCGAGAAGTTGGACTGCGCAGGAAAGACGAAAAGGCTCGGTCCTTCGCCAGCGGGAGGTATGGGGACCCGGCGATCGAGCCTCAGTTCGTCGTCGAGAGGGAGGTAGTCGACCGAGGCCCCTCTCGCCTGCGCGAACATGCGTAGGCCGAGGACCGAGTTATGCGCGTCCCGAGGCAGGGTGAATCGGGAGCCGGGGCGGAAGGGAAACGACTCGCCGACCAGCTTCAGGGCGTTCGATGCGTTCGACGTGAAGACAACCGCGTATTCCTGCGGGTCCGCCCCGAAGAAGTCCAGCACATCGGCTCGGGCTCCCTCCACGCGTTCGGTCGCGCTGGCCGACGTCGGGTTCTCCGAGTGTGGGTTCCCCAGCACGTGATGCTCGAGGAAGGCGTCATTCTGGCGCAGCTGGCATTCGGCGTACAGGCCGCTTCCCGTGTAATCCAGGTACACGTGACCGCCTGCATCCAGGCGGCCAAACTCCCGCGCTCTGACTTCTTCGAAGTCCTTCTCGTTCACCTTGAACCGCTGTCCGCTCTGTACGTGATCGCTCGAGGCGTCCACTGGGACCCCCCGGCCTCGAGATGGTGCCTCGAGCGCGACGCCTTCGGTCGTACCGTCGGCCGTGACGCGTCGGCTCCGCCGACCTAGCTTAGCGCGCCTCCGACCGTGTCACAAAGCCAAGTCGATGCGTCAGTCCCGAATGAGCACCCCCGAACCTGCGGCCCGCGCCGCACACACTTCGACTCTGTCCGCTCTGGACTCGATCTTCCGCCAGACGCGCGGTACTGTCACGCTCCTGCTTCCCGCGGCACTCGGCATCACGATCGGCTTGCTGTCACTGACGCCCAGGGTGCAGGGGTCGGCGTTGCTCACGCAGTCCTTTCTGGGGGCCGCCGGGTTCGTCCTGGCCTGGGCGGCGCTTCTCGCCTTCACCGCGCGTCGCGGCGGGTGGGCGCCCACGATCGAGATCTCGCTGCGCGCTCAGCACTACATCCAGGCGTGCTGCCAGATGGCCGTCCTCGCGTACTGGGGATGGCACTGGCGACCGGTCTACGCGATGGCGGTCCTCCTCGCCGCTCAGGTGGTCTTCGCCTACGCCTTCTCGATGCTGCTGGCGTGGTCGCGCGGCGAGCGATACGTGCTGGGCTTCGGCCCGGTCCCGATCATCTTCAGCATCAACCTGTTCCTCTGGTTTCGGGACGACTGGTTCTGGCTGCAGTTCCTGATGGTCGGGGTGGGCTTCCTGGGGAAGGAGTTCGTGCGCTGGCATCGGGAGGGACGCCACGTCCACATCTTCAACCCGTCGGCATTCGCGCTCGGCCTCTTCTCCCTGGTCCTCATCGCGACGGGTACGACGGACCTGACGTGGGGCCGGGAGATCGCCTCGACGCTCACGCTGGCGCCGCACATCTATCTGTACCTGTTTCTCGTCGGCCTGGTGGTGATGCACTTCTTTTCCATCACGCTGATCGCCGGGACGGCCGCGGCGGTGCTCTTCGGGCTGAGCGCACTCTACGCCTCGGTCACCGGGGTCCCGTACTTCGTCGACTCCGAGATCCCGACCGCGGTCTTCCTCGGACTTCACCTGCTCGTCACGGACCCCTCCACTTCGCCACGCACTCCGCTCGGCAAGTCGCTCTTCGGCGCGCTCTACGGTTTGGGCGTCTTCGCGCTGTACTCCATTCTCGGAGCGGCCGGAGCCCCGACGTTCTACGACAAACTGCTCTGCGTGCCCCTGCTGAACCTCAGCGTGCGGGGAATCGACCACTTCGTGCGGAACGTGGGTGCACGACGCGAAGCCGGGGCCCGACGTCCCGACAGCCTCACGCCTTCCGTTCTCTTCCCCGGCGGCATGCGCAACCTCGCGGCCATGGGGGTCTGGGTCGCGTTCTTCGCGATCATGACCGCCGCCGGGCGCACGGACGGCAGGCACCCCGGCGACTCCGTCCCGTTCTGGCAGGCCGCATGCGCCGATGGTCGAGCGAACGCCTGCGAGCGACTCCTCTCCATCGAGGCGAGCTACTGCGGAGACAACTCGGCCTGGGCGTGCAACGAGCTCGGTCTGCACTATGCCGAAGGCCTGGTGGTGGAGGCCGACGCCGAGCTGGGGGAACGCTACTTCGCCCGCGCGTGCGAGCTTCGCTTCCAGCCCGCCTGCGTGAACCTCGTCGACCCCGGTACGAACGCCCGGGCGGAGCCACGATCGCTCGACCTGAGACTCCTTCTTCGTGAAGGGGGGCTGAACCTCATGCAGGCGCCCGAGTCGGAGCTCTACCTTCGCGCGTGTGATCACGGATGGCGGTTCGCATGCGACCCGCGCCTGGGGAGCGCGCCGACCGGAGGCGAGCCCCCCTCGGGCGTCGCATGAGCGAACGGCCACGGCGCTCGCGGGGCGTGGTACTGGCGGCCGCGGGGCTGGTGGCGGCCGTCTGGAGCGCGCTGATGCTCTCGCGCACCGCGGACGACCGCGCCGCGGAGGCCGATCCCCTGCCGGGCCTCCCGCCCGTGGGGCAGCTCGACGGCTTTCGAGCCGATGCGTGGTACATGCCGGACGATTCGACCCTCGGCTTCGTGGAGATCCCCGGGGGTCCGTTCACGATGGGGAGCGACCCGGGCGTGGATTCTCTCGCCTTCGACATCGAGTGGTGGGGCGAGGGGAGGGTTCAGGGCACGCCCGACATCCCCACCTTCTTCATCGGCCGCTTCGAGGTCACGGTCGCGCAGTACGCGGCATTCGTGGGCGACACGCGCCACCCGGTGCCAGACACCCGGACACTGCAGGACCCGCCTTCCCACCCGGTGGCGTGGGTCTCCTGGCCGGACGCGGTGGCCTACGCCCGCTGGCTCGACACCCGGCTGCGGACGCCTCCCGGCGCCCTGCCCGACTCGCTGGCGGGGCTCGTGGCGGACGGGTGGCGGGTGGCGCTGCCGACGGAAGCGCAGTGGGAGAAGGCGGCGCGTGGCACGGACGCACGCATCTACCCGTGGGGTGACGCACCGCGCACCGACCGCGCCAACTTCCGAGCGGCATCCCCCGTGCCCGTAGGGAGCTTCCCCTGCCCCGAGTGCGCCTACCCCGTCGCCGACATGGCCGGAAACGTCTGGGAGTGGACCCGCAGCCCCTTCCGGCCCTACCCCTTCGACGACTCGATCGAGCGCATTGACCTGAGCGCCGACGCGCTTTGGATCATGCGGGGCGGGTCCTTCGGCGACACCGAACAGTACGTACGCGCCGCGAACCGCGGCGGCGCGGACCCCGGCGCCCGGCGCGCCATCATCGGGTTCCGCGTGGCGCTGGTGCGCGACTGACGGGCTTCGCACGCGTGCGCGACGGTCCGGGGCTTCGACGCGACACGGACTTCACTCCTCCGAAGCGGGACGGGCCGCGCCCGACGCGAGTAGCGCGCCGACCTCCCCGGGCGCGTAGCCCAGTTCCTCCAGCACCTCGACCGTGTGGGCGCCCGAGGCGGGCGGCAGCCCTTCGCCCCGGGGCCGCGCGCCGTCGATGCGCAGCGGGAGCGAGACATCGCGGTACTCCTCGACCTCCGGATGCGGAACCGGGTGCAGCATGTCCGACCGAAGCACCTGGGGGTCCGCGACGACCTCCGCGATCGAGCGGATCGCGGACGCCGGGACCGAAGCCGCCTGAAGTCGCTCGAGCAGTTCGGCGGTGCCGAGCCGCGAGGTGGCTGCCTCGACGATCGGATCGAGTGCGTCCCGGTTCTCGACTCGGAGCGGATTCGTCGCGAAGCGCTCGTCCGAGGCGGCCTCCTGCATCTCCAGCGCGGCGCAGAGCCGCCGGAAGATCGCGTCGTTGCCCGCCGCGACCATCACGTGACCGTCCCGCGTCGGGAAAGCGCGGTAGGGCGCGATGGAGCCGAGCGCGGAGCCCATCGGCCCGGGAATCGCGCCGGTGGCGAGGTAGCCCATCATGTGGTAGGAGACCCACGCGAGGGACGTGTCCATGAGCGAGGCCTCGACGGCGGCTCCCTCGCCGGTCGCTTCCCGCTGCCGGAGCGCTGCGAGGATCGCGATGGCGGCCCACATGCCGGTTCCGAAGTCCACGACCGAGCCACCCACGCGGGTCGGCGGTCCGCCCGGCTGGCCCGTGACGGAAATGATCCCCGCATACGCCTGCATCAGGGGGTCGTACCCGGGCTGATCGGCCATCGGACCGTCCTGGCCGTACGCCGAGATCGACATGTGGATCACGTCTTCGCGCCACAACTTGACCGACGCGTAGTCGATGCCGAGTCGCTTCGCCGCCTGGGGGCGCGTGGCGTGCAGGAAGACGTCGCAGCTCCCCGCGAGGCGCCGCAGGATCTCCATGCCCCCTTCCTGCTTCAGGTCGAGGACGATGCTTCGCTTGCCGCGGTTCGCCGACAGGAAGAGGGTGCTGTCGCGGCCCCAGAACGGCGGCCCCCAGGCCCGGCCCAGGTCCCCTCCGGGCGGCTCGACCTTGATGACGTTCGCCCCGAGATCCGCCAGGATCTGTGCACAGAACGGTCCCGCGAGGTTCTGCGTGACGTCGCACACGCGGATGCCGTTCAGGGGTGCGGTCCCGATGCGCTTTGTCATTCGTTCTCTCCGTCGGCTTCCGTCCCCAGGTCGGTGAAGCCCCGAAGATGCGGCATGCGCCGGCGGCTGACCATGCCGTCGAGTGCGCAGCCAGGGCGCGGGAGGACCCGTGCAGAGCGCGACGGAAACCGGGCCCCGCACCGCCCTGTACAGGACACGACCCGGTCCCCAGCTTGCCCCGAAGCACCGACCACGGCGCGGGATGGTCTCCACCGCGCCCGGCGAACCGCCCAGAGGAAGATTCCGATGCGCCCCACCCCCTTCACGACTCGAGCCGTTCTCGCCCTGGGCCTCGCGGTCGCTCCGGTCGCATGCGAGGCCCAGCAGCGCCCCGGCCAGGGCCGCGAGCCCACGCTCCCGGTCCCGAGCATCACGGAGTACAGACCTCAGTCGACGCTGGTGGTACCGGAGCACGAGGTGCCACGGGCCCGGTTTCCCGTGGTCGACATCCACGGGCACCCGCCCGCGCTCGACAACCGTGCGGACATCGAGCGCGTGGTGTCGGAGATGGACCGGCTGAACATCGGCGTGATGGTCCAGGCCCGACCCAGTTCGGGGGCGCGGCTCCGGTCGCAGATCGAAGCCGTCCGCGAGGCGGGGTACGCAGACCGGTTCGTCTTCTTCGCCTCGCTCGACCTCGACGGGGTGGGGCCCGGTTCCGGTGCGAGGATCGCCGCCCAGCTCGAGGCGGACGTCGCGGCGGGCGCGGTGGGCATCGGGGAGATCGGCAAGGGCTTCGGCCTGACCACGCGCAAGGCGGACGGCACGCGACTGGAGATGGACGACCCGGAGCTCGACGTCGTCTGGGAGACAGCGGGCCGACTCGGGATTCCGGTCTTCGTCCACACGGCCGATCCGCCGGAGTTCTTCGAGCCGCTCGACTACGCCAACGAGCGCTGGCTGGAGATGGCGCTCTTCGAGAACCGCCGCTTCAACGACCCGTCCCGCTTCCCGGCTTTCGACGACCTGATGGCGGAGCGGAACCGCATGCTGGCGAGGCACCCCAACACCACCTGGATCCTCGCGCACATGGGGTGGCACACGCACGACCTCGCTCGCCTTGGGGCCATATTCGACGAGCACCCCAACGTCCTCGCGGAAGTGGGCGCCGTCCTGTACGACCTCGGGCGCCAGCCCCGGTTCGCGGCGGAATTCTTCTCGAAGTACCGCGACCGCGTGCTCTTCGGAAAGGACTCCTTCCAGCCGGACGAGTACCCCTATTACTGGCGCGTCTTCGAGACGGCCGACGAGTACTTCGACTACTACCGCGACTACCACGCCTTCTGGAAGCTCTACGGCATGGACCTTCCGGACGACGTGCTGCGCGCTCTTTACTACGAAAACGCGCTTCGCATCATCCCCGCGCTGCCGACGGCGGCGCTCGTCGGCCAGTGAGCGCGTGACGCAAGCAGCGATCGTCGCCGTGGGACCCTAGCGGACCCGCTCGAACCGCACGTCGCGCGTGCGCACGTTCGACAGGTAGAAGCCGATCACCTGCCCATTCCGGTCGCGCTCGAAGTCAAAGCGCAGGTTGGCCCCGGTGAAGCGATCGACCTCGTCGCCCGGAGCGAGGTCGGCATCGTCCATCCTCAGGTGCACCAGGTGCAGCACGCCGTCGGCGAGCGAGAGCGTGTAGAAGGTCTCGAGCTCCTCGCTGAAGTAGCGGCCGACGTACTCCGCCAGCTCGTCGGCGCCCGGCTTCCAGCCCTCCGACGCCTCCCCGCCGTCGAGGCGCGTCGCCGGATGCAGCCCGTTCTGGTCGAGCGTCGCGCCGGTGACCGCTCCACCCTCGTCGCGATGGAAGGTGACCGAGGCCTCGACACCGACGAGGGCGAACGTGGAATCCGACAACGGTCGGACTTCGATGCGCTGCTGACCCGTCGCCTGCGTGTAGAGCGTCTGGTCCTCGCGGGTGAACGTCAGGATGAAGCCCGGAGCCTCATCCAGCGAGTAGCGCCCGACGAAGTCGTCGAACTCCTCGGGATCCCAGGACGCGAGGTCGAAATCCCCGCCCTCCGCACCCGCAGCATCCTCCGGCTCCATGGCGTCCGAGAAAAACGCCTCGGCGAGCTCGAAGGCGACGGCGCTGTTGAACCCCGCATGGTTGCTCTGGACGGTGATGCCCGCGCGGATGTCCGGGTAGTACGCAAGCATCGAACGATGGGCCACGTCCGCGCCGCCGTGATGCACACGCCGGAGGCCTTGCTGCTCGTCGAGCATGAGGCCGTAGCCGTACCCGGTCTCCTCGCCGTCGTCGAGCACGTAGGACGTCATCATCTGCTCGAAGATCCCGGCGCTGCCCACGCGCGGAGTCCGGAAGTTCTCGACCCACGTCTGCAGATCCTCGACCGTCGAGTAGACGGCTCCGGCGCCGACCGCGCCGCCCAGGTCGCCGGTCTCCCGGAAGCCGTCGCCGCCCGGGGTGTACCCCTCCGAGCGCTCCGGCACGATCTGCTCGGGAGAGGCACGCACCAGCGTGCGCGACATCCCAAGCGGCTCGAAGACGTTTTCCCGCATGTACGTGGGGAAGTCCTGGCCGGACGTGCGCTCGACGATCAACGCCGCAAGACCGAAGGCGGTGTTGTTGTAGTTCCACTCCGCGCCCGGCACGTTCTGCAGCGCGGGCTGCTTCCGGACGATCTCGATGATTTCGGACCGGTCGATCCAGTCGCCGTGATCGATCCGGCGCCCCGACATCACGAGCAGGTTCAGGAACTCGCGAAGTCCGGACGTATGCGTGATGAGGTGACGCACCGTGATCGTGTGCTCGAACTCAGGAAGCTCGGGAACGTGCTTGCGGATGTCGTCGTCCAGCGAGAGCAGTCCGCGGTCGGCCTGCAGCATGACCGCGAACGCCGTGAACTGCTTGGAAGTCGAGCCAATGTTGGTGCGGGTATCGGGCTCGAAGGGAATCCCGTAGGCCAGATTCGCCATGCCCCAGGCCTTCGAGTACATCGTCCTGCCGTCGCGCCACACCTGCACGGCCGCGCCAGGCGAGTCGTCCCCGTCGTAGCGGGCCATGATCTGGTCCACCCGCTTCCTCGGGTCCGTCTCGACGGGTTCGAGGCGGTGCACCGTGAGCGTGAAATCCCCATGCGTTCCCTCGGACGGGATGACCTCCACGGTGTACCGCCCGGCCGCACGGAGCCGCCCGGAGAAGCGCTCACCCCCGCGCGTCGATCCGTCGACGCGCCCGACCTGGTTCCCGTCCGGATCCACGAGTCGCACGACCGCGTCGACGGTACGCTGGGTCACTTCGCCGAAGACCCAGTAGTCGTCACCGGCCTCCACCGTGTACCGGAGGGTGTCGCCTTCGGCCAGCGTGCCCGACACGGTCTGGCCGCGCCGAACGGGCGTGGACTGCGCCGACGCCGCGTGCGCGAGCATGAGCGCGGGCATGCAGACGAGCAGTGCGGTACGACCGGCACGATGCAGGTGGCGGACGGTCGGCAGGGTGAGAATGCGGTGAGACATGAACAACCCCTTCCTGTGCGAATATTGGTAACCCGTGAGCGTGCGCGCGGAGCTAGCGTCCGTACCCGATCGGCCCGTCCAGGATCGCGTCCTTCTCCCCGGTCATCTCCCAGCGCACCAGCACCGTGGGGATGACGCCCGAGGCGTAGAAGTCGTCGAAGAACTTCCCGACGGGAAGCGCCTCGCGGGAGGGGTCGCCGCAGGCACCGGCCGCCACCAGCCCGAGCAGCGGCACCGCCGCGCTCCACGGAATCCGGGCCCGCATCAGCTCACCCCCGCGCCGCTTGCCGCCACTGTTCTGACCAGAGACATCGGATCTTCGCCCGTCGGAGGACGGGGCGAGACGACCGGCCCGCCCCTGCGCACCCTCAGCGAGGACAATATCCCCGGCGACCGGCTGTCGTAAGTCCTTCGCAGCGCTACCCGCGCTCGGAGTCGGCGGCGCCCCGACCGGTCGCCTCGGGCCCGGCGTCCGACTCGCCGGGCGCCGCCCCCCCCTGCTCCTCGGGGTCGGACGCGGGCTCCGCGCTCCGGGCCTCGTCCAGCCAGACACGGATGGCGGCGGCCCGAGCCCGGCCTCGTCCCAGCTCCGGGAGCTCGACCCTGAGCCCGTCGTCGAGTTCGAGCGACACTCCCTCGCCGGCCTTCCACCCGACCGTCGCGATGTGGCCCCGGTAGAAGCGCCGATGCCTCAGTCCCCTCGTAATCGAGATCTCGTCGCCCCGCAGGGTGACGCGGGCAACGAGGGCGTCGAGCGTGGCGACCAGGAGCAGGAACGCCACGCCGGCCGCCATCAGCGCTACGGGGTCGCGTCCCAGCAAGCCGAGGAGACGGACGGCGCCGTAGGACGTCGCCGCGGCCAGCACGGCGAGCAGCAGCGTGAGCCAGATCGGCTTGCGGAGCGTCTGCGTGGTCTCGGACACGGAGGGCTCGTGGCGTCAGCAGGGCGTGAGACGGAGCGGACAGGTGACGGCTGGTGCCGCCCCCTCCGCGCGTTCGACCCCGGCGCCTACTCCCGCATGGAAGAAGGTGGCGTGATGCCGTTGAGTCTCATGTACGTCACCAGATTCCCGTAGTGCTCGTAGTTGTGTGCGGAATTGAACGCGAGCACGCCGAACGCGGTGTTCGGGCCGGTGAAGAAGTTCACGCCGCGCGCCCCCATCTCATCGGTCATGCGCGCGTACACCCCATCGCAGTAGGCGAACCCCGACGAGAGCGCGTCGAGGATCGACGCCTTCGTGGTGCGCGTCTCCTCGTAGTTCTCCGTCTGAGGGCTCGACTCGCCTGCGGCCGCCGAGCAGAAGCCGAACTGCGCGCTGGCGACATGGGCGAAGAGCTCGCCCATCGAACGGACTTCCTCGGTCGGCCGGAAGGCGTACAGCGACTCGTCGAGCATCTCCGCACTGGCCATGATGTTCGTCATGGTCATGCCGTGCAGCCCTCTCAGGGAGGACGTGACGGCCTGACCGGAGGAGACTTCCGGCATCCAGAGCGCCGCGAGGGCGGCGGCGGTGGCCAGGGTTCTTCTGGGGAGCATCGGGCACCTCTCAGGGCGCAAAAGCGTCGAGCGAAGAGTACATGGATAGATAGTATGACGGCGCGCCGGACGCGCACAGACGCGACGTGGCGCTCCTGCCGATCTCGTACCCGCCCTCCCCGGGTGCCGAACGACCTCCGGGCCCGCACCTACTTTCGAACCAGCGACAGCGGATAGTACCAGAGGAAGGCTGGCCGAGGCCGAACCCACACGCTCCAGCGTCGATTGAAGAGGGTCAACTCGCTTCGCATGGCGAACAGCCCCGTCTCCGGACCGATCTTCGCACCCATGCGCACCTCGGAACCGCGCTCGTTGGTCCACATGACGGTGGGAGCAGTCGGGTCGGTCACATCGTACAGGCGAACGTCCAGGTACTCCGTATCGATCTCTCTCCACGAATACGCCAGCAATTCCTCGAGCCGGAAGACGCCCGTGACGTAGCCCTGTACCCGATCAACCGGATCACCCGGGCGCCGCACGGCAGCGGCGGCGAGCAACCCACCCTGCCCCTCGTCTGCCTGAACCAGCTGGAGGAGTTCGGACAGGCTGACGCCCCGTCGAGATCGGGCGGTGCTCAGCAATGCGCGACGATTTTCCACCGAGCCGAGATCGAAGCCGAGCGCCTCCTCGTTTCCCTCGTAGGGCTCGATGAAGGTTACGGGGTAGTAGGTCTCGCGGCTCGCCGCCGGTACCATGACTCCATCGCCGTTTCGCTCCGAAATCGTGAAGGAGCCGTAGCGACTTCCGTCCGACGGTGCCGACGCCCGGACCTCGTCGATGAACATCGCCCGCCGCGATTCTTCGACTCGAGGTACCCACGAGTGCGCGTTGATGCCGGGGTAGCTCGCGTAATACAGATCCGCCAGCGCCGCGAAATCGGACGGATCCGGCACCTGCTGTCGGCTCTCGAACAGGCCCTGGAGCGCCGACACGCCTCCCACGGCTGCCTGCCCCTGTCCCGACACGAGCGACGCCAAGGTCTGTGCGTAGCCCTGCGTCGTCACACGCAGGAGCTGAAGGTTGAACACGACCACCAGTACAGCAGAAACGGCGATGAGCGACGCCGCCTGTGGATGACCTCGGATGATCCGAGACAACCTTCCGATGAATCCCTCGCGATACGCAGACACGGGCGCCTCGGCGAACCAGCTGTCGATGTCCGCGGCGAGCGCCGCCACGCTGGGGTACCGATGGTCCGGATCCGACGACAGCGCGCGTTGGCAGATCGCAGCCAGCGGTCCACCGACGGACCGCGCCAAGCCCCCCACGGTGGGGGCCAGCGGGAGCCTCGCGCCTGATCTGGCCTTGTCACTTCCGGAAGCGTGGCGAAGCCACCACACCTCGGGTGGGGACAGCGTGAGGATCTCATGGAGAATGCCCCCAAGCTGGTACACGTCAACTTTCGCACCGACAGCGCCCTGGTCTCCGTTGAACTGCTCCGGCGCCATGTGGTTCAACGTGCCGGCTCCGGGCACTCCTTCGTCGGGATCCGGAGCACGAGGTGACGGCGGGATCAGGGCACCGTCCGAACCGAGCTTCACCTGAGCAGCGCATCCCCAGTCGACGACGAGAACCCCGCCGAAGTCTCCGACCAGGATGTTCGACGGCTTCAGGTCCAGGTGCACGACACCGTTCGCGTGCGCGTACATCATGGCGTCGCACACCTTGCGCAGACAGTCCAAGAGCCGACGCCGCGTGCGGCTCGCGGGCAGGTGCGACCGCTGCCCGGTCACCGAATCGACGTACTCGTCCAGGGTCTGGCCGGGAACGAGTCGCATCGTGTAGTAGAAGCGCCCATCGGGGCCCACGCCCATGTCGTACACGGGCACGATATTCGGATGTTGCAGGCCCGCGGTCAGCCGCGCTTCAGCCTCGATGAGACCCTTGCAGTGGGGGTCGTGCCGCAATTCGTCCCGAAGTCGCTTGAGCGCCACCTCGCGACCCGAGCGTTCCTCGCGAACCACGAGGATCGTGCCGAGCCCACCCTGCCGGTGCGGGCGCAGATAGGTATATCCCGGGGGCAGATCGCGATGCACCGTGGCGTCCGCGTCGTGCTCGGGGTGCGGAACGCCCTGCTCGGATCCGGGCGCACAAGTACTCGGCGCCGAGGGGGCAGAGCGACGCGCAAACCAGAGCGTTACGGAACGCCACAAGGTAGTCACCGCGCATTCCCTCCAGCTGCGAACTGGCCTGCCCACCCAACGTGGCGTGAGAAGCTTGCCCGCACAAGCTTGAAGCAGTCTGGCCGGCACCGTGTCGACGGCGGGAATCCTGCCTGACGCAGTTCCGGGCCGCAGGGTTTCAGGATCTGCGCTCGGGACGCCGGTTCAGTGCGAGGAAGATGGGCGTGGTGAGCCGGTGATCGCGAACGGGATCCGGGTCAGTCAAGCGTACCCTGGCGAAGCAGGTCGAAGAATCCGAAGACCACGACGAGTCGCTCCGATTCCAGCTGGAGGTCCGTGGGGGCCATGTTCGAGGAAAGTTCGTGGGGCTCGGAGCAAGGGCGCTCATGGCTCATGAGGAAGAGCCTACCTCAACACAACTCAGAAGCCATGCCTGCACGATAACGAACCCGAAGTGACCCGGGCGGGGCTCGAACCCGCGACCTACTGATTAAAAGTCAGTTGCTCTGCCAGCTGAGCTACCGGGTCGCAGAGATTGTAACCCGGCACGGCGACGCGATCCACGGCACCATCCGGCGAGACGCGGTCCGCGCGTGCTCACGGACCAGCACGCGCGGACCGCGGGGCGCGGATCAGAACCGGAACAGGTAGGTCAGCTTCGCCACGAGTCCGCGGTCGCCCAGCCGGCTCCAGACGAAGTCTTCCCCGCCCCGGTTCTCGGTGAAGACGATGAAGAGGTCGCTGCCGGGGCGGTGGACGTAGTTCAGCCGGATGTTCGTGGAAAAATCGCTGCCGAGGCTGTTGTACTGAACGAGCGCGTTCACGAAGAGCTTCGTCGAGAAGGAGTACGCGGCGCGAAGCGACGTGATGTCGGCGACGAAATCTCCGCTCGGCACTTCCACGACGTTGCGCGTGAAGCCGGGCGTGAGGGCCAGACGTGAGGAGAATGCGGCGGTCAGCGTCGTCGAGACCGTCACGAGCGTGCCGTCGTGGAACTTCGAGATGAACCCGTTCGACCCCACGCTCACGGGGCGGGCGCTGCTGGTATTCGCGAACCAGCCGAGCAGATCGCCGTCGTAGCGACCCGGAGGCACGATCACGTCGTCGGACAGCTCGAACTCGTCGTCGACCACCGTCTCTGCGAGGTTCATGAAGATCGTGAGCTCGTCGGACGACTCCCACGTGTTGGAGAGAAAGTAGCCCGCGTTCCAGTCCTGGAGCCGGTTGTCGGACACGGTGCTCGCGTACGCTGCCCCGGCGAAGAGCTGGACCTGGCGAAGGCCGAGGAAGTCGGGGCGGAAGACGGGGCCGGCGTAGAGCTCCGTCTTCCGATAATCGTCGCGCACGATGAAGCCGGCCGAAGCCTTGGCCTCGGGACCCACGCCGTAGTGGTTCAGCAGAGAACCCCACTTCTCGCCGAAGTACTGGTACCCGATGCGGTAGGACGTGTCTTCGCCGCCCGAGCCTTCGGTGAAGCTGCGCGAGCCGAAGAAGTTCCAGATCCAGGCGCGGCCGATGACGAACTGGCCGTCGACGCCCGCGACCGTGTTCGCCGCCGCGTTTCCGCGGCGGTCGACCACCATGGCCCCGAGGTAGTTGCTCTCGCCGACGTCGCG
>JAURER010000041.1 GCA_030827315.1 Gemmatimonadota bacterium | reverse complement strand
GCACGACCTGGACGCCATTCTCACGCCGGGCAGCCGGGGCGCCGGCCTCGCGGCCCGCGCGGGCACGCCGATGATCGTCGTCCCCTTCGGCTTCGTCCCCAACGACGGCGGGCCGCCGTTTCCTGAGGGCTTCGAGCCGCGCCCCGCGCCCTTCGGGATCGGCTTCAACGGAGCCGCGTGCAGCGAGGAGAGGCTCATCGAGCTGGCGTACGCCTTCGAGCAGGCGACGCGCCGGAGGGTACCGCCGCCCGGCTTTCGCTGAGGAGCGCACGCGCGCCGGCGCGGGCCACGGCACAGACGCGCCGGTCCGTGGTACGCATCGGGGCGCCGGTGCACCGGCCGACGAACGTGAACCCGGGAGACGGACATGGGCATGCTGGGTCAGGACTTCGCGAACATCTACGGACGTGAGCTCGACCGGCTGGCCGACGAGGTGGCCGCGTACGGCAGCGACCGGGACCTCTGGTCGACCCTCGGCGCGCAGAAGAACGCTCCCGGCACGCTCGCCATCCATACCGTAGGGGCGCTGAACACCTTCATCGGCGCCGGCCTCGGCGGCACCGGCTACGTTCGCGACCGCGAGGCCGAATTCGGAGAGCGCGACGTCTCGCGGGCCGAAGTGGTTCGGCGCATTCACGCATGCCGGGACTCCATCGTGCCCATCCTCGCGGGGCTCGATGACGCGGTCATGTCACAGCCGCACCCCGGCGATGTCCCCGAGCGGCTGCGGGGGATCACGACGCACGCCTTCCTCACCCACCTCATCTGGCACGTCGGCTGGCATCAGGGTCACATCTACTACCACAGGCTCGGTCTGGCCGGGGGCGTCGAGGCGTGAGCGGCGAAGTCTGCATCGCGAACATCGGGACGGCCCAGAGGAACCAGCGGAAACGACTCGGTGCCGCCGCCCTGGCCGCGGGTGCGCTCGTCTTCGTCGTCGCGCCGATGATCGGCCTCGCGCCTTGGTCGCACCCGGTTTCGGCCCTGCTCCTGTACGGTGGGTTCACCGGGATCTTCCAGGCGCGAGGGCACACCTGAATCGGCCTCGCATCGCGCGGTCTGCGCGACATGGGTAACGGATACGAGCCCATCACCGAGGCGGACGAGCTGGCCGCCGTACGGGCCCAGGCGCGCCGGGTGGTGATGCAGTCGATCGCGGCCACCGTGGTCGTTCTGGCGCTGCTCGTCATCACCTTCTGACGCCGCCGGGGCATGCGGGGACGCCCCCTTTTTCGATGCCCCGCGCCCGCAGACGACGCGGAATCTCCTGAACCGGATGCTGCGCCCAGGATGGACCACTAGCTTCCCGATCCCCGTTCGAGCAGGGGCGCCCACCTGACCGGAGGCACACGGATATGAACACCGCCCTCACCCCGATGGAGTTCGCGCGCCGTGCCCGGACGCTCTACGGGTCCCGGGAGGCCGTCGTCGACGGCGACGCGCGCTGGACGTACGCGGAGTTTCTCGACCGCGCCGATCGGTGGTCCGCCGTGCTGCAGCGCCTCGGCGTTCGTCCCGGAGACCGGGTCGCGTACATCGCGCCCAACACCCACGCGCACCTCGAGGGGTACTACGCCGTACCGCAGCTGGGCGCAGTGATCGTGCCGCTCAACTATCGCCTGCTTCCCTCGGACTGGGCGTACATGATCGAGCACTCGGGCGCTCGCGTGGTGTGTGCGCACGAGGATTTTCTGGAAGCCGTGGATTCGGTCCGGGACCAGATCCCGGAAGTCGAGCACTTCGTGGCCCTCGAGGGTGGGCGCGCCGGGTGGGCGTCGTACGAAGAGCTCGTCGCGGACGCCGCGCCGACCTTCGATCGCCCCGAGATTTCCGAGAACGACCTGCTCGCCATCAACTATACGAGCGGCACGACGTCTCGCCCCAAGGGCGTCATGATCACGCACCGCAACGCCTGGGTGAACGTGGTCGGCACCCTGGTCCACCACCCCATGACGTGCGCCGACCGGTATCTCTGGACCCTCCCCATGTTCCACGCGAACGGGTGGACGTTCACCTGGATCGTCACGGCCATGGGCGGTACGCACGTCTGTGCCCGAAAGGTCGACGCCGAGACCGTGTACGGGATGGCGAACACGGAACGGATCACCATGCTGTGCGCCGCACCCACCGTGCTCATCATGATCGCCAACGCGCCCGACGCGATGCGGGCGCAGGCGCCTCGCGGCGTCCGGGTCCTGACCGCGGGCGCGCCCCCCGCCGCGCACACCATCGGGCGGATCGAGGACGACCTCGGCTGGACCGTGACCCACGTCTACGGTCTCACCGAGACGGCCCCGCTCATCAGCTTCTGCGAGATGCGCCCCGAGCACGAAGGGCTGTCCACCCGCGAGCGTGCGGAGCACAAGAGCCGACAGGGTGTGGAAATGGCCACGTCCGGCCACCTCCGGGTCGTGGACGCCGACGGCGACGACGTCCCGTGGGACGGCTCGACCCCGGGCGAGATCGTGGTCCGCGGCAACGTCGTGATGGACGGTTATTTCCGTGACCCCGAGGCGACCGCCAAGGCGTTCGAAGGGGGTTGGTTCCACACCGGAGACGCCGCTGTGGTCCACCCCGACGGATACATGTACATCCAGGACCGCATCAAGGACGTCATCATCAGCGGGGGCGAGAACATCTCCTCCATCGAGGTCGAGGCGGCCCTCCTCGAGCATCCGTCCGTGCAGGAGGTCGCGGTCGTGGGGCTCCCGCACGAGAAATGGGGAGAAGCGCCGCACGCATTCGTCGTGCTCCACGGGGGAGCGAGCCTGGCCGAGGCCGAGATGATCGCCTTCGCACGGGAGCGACTCGCGGGCTTCAAGATCCCCAAGGGGCTCACGGTGCTCGACGAGCTGCCGAAGACGGCCACGGGCAAGATCCAGAAGTTCGTGCTCCGGGGTGGACGGGCGGGGATCAGCCGGCAGTAGCGGGCGTCCGTGGAGGGGGTGACGGGCCGGGCCTGGTCCCCCATTGTCATCGCGGGTCCGGGGCATCGGCCGCCCGGAGCCGACCCGTCCGTCCCCTCATCCGAGTCCAGCATGAAGCGCTTCGATCCCCACCCTGCACGCCTCGTCTCGCCGTGGGCGGCCCCCGCGGTACTCATGGCGCTCGTCACCCTCTCGGCCTGTGGCGGAGCCGAATCGCCGCGTCCGACCACCGGCAACGGTGGCCCCGGTGGCCCCGAATCGATCTCCGAAACCGATCTGGCCGCGCACATCGCCACGCTCGCCTCCGACGAGTTCGGTGGACGGGCCCCGTCGTCGCCGGGCGAGGAGCTCACGGTGAACTATCTCGCCGACCACTTCCGCTCCCTCGGCCTCCAGCCGGGCAACGGCGACAGCTACTTCCAGCCGGTACCCCTGGTCGACATCACCGCCGATCCGGAGGCAGCGCCGTTCGTCGTCGAGGGCCGGGGAGAACCCATGAGCTTCGACTACGCCGACGACTTCGTGACGTGGACGAACCGGGTCGTGGAATCCTCGGGCGTGGAGAAGAGCGAGCTGGTCTTCGTGGGCTACGGCATCGTCGCGCCGGAGGTGGGCTGGAACGACTACGAGGGCGTCGACGTCGGCGGAAAGACCGTCGTCATCCTCGTCAACGACCCGGGCTTCGCCACCCAGGACCCCGACGTGTTCTCGGGGAACTCGATGACGTACTACGGCCGCTGGACGTACAAGTACGAGGAGGCGGCCCGGCAGGGTGCGGCGGGCGCGCTCATCGTCCACGAGACGGCGCCGGCCGCCTACGGGTGGGAGACGGTGCGCAACAGCTGGACGGGTCCCCAGTTCAAGCTGCAGAGCGAGGACGGCAACGCTGGCGCGGTCGCGATCGCCGGCTGGATGACCGAGGAGACGAGCCGCGCACTCTTCCGGCGGGCGGGACTGGACTTCGACGCGCTTCACCGCCAGGCCGAAAGCGGGACCCTGCGCCCGGTGGAGATGGGGTTGACCCTCACCACCTCCGTGTCCAATACCCTACGCTTCTCGGACTCGCGCAACGTGGTCGCCGTGCTGCCGGGCGCCGAGGCGCCCGACGAGTACTTCGTGTACATGGCGCACTGGGACGCCTTCGGCACCGACGCCGCCCTCGTGGCGGCGGGTGAGGACGGCATCCTCAACGGGGCCCTGGACAACGCCTCCGGCACCGCCGCGCTTCTCGAGCTGGCCGAGGCCTACGCGAATCGCGCGGCGCCGCCCCGCCGCTCCATCGTCTTTCTCGCGGTGACCGCCGAGGAGCAGGGTCTGCTCGGCTCGGCCCACTACGCCGCGAATCCGGTCTTCCCGCTGAGCCGGACGGTGGCCGGGCTCAACATGGACGGCCTGAGCAACTTCGGCCCCACCCGGGAGCTGGTGGTGGTCGGGTACGGGATGTCGGGGCTGGACCGCCTGGCCGAGGACGCCGCCGCGGCGCAGGATCGCCGCATCGAAGCGGACCCGGAGCCGGAGAAGGGCTACTACTTCCGCTCCGACCACTTCGAGCTCGCCAAGCTCGGCGTGCCCATGATCTACCCCACGGACGGAATCGATCACGTGGAGCGCGGTGAGGCGTACGGCCGGGAGCAGCGGCAGAACTATCTGAACGATCGCTACCACATGGTCGACGACGAGTTCGACGACACGTGGGATCTCAGCGGCGCGGTCCCCGACGTCCAGCTCTATTACGAGATCGGACGCGCGGTCATCGACTCGGACGTGTGGCCCGAATGGAACGAGGGAACGGAGTTCCGGGCGGCCCGGGCCGCGAGTCTGGCCGGTCCCCGCTGAGCGAAGCGGCCGGCGGAGCGACGCCGGACGGGGCGGCACGGCTCGAGCCGTGCCGCCCTCGTCGTCAGGGCAGCGCGAACGCCACGTACGTGCCCCCGCTCGGCGCCCCGTTCTTCCCGCCGCCGCATGCGATGACGATGTACTGCCTGCCGTCCACCATGTACGTGGCCGGCGTCGCGTTGCCGGCGGCCGGGAGGTCGGCCTCCCAGAGCAGCGCGCCCGTCGCCTTGTCGAAGGCCCGGATGCGGTCGTCGTAGGTCGTGGCGGCGATGATGAGCAGTCCGTTCTGCGTGACGATCATTCCGCCGTAGCTGTCGGTGCCGGTCCCGGTCACGCCCTGCTCCGTGAGCGCGGGATATTCGCCGAAGGGGATCGACCAGCGGATGCTCCCTTCGTTCAGGTCGATGGCGTTGAGCGTGCCCCAGGGCGGCGCGACGCCGGGGTAGCCCTCGTGGTCGAGGAAGATGTCGAAGAGCGCGGTGCGGTAGGGAAGAACGTAGGGCGAGTCTCCGAGGGTGGCGGCCGAGACGTCCTCGCCCGTCTCGAGGTAGTTCACGATGTCGTCGATGGTGCCGCCGCCCATGGCTGCCCCGAACGCCGGCATGAGGCCGGTTCCGGCCCGGACGATCTGCACGACCTCCTCGCGGGTGCGGCGCTCGAACAGCCCCTCCAGCGACGGTCCGATGCCCGTCCCCTTCTGGTCCGCGCCATGGCAGCTCGCGCACGTCGCCTGGTAGAGCGACACGTCGCTCTGCGGCGCGAGCTTGAGCAGCCACCCCATCTCGTTGGAGTTCACGTAGAGGAGCCCGGTCTCCGGATCGAATGCCGGACCGCCCCACTCCCCTCCCCCGTCGACGCCGGGGAAGATGATCGTCCCGCTCGTGTCCGGCGGGCTGAACGGGTCCTCGGTCATGAAGGCGTTGAACGTCGCGAGGGCCGACGCGTACGCCTCCGGGGTGCGGCGCGTGAGGCCGTCCGCCGTCAGGCTCTGCCGCGCGAACGGCGGAGGCAGTACCGGGAACGGCTGACTCGCGGCCGGCCGCTCGCCCTCCAGACCGCCGGCAGGAATCGGTCGCTCCTCGATGTCGAACAGCGGCGTGCCCGTGTCGCGGTCGAAGAGGAAGACGTGCCCGGTCTTCGTGATCTGAGCCACCGCGTCCACCGGCCGGCCGTCACGCGTCACCGTCACGAGCGCCGGGGCTGCAGGGAAGTCCCGGTCCCAGATGTCGTGTCGGAGTCCCTGGAAGTGCCACACACGCTCGCCCGTGCGCGCGTCGAGAGCCAGCACCGTATTCGCGAAGAGATTGTCGCCGAGGCGATTCGCGCCGTAGAAGTCGTACGATGCCGACCCTGTGGCCGCGAACACCATCCCCCGATCCGCGTCCAGGCTCACGCCGCTCCACGCGTTGGCACCGCCCGCGATCTGCCACGCGTCGGCCGGCCACGTCTCGTAGCCGAACTCCCCCGGGTGCGGGATCGTGTGGAAGCTCCAGCGCAGCTCGCCCGTGCGAACGTCGTAGGCGCGGATGTCGCCCGGCGCGCTGGGCAGCGACTCGGGCACGGAGCTGCCCATGATGAGCAGGTCCTCGAACACCACCCCCGGCGAGCTCGCGCTCACCGACAGTCCCTCGACGGGCCGACCCAGCCCCTCGCGCAGATCCACCACCCCGTCGGTGCCGAACGAGGGGATCGGCTCGCCCGTCTCCCGGTCCAGCGCGTAGAGGCGATTGCGGTAGTTGAAGAGCACGCGGTCTCCCGTGACCACCACGCCCCGGTGCCGGATGCGCGGCCCCGACCAGTTCCCGTCGTTGGGGTCGAAGCGCCAGAGCTGCTCGCCGGTCGCCGCGTTCAGCGCGAACACGTGCATCTTCGGCGAGGTCGCGTAGAGGATCCCGTCGACCACGACCGGGTTCGCCTGCATCTCCGATCCCTCGAACGCGTCGCCCGTGTCGAACGTCCACGCGACCTGGAGCTGCGCCACATTGGCCGGCGAGATCTGGTCGAGCGTCGTGTAGTGCGCGCGGCCGGGATCGCCGCCGTTCACGGGCCAGTCGGCCGGATCGGCATCGACCACCGGGCCTGCACAGGCGCCCGCGAGCAGGGACGCCACGATGGCCGCGAGCATCCGGCCGGTACGGACGGTGGTACCGGCGAGGGAGCCGGCGGCGCGTGCTTCTGTGGTCATGACAGGCCCTGAGAAGGTCGAAGGGGAACCTCATCGCTCCGGCGCGCCCCGTTCGCCCGGATCGCGTTCGCGACGTACTGCGCCAGGCCCTCGGCCCGGTCATCGTAGTGCGCCCGGAATCGCGCGTCGGCCGTGTACATTTCGGCCAGCTTCACGTGCATCGCGTGGCTGCAGGGGTAGAAGGAGCCGTCGATCTGCAGCCGCGCCCGTTCCGCCAGATCCATCGCCCGCGCGCTCTCGGCGAGCTCGCCGCCGGTCATCGCCTCGGCGAACCCCCGCTCGATCGCCTCGGTCTCCGCCTTGATGCGATCCCAGTCGGCCTTCGAGTAGCTCTGCGTGCGTTTCGCGGATTCCCGGTACGCGTCGGTGTGGCCCCACCGTGCCTGCGCCTCGGCGGCCTGCGGTCCGTGATCTCCAGCGTCCATGGCAAGCTCCTCGGGCGTTTTCGGTGAATTTCGGCGGCTGGGAAGATAGGACCTGGCGTCCCGTTGCACGAAGCCCCGGCCCCCTGCCCGAACGGAGACCGCACCCGCGAGGGTGGGTCGCCGGCGGGCGGGTCGTCGCCCGATATCCCTTTTTCCATAGCGGAGCGGTGGGTGTCAGCGCGATCCAACAGGCCGCACACCCGTGGATCCCCTCATTCGGGTGCGCTGGAGGCCGACGTCCAGGTGAACGTGAAACGTTCGACTGTGCCCGACCCTTCGCTCGCCAGGGGCTCGCGGACGATGGTCACGTCCTCACCGAAGTGCTTGACGAGCCCGAGCAGTGTTCCCTGAACGAAAGGGCCGAGCCCGGTCCTCCGACTCGTGTAGAGCAGATGCATGCCGCTGGACCGATCTCCCTGCGCTTGGAAGTTGGGCACATCGGAGCCCGGGAAGATGAGGCCTACCCTCGTGTGTAAGGCCTCGAGCCCGCGCAGGACATTTTCGAGATCGCCCCCGGCCTCATCAATCAACGGGTCGTAGCCCTCACGGTGAGCGTACTTGATCCAGAACTCACCAAAGAGGCTCAGGGCGTCGTCCAGGGAAACAGACGCGATGTCGCAAACGTGTGCCGCGAGTTGGAAGGTGACTTCGTCCGGATACGCCTCAGAGGTGAGGAAACGCTCACCCCTGATCCCCGCGCGAGCCGATGCCTCGGCCCAGACGGCTTCTCCTAGCTGTTCGGTGACAAATGCTGCGAATGCTCGGTTTATGATCCCGATCACGGCTCGCGCCCGGCGCTTGAAATCATTTGGACCTTGAAACTTAAGGCGGCGGCGCCGCGCAGCGGTACCCTTGAACCAGACACTTTGCGACGGAAAACCCGGACGGTACGTGTCGCAGCCGAAGGCATCCCGTTGTACGCACTGAACCCGTCGGATGCCGGCCCGACGCCCTGGGGGTATTCGACCTGGCACGCTCGATCGTTCCCGTCGTGCTCCCGGTCACCGGGCTGGGCGAGGTCACCGCCCCGCATCCACCTCCCGCAGGAACCCCCGCACCGCCGCCACGTCCGCCTCCGGGTTGTCCCAAGCCGTCACGTGCGCCGCGTCCGGGATGACCAGGTACCGGGCGCCGGGCGTGAGGTCGGCGAACCGCCGGATGTTCTCCGGGCCGGCCTCGTCCACCTCGCCCACCGTATACAGGACGGGCACGGTGATCTGCGGCAGGAAGCCGGTCACATCGAAGTCGCGTAGCGTGCCGTTCACGGTGAACTCGCTGGGCCCCCACATGTAGCCGTAGACGGCTTCGCTGAACGTGGCCAAGGTGCTGTCGAGATCGGCGGGGTGGGGCCGGAGCCAGACGTAACGGGCGTAGAACGCTTCGAGGGCGGCCTGGTAGTCGGGCGCCTGATAGTTGCCTTCCGCCTCCCGCTGCTCCACCGCCCGGACCATGGAGTCGGGCAGGTTCGTCAGGAGCTCACGGGCGTGGCGCTCCCACAGGGGAGCGTCGAGCGCCGCGCTGGCCAGCACCAGGCTCTCGACCCGGTCGGGATGCGCCCGGTAGTACTCGACGCCGAGCATCGTGCCCCACGAGTGCCCGTAGAGGTGGAAGCGCTCGATGCCGAGGTGCTCGCGCAGGGCGTCGAGCTGGGCGACGAACGTCTCGACGTTGAAGAGCGTCGTGTCGGTGGTGGCGTCGGAGCGGCCGCTGCCGAGCTGGTCGTAGCGGACCACGGGTCGGTCGGAGCCCAGCTCCTCCATCGGCTTGAGGTAGAAGCTCGAGAACCCCGGACCCCCGTGCAGGAGGATGACTGGCGTCCCGGTCCCGGATCCGGTGGCGCGGTACCACATGCTGCCACCCGGCACGTCGAGACGGGCGGAGTCGGTGAGCATGGAGGCGTACGAGGCAGGCTCGGGCTCACCCGGTCCACACCCTGCGAGGAGGGCGACGGACAGGGCCGCAGCGCAGGCGGTCGAAGGGATGTGGATCGAGGCGAGGCGGCGCGTGCGGGGCATGAACAACTCCAAGGTTCGAGGGGCGCTGCAAATGGTAAGGTCGGACCTCGACGGCGTCATGGGCGAGGTGAGACGAGTTCTGGAGTTCCTGAACCACAAGCGCGATCTCTCGAGGTCCCAGGTCGAGGCGCTGAGGTGCCTTCCCGGGATTCCGGCGGAGGTACTGCTCGGGCTGGACAGGTAAAGCTCGGTCGATCAGGCAGGACGCCGACGATCGCCCCTGCGGTCCGCCTACGTCGATCGACGTACATCCCCCGCCCCCCGACGCCGCGTCGATGTGCCTCCGGAGGTCACGGCCGGCATCCTCGGCGCCGGAATGGGCGGCGCGATCGGTGCGCTGTTCGCTCAGGCCACCGCCCCGGATCCGGACGAGTCCACCACCGACCCCGACCAGCGTGTCTGGACCGCGGTCCTCACCGGGGTGGCCCTGGGGGGCGTGGCCGGCGTCATGCTCGGGAAGATGTTCGGCGGTGATCAGGTCACCGTGGCGGCCACACCGGACCGTGCGTCACTGACGATTCGGACGGGGCGCTGAGACACCCCGCCCGACGCCCGCCAGGATCAGGGAGCTTGAGGCGGGCGAGGCGGTGGTGCGGAGAAGCTCACGCGGAAGAGGACGTACCCTCCCGCGAGAAAGAGAAAGGTCACCGCACAGCCGAACGCGAAGAGGGTCGCGTCATCCATCGCGGCCTCCGGCCAGAAGGAGTGCACCAGCCGAACAGATGGAGGGGACCCAGATGCCTACGAACAACCCCTGCTCGCGGTCTCCGTTGAACCAGAGGGCGATGGAGAGGATGAAGGACAGGAAGGCAGCGGAGAGGAACAGCGCCTTGGCGAGCCGGATGCCTTTCTTGTCGACGATTCGATTCGAGCCGTCCGATGAATCCATGTCTGATGCTCCCTGGTTGGTTGTGAGTCCCTGTCACGACGAGGACGGGACGGCGACCGCGGCACCCATCCCGGGCATCAGCGATGCAGGGACGGCCTCGGGCGACGCTTGGCGGTAGCATACGTTGCCCTGGATCATGGTACAAGCCTTGTTCTGCATTTATGGAACAATGCTTGTACCCTTCGGCGCACCCGTCCCGCCGTACGTCGGAGCGACGTGCCCTCAGCGCCCCCGGTCCATGTCCACCTTCACCTTCTTGCCCTTCACCTTCGCTGCGCGCATCGACTGCACGACGCGCTCGGCCACCTCGTCCGAGATCTCGACGATGCTGAAGCGCTCGGAAATCTGGATGGCGCCAATCTGGTCTCCCGAGATCCCGGACTCACCGGTGATGGCGCCGACGAGGTCCCCCGGGCGGATGCGCGCCGAGCGGCCCGCGCCGATGAAGATGCGCGTGAAGCCGCCCTTTCTGGCGGCGCCGCGCTTCCCTTTCTTCGGGGCCTTCTCGCCTCGGACCTTCTCGCGGAACGGCTGCTCCTCGGGAATCTCCTCCTCGTCGCCCTCGCTGCCCGGCACGGTCGCCTCGTGCGCCAGCTTCACCGCGCCGAGGGCGATGTCGACGAGGTCGAACTCGTCGGAGAGGCTCTCCACGACGGCCCGGAAGCGGCCGAGATCCCCCTCCACGATCGACTCGCGCACCGACGCCCGCGTGAGCTCGAGCCGGTGCGCCCTCAGGTCGGCCACGGTGGGCAGCGACGCCACCGCGATCTTCTGCTTCGTGAGCCGCTCGATGTTGCGGAGCATGGGGTGTTCGCGGGGCTCGGCGAGGGTAATCGCCACGCCCTCGCGACCGGCACGCCCCACCCGCCCGATGCGGTGCACGTACGACTTCGCCGCCGAGGGCACGTCGTAGTTCACCACATGGGTCAGGTGCGAGATGTCGAGTCCGCGCGCCGCCACGTCCGTGGCGATCACGAGATCGACGGAGCCCGCCCGCAGCTTTTTCATGACCCGGTCGCGCTCTTCCTGCGACATCCCGCCGTGCAGCGCCTCGGAGCGGTACCCGCGTCCGTTGAGCGCCTCGGTGAGCTCGTCGACCTCGTTGCGCGTGCGGCAGAAGACGAGGGCGGCCTCGGGTGCCTCGAGGTCGAGCACCCTGCCGAGCGCGGCGAGCTTATGCGGGCGCCGCACCAGGTACGCCACCTGCCGTACGAGGGGGACGTCGCCGTCGCCCTCGTCGGTCTCGGCCTCGATGCGGACCTCGACGGGATCGTTCAGGTGCTGGCGTGCGATCCCCTCGATGCGCGGGCCGAGCGTGGCCGAGAACAGGAGGGACTGCCGCCGTTCGGGGACCTCGGCCAGAATCGCCTCGATGTCTTCGGCGAAGCCCATATCGAGCATTTCGTCGGCCTCGTCGAGCACGAGCACCTTCAGTCCGCCGAGCGCGAGCGTGCCACGCCGCAGGTGATCGAGCGCGCGGCCGGGCGTCGCCACGACCACGTCGACCCCCCGCTTCAGCACGCGCAGCTGCTGCGAGAACGACTGCCCGCCGTAAATGGGAAGCACGTCGACGCCGAGCTTCCGGCCGTACCGGTGGACGGCCTGCGCCACCTGCACGGCGAGCTCGCGGGTCGGCACCAGGATCAGCGCCGAGGGAGTGGGCTCCCCGATGCGGATGATCTGCAGGAGCGGAAGGGCGAACGCCGCGGTCTTGCCGGTGCCGGTGGCGGCGAGGCCGAGCAGGTCGCGTCCCTCGAGCAGGTGGGGGATCGCCTGACGCTGGATGGGCGTGGGCTCCTCGTAGCCGAGGTCGGAAAGTGTCCCGAGAAGGGCGGGACCGAGGCCGAGGCCGGCGAACTCGTCGTTCGCCGCGGCGGAATCAGTGGGGCTCATGCGGGAAGATAACGGGAGCGGCCGCGACACCGTCCGGGGAGTCCTCGAGGCGACCCGGCACGCGTCGCCGCCCGGCAGGCCGGCGGGCCGGGTCCCACGCCGCTCCTCCTTGCTCCCCCCATCCTGTTTCCGGTAGCCTCACGCGCCCCGCGCACCCGCGTGACGCCTGCCTCGAGACGAAGAGCCCCGCACCCATGACCCGGACGACCGCCTGACATGGCACTCGTCAGCTGCCGCCAGCTGCGCGTCGCGTTCGGGGGCCCGCTCCTTCTCGACGACGCCGGGCTCCAGCTCGAGCGCGGCGAGCGCGTGGGACTCCTGGGCCGCAACGGCGAGGGCAAGTCGACCCTGCTGAAGATCGTGGCGGGAGCGCTGCGGCCCGATTCCGGAGAGGTCGCCTTCGAGTCGGGCATCCGCGTGTCGCGCGTCGGCCAGGAGCTCCCGGAAGAGGTGGCCGGTACGACGCTCGAAGTCGTGGCGTCCGGGGGGCACCACACCACCACCGAGGAGCACCACGCGGCCCGGCTCTGCTCTCTTCTCCACCTCGACCCGGCGCAGTCGTTCGCCACGCTGTCGGGCGGCCAGAAGCGCCGTGCGCTCCTCGGCCGCGCCCTGGTCTCCGAGCCGGACGTGCTCCTGCTCGACGAGCCCACGAACCACCTCGACCTCGACCACATCGCGCAGCTCGAGTCGATGCTGCAGCGCTTCGAGGGGAGCATCCTCTTCGTCACGCACGACCGGGCCTTCCTGCAGCGGGTCGCCACGCGGATCCTCGAGCTCGACCGGGGCCGGCTCACGTCGTGGGCGTGCGACTACGAGACGTACCTCCAGCGCCGCGACGACCTGCTGGCCAGCGAAGAGAAGGAGTGGGTGAACCTCGACCGGAAGCTGGCGCAGGAGGAGGAGTGGATCCGCCGGGGCATCAAGGCGCGGCGCACGCGCAACGAGGGACGCGTGCGGGCGCTGCAGCGGCTGCGGGCCGAGCGGGCGGCCCGCCGTGAACGGGTCGGACAGGTCCGCTTCGCGATGGCCGAGGCCGAGCGCTCCACGGCCAAGGTGGTCGAGGCGCGCGGCGTCACCTTCGGCTACGGGGAAGAGGCACCGGTCGTCCGCGATTTCAGCGCGGTGATCCAGCGGGGCGACAAGGTCGGCATCATCGGCCCGAACGGGTGCGGCAAGACGACGCTCCTCAACCTCCTCCTCGGCAGGCTCGAGCCCGGCGAGGGCAGCGTGAAGCACGGGGCCCGCCTCGACATCGCGTGGTTCGACCAGCTGCGCGAGCAGCTCGACCCCGACGCGACCGTCGCGTGGTCCGTCTCCGGCGGAAACGACTTCGTCGCCCTCGGCGACGAACGCCGCCACATCTACGCGTACCTGAAGGACTTCCTCTTCTCCGAGGAGCGCGCGCGGCAGCCGGTGTCGAGTCTCTCGGGCGGCGAGCGCAGCCGGCTCCTCCTGGCACGGCTCTTCACCCGCCCCGCCAACGTCCTCGTGCTCGACGAGCCGACGAACGACCTCGACACCGACACCCTCGAGCTGCTCGAGGCCCGCCTGGTCGAGTACGCGGGCACCGTCCTCGTGGTGAGCCACGACCGCGCCTTTCTCGACAACCTCTGCACGAGCTCGATCGTGTTCGAGGGCAACGGCGCCTTTCGCGAGTACGTGGGCGGCTACTCGGACTGGCAGCGCGTGGTGCGGCGGCGCGAAGAGGAGAGCGCCGCCTCGGGACCGGGCGCGAGGAAGTCCGGCGGCCGGAAGTCCGCGTCGGCCCGCCCCGCAGCGAATGCGGGTCCGACCGCCGGAGGCGGGGCCGCCGGTGAGACCACGGCGCCCGACGCCCGACGTCGTCTCTCCTTTCGCGAGCGCCAGGAGTGGACCGAGCTCCCCGGGCGGATCGAGGCGCTGGAGCACGAGCTCCACGAAATCGAGCGGCGTCTGTCCGACCCCGCGTTCTTCCAGGCCGATCCCGAGGCGATCCGCGCGACCACGCAGCGCGCCCGCGAGATCCCCGACGAGATCGAGCGGGCGTTCGAGCGGTGGGGCGAGCTCGATGCCCGCGCGTGAACGCGGGCGGACATCTGCTACCGGACCCTACCGCACCCGGTCCGCGAACGAGTCTCCCGTGATCATCCGCACCACCTGACCGTCGCGCTCCACGAAGCGGACGATCTCTCCCACCGCGCCACCCCCCGTCGGCGCCGTCATGCGGAAGCGTCCGCCTCCGACGGGCTCGAGCTCGACCGAAGCGTCGATGTCCGAGGCGTTCGGGGTGATGACCACCAGCTTCTCGTTCATGAGCACCACCTGGGAATCGCCCCACAGACTCCGGTACAGCCCCGCGAAGCGGGCCCACGAGGGATCCCACGCCACCTTCAACGGCTCGACCTTCGTCGCCGCCGCCACGGCCTCGCCCACCGTTTCCATGAGCTGCCGTGCGATCTGGCCGGGATCCGAGTCGTTGGTGTTCGTGAGCGCGAACACGCCGACGCGGTCGTCGAGCTGAATGACGGTCTGCGTGGTGTTGCCCGGATAACCCCCACCGTGGCCGTGGTACAGGCGGCCGTCGACGCGACTCACCGCGAAGCCGATCCCCTGGCCCCGCGTCCACGTGCTCTCGAGCATGCGCACGCGATGCATCTCGCGCAGCGACGCCGTGCTCAGCAGGCGATCCCCGCCGCGCGCGCCGGTGCGGAACTGCGCGGAGACGAACTTCGCCATGTCCTCCACCGTCGAGGTGAGGCCGGTCGCGGCGGCCATCCCTCGGGCGTCGACGAAGGGCGCGACGTCCCGCGTGCCGTCCGGCATGCGGCGTCCGTACGGAGTCGCGAGGCCGGGCACGTCCCGGTCCACGCTCGACGAGCTCATGCCGAGCGGATCGAAGATGTTCACCTGCAGATACTCCGCCCACGACATTCCCGACACCTCCTCGATGACCATCCCCGCGATCGTGTACGCGAGGTTCGAGTACTTCCACCGCACCTCGGGGCTGAACGCGGCCTGCCGCTCCGGCACGAGGGCGATCAGCTCTTCCTCCGTCGGGAACTCCCAGTCGCTCCAGTGCGGGCCGGCCTCGCGGGGCAGGCCGGAGCTGTGCGTCAGGAGGTGCTCGAGGGTGATCGGCGGATCGTCGGGTGAAGCCGGACGGACGCTGAACCACGGGAGGTAGTCCGACACCGGATCGTCGAGTCGGAGCTTCCCCTCCTCGCGCAGCTGCATGATCGCCGTCGCGGTGAAGAGCTTGCTGTGCGATGCCATGCGGAAACGGGTCGACGTCTCCATCGGCCGTCGCTGCTCGACGTCTGCGTACCCGAAGCCCCGTGCCCAGACGAGGTCGTCGCCCGCGACGACGCCGACCACCACGCCCGGCAGTCCGCGATACGCGACCTGGCTCTCGAGCCACGCCGTGAAGAGGCGGACCTGCGCCTGGACTTCGGGATCGGAGGCCGGGTCGGACGCCTGGGCCAGCAGCGGCCGGGACGGCGCCGCGAGCTGCGCCGCGCCCATGGCGGCGATCAGGACGACGAGGCCGAAGTTCGAGAACGGACGGTACGTGCGCATGGGATCCACCGGTTCCGGGAAGACACGTCGAACGGGATGATCATACGCCGACGCCGCGGGAGGCGCGAAGGCGTGCCCGTCAGCACGGAGCGGTGGAGTGCCCCGCTACGTCACGGCCGCCCGCCCGTGGTCCGGCGCGGGATCGAGTCGTCGCCCTGCCAGTAGAACCCGTGCGGCTCCCGCCGCTCCGGCCAGCGCTCCGCGAGCGTGTCTCCGTCGTAGAGTCGCCCGTTCTTCATCACCCAGCGGACCGTATTCGTGTTGCGCAGGTCGTCCAGCGGGTTCGCGTCGAGGACGACGAGGTCGGCGAGCTTGCCGGCCTCGATGGAACCCAGGTCGCCGTCGAGGCCGAGTGCGTCGGCCCCGATCAGGGTGGCGATGCGAAGCGCCTCGTGGTTGGTCATCCGCTCGGACGACCCCACGAGCCAGAGCTCCCAGTGATAACCGAGCCCCTGGAGCTGGCCGTGGCTGCCCACGCCGGCGCGTCCACCGGCTTCGACCACGTCGTCCAGGAAGTCGGAGATCTCGCGATGGATGTACTGCGACTCGTCGAACCACCCCGGGACGCGTCGTGCCGCCTTCTGGTAGATCTCCTCCCACGGCGTGAACGTGGCGAGCTTGGCATCGCGCAGCACGTCGGTGGTCGTGTAGAAGAGGTTCTCTGCCCAGGGCCCCCCGTACGTCACGACGATCGTCGGCGTCGTGGCCATGTTCGACTGGGCCACCAGTTGCACCACATCGTCGAAGAGCGGCACACCGGGAAGGTTGTGCTCCGTGCCGGAGTACCCGTCCTGTGCCATCGTGAGGTTGAGCTTGAGGTCGAGGCTCCCCTCCGTGGTGGGCATCAGGCCGAGCTCGCGCGCGGCCTGGATGATCCACTGACGCACCTTCCGGTCACCCGCCCCGTACATCTTGATGGTCTTGGTGTCGAAGTAGTCGGAGTAGCGCCGCAGGACGTCCCGGGCCTCGCCGAGGCTCCCGATGTTCTCGCCGGCGAAGACCCCCTGCCCCGTACTGTAGATGCGCGGCCCCAGCATGCGCCCCGCCCGCATGAAGTCCTCGTACGAGAGCACGTCGCTCGACCCGGTCTGCGGATCGCGCGCCGTCGTGACACCGTACGCCAGGTTGGCCGCGTACGACCACGGCTGAGCGCGGTGCACGGAGAACGAGGCGCGCAGGTGGGCGTGCGTGTCGACGAACCCGGGCACGATCGTCCGACCGCTCATGTCCATGCGCTCGGCGCCGGCGGGGATGGCGACGCTTCCCGACGGGCCCACGGCTTCGATGCGGTTGTCGCGGATCACGATGTCACCGCGCTCCAGGACCTCGTCGCCGTCCATGGTCACCACGCGGGCGCCGGTGAGGGCGAGGACGCCGGAGGGGATGTCCCGTGCCACCTCGATGCGGACGCGCGTCTCGGACGGTCGGTACTCGGCTTCGTCCTCCTCAGCGTCCTCCTGCTCCCCGCCCTGAGGATCCGTCGGAGCGTCCTGCTCTTCTTCCTCCTCCTCCTCGGCGGCCTCCGCCGCCGCCACCGAGTCGGCGAACGCCTCGGCTGCGTTGAGGTCGTAGACGAAGTGGGCGTTGCCCAGCGCGTAATGGACGCGCCGCCCGCTCGGGTCCCAGGCGGGGAACTGCGCCCCGATGTCCGTGAGGCGCGACGCCGGGAAGGCCGCGTTGTCGGGGTTCGCCACGGATATGGTCGGCGCCTCGCCGCCCACTCCGCGAGGGACGGTCACCACGTAGAGCTGGTTGCCGACCAGCGCGAGCGCCTGGTCGCCGCGCGGCGCCATGATGATCTGGTCCGCCGCCGGGCCGCTCCCGCCGCCCGACGCCTCCCCGCGGACCTGCACGTGGGCGCGCAGATCCGATCCGTCCCACCGAAGCGAGACGAGCCCCGTACCCGCGTCGTGTCCCCAGATCCGGTCGGACCCGGCGACGAAGTGGGGGCGCGTGACGGGCGACGCGGGGGTGATGACCGTAGGCGCACCGCCCTGGGCCGGGAACCAGACCAGATCCTCCCTGCCGCGCGGCACCCCCTGCGTGAGCGCCTCCTCGTAGGCGCGCCTGGGTCCGCGAACCGCGACGATGCGCGCCCCGTCCGGCGACCACACCGGCTCCGTGTAGAAGGCGGGGGTCGTGGAGATTCGCCGAATATCCCGGCCGTCGGCCTGGACGGTCTGCAGGTGCCCGCCCTCGGCGTCCGACCACGAGGTGAAGGCGATCCGACGGCCGTCGGGTGACCACGCGGGCATCGCCACGACGCCGTCGAGCTCCATCACGCGCCTCGGCGCACCTTCGGGAAGCTCCATCACGTAGAGCCCCCCGAGCACCGTGAACGCCACGCGCGCGCCGTCGGGGGACGGCGCGATGTCGCGGATCTGCTTCGCCACGAACGTTTCCGTATCCTCGACGGGGTAGTCGAAGTCGACCTCGGGGCCCATCGGAATCGAGGCCTCGACCCGGAAAGGGATCTCCGACGGCGCCGAGCCGTCCACCGGCACGCGCCAGATGCGACCGCCCCAGAAGGCCACGACCTCCCGCGAGTCCGGCGTGAAGCTCATCCCCGGGTAGGCGTCGCGCCCTGCCCGGGACTCCTGGTCGTCCCGCTGCACCGGAAAGGCGAGCCAGCGCTCGTCGCCGCTCTCGAGGTCCCGCAGGCGCAGCCCCGTCTCGGAAACGTGTCGGCTTCCGTACACCAGCCACCGGCCATCGGGGGACAGCGTCGGGCGGAAGGCGCCTCCGTAACGGCCCGAGCGCGAGCTGCTCTCCCCCGTGTCCCGATCGTAGACCCACAGCTGGTAGTCCGCACCCGGCGAGTTGTACTCCCACGTTCCGGTGCGCCGAGCATACCACACCTCGCGCTCGTCGGCGCCGAATGCCGCACCCGTGGTCCGCGCGTTCTCGGGCGCCTCGATGAGCTGCGCGCCGCCACCGCCCTTGCGGTGATACATCCAGAGCTTGCCCTGCCCGGGGCCCTGGCGGGTGACCACGACGTAGTCTCCGTCGGGCGTCCACTCGGGCGACTGGAAGGCGCTGCGCTCACCCCGAGTCACCCGCGTCGTGTCCGCGAGGTCGAGCGAGATGATCCACACCGCGTCCCCGCCGCTCCGATCGCTCACGAAGACCACGCTCTCCCCGTCGGGGCTGAAGCGGGGCTGGCTGTCGAACGCCATCCCCTGTGTGAGCGGCCGGGCGGTTCCACCCTCCATGGGCAGCGTGTAGAGGTCGCCGAGAAAATCGAAGACCAGCGATCGGCCGTCCGGGCTGACGTCGAGCGAGATCCAGGATCCCTCCGTGAAGGTCCCCGCGAGCGTCCGCGTGGGCGCGAGCGGGAGTCCTTCCGCGAGGCGCTCTGCGGCCGCGTCCGCCTGCTGCGCGGCCGCCGACGCGGCAAGCGCGAAAAACAGGGACACGAAGACGAGCAACGTCCGGAAACGGTCACGCTGGGTCATGATGCGGTCCTTCTTCTGGGCGAGCGTCAGGGTGGTGCGCGGGCACCGAACATGGACGTGCCCGCATCAGGTTTTCGGTGCGATGGAGCGAAAGTCGCGCAGCCGTGCCGGTCAGCGCCCGATCGGAATCCCCGTCGTTCCCTCGTTGTCCGACGACGGATCCTCGTACGGCCGGAGGTGCTCTTCGAGGAAGGTCCACGTGCGGTTCCACGAGTCCCGCATGGCCGGAGACCAGACCGGCTCGAGCGTGTCCGAGTCGACGCGCCGGCTGAACGCGTGGCCGATGCTGCTGCCCCACGGCGCCGGGTCGACGTAGATCTTCGTCTCCGTAATGTCGGGCTTCGTCGCACGCAGCTTGTACACGAGCATCGACGCCTCCTCGAAGTCGACGTCCTCGTCGTTCGTGGCGACGTGCACGAGCAGCGGCGTGTTCAGGTTGTCGACCGCGTAGTACGGCGAGCGCTCCTTGTACATCTCGCGCTCCTCGAACGGCAGCCCCGTGACACGGGCCTGCGTCGAGAAGCTCCGCTGATACCCCGGGCCCTTCCACGACAGCCGGAAGACGAGGTTCGTCACCGGGACGATCGCGGCGCCGGCCTTGAACGGGTGCCCGTCGCGCGTGAGCGAGAGGGTCGTGATGTAGCCGCCGTGGCTCCACCCCATCATGCCGACACGCTCCGGGTCCACGTGGGACAGCGTCGACGTGATGTACTGGTACGCGCTCATCGCGTCGTCGACCTCGTATCCGCCGTAGTCGATCGCGTTGTGGTGCTCCTCGCCGAAGCCCGTGCTGCCCCGGTACTCGGGCGTGATAATCACGTAGCCACGCTCCACGGCCTCCCGGATGAACGGCCAGTAGGTGGCCGTCATGTTCCCGTGCACCCCGCCATGCACCCAGATCATGGCCGCATGCCCCTGAACGCCCCGCTTGTCGAGCGGCTGGAAGAGGTATGCCGGGATCTCCATCCCGTCGACCTGGCTCGGGTACGTGACCTTCCGGAAGTCGACCACTCCTGCCGTGACCGCCGCGAAGGTGCTGTCGGTGCGGGCCTTCTGCTCCATGTCTCTCGCGTAGTCGCGGAACGGGTGGTCCTCCCACCGGTCGCTCACGTACAGCGCGCGCGCGCGCGCCGTGTCCATGGGAACTTCGCGACGCGCCTGGGCGTCGACGGAAGGCGCGAAGGCGGCGAGGCCGAGGAGTGCGGCAAGCGCGTACGGGCGTGCCGCCCGCAGCGTGGAGGTGTCGGATCGAGTGCTCATGACATTCCGCTGGTGTTCTTGGACACGAGGATGGGCGGACACAATCCGGGCCACGACGGGGCCCGTCAATGGGTGCGGCAGGACGTGCGCGCGCGTCACCGTGTCCGACGCAGGCACTGGCGAAGGCGATGGTGCGGCCCTGCCGCGCCGCTCAGCCCTCCCGCTGACCGAACTGGTGGTCGAGCATCAGAAGCGCCGACGGGTTGTCACCGGCCAGGCGGAGCTGCTCGACCGCGGTCTCCGCCGTGGCCTCCTCCTCCACCTGCTCGGTGATGAACCACTGCAGCTCGATCTCGGTGGCGAAGTCCTTCTTGTCACGCGCGAGCGCGTAGAGCTCGTGGATGCTCCTCGTGACCTCCTGCTCGTGGCCCAGAGCCTCCTCGTAAATCTCCAGGGGCGATCCGAACTTCTCGGGCGGGGCCTTCACCGCACCCAGGTCCACATGAGCGCCCCGGTCCAGCAGGTAGTCGAACAGGCGCATTGCGTGCCCCTGCTCCTCCTGCGCCTGGCTGCGCATCCAGCTCGCGAAGCCGTCGAAGTTGTGCTCAGCGAAGTGCGCCGACATGGCGAGGTAGACGTAGGCCGAATAGAGCTCGAGGCCGATCTGCTTGTTGATGGCGTCCTGGATGGACTTGTCCATGGTTGCCCCCGTGCGGAGTCGATGCGTTGACTACCCATGAAAGATATCGGGTCGGGCCGGTGTCCGGGCGCGGTCCGGGGGACGAATCCCGCAGGCCTCGTGCGGAGCCGGTCGTCCGGGAACGCCGTCGATCGGGGCCATGCGCTCGCGGGAAGCCCAGCAAATCCGCGGGCTTTGACAAATCATTGACGTTCGGACCCTAGCTTTCTCCGCATCTTCCTCGTCACCCCGTTCCGCCCGAT
>JAURER010000002.1 GCA_030827315.1 Gemmatimonadota bacterium | reverse complement strand
GTCGGGGTCGACGACGAAGACCGCATGAAGGAGGTCCTGAAGGAAGCGGAGGGCTTCGCGCGCGCGGCCGTGGTCGGCCACGAGGAAAGCGTAGGACGTCGCTTCGCCCTCGCGGCCGTGCTCGGGATGCGCGCGGATCGTGAAGGCGGGCGCACCAAGGTCCGCGCCGCGTCGGCGCTGTATGAGGAGCTCGACGTCGTGCTGGCGATCGATCCGGAGCATGCCCAGGCGAACTACATGATGGGTCGGCTGCACGCGGGAGTGCGGCGAATGAACGGCGTGACCCGTTGGATCGCGACCAACCTTCTTGGCGGAGACGTCCTCAAGTCCGCGTCCTGGGAGGAAGCCGAACGCTACCTGGTGTTTGCCGCGGCGCGTGCGCCCGAGGTGCCGGACCACCACCTCCAGCTCGCGAGGGTCTACAAGGACACCGGACGACCGGAGCTCGCGATTCCGCCGCTCGAATACGTCCTGTCCATGGATCTCGACTCCCCGATGGAGCGCGAGGCGCAGCGCGAGGCGCTTGAGGTCCACCAGGAGCTCTCCGCCCAGATTGCCGGGGGCGGAAACGCTCCGAAGTCGTGACCTGGCGGGTCGGGGCTGGAACTCCCAGCCCCGACTCGCTCGGTTACGACGTCATGGACGAGGTCCACATACCCAACGACGCGACGTACGCGCCGTTCTCGCTCACCGACGTGATCGCGGCGGCGCCGCTCGCGTCGAGGCTGCTCCTCGGGGCGACGTTCCCCGGCCGGGTGCTCAGCGCGGCGGCTCTCGGCGTGTACCCGGGGAGCGCGCTCAAGGACTGGGTGTGCCGCCAGGACGAGGTGGCAAGGCTCGCGGCTCGCCTCGACGAGGGCTTCACCAGCTTCCTTTGGATCCTAGAGGCAAGCCGCAGTGCTCGGCAGCGGGCGCACCCGGCTTTCGGCTGATCAGGACCCGAAGAGCTCGTACTGGGGCGCGTCGCGGTCCGGGGGGACGCGAAAGGCGTCGGAGGACAGACGGGGTGGTGCGACGAGGCCGAGCCGGTCACGCGTGACCCGGAAGAGGGACCGCATCTGGTCCGCCCACGGACCCTCGCCGCGACCACGCGTGCCGAAGCGGGCGTCGTCGAGTTCCCCACCGCGCATCTCACGGACCCGGTTGAGAACCTTGGAGCGACGCTCCGGGAAGTGCCGCTCCAGCCAGTCGGCGAAGATGTCTTTCACCCCCAGCGGCAGGCGAAGCATGATGTAGCCTGCGAACGTCGCTCCTGCGTCGGCGGCCGCCTGGAGGATGTCGGGCACTTCGTGGTCGGTGAGGCCGGGCACGACAGGGGCGACGTTGACACCGACCGGGATGCCCGCGTCGGCGAGAACCCGGATCGCGCCGAGCCGGCGCGCCGGGCTCGATGCCCGCGGCTCCATGGCACGATGGACGTCGTTGCTGAGCGAGGTCACCGAGAGGACGACCGCCACGGCGCGGTAGCGGGCCAGCTCGGCGAGGAGGTCGACGTCCCGCGTCACGAGATAGCTCTTCGTCACGATCGCGACCGGATTGCGGAACTCCGCCAGCACTTCGAGGCATCGACGCGTGATGCGAAGCCGGCGCTCGGCGGGCTGCCACGCGTCGGTGTTGCCGCTGAGACCGATGACCCTCGGCTTCCAGCTGCGTGCCGAGAGAGCCTCCCGCAGGAGTTCGGGTGCCCGCCGCTTCACCAGGATGCGCGTCTCGAAGTCGAGTCCGGCGGAGAATCCGAGGTACTCGTGCGTCGGGCGCGCATAACAGTAGGCGCACCCGTGACTGCACCCGCGATAGGGGTTGATTCCCACGTCGAAGCCGACGTCCGGAGAATCGTTGTGCGCCAGAATGCTTCGAGTGGCGTCCTCGAGAAGCTCCGTCTCGGGCGCCGGATCGTCCGGGTCGGTCCAGCCACGACGGTCCACGTGGAGCCGCTCGAAGCGGTTGGGTGGGTTCCAGCTCGCGCCGCGGCCGTGAAGCGTGGGAAGGGAAAGGGGCATGGGCTCCTGACACCGAAGAGAAACCGAAACAAGGGTACCGTGCCCGGGCGAGAAAGGAAAGAGGCCCCCCCCGGAGAATCCGGGGGGGGCCTCTTCCGTCCTGTCGCTCGTTCTTCGCTTCAGGCCTTCTCGATATCGTAGCAGACGCGCCAGTCGATCATGTTCTCAGGGTCTTCCGAGCCCTCGTCGGTCGGCTGGTGCCGCCCGATCCACGAGGAGGCGTCGCCCCTGTACTCGCGACGATAGTCGGCGAGGTGGTCGTTCGGTGAGAAGTCGTCGAGTTCTTCGCCGAACAGCTCCACGATCAGGTTGTCACCATGCGGTCCCTCGTAGAGCACCTTGTCGATCTTGTCGACCTTGTTGCGACGCGGGTGATCGGAGATGGACCAGTAGCCGGTCTCGGGGAACTGGAGTTCGTGCGACTGACCGGCCGTCGTGACCACGGAACGGAAGCGGAATTCCCCCTCATCGTCCCACATCGCTTCCTTGTTGTCCTTGATCTGGATCCACCGAAGGATGACCCGGATCTGGTCGCCACCGGATTCGGACATGCTGGCTCCTGGTTGTTCTCGAAGATTGGTTAAAGTCCAGTAATAGAGCCGCGGAGCGCCCGCGGTCAAGGGCGAAGCGCGGCTTTTCCCGGGCTCAGGACCCTCGGTCTTCGGCCATCAGGGCGACCTGGTTTCCTTCGGAGTCGCGGAAGAAGGCCATCCAGAGGTCGTGGTCCTCCATTTCGGCGATCAGCAACGGACCCTGGTCGAACGTGACGCCGCGTTCGGCGAGCGTGGTGTGCGCCTGCCGGATGTCGTCCACACCGTAGTAGAGAATGGAGCCCGCGTAGTCTCGCTCCCCCTCGTGCTGGGCGAGCATCAGGCGCACCGGAGCCAGGTCGAAGAACGCCATGCGGGGCACCTGAAAGAGAAACGGCACGCCCAGCACGTCCCTGTAAAAGGCGATCGCCCGCTCGAGGTCCTGGACCGGCACGAGGATCTGGCCGAGTTGGCGGAGTCCAAAAGGTGATTCGCTCATGGCGGTTCCTTGGCGGGTGCGTGGGTTCAGAGGTTCAGGGTTCTGGAAATCCACTCCGACAGCTGTCGTTGCGTGGAGAGCACGATGGCGAAGGCCAGCGCCGAACCGACCCCGTGACGGACGGACGCGGCGGCCAGGACCCCACCGCTGAAGAGAGCCTCGAGTCCGGCCGCGAGGAACAGCCCGATGCTCGCGATCGCGCCCTTGGTCGCGACGACTCGCAGCACTCGGCCGGGGTCATGGCCCTCCCTGTGGAGCGCCGACATCGCGAGGGAGGCCATGAAGCCGACCAGCCCGACGTCGACGAGGATGGGACGCCACGCGACGTGCGGCTCGGGAAATCCCGTCACGGCCACGAGGACGTTTCCGCTGATGAGGATCCCGAGCGAAGCCAACAGGACGGCGACGGCGACGAGCAGCCACTGCAGACCGTCCCGGTCTCCCTCCGTTGCGCAGGCCCATGCGCGCCGGAGGTGCATCACCGCGAAGCCGGCGGCCGAGAAGCGCACCAGGTCCATGCCCCGACTGAGACCCGCGTCGCCGAGCTCACCCCGCGTCGCGACAGTCACGCCCCACAGCGCCGTCAGGACGACGGCTCCCGCCAGGAGGGGTGCGAAGGGCCTTCGCAACCTCAGAGCCGCCTCGTGGAACGGCAGGAGCACGCGGGGAAGCGTGTCCAGGGGCGCGAGCTCGTCTTCCCGAAGCGGGCGTGGAAAGATCGCCGTGTAGCGAAGAACACCGACGAGTCCGAGGACCTCGACCGCGAGGAAGTGCGCCTCGAACGCGTCGCGCTGGATTCCCGGAACGAGCGGGCGGAAGAGCAGCGTGATTCCCGAATACGCCATCAGGTAGCTCCAGGCCCCGAGCGCGAGCCCGAGTGCGCGGGCGGCGTCCTGCCGATGACGCTCGCTCAGGACCAGCGTCACGGCGAAGACGGAGCACGTCACCGAGACCAGCGCGTGCGCCGAGAGGAGCACGACCGTCGCCGTGCCGACGTCCCTCGAAACCGTCGCCGTGATTCCGAGACTGTGCCACCACACGGCGTCGAGGAAGGTCAGGTGCCCTGCCGCGCCGGCGACGGCGAGCAGAATGACGATCACACGGACGAACGTGGGCACGAAGGGCAGGGTGCGGGCTGGCGGGGGCGGAGGGGCAGGAGAAGCCCCGACGTGCGGGCAAGGTGCTTCTTCGCACGGGACCTTCACAAGGCACGGGGGCTTCCGGCGGCCTCCGCGGTTGGCCTTTTCGGTTCGAAGGCCCGATCATGTCGGCCCGATCATGTGTCGAAGCGAACCGTGAGATCCCGATGCCGCTTCCCTCGTTCCATCGCCGTGTCCTCTCGTCGCGGAGCATCCGCACCCCCGACCGCACCGCACGCTCGGCTCGTCCGCCCGGCACGATGCTCGCAGCCGGCCTCGCCTGCGCCCTCATCTCGAGTCTGACACCGGTGAAGTCCGGGGCCCAGGAGGCCCGGGCGCGCTGGGAGCGGATGTGCCAGATCCGGGCGGAGAAGTTCGACCTTGTCATGCCCGAGGCCATGCATGACAACGACCTCGACATGTGGATCGTGGTCATGCGCGAAGGGCTGCTCGACCCGATGTGGGAGGCGCTCGGCCGGGGGTATGTCGGAGACTGGGCGTACTACGTCTTCACCGACCGCGGGGACAGGGTCGAGCGGGCTGCGCTCGGGGTCGGCGGATACCGACTCGAGCAGTGCGGCGTCTACGACGAGTTCGGAGGCGCGGACGAGCTCGCGGCGTACGTGGCGGAGCGCGATCCGGAGCGTATCGGCGTCAACATGGCAGCTTCGATCGGTGGGGCGGACGGTCTGTCCCACACGTCGTACCAGCATCTTAAAGACGTGCTCGGCCGCTACGGGGACAGGCTCGTCTCGGCGGAACGCTTCGTGTCCGACTTCCGTTCCACGCGAACGGCCGTGGAACTCGCGGCGTTCGCCGAAGCCGGCGAGATCAGCCGCGAGATCGCCGAGCGTGCCTTCTCCAACGCGGTCATCACGCCGGGGGTGACGACGCTCGAGGACGTTGCCTGGTGGATGTCCGACCAGCAGCTGGCCCGCGGCCTCGGATCCTCGTTCGACATGCCGTCCGTGTACGTGACGGGACCGGAGGGGATCGTGGCGACCTCCACCGACCGGATCATCCAGCGTGGTGACCTCCTGATGCTCGACTGGGGCGTCGGCTTCCTCGACTTCTACACCGACATGAAGCGCATCGCGTATGTCCTGCGCGAGGGAGAGACGGAGCCGCCGGCGGGCATCCGCCACGCATTCGAGCGCGGCATCGAAGTACGCGACATCATGAAAACGACCATCCGGCCCGCGGCCACCGCGTCCGAGGCACTCGAGCGGACGTGGGCGGCGCTCGAGGAGGCCGGCTTCAACCGCATCGAGTTCAACCAGCCGTCCGCAGACCCGACCGTCACGGACGTCGTGCTGGGGCCGCACTCGGTCGGAAACTGGGGGCACGGGCTGGGCCCGTCGCTCGCCTTCTTCAATCCGACGCAAATGACGTACGAACTTCGGCCGGGCACGCTGCTGTCGATCGAACTGTTCGCGTACACGTCCAACCCGGAGTGGGCGGGAGCGAAGATCCGCATCCCGCTGGAGGATGACGCCGTCGTCACGGAGCGGGGCGTGGAGTGGCTGTATCCGGTGAACAACCGCATCCTGGTCATCAAGTGACGAGCAACGCTCCGGGCGCCCCAACGTCGACCCTCGACCTCGGCGGGTTCGAAGCCATGACCTTCGACTGCTATGGCACGCTCATCGACTGGGAGCGCGGGATCGTGGCCGCCGTGTCGGATCTTCTGGACGGGGTGGGGGGTGGCCTGGAGTCCGAGCGGGTGCTCGAGCAGTACGGGCGCTTCGAGCCCGAAGCCGAGCGGGGTCCCTTCCGGTCGTACCGGGAGGTGCTTCGCGACGTCGCGCGTGCGTTCGGCGAAGCGTACGGCGTGGTCGTGGGCGAGGGGGCAGCCGACGGCTTCGCGTCGTCCGTGTCGCGGTGGCCGCCCTTCTCCGACACCGTTCCCGCGCTCGCGGCGCTGGCCACCCGGTATCGGCTGGCCGTGGTCTCGAACGTCGATGATGATCTCTTCGCCGGCTCCTCCAGAATGCTGGGCGATCCCTTCACCGCGGTCGTGACCGCGCAGCAGGTGCGCAGCTACAAGCCGGCTCCGGCGCACTTTCACGAGGTCCTCCGAAGGCTCGATCTTCCCCGTGAACGGGTGCTCCACGTGGCCCAGAGCCTCTACCACGACGTCGCGCCGGCGAAGGGGCTCGGCTTTACTTGCGTCTGGGTGAACCGGCGCGCGGGGCGGGGCGGGGGCGGAGCGACACCCCCTTCGGACGCACGACCGGACCTCGAGGTCCCGGATCTCGCGTCGCTCGCCCGCCTGGCCGGGCTGGTACCGGCGTCCGATGTGAACAAAGCGCAGGGCTGATCTGTCCATGGTACCCGGGGGCACGCGCGACCGCTGGTCGTTCGCGGCGACCACCCGTATTGTTCTCCCCCCGTCGGGAGCCGGTCGTTCTGGCCGGGACCCGTCGGGGAGACTCAACTCACTGGAGGTTCTTGGGATGACTTCACGGCTTCACCTCCCGGCCGTCGGCAAGGGCCCGAGCGCGCCGCTTGCGTTCGCCGCGAGGACGATCCTCTCGGGGCTCGTGGTCGGCGCCATGCTCACCGGCGCCGCTCAGGCCCAGCAGGCCACCCGCACCCAGCCCGTTGAGGGCATGCGGGACAACGGGACGGGGTACCATGCCCTGGTCGGCGCCCGCGTGGTGACGGCGCCGGGACAGGTTCTCGACAATGCGACGATCGTGATTCGCGACGGCCTCATCCAGGAGGTCACTCGGGGTGGGCGCGCGCCGGCCGGAGCCCGGGTGTGGGACCTCGCCGGGCATACGGTCTATCCCGGGTTCATCGACGCCCACGGCAACCTGGGCATGGACGCGGTGCCGGAGGGCGGTGACGTCGGGCCGACGCACTGGAACCCTCAGGTACGGGCCTGGTTCAGCACCACGTCGAACCTCCAGGACGACGAGACCCGGCGCAGGTCGCTGCGCTCGCAGGGTTTCGGAACGGCGCTGGCGGTGCCCCGGCAGGGGATCTTCCGCGGTACCGCGTCGGTGGTCAACCTGGGCGATGCCGGCGTGCGTGACCGGGTCCTCCGTCCGGACCTCCTGCAGTCGGTCGGCTTCGAGCGCTCGTTCCAGCTCGGCGGGTCGTATCCCAACTCTCCGATGGGTACCACGGCGCTCATGAAGCAGACTTTCATGGATGCCGACTGGTACATCCGGGCCTGGGGCGCGTACGAGTCGAGCGGACGGGCATTCCTTCCGCCCGAGACGAGCGAGGCCCTCGAGGCGCTCGAGGACGTCGTCCAGGGTCGCCAGGCAGTGGTGTTCGAGACGCAGAGCGAGGAAGAGTATCTTCGCGCGTACCGGATGGCCGCCGACTACGGGATCGACCCCTGGTTTCGCGGAAGCGGGCAGGAGTACCGGATCGTGGACGTGCTTCGTGGGCGCTCCGATCCGCTGATCGTTCCGCTGAACTTCCCGGATGCGCCCGACGTGAGCGATCCGGAAGCGGCGCTGAACGTGACGCTGGCCGAACTGCGCCACTGGTACCTGGCGCCCACCAACGCGGCGAAGCTGGCCGACGCGGGTGTCCGATTCGCGATCACGGCCGACGGGCTGGCGTCTCTCGATGACTTCCTTCCGAATCTCCGCACGGCGGTGGCGCGTGGACTGACTCCGACCGACGCACTGGCCGCGCTGACGACGACGCCTGCGGAGTGGCTGGGCCTTTCCCGGACGCACGGGACGATCGCGGCGGGCAAGGTGGCGAACCTCGTGGTTTCGGAGGGCGACCTCTTCACCGAAGACGCCACCGTGCGCGACGTATGGGTACAGGGCCGGGTCTACGGAGTGACCCGCGCGCCGCAGATCGATCCGCGCGGCACCTGGCGAATCGCTTCCCGCGACGACTGGGGCTTCGAGGCCGAGCTTCGCCTCGAGGGACCGCTCAACCGCCTGAGTGGCTCCATCGAGATCGCGGAGGCCGGTGGCGCGGGGGCTCGGGTGAACCTCGCCTCGGCGACCGTCGTGGCCGAAACGGGGCGTCTCGAGGTTCGCTTCGACACCGAAGAGCTCGGCTACGAAGGGTTCGCCCTCCTCGCGGGCTCGATCCGGGGAGAGGAATTCTTCGGCTGGACGTCGCTGCCGAATGGCGCGGACCCGTCGTTCAGCGGGACGCGGACGGAGCCCTACGAGGGTCCGACCCGCGGCACCGTGGCGATGAACGTGCCGGATCTCGACCTCCCGTTCATCCGCCCGATGATGGACTACGGGCGTAGCAGTCTGCCGGAGCAGCCGAGCGCCGTGGTCGTGCGTAACGCGACGGTCTGGACGCAGGGTCCGCAGGGCCGCCTGGAGAACGCCGATCTCCTGATCCGGGAGGGCAAGGTGGCCGAGGTCGGCGTCGACCTGAACGCGCCGCGCGGTGCGGTCGAGATCGACGGAACGGGCAAGCACGTGACGCCTGGCCTCATCGATCCGCACATCCATTCGGGGGTCAGCGGCGTCAACGAGAGCGGCTTCGCTATCGTGCCCGAGGTGCAGATGGGTGACGTGCTCACGCACAACAACATCTCGATGTACCGTCAGCTGGCCGGCGGCCTGACGACCGCGCACGTGAAGCACGGTTCGGCCAATCCGATCGGCGGCGAAAACGTGACCGTGAAGATGCGCTGGGGCGCGCTTCCGGACGATCTCCGGCTCGAGGGGGCCCCGCGCACGGTCAAGTTCGCGCTCGGCGAGAACCCGAAGCGCCGCGAAAACCGGTACCCTGACACCCGGATGGGAACGCAGGAGATCATCCGCGACCACTTCCTCGCCGCTCGTGACTACGAGCGCGACTGGCAGAGGTGGGAGGCGAACCAGGAAGGCATCCCGCCGCGTCGGGACCTTCGCATGGAGGCGCTGCTCGATATCCTCAATCAGGAGCTGCTGATCTCCTCGCACGGGTATCGTGCCGACGAGTTCCTGGCCCTCGTCAGGCTCGCCGAAGAGTTCGGCTTCCGGGTCCAGACGCTCCAGCACGGAGTGGAGGCTTACAAGATCGCTCCGGAGCTGGCGCAGTCCGGCGTGGCCGCGGTGGTGTGGAGCGACTGGGGCGGGTTCAAGCTGGAGGCGTACGACGCGACCGTGTACAACGCGCGCATCCTGATGGAGGCGGGCGTCGTCACATCTCTTCACTCCGACGACAGCGAGATCGCGTCGCGCATGAACTGGGAGGCGGGCAAGCTGCTCCGCACGGGACTCACCGAAGAGCAGGCGCTCTCCACCGTGACGAACCAGTCGGCCCAGGCGATCGCGATCGACGACAAGGTCGGCTCGCTGGAGCCCGGAAAGGACGGCGACTTCGTGGTGTGGAGCGGAAACCCGCTCTCGCAGTTTACCCGGGCCGAACAGACCTGGGTGGACGGGCGACGCTACTTCTCCCTGGACGACGATGCTGCGCTCCGGGAGCAGATACGCGACGAGCGGGCCCGCCTGATTCAGGCGGTGCTGGCAGCGGGCGGCCGTGGACGGAGTGCAGACCGGAACGGGAGCGAGTGACCATGATGATCATCAAGAATGCGCTGAAGGTCGCCGTGATGGCGGCCACCATCGCGCCCGCGGGCCTGCACGCACAGGTGCGCATGACGGTGCCGCCGCAGAGCGTGCCCGTCGCGATCCGGGGCGCGACCATCCACACGGTCACGAACGGTGTGATCGAGAACGGAACCATCCTGTTCGACGACGGCCTGATCACCGCGATCGGTGCCGACCTCGAGATCCCTGCGGGGACAAGGGTGGTCGACGGGACCGGCAAGCACATCTACCCGGGCCTGATCGATGCCTACAGTACCGTGGGTCTGAGCGAGATCGGCTCGGTCGACGTGTCGAACGACGTCAACGAGCTCGGTGACTTCAACCCGAACGTCCATGCGGACGTGGCGGTGAACGCGGAAAGCCGTCACATCGGCACGTCTCGTTCGGCCGGCGTGCTGGTGGCGTTCAGTACGCCCGGGGGCGGACTCGTGTCGGGCATGTCCTCTGCGCTCAGCCTCGAGGGGTGGAGCTGGGAGGAGATGTCGATGGAGTCCGCGGCTGCGCTCAACGTGAACTGGCCCGACCCGAATCCGCGTCGCTTCCGTGGATTCGGAGGGTTCGGCGGACAGAGGGAAAGGCCGCCGTCGTACGAGGAGCAGGTCCAGCAGCTCAAGGCCTTCTTCGGGGAGGCCCGCGCCTATCGTGACGCGGTCGTCGCAGGCGAGGAGGTACGGACCGATTCACGGTACCTCGCGATGATTCCGGTCTTCGACCGGGCGGTTCCGGTGGTCGTGTCCGCCGACGGCGCGGCTCAGATCAACGACGCCGTCACCTGGGCGCTCGAGGAGAACCTGCGCCTGGTGATTCGCGGTGGGCGGGACGCCATCCACGTCGCCGACCGACTGGTCGCGCACGATGTCCCCGTCATCCTGACCTCCACGATGGCCGCCCCGGATCGGGACTACGAGGGCTACGACGGGGCGTACTCCATGCCCGCCCGGCTGCACGAGGCGGGCGTCCGGTTCGCGATTTCGGGTGGTGCCGGGTCGCTCTACACCAACCGGCTCCCCTGGGAGGCCGGGGTCGCCGTCGCGTTCGGGCTTCCGGAGGACGAAGCGCTGAAGGCCGTCACCATCAATGCCGCGGAGTTCATGGGCGTCGACGACCGGGTCGGCTCGCTCGAGCCTGGAAAGCAGGCCACGTTCCTCATCACGACGGGGACGCCTCTCGACATGACCAGTGACATCGAGCAGGCGTACATCCAGGGCCGCGAGCTCGACATGATGGACATTCAGAAGTTCTTCTTCGAGAAGTACATGACGAAGGTCATGCAGTACCTGCGCGTCGTGATGTAGGAAGGTCACGGCTCTCGAGCATCGAGCCCCCCGGGCCCTCGCGGCCCGGGGGGCTCGTTCGTTCCCCTCGCAGACACGGCGGTCGCGGTTTAGACTTGGGTTGACCGGAGTCCCGTCGGTCCGTGGGGCCGCTACTCTTCACTCGCCCGCCCATGCGATTCGCGTACATCGATTCCAACGGCAAGGAAATCCCGATCCCGAGCGTGGACGCACTCGCGCTGCGCATCGAACTCGGGGCGATCACCGAAGAGACCCAGCTCTACGACGCGCAGGCCGACCAGTGGGGACCGGCCCACACGCACGAGATCTTCCACACGCTGTCTCGGTCCTCCGGTTCGGATGAGGGCTTCGTCGCGCCCCCGCCGGTCGCGCCTCAGCCCGCGGCCGAGTCCGGGCCGGAGGACGGCGATGCGGCGAACCTGGTCGTGGACTTCGAACTCGTGCCGGCGAAGCCCGAGGTTCGCGAGGCGACGGAAGCAGACGGCGACTTTGGGCTCGCGCTGGCCGACACGGCGTCGGTCGAGGAGAGCCCGGACGACAACGGGCTCGGCCTGGGCGGACTCGAACTGGCGCCTCCGCTCGCGGGGGCCGGGGGCGGGGGTGCGACGCCGATCGACGTCGCCGGGCTGGGCGACGCTTCCGCCCCAGACGATGACGAACCTCTTGCACCCGCCTTCGACTTCGGAGGTCTGGAGGGAGGCCTGGAACTCGAGGCGTCCTTCGACCCCCCGGACGACGGGGCGATGAGCCCGGGCTCCGGTTTCGAAACCGCGATGGAGTTCGACGCCGATGGGTTCGGCACGGATTCGACGGACGGGCTCGACCTCGAGACGCCGATGTCGGCATTCACGCCCGAGGCACCTCCCGCGTGGATGGAACCCGAGACTTCCGAGTCGGATGGCGATGCGCTCGATCTGTCGTCCGAGTCCGGCACGCCCGCCTCGAACGAGCCCGAGGAGCATCGCGCCCGGAAGAGCCGACCGTCGCCGCCGAAGCTACGGCGTCAGCGGTCGCTGGCCGGTCCGCTCACGGCGGTCGCGGTGGGTGTCGCCCTTGCCGTGGGGGGGTATATGGCCTGGCCCCTGCTCAGCGAGCGTCTGGGCGGTTCGGGCAGTGCCGGGGAGCCTGCGGTGTTCCTCCCGCCCCTCGACGATGCCCTGATGCCCGAGATGCGCAGCGTGGCCGCCGGTGCGTTCGCCCGTGCCTTCGCGGATGCGCACGCCGGCTGGGCGTCCGGTGGCGGGGTGGAGGTGCCCCCGCGTGACTGGCTCGCGGGGGTCTACCTCGGCAACGCGAGCGCGTATCCCGGGGCAGCCGACTTCTGGAACGGGATGGGCGACTGGCTGGACGCGGTGAGGGTCATCGACGTCTCGGTGTTCGACGCGGCGTTCGCGGCCGAGGCGACCGCACGAGGCCTGGTCGACGCCGACGCCCTGCGCGAGCGGGCCGATTCCGGTTTCGTGGCTGCCGCGGCGGACCGGGGTGCGGCCTACGCGCGCATGGACGCGCTGGTCGACGCGGCTACGCGCCTGCACGACTTCCTCGCGGCCAACGAAGCCAACCTCGAACACATCCCGGCCACATCGATGACGACGGATCCGGTCATGGAGATCCGACCGGCGAGCGAACAGGTCCGTGCGGCGCTGGAGGACCTCCTGGGCTCCGTCACGGATGCGCTCGTGGCGCTCCGCTACAGGGACCAGGTCACCGCGCAGGGGCTTCAGGGCCACCTCCTTCAGATGGTACAGGAGAGCGGCGTCCGCTAGAGCCGGTGCGCGCGCTTGGACGCGGTCAGCGCGGGCGGTTGCCGCCCGCTTCGGACAGGATGATCCGTCGTGCGCCGAGGTCGTACGCGTCGCCCGGGCCGAGCCAGCGCAGGGGGATGAGCGACAGAGGGTCGGTTACGTCGTAGATCGCCACGCGCCCGCCCATCACACGCGCCAGATCGCCGGTTACGACGATGGCGGAGCCCTCGTTGAGCCCGATGCCGAGGAGCTGCGGCTGTCTCTTCACGACCTCGAACATCTCGTTCTCGCGGCCACGTTCGAGGAGGTGCTGGTCGAGGGCGACGTTCCGCAGAAACCCGAAGCCCCGAGGCGGCGTCGCGGTGACGAGGTCGCCATTGTACTCGCCTCGCCGGACGAGGAAGGAGGCCAGCGCCGAGGCCCCGGCGGAGTTGCCCCCGATGACACCGCCGCGCGCCAGGAGCTCCTCGAGCTTGCGGTGGGTCCTCGTGTCGAGATACACGTCCACGAGTCGCCACTGGTGTCCACCGGAGAACCAGACTCCCGTCGCCTGCTCGAGCGGCGCCGCGAACGCCTCAAGGTCGGCGACCGACGTGCTGCGGGTGTGGAGGATCTCCAGCTTCTGCGCGCCCGCGCGCCGGAGCTCCTCGATGGCGGTCCAGCCGTCGTGCGTGCCGTACTCGTAGCCCGCAGTGGGGATGAGAACGATGCGGGCGTCCGGCCCACCGGCGAGTTCGAGGAAGCGCTCGTAGATCGAGGAGGAGAGCCTGCCACCCCCGGCTGCGATGATGGCCCCCCGGGGAGATCCCACGCACGGTTGGGCGCAGACCTGTGCTTCGGCGCCGCGATCCGGCAGGGCCGCTGCGAGGACGGCGCATGCGAAGGCCACCGCTCGCACGCGACGGATCGAGGTCGCTACCCCGGTTCCATTTTCGGTCGGGCTCAGAGGTAGGGGTTTTCGCCTGACGCGTGGTCGGTCACGTCATGGACGGCGGTCAGCTCGGGCACCGCTTCGCGGAGCATCCGCTCCACGCCCTGCCGCAGCGTCATCCGCGAGAGCGCGCATCCCTGGCACCCGCCGCTCATCTCCACGTAGATGTCGTGGTTCTCGACGTCCACGAGGGAGATCATGCCGCCGTGGGCGGCGATGGCCGGATTGACCTGCGTGTCGAGTACTTCGCGGACGCGGTCCGCGATCTCACCCGTGGGCTCGCCCCTCGCGCGTGCGCCCGAGCGCTCGGGAACGGCACCGGCCGCGGGACGGACCTCGAAGCCGCTTTCGTTGACGCGCTCGACATAGTCGACCGTGGCGCCTTCGAGAAGCTCGGCGTCTTCCTCCCGGACGAAGACGGTGAAGCCCCCCGCGTCCACCTCCCGCTCGTCACCCGACCGCTCCTGCGGGCCGACGAGCGTGAGGTCGAATGCGGGGGCCGTGCGAGGGCCCGATACGCTGATGCGCAGCGACTGATCGGCGGAGTCCCCTCCGATGAAGGAGACGACCATATCGCGGGCGCGGTCGGTGAACGTGATCATGCGAGGGGATCCGTACGGGTTTCTGGCGTCAGTCCGGCCGCCGAGCGGCGCGAAACGTCGAAGGTACTACCCTGACACCCCCGCGACGTTCGCGCCATGGCTGCGCGGAACGGGCGTTGATCCCCCTTTCGGGCTCGGGTAGCTTTCGCGCCTGAGGTGCCCCCGGAAATCTCCTTATATCGCAAGGCTTTTCATGTCCGGTTCGGACCTGATGGACAAGCTCGTCTCCCTCGCCAAGCGCCGGGGCTTCGTCTTCCAGTCGTCGGAGATCTACGGCGGCACGGGCTCGGTGTGGGACTATGGCCCTCTCGGCGTCGAGCTCAAGCGCAACATCAAGGACCGCTGGTGGACGTCGATGGTGCACAGCCGCGACGACATCGAGGGGCTCGACGCCGCCATCCTGATGCATCCCCGCGTATGGGAGGCTTCCGGGCACGTGGAAGGCTTTACCGATCCGCTCGTCGAGTGCGGCAACTGTCATCGCCGCTTTCGCGCCGACATGCCCGAGGTCGAAGGCGGCCAGTGCCCGACGTGCGGCACGAAGGACGCGTTCGGCGAGGCCCGGATGTTCAACCTCATGTTCAAGACGTTCATGGGGCCCGTGGAGGACTCGTCGGCCACCGTGTACATCCGCCCGGAGACCGCGCAGGGGATCTACGTCAACTTTCTCAACGTCCAGGGCTCCGCGCGGCAGAAGGTGCCGTTCGGGATCGCACAGATCGGCAAGGCGTTCCGCAACGAGATCACGCCCGGAAACTTCATCTTCCGCACGCGGGAGTTCGAGCAGGCGGAGATGCAGTTCTTCGTGAAGCCCGGTGACGACGAGAAGTGGTTCGACGAGTGGATGGGCATCCGCATGCAGTGGCACCTGGATCTCGGCATCCGCAGGGAGAAGCTCCGCTTCCACGAGCACGGCCCCGACGAGCTCGCCCACTACGCGAAGAAGGCCTTCGACATCGAGTACGAGTTCCCCTTCGGTTGGAAGGAGTTCGAGGGGATCCACAACCGCACCGATTACGACCTGGCCCGCCACCAGGAGTACTCGGGCAAGCGCCTGGAGTACATCGACGCGCCGACGAACGAGCGCTTCGTGCCGTACGTCGTGGAGACGTCGATGGGTGTGGACCGCACGGCCCTCGTCGTCCTGGCCGACGCCTACCGTGAGGAGGAGGTCGAGGGAGAGACGCGGGTCGTGCTCGCCTTCAACCCGCAGGTCGCGCCCATCAAGGCCGCGGTCTTCCCGCTCGTGAAGAAGGACGGGATGCCGGAGATCGCCGAAAAGATCCAGGCCGACCTCCGCAGGGCGGCGATCCCCTCCTTCTACGACCAGTCCGGCGCCATCGGACGCCGCTACCGGCGGCAGGACGAGGTGGGGACGCCCTGGTGTATCACGGTGGACGGGGAGAGCGTGGAGCAGGGGACGGTAACGATCCGGGATCGCGACACGCTCGAGCAGGTGCGGGTGGCCACCGACCGCGTGGTCGGCTGGATCCGCGAGCGGCTGGGCTGAGGAGCGCCGAGGGCGACGTCAACCGCTCCGCGCCCGCCAAGACAGGAGTCTCCGGGTCCGGCCGGGACCGACCCCGCATCCTACTTGCTCTGCGCGCTGCATGCGCGACACCTTACGCAATATGAATGTCCAAGACTTCTGGGCTGAACTGAAGCGGCGGCGTGTGGTTCGCGTCGCGGTTGCCTATGCCGCGGCCGTGTTCGTCGCGCTGCAGGTGGCCGATCTCACCTTCGACCCCCTCGGGCTTCCGGCGTCGGCATACCGGCTCCTTGTGGTGATCGCTCTGGCCGGGTTCCCGGTGGCGGTAGCCCTGGCCTGGGCGTTTGACGTGACGCCGGAAGGGGTCAAGAAGGAGGAGCGGCCGGCCGGCGGCGAGACCCGGTCGATGGGGCGCGTCGTCATCGGCGCGGCTGTAGCGCTCGTCGTGGTCGTGGGTGGCTGGCAGCTGCGGGGCGGGGCAGATCCCGTGGGGGCCGACTCCATCGACAACGAGCTGATTGCGGTCGTCCCGTTCCGCGTATCCACGTCGGACGAAAGAGTGGCCATCCTGCGCGAGGGGATCATCGACATGCTGGCCCCGATCTTTGCCGGGGCTCCTCGCATCGTCGACACCGGGGCGATGATCAGCGCGTGGCGCGAGTACGCGGAGACGGACGGTGCGGAGCTGAGCGAGGCGCGCGCGGTCGAACTCGCCCGCCGCCTCGGGGCCGGTCGCGTGCTGTTGGGCTCGATCGTCGGTGGTGCGGACGGTTTCGCGGTGAACGCCCGGCTCCTCGGCGTGCCAGGCGGCCACGTCATCGGCGACGCGGCCGTGGAGGGCTCCGCCGACCGTCTGCGCGAGACCATAGGACAGCTCGCGCGTCAGGTCCTGTCCATGGAAGCCGGGGTCGACGCGGGCCAGATCGACTACCTCGACGAGGTGCCTCTGCCTGCGCTGGAAGCGTACCTCGCGGGCCGGCGTGCGTACCGTCGCTCCGCGTACGTCGAGGCCAGGACCGCGTTCGCCCGGGCGCTCGACTCCGACAGCACCTTCGCGCTTGCCGCCCTGGGCGCATGGGAGGCCGTCGAAATGGGCGTGGACTTCGACCGATGGGACCTCGGGGCGCGGGCGCGCCGGCTCCTGCTCCAAAACCTCGACCGCCTGCCGGCGCGGGACCGGACGTACGCGGATCTCTACCTTCGGTCCCTGGATGCGCGCAGCGCCGCCGAGGCCGTGCGCTTTCGCCAGGACATGGTGCGGCGGCTTCCGGACAAGGCGGAGGCCTGGTACCTGTACGGTGACGCGATGCTCCACTCGATGTGGCGGGTGCGCCAGTCCGACTGGCTCGAGCGCGCCACCGAGGCCTTCGAGCGGGCTGCGGAGCTCGATCCGGGGCTGGAGATCGTCGATCAGCACATCATGTTCGCGGGGGCGTTCAGTCGCGATACCGCGGCGATCCGCGTCTGGGCGCAGCCGGTCGCGGAGGGGGCAGGGGCGTCGGAGACCAAAGGGTTGGCCCGGGCGGTGATGGCGTACGCGGTGGGGTCCCCGGAACAGGCCGCGTGGATCGACCAGAATCTCGAGGGCCTCTCGTTCACCGAGGTCCAGATGATTCCCTTGATCGTGGGCTGGCCGGGCGTACGAATTCCCGCCGTGGTTATGGAACGGGGCCTGGAGCGCATGGAGCTGAGTGCGATCGCGGAGGCCGACCACCGGCAGGCGCTTCTGGCCCGCTACTCCTTCCTGCGCGATGCGGGGCGGTCCGATGAGGCGGACGAGGCGCTCAGACGCCTCGAGGCCGCGTACGGTCCTCGTCCCGACGCCTGGGTCGGGGCAGCGCTCTACTGGGACGGCCTTCGGGAGCCCGCCGAGGCCGCTGTGCGCACGCTGACCCAGCAGGTCGAAGGAGAGTCCGGACCGCTGCTCTGGTCCGGCCTTGCCCAGCAGGCCTGTATGCTCGAGCTCTGGCGGCTTCGAGAGGGTGACACCTCGCGGACCGACGTGATCGTCGGACGGCTTCGCGCGGGAAGCGACGACGCCGATCCGGCCCACGGCCGCAATGCGCTGTGCGCCCTCACGCTGGAGGCCCTGGCCGCGGAGCGGAATGGCTCAGCAGACGCAGACCGCCTTCTCGACGAGCTGGTCACAGCCCTGGATGCCGGGCCTGGCTCCGTCCTCAACTGGACCTCCCTCGAGGCGGCGTGGATGCTTGAGCGCCGGGGCGATCTGGAGGCGGCGGCGCGGCTCGCGGGTTACCGCTCCGGTACGGACCCGTTCCCGTTCGCGTCCTCGACGGTGAACCGGGAGTCCGGACGGCTGGCGGACGCGGCCGGAAACACCGACGTCGCGAAGCAGGCGTACGAGGTCTTCCTCCAGATGCGGACGTCACCCGACGAGCGGTTCACCGACCGAGACGCCCCGATTCGGGCCCGTTTCGCCGAGCTCGAGGCTCGGGCGCAGGGCGGGCGCTGACGGGCGCCACCCGACGCCCCGCGCCCCGGCGCGGTGGCTCGTCGAGGTAACCGCCCGTATACTCCGCGCGACCCGCCACCCGACTGCAGGAGCGCACTCGTGTCCTCGAAGTCCGAAGTCTTCAGCTCGCGCTGGGGGATGCTTCTGGCCATGCTCGGCATGGCGATCGGCACCGGCAACATCTGGCGCTTTCCCCGCATCGCGGCGAGCAACGGAGGAGGATCGTTCCTCGTTGCCTGGGTGGTGTTCCTGCTCGCGTGGTCGGTGCCGCTGATCATTCTCGAGTTCGCCATGGGCAAGGCGACGCGGCAGGGTGCGGTCGGTTCGTTCGTGAAGACGCTGGGTCCAGGCTTCGCCTGGATGGGGGCGTGGATCGCCTTCGTGGCCACGGCCATCATGTTCTACTACAGCGTCGTGATGGGATGGACGATCCGCTTCTTCGTGGGGACGCTCACGGGCGAGGTGCCTGGCGCCACTCCGAGCGCTTTCTGGGACTCCTTTCACTCCACGCCCGGCGCCGTCGTCACGCACTTCGTCGCCATGGGCATGGCGCTGTTCGTGGTGTCGCGCGGCGTCCGTGGCATCGAGACCGCGGCCAAGGTGCTCATCCCCAGCCTCGTCGGACTCGTTCTCGTGCTCGCCATTCGCGCGATCACGCTGCCCGGGGCCACCGAGGGGCTGGCGTTCCTGTTCACCCCGAATCTCGCCGAGCTGGCCAACTACGAGATCTGGATCCAGGCGCTCACCCAGAACGCATGGGACACCGGCGCGGGTTGGGGACTCATCCTCACGTACGCCATCTATATGCGGGCGAACGAGGACACGGCCCTCAACGCCTTCGTCATCGGCTTCGGCAACAACTCGATGTCGCTGCTCGCCGGCATCATGGTGCTGTGCACCGTATTCTCCACGATGCCGGACGCGGCTTCGGAGATCGTCGGCGCGGGCAACGAGGGGCTTACCTTCATCTGGGTGCCGCAGCTGTTCGCGCAGATTCCCGGTGGACGCTTCTTCCAGGCGCTCTTCTTCCTGGCCCTCGTCTTCGCCGCATGGACGAGTCTGGTCGCGATGATCGAGATGGCGAGCCGGGTACTGATGGACCTCGGGCTGGAGCGGGGCCGTGCCCTGACTCTGGTGGGCGTGGCCGGTCTGCTCTTCGGAATCCCCAGCGCGCTCAGGCTGGGCTTCTTCCAGAACCAGGACTGGGTCTGGGGCGTCGCTCTCATGCTCTCCGGCTTCTTCTTCGCGTTCGCCGTGCTCCGATACGGGGTCACGAAATGGCGGGAGACCTTCATCAACCAGGATGACTCGGACGTGCGCATCGGCGCGTGGTGGGACTGGGCGATCCGTCTCGTCGCGGTCGAGGCCGTGGTGCTCGCGGGCTGGTGGCTCTGGAGCGCCCGAGGCGCGGACTTCCGCGCGACATGGACCCTGTTCAGCGCGTACAACGTCGGCTCGGTGGTGATCCAGTTCGCCCTCGTCGTCGGCGTGCTCCTGCTGCTGAACCGCAGGCTCGCGACCGCGGTCTCGGAGCGCCCACCACTCACGCCGGGCGACTGAGTCGGTTCAGGGGCCGGCCGTGAACTTCCCGTCGTTCGAGCGGTTCGCGCGCGAGGTCTTCGACGACATCCCCGAGGAATACCGGGCCGGCGTCGACGGGCTCGTGGTGCGTCGCGACGCGGTCCCGCACCCGGAGCTGGCGGGGATCTGGACCCTGGGAGAGTGCCTCACCGAGGAGCACGTCTCCGACTTCGCGAGCGCGGACACCACGCGTTCGCTCATCGCGCTCTACTGGGGATCGTTCCGCAACCTGGCCCGGGACAACGAGGATTTCGACTGGGAAGACGAGGTGTGGGAGACGCTCACTCACGAGCTCCGTCACCACCTGGAGTCCCTTGCGGGAGACGACGCGCTCGAGGACGTCGACTACGCCGCCGACGAGTCGTTTCGGCGCTTCGAGGGGCAGGACTTCGACCCGTGGTACTGGCAGCGGGGAGACCGGGTCGAGGCCGACGTGTACCGGGTCGAGCGCGCCTGGTACATCGAGCAGGAGTGGATGACCGACGAATTCGACGCCCTGACACACATCACCTTCACCTGGCGCGGCGGCCGCTACCGCTTTCCCCGGCCGGAAGAGCTGGGCGACGTTCACTTCGTACTCGTGCACGGCCTCGAGCTCGCGCCGGGTGACGAGGCCGTCGAATTGGTGCTCGTGCGGCGACGCACGTGGTGGCAGAACGTGAGACGCATGGTGTCATCCGCCAAGACGCTCGTGCTCGAGTCCGAGGCCCACGCGGAACCGGTCGTCGGGCAGGGGTAGTCGCCGGCATGTCCCTCCATGACGCATATGCCCGCCTGACTCCGTTCGAAGTCCTCTTCCGCTCGCCGGCGGAGGCCGAGGCGCTCGCCGAAGCCGTGGCGGAGGAGGCGGCAGGGCGGGGCGTGGACGTGAGCGAGCCGCACGCCTTCGTGACCATGGGCGCGGTGACCACCTTCCTTCGTGGGATCCAGGGCGAGACGGCCTCACCCGAGTCGATCCATCCCTACGGGGCCCTCGCGTGGCACGCGCTCCACTTCGCCCGATCGGGCTTCCCACTCTACCTCCTCGACACGAGCGCGGCGCGCTACCTGGTCGAGGGGAGCCCTCCGGGTACGCAGGAGGGGCCGGGGCGGTCGGGCTATCTGCAGCTTCCGCAACACCTCTTCTGGACGGAGGCGGCGTCGGGTGTTCCCGAGTCCGTCGACGGGATCTTCTGGAACGTGACCGAGCCGGACGCGCTGCATGTGCTTGTCGTGACCGGTCTGCGCCAGGATCGGTCGGCGCTCGGCGTCGTGGCGCTCCCCAGGGCGCCGGCCTCCGCGGTCGCGTCGTGGGTCGCGATCGACGCGCGCGGCGACGGCTCCGACTTTGCGAGTGCCATGCCCGGGAGTGATCTCGATGTGCTCTACGCCTTCCGGACTTCGGGGGAGATCTTCAAGCTGCTCGCCCGCTTCTTCGCGTACGCGACCGCGGTCCCCGAGGCGCTGGTGCCGACGGGCGCCACGACGGGCGGGGCACCCGAACCGTCCGTCCTCCCGTTCGTCCGCGTGACCCTGACCGGCTGAGCATCCGATGCCCAGAGAGTCCATGAACGCCCGCGTCCAGCGGGGGGCGGAGGTCTACGACCTTCTCCGGGCCGAGTACCCCGACGCCCACTGCGAGCTGACGTTCGCGGACCCCTTCCAGCTCGCGGTGGCGACGATCCTCTCGGCCCAGACCACCGACGTCCGCGTGAACATGGTCACGCCCGGACTCTTCCGCCGGTACCCGGACGCGCGTGCCCTCGCCTCGGCGCGCCAGGAGGACGTCGAGGAGATCGTTCGCACGACGGGCTTCTTCCGGAACAAGGCCCGCAACATCATCGGCTTCGCCCGCGGGCTCCTGAGCGAGCACGGGGGCGTGGTGCCGCGGACCATCGCCGAGCTGGCGGCCCTGCCGGGCGTGGGCCGAAAGACCGCGAACGTCGTGCTCGGTAACGCGTTCGGGATCAACGAGGGCGTCGTCGTGGATACGCACATCCGGCGCCTTTCCACGTTGTTGGGCTTCACGAAGCAGGCGACGCCAGAGAAGATCGAGCGGGACCTCATGAAGGTCTTCCCCCGGGAGTGGTGGACGATGCTCGCCCACCTGCTGATCTGGCACGGGCGCCGGGTATGCGACGCCCGCAGGCCGAGGTGCGAGGCGTGCGTGGTCTCGCACCTGTGCCCGTCGTCGCGTGTCTGAGGCCCGCGCAGACGGGGAGGGCGTTCCGCGGAGGTTGACCCCGCGCGGGGCGCTGGCCAGCTTCGCCGTCGCCTCCCCGCGTGAGGCGTTCTGCGCGCCGGACTTCCGGACGAAAAACCCCGTACGAGAGCGAGCCCGAAGATGCCCGACAGGAACGACGCCGTAGCCCTCCTCGAGGCGTGGGTCGAAAACGACGGACTCCGCAAGCACATGTACGCCGTGGAGGCGGCCGTGCGGCACTATGCGCGCATGCGGGGGGCGGACGAGGAGCTCTGGGGTCTCGCCGGACTCCTGCACGACCTCGACTGGGAGAAGTACCCGGAGCGGCACCCGCTCACCGCCGTCGAGTCCCTGCGGGAGCAGGGATACCCGGAGGAGGTGCTCCAGGCGATCCTGGCGCACCGGGCCGACTTCACCGGCGTCGAGCCGACCAGCGACCTCGACAGGGTCCTGGTCGCCTGTGACGAGCTGTCGGGCCTCGTCTTCGCGGCATGCCTGGTTCGGCCCACCGGCATCGACGACCTCACGCCGAAGTCCGTGGTCAAGAAGCTGAAGGACCGGACGTTCGCGGCGGGGGTCAGCCGCGACGAGGTGCAGCACGGCATCGAGATGCTCGGCCTCGAGCGCTCGGAGCACATTCAGAATGTCATCGACGGCCTCCGGGCCGTGGCCGAGGAGCTGGGCATTCGAGGACAGGACGTCTCACGTTAGCGTCCGGCTGGAGTACCGGCAGGAACCCGCTTTTTCAGTGACGTGTAACGCGGGAGACTCTTTCCTCCGCCTGCGTACGATGCCCCGCCTCCTCCTCGCCGGTTCCGTTTTCGTGGTCGCCGTGTCGGTCCTGCCCCCGCCGCGCACCGTTTCGGCCCAGGACGTCGAGATGCTCGGGGCACGGTACGGCACGCCGCTACCCGAAGCGTATCGGCGCCTGCGCGCGTCCGAGACCGGTGCCTTCGAGTTCCGACGGGCATGGAAAGCGCGCGGGGGGCCGGTGCTCGCCGCCGGCGCCGGGAGCACGGGTCCCGCGCTGACGCTCGGGCCCCGGTCAGGGCCGGCCGAGGGCGACTTCTTCATCCCGGTGCTGCTCGGGCTCTACGAGAACTCGGGCGCGTCGCCTCCGTTTTCGAGCGACAGCATCCAGACCGCGTACTTCGGCCCCGGCCCGGGGACGATCACGGCCTTCTACGCAGAGATGTCGGGGGGGAGGGCAGCGCTCCTGGGCGACGTGCTGCCGTGGGTGCGCGCCCCCCGTCCGGACACCGCGTACACGGCGGGGGAGAGCGGCCTGGTGAGCGGACCCCTGGGCGGGCGCGGCGCGGGCAACTTCATCTGGGATCTCCTGGACCGCTCCACGGACGTCGCGTGGGAGCGGTACGACAACGACGGACCTGACGGCATTCCCGACTCGGGGGACGACGACGGCTTCGTCGACGTCCTCGCCGTCCTCCAGCCCACGCGCGGCGGGGAGTGCGGCGGGGTCGGAAAGGAAGACCGGATCTGGTCGCACCGGTGGTCGCTTTCCAGCGCGGTGCGCCCGCCGGGACGGGCGTACGTGACCACCCGGCCCGCGAGAGGAGGCGGCTTCATCCGCATCGACGACTACACCATTCAGCCGGCGATCTCCTGCTCGAGCGAGAACCTCGCCGAAATCGGCGTCTTCGCCCACGAGCTCGGGCACGCCTTCGGGCTGCCGGATCTGTACGACAATCGACGGGACTGCATGACTGGTTCTCGCCCCGCGTATTGCCACAACGGGGCTGGGAGCTGGGACCTGATGAGCACCGGCTCGTACGGCTGTGACAACCGATCGCCCGCGATGCCCTGCCACATGGGCGCCTGGACGAAGGCGATGCTCGGCTGGGTGGACGTCGTGACACTCGCGACGGACACCGATCACGGCGTAGTCACGCTCCCGCCGGTGGAGACCTCCTCGACCGTATGGAGGGTCGATGCTCGGGACGGGTCCGGGGAGTACTTCCTCCTGGAGAACAGGCAGCGCATCGGCTTCGACGAAAGGCTGCACGCCCCGGGTCTCCTCGTCTGGCAGGTCGACCAGAACGTCGTCGACGTCCGCTGGAGCCAGGTGAACGGAGATGACCATATGGGCGTGCGCATCCGCCAGGCCGACGGGCGCGACGACCTCGACCTCGGTCGGGGCCGCGGCGACGGTGGGGACCCCTTTCCGGGGACGTCGGCCAATACCGCCTTCCACACGGTCTCGCTCCCCTCGAGCCGGTCGTACGCCGGCGGCGTGAGCGGTCTCACGATCCAGGATGTGGCTGTGGCGGGAACGGACGTGACGCTCCGGCTCACGACCCGCCTCACGACGCTCACGGTCGGCGTCACCGGGGCCGGTTCCGCCGGCGGGCTCCTCACCGTCGACGGGGCCGAAGTGTCCGCGTCGCCGAGCACAATGGTGTCCGCTCCGTTCGTGGTCCACGCGCTGGAGGCCGGTGCAGGAGAGGTTCTCGGACCCGGCACGCGCCGACCGTTCGTGCGGTGGCAGGACGACGTGGCCGCCCTTCGGACACGCACGGTGGTCACCCCCCTCGTCGACGCGCAGTACATCGCGGAGTACGGCGGCGTGCAGCACGAGCTGGCCCTCGACGTGACCGGCGCGGTAAACGGAGTCGGACCGGGATCCTTCGCAAGCGACCCGCCGTCCGACGACCTCTGGTTCGGGGAGACCACCGTGGTGTCGCTGCGCGCGGTGCCCCGGACGGGCTTCGACTTCGTCGCCTGGAGCGGGGCGCTCGCGGGGCAGGACAACCCGGCCACCTTCACCATGGACGCGCCGCTGGCCGCCGGGGCCGACTTCACACTGACGTACAGGGTGTCGGAAGACACCGTCGCGCTCCCCGCCGCCACGGATCTCGACGTACGCCTCTCGGTCGTCGACGGGACCGACCCGGTACGGTGGACGCTGCTCGACGGCGATCTGCCGCTCGGCGTCACCTTCAGCGCATCCGGCCTCCTCTCCGGCGCGTCCCTCGACATCGGACGCTTCCCGCTGACCGTGCAGGCCATCGACGCAGTGGGGCTCCCGGCGACCGGTCGGGTGACCCTCGACTTCGTCCTCCCGGCCATTCCGCTCGAGCGCGCCGCCACGCCCTTCCTCCTCGCGGGGGAGCCCCTCACCGCATCGGAGCTGGGCTTCCTCGACCGGCAGGGGAACCGCGGCAACGGCTACGACGTCGGGGATTTCCGTGCCTGGGCACTCTCGAGTCCAGCGGCCCCCCTGAGCTTCGCCGTGGTCGAGCGGGTACACCGCGGCACGATCGTGCTCGATCCCTCGCCCGGACCGGCCGCGAGCCGTGCCGCGGCGTCGCGCCCCGGGGGAGGTGCGCCGTGAGGTTCCGGGCATGGACGACCGCCCTGGCGCTGTTCCTTGCGGGATGCGACTGGGGCCCCAGCGGTCCGGGGACGATCCTGGCGCGGGCTTCGGGTCCGGACGTCGGAGGCGCGGTGCTGGAGATTTCGGGGTCCGGGATCCGTGGCTTCACTGGCCGCGGATCGACGCGGGTCTACTGGGCCGCCGTGCCGGGTCGCGCCGACGTCTTCCGCGTGGTGCTCGTGGATCCGGCGGGAGGTGACATGGGCTTCGACCTCGCGGTCGACGACCGGGGGATGGACGGGCCGTCGGTCACCGTCATCGCCGCTGCCGGCACGGACAACCTGCTGATTCCGACGCGCTCCGTGGTCGTTCGATTCGAGCGGTAGCCGGTCGCTTGCCGGGTCCACCCCCTTCCGCCACCTTACGCGGGCCGCACTCCGCACACCGTGTGACAGACGCGCGGTCCCGCCGGAAATCACTCATCCATCTGGCCGCCGCGAGGCGGGGGAGTTCGCCCATGACCGCTGCGACGTGGATCACCATGTTCGTGGTCATGGCTTTCGTCTGGGGCGGCTTCTCCGTGGTGCTTCTCACCGCCATCCGGAAAGAATCCGGGAAGGGCGATGAGGCCTAGCACGCCGCCCTCCGAGCGACGGCCCGTTCCACACCGACGCCCGTGCCACGACGCGACGATCTAGAGACGATCCTCATCCTCGGGTCCGGCCCGATCATCATCGGGCAGGCCTGCGAGTTCGATTATTCCGGCACCCAGGCGGTTCGGGCCCTCAAGGAAGAGGGATATCGCGTCGTTCTGGTGAACTCGAATCCGGCCACCATCATGACCGATCCCGACCTCGCGGATCGGACGTACATCGAGCCGATCACGGCGGAGTGGGTGGAGAAGGTCATCGAGCGGGAGAAGCCCGACGCGCTCCTCCCCACCATGGGCGGTCAGACCGCGCTCAACGTGGCGATGGACCTGCACCGTGCCGGCGTGCTCGAGAAGCACGGGGTCGAGCTGATCGGAGCCAACGAGCGCTCGATCGAGATGGCGGAGGATCGCGAGCAGTTCGCCGAGGCGATGGCCCGCATCGGGCTCGAGGTCACCACGGGCGGCTTCGCAGGGACGCTCGAAGAGGCGCTCGCGATCGTCGAGTCGACGCAGTATCCGGCGATCATTCGCCCGTCCTACACGCTGGGCGGAACCGGCGGCGGCATCGCGTACAACCGGGAGGAGTTCGAGGTCCAGGTCCGCAAGGGACTCGACGCCTCGCCCATCACCGAGGTTCTGATCGACCGGTCGATCCTCGGTTGGAAGGAGTACGAGCTCGAGGTCGTCCGTGACTCGATCGACAACGTCATCATCATTTGCTCGATCGAGAACGTCGACCCGATGGGCGTGCACACCGGCGACTCGATCACGGTGGCTCCCGCACAGACGCTGTCGGACGTCGAGTACCAGAAGATGCGCGACGCGGCCATCAAGATCATCCGTGAGATCGGGGTCGCGGCCGGAGGGTGCAACGTCCAGTTCGCGGTGAATCCCGAGGACGGCGAGATGCTCGTCGTGGAGATGAATCCGCGCGTGTCCCGCTCGTCCGCACTCGCTTCGAAGGCGACGGGTTTCCCGATCGCGCGGGTCGGCGCCAAGCTCGCGGTTGGATACCACCTTCACGAGCTGCCCAACGACATCACCAAGACGACGCCCGCCTCCTTCGAGCCGGTCATCGACTACACCGTGGTGAAGATCCCGCGCTTCGCCTTCGAGAAATTCTCCGAGGTGGACGACACGCTGGGCGTCCAGATGAAGTCCGTCGGCGAGACGATGGCGATCGGCCGTACCTTCCGCAGCGCATGGCAGAAGGGGTTCCGCGCGCTCGAGACGGGGCGCTACGGCTGGGTCACCGGAGCGACGCTCAAGGATGACGGGCTGGAGGACGACGACTCCAGCGCGCTCCTCTCGGCCATGCGCCGTCCGACGCCGAACCGGCCCTTCCAGCTGCGCAGGGCGCTCGAGGCGGGGATCGAGATCGACGAGATTTACGAGGCCACGAAGATCGACCGCTGGTTCCTCGATCAGCTCCAGCAGATCCTCGAATGGGAGGGACGCTGGGCGAAGGCCGCCGAGATCACGCCGGAGCTGCTCCGGGCCATGAAGCGTGAGGGCTTCTCGGACGCGCAGCTCGCCGCACTGCGCGGCGAGGCCGAGGCCACGATCCGTGATCGCCGCTACGAGTGGGGTATACGCGCCACCTACAACGTGGTGGACACCTGCGCGGGCGAGTTTCCCGCCGCGACCCCGTACTACTATTCCTCTTACGAGGACGAGTCGGAAAGCGTCCGGTCGGATCGCGAGAAGATCGTGATTCTCGGCAGCGGGCCGAACCGGATCGGACAGGGCATCGAGTTCGACTACTGCTGCGTCCAGGCCGTGCTCGCCCTTCGCGAGGCCGGGTACGAGACCATCATGGTCAACTCGAACCCCGAGACGGTGTCCACGGATTTCGACGTCAGCGACAAGCTGTACTTCGAGCCGCTCACGCTCGAGGACGTCCTCGAGATCCTGCACCTGGAGCGGCCGAAGGGCATCATCGTGCAGCTGGGCGGGCAGACGCCGCTGAACCTCGCCAAGGGACTCGAGGAGTTCGGGGCACCCGTCCTCGGGACGTCGGTCGACGCGATCGACCGCGCCGAAGACCGGGACCGCTTCGACGAGGTGTGCCGTCTCATCGGCGCGCGAACGCCAGACAACGGCATGGCGACGAGCGAGGAGGAGGCCATCGAGGCCGCCGCCCGGATCGGGTATCCCGTGCTCGTCCGGCCAAGCTACGTGCTCGGAGGGCGCGCCATGCGGATCGTCTTCGACGAGCCGTCGCTCCGTCAGTACTTCGACGAGGCGGCGAAGGCGTCTCCGGACCATCCCGTGCTCATCGATCGCTTCCTCGAGGACGCCTTCGAGGCCGACGTCGATGCCCTCTCCGACGGGACCGACGTGGTCATCGGCGGGATCATGCAGCACATCGAGGACGCCGGCGTGCACTCGGGCGACTCGGCGTGCGTGCTTCCTCCCTATCTGCTGTCCGCGGAAGCGCTCGACGAGATCCGGGAACTGACACGCAAGTTCGCGCTCGAGCTCGGCGTGGTCGGGCTCATGAACGTCCAGTACGCGATCCGGGACGGCGTCGTTTACGTGCTGGAGGTGAACCCGCGCGCGTCACGCACGGTACCGTTCGTCAGCAAGGCGACGGGCGTGCCGCTCGCGAGGATCGCCGCGCGCGTCATGGCAGGCGCGCGCCTCGCGGACTTCGATCTTCCGCAGGAACCGCCGGTGCCAGGCGTGGCGGTCAAGGAAGCCGTGTTTCCGTTCAACCGCTTCGACGTCGACGTGCTCCTCGGGCCGGAGATGCGTTCGACCGGCGAGGTCATGGGCTTCGACGACTCGTTCGGCATGGCCTTCGCGAAGGCGCAGGTGTCGGCGGGCAACGTTCTTCCCGAGTCGGGCAAGGTCATCGTCACCGTCAACGAGCGGGATCGCGAGACCGTAGCGCCGCTCGTTCGACGGCTCCGCGACCTCGGCTTCGATCTGATGTCCACGAGAGGGACGCGCGAGCACCTGGCGCGACTCGGCGTGCCCACGGACCTCGTCTTCAAGGTCGGCGAGGGGCGACCGAACATCGTGGACCACATCATGACGCACGACATCGCGTTGCTCATCAACACGCCCCTCGGCAAGAAGTCCCAGTTCGACGACTACGCCATGCGCCGGGCTGCGATCACCTACGGGGTGCCGTACCTGACCACCATGTCGGCCACCTCGGCGGCCGTCGACGCGCTCATCGCCCTGCGGGCGCGGCGGCGGGAGGTGCGGTCGATCCAGGAACGGATCGCGTCGCTCCGCGTGTCGGCCGGCTCAACCTGATCGCGACCCGGGAAGCGGGCGCACGCATGCCGCGCTCCGGCGCGCCGACCGGCTTCTACCTGCACCCGGCCTCCCCGCTGCACGACACCGGGTGGGGGCACCCGGAGCATCAGGGCCGATTGCGCGCGCTCGCTTCGACGGTCGGCAAGGATCTCCTGACGCTGCATGGGCACGTCGAGCAGCGCGAGGCGGCGGATGCCACCATCGACCAGCTGCTGAGGGTACACACGCGGGAACACGTCGACACCGTACGCGCGGCGTGTGGGCGTGCCGAGGAGGTCGGGGGCGTGGTCTCGATCGATGCGGACACAAAGGTGTCGGGGGCCTCCTGGGAGGCGGCTCTGGGCAGTGCCGGCACGGCCGTCGCAGCGGCGACGGCGGTTGCCCGGGGTGAGCTGGCGAACGCCTTCGTGGCGACGCGCCCACCGGGCCACCACGCGACGCCCGACCGCGCGATGGGCTTCTGCCTGTTCAACAGCGTCGCCATCGCGGCGCGGGCCCTTCAGGCGGAGGGCCACGCCGAGCGGGTGCTCGTCGTCGACTGGGACGTCCACCACGGCAACGGAACGCAGGACGCGTTCCTGGACGACCCGTCCGTCTTCTTCCTGTCGCTGCACCAGTGGCCCCACTACCCGGGATCGGGCAGCGCGGAGGAGCGCGGCGTGGGGGCAGGGGAGGGCTTCACGCTGAACGTGCCCGTGCCCGCGGGGACGCCCGCCGCGGCGTATCGCAGCCTGTTCGAGCGGGCCCTCAGGGACGTCGAGGACGGGTTCGCGCCCGACTTCGTGCTCGTATCCGCCGGGTTCGACTGCATGGCCGGAGATCCGCTCGGAGACCTGCTTCTCGAACCGGTCGACCTCCACTGGATGACGTGCCGCGTGATGGCGCTGGCGGAACGCACCTGCGGAGGCCGAGTCGTCGCGCTTCTCGAGGGCGGATACGCGCCGCCCCGCCTCGGGGCGGGCGCGGTCGCGGTGATCCGAGGGCTGGCCGGCCTGGAGTTCGAGACGTCCTGAGGGCCGCACGCGTTGCCCCCGGGCGCCACGATCCTACCTTTCTCCTCCCATGTCTCTCGACGATTCCGCCGGCACCGCCGGGCACTCGGTCCCGTCCATGCTCGATCTGGTGCGGCTGAGCCCAAAACGGCTCTTCCCGCCCGGCGGCGTGGACCTTTACCGGCAGATCGCCCTTCTCACGGAGATGGCGCCCGGCCTGGAGGTGCTCGACGTGGCCGCCGGCAAGGGCGTTCCGCTCGAATACTTCGCCGAGGAGTTCGGTGTCACGGCCTCGGGCGTCGAGCTCAGCCCCTCGATGGTCGAGGTGGCCGAGGCATGGAGCCGCCAGTTGCGGGCAGGCGACCGAATCCAGTTCCAGACTGGCCGCTCCGACGCGCTGCCGTATCGCGACGAGATCTTCGACATCGCGATCGGCGAGATCGGGCTCGCCAGCCATTGCGAGCCGGCCGAAGCGGTCCGTGAGCTCGTGCGGGTCACCAAGCCGGGGGGCTTCGTGGTTCTCGTGCAGCTCGCCTGGAAGGCACCGGTCGACGCGGAGCGCCGCGCCGTCCTCTCGAACCATCTGGGGGCCCGACCGCTCATGGTCGTGGAATGGCGGAGGCTCCTTCGCGAGGCCGGCGTGGAGGACATCCACGTCGAGGACTGGTCCGACGAGCAGGCCGCATTCCGGTCCGCGGTCGTGAAGCCCTTCCCCGACTTCGCGGAGCTCTTCACGCTGGGAGAGCGGCTCGCGATCCTCCGGAAGGCCTGGACGATCTGGGGGTGGCGCGGTGTCCGAGCGGCCATCGCGAGGGAGAATGCGGTACACAAGCTCCTCACCGACAAGCGCGTTCTGGGGCTCGAACTCCTGCGGGGGCGGAAGGCGTCTGATGGCACGGTTGCCGCGGCGGTCGAGGAGCACGACGATGTCGGAGTTTCCGGCGCGCCGCGCCGCGAGGGGCCGCTCCCGGTCGGGGTTCGGGGGCCTGTGGACGCGCCGCAGACGGCGGCGGCACCCGCGCCGGACGAGACGGCGGGGCTGCCCCTGTTCGGGCCGGGGGAGAGCGTGAAACGATTGGAAGAGGCGAACCCGGAAGCGAGGAAGGAACGTGAGTGAGGCTCTGCTCTGCACCGATGCCGGGATCGCGCGCGTCCAGGCGGCGCTGCGCGATCTGGACCTGGATGGATGGCTCCTGTACGAGTTCCATCACATCAATCCGATTCCGGTGGCGCTCCTCGGCCTGGGCAAGACGACGCGGCGGGCGTTCGTGCTGATCCCGGCCGAGGGGGAGCCGGTCGCGATGATTCATGCGATCGAGGCGTCCTCGTGGCGGCACTGGCCGTATGCCCGGCGTGCGTACTCTGGATGGCGGGAAATGGAAGAGCAACTGGCTGCGCTCGTCGACGGCTGCGAGCGTCTCGCGATGGAGGTCTCACCGGGTGCCGCGGTTCCCACGCTGGACTACGTGCCGGCGGGCGTGGCGGGTCTTCTGCTCGATCAGGGGATCCAGCTCGCGAGTTCCGGCGATCTCGTCTCGGAGTTCCATTCGGTGGTGTCTGACGAGCGCATGGAGGAGCACCGGCGAGCCGCCGGGATCGTGCGCGACGTGGCGCGCCGGGCCTTCGCGCGGGCGGCGAACGCGATCCGCGACGGTGAGCCCACTACCGAGGGCGCGCTCTCCGAATGGATCGTCGGCGAGCTGGCGGCGGCGGGATTGACCCACCAGTCGTCCTGCATCGTGGCGATCGGCCCCAAGGCGTCGGACTCACACTATGCGCCGCTCGGCGCCGGCGAGACGATCAACCGGGGAGACCTGCTCCTCATCGATCTCTGGGGCGCCTATCCCGGGTCCGTGCCCGCCGATCAGACGTGGATGGCGGTGATGGACCACGTCGTGGATCCGCGCACCCGGGAGATCTGGGAAGCCGTGCGCGACGCCCGTGACGCGGCGGTGTCGTTCCTGCGCGAGCGGCACGCCGCCGGGGCCGACGTCCGCGGCTTCGAGGTCGACGACGTGGCACGCCGGGTCATCACCGAACGCGGATTCGGCGCGTACTTCGTCCACCGTACGGGCCACTCCATCGACATGGATCTCCACGGGAGCGGGCCGAACCTCGACAACCTCGAGACCCGGGACGATCGGCGGCTGATGCCCGGCGTCGCCTTCTCGATCGAGCCGGGAATCTACATCCCGGACGACATCGGGATGCGGAGCGAGATCAACGTGCGCTGGACCGCGGCGGGCCCGGAGATCACGCCGCAGGACTTCCAGCATGAGCTCTTCGTGATGTTCGAGGGTTGAGGCACGCTCCACACGGCGGCCTGATCGAGGTCGCCCTGCCGCTCCCGATCCACTCGACCTTCACCTACCGGGTCGAAGGGCCGGAGCCGGAGCCGGGATGTCGCGTGCTGGTGCCGTTCCGGCGCGAGGAGCGGATCGGATGGGTGGTCGGGCCGGGGGATGCGTCGGTCGATCGGGTCAAGCCGGTCCTCGACGTGCTCGACGCATCGGCGACCGTGCCCCCCGACCTGCTCGACCTGTGCCGGTGGATGGCGGAGTATTACGTCGCGCCGCTCGGCATCGTCCTGCGGGCAGTCCTGCCGTCGGTCCTGTCCGACGTCTCGCGGGAGTACGTGCAGTTGATCGGCCCGGCCCCGGAAGACCTCCGTTCGAGGGAGCGGCGCGTCTTCGACTGGCTCGGCGAGCAGCCGGGCCCGCAGCGCGTCCGATCGCTTCGAAAGGCGTTGAACATGGGCTCCGTCTGGCCCGAGGTGCGCTCGCTCGTCGCACGTGGCGTGCTCGCGCACGAGACCGTACCTCCTCCCGCGCCGTCCGTGAAGACCCGGCGGGTCGCCCGGATCGCGCACCACCTCGAGACGCTCGCCGCCCGCGACGAGGCGTTCGGCCGGGCAGGACGGCAGCGGGACGCGTACGCGTTCCTGGAAGCGGCCGGAGGCGCTGCCGACCTCTCGCGGCTCACCGGGACGGAGGGCTTCAGCCGCGGGGTGATCGCCGGTCTCGAGGAGAAGGGTCTCGTGGAGCTGCTCGACGAGGAGGAATTCCGGGACCCGTTCCTCGAGGTTCCCGCGGACTTGCCTCCCGACCTCGTACCGACGCCGGACCAGCGCGCGGTCTTGGACGCCCTGTGCGCCGCCCTCGACGAGGACCAACCTGAGCCATTCCTCCTCCAGGGGGTCACCGGCTCGGGCAAGACGCTGGTCTACATCGAGCTCCTCAGAGACGCGCTCGCGCGCGGGCGGTCGGCCATCGTCCTGGTTCCGGAAATCTCGCTCACGCCCCAGACCGTGTCGCGCTTCCGGGCGCACTTCGGGGACGAGGTGGCGGTCCTTCATTCCGGACTCTCCGACGGTGAGCGGTACGACGCCTGGCGACGTCTGGCGCGAGGCGACCGCCGCATCGCCGTCGGTGCCCGGTCAGCCCTCTTCGCCCCGGTGCGGGACCTCGGCGTCGTCGTCGTGGACGAGGAGCACGACGGGAGCTACAAGCAGTCTGACGCACCGCGTTACCATGCCCGGGACCTCGCCGTGGTTCGTGCTCACGCCCACGGAGCGGTTTGCGTGCTGGGGAGCGCGACGCCGTCGCTGGAGTCCTGGCATAACGCCCGGCGCCACAAGTTCCGGCGCCTGCTCCTTCCCGACCGCGTGGGCGGAGGACGGCTGCCTCAGGTGCACGTGGTCGACCTGCGCCGGAGCGGGAAGGGACCGGGGGGCGAGCGACTGCGCCCCGGGCGGGGTGCCGGCGTGCTGTCTGACGTGCTCGTTACCGCGGTGGACGACCGGCTCGCGCGCGGCGAGCAGGTGATCCTCCTGCTCAATCGCCGAGGGTACTCGTCCTTCGTGCAGTGTCGCGAGTGCGGCGAGGTCGAACAGTGCCAGAACTGCTCCATCTCGCTCACGTATCACAGGGTCACCGCGCGCATCGTCTGTCACCACTGCCGCTACGATGCCCCGGCTCCAAGCCGCTGCCCGCGCTGCGGGTCGAAGGACCTGTCGTTTCGCGGCCTCGGCACCGAGCAGGTCGAACGCGTTGCCGCGGAGGCGTTTCCGAACGCGCGGATCGCGAGGATGGACGTGGACACCACGGCGGGAAAATGGGCCCACCAGAAGATCCTCGACCGCGTCGAGCGGGGCGAAGTCGACATCCTGCTCGGAACTCAGATGATCGCCAAGGGACTCGACTTTCCACGCGTCACCCTCGTGGGCGCGGTCAACGCCGACGTGGGCATGCACCTCCCGGACTTCCGCGCGAGCGAACGCACCTTTCAGCTCCTCAGTCAGGTGGCCGGGCGGGCGGGGCGGAGCTCGCTCGGCGGGGACGTCTACATCCAGACGTCACTGCCGGACCACTACGCCATCCGCGCCGCCGTCGCGCACGACTTCGAGGCCTTCGCGGAGCGCGAGCTCGCCGAGCGCGCACGACCTACCTATCCACCGCACGTGCGCCTGCTGAACGCCGTGATCAGCGGGCCCGACCAGGGCCTGACCGCGAGTGCGGCCGAGCAGGCGGCGGCGTGGACCCGGGCACGCCTCGCCGCCGCGGGCGCGCCGGACGTAGACGTCGTCGGTCCGGCTCCGGCACCGATCGAGCGCCTGCACGGCCGCTGGCGTTGGCACTTCCTGCTCCGCTCGGCCTCCGCGCGGGGGCTCGGCACCGTCGCGCGGGCGCTGGCGGAGCACTTCCGTCTTCCCCCCGGCGACCTGCGCCTCGCCCTGGATCGCGACCCCGTCTCCCTGCTCTGACGTCCTGTCGAGATCGTTGAGCGTTCGACGCGGGCGCCGTACCTTGCCTCGGCAAGTCGGGCCACTTGCCTTGGTGAGGTGATCGTCTTGAATTGCCTGGCGCTGAACGCGTCCTTCGAGCCTCTCACCATCGTGTCTGCCCGGCGGGCCGTCCGTCTGGTGCTGGATGGCAAGGCCGAGATCCTGGAGCAGGACGATGCACGTCGTTTCCGCTCCGAGCACCGGATGGTGCCTCTTCCGACGGTCATCCGGCTCGTACGCTACATCCACGTGCCGTACCGTTTCAGGCGGCAGGTCACGAACACCTTCCTCTTCGCGCGCGACGGCTACCAGTGTCAGTACTGCGGGCGGCACAGGAACGAGCTGCGCGGTCGGGAGTTCCTCACGCGCGACCACGTGCTTCCCGTGTCGAGGGGTGGCGGCAATTCGTGGGAGAACGTGGTGACGAGCTGCTCCGCGTGTAACAACCGGAAGGGGGATCGGGTGCCACGAGAGGCGGGGCTCAGCCTGCAGTGCCGGCCGGCGGAGCCAAACTACGTCCACCTCGTGTGGGTGGTTCGCAGCGTGACGGAAACCCAGGCGAAATACATCCGGATGTTCTACGGGGCGGAGGCTGTGGACGCCGTCACGCCGTCACCGACCGATCTGCCTCAGTCCTCGAGCCAGGCGTAGGGTCGCTCGCAGATCTGGCCGTACCCTCGCACCGTGCCCCGGTGCGTGTACTCCTTCCACCTGATGATCCAGCCCCGCACCGGGTCCTGCGTGACGGTGTAGCCGAAACCCGGCTGGCCGGCCCGCTCCGCGAGGAATCGGCGGAGGAATGCGGGAAGGTTGGTGATCCCCGGGATCTCGGCCGCTGAATCCGTATGGTCGGTGATGGCGGCCTGCAGATGCGACTGCGACATCTTGAGGGCCTTGATGGCCTCTTCGACGCTCGTCTTCAGCTCGGTCAGGTCCGGTGCCGAGCCCGTGCGGCTCTTGATCTGCTTCACGAGGCTGTCCGTGTTTGGCGCGAGCAGCTCGTCCCGGGCGCGAGTGAACTGGCCCAGCAGCTGCTCGTGCAGGCGAAGCAGCTGCGTGTACTCGCGGTACGCCTGGTGCTGCGGATCGGGGCCGGCGGCCATGGCTTCCTCAGAAGGAGGACTCGGCTAGCTTGGCTTCGTGGAGCCGCTGGTAATAAGGTGGCTCGAACGGGCCCCTGCAACCTCCTTGTCCATGTCCGACGCACCCGAGCACGACCCCGCGGAGTTCAAGCCCACTCCGGCTCGCGTGATGGCCGCAACCGAGGGAGAGCCGTCCCCTTCCGCCGCCACGGTCGAGACGATCACGCTGGAGTCCGGGGGATCCTCCTGGTCGGTCCGCGTCCTCGGGCGCTCCGGGGGCGGCGACGCGTCCGCCGTGCCTCTTCTCCTGCTCGGCTTCTGGGAGGGCCTCGAGCCGCAGGGCGATCCGCAGCGGGAAAGGGTCGTCGTCGGGCGCTCCCTGACGACCATGAGCGACGGCGATCTGCGGGACGCCCTGACGGCTGCGCGCCCGTGGAAGCCGCCGGCCCGGGCGCGGAAGCGAGGCGAGGATCCGACCGGCAACCGTCGCGACGGTGCGACACGCCGGCGGCGGACTTAGCTTTCCGGGACGAGCGGTGCTGCCGAGCCAGAGGCTGGTTCGGGTCCGGGATCTCCTCAACAACCCACGACGGTCCAGTGTCTCTTGTTCAACCCGATTCGCCGACCGATGGCGAGCTGGTCCTCCGGGCCCGAAAAGGCGATCAGGTCGCCTTCGGTCTCCTGGTGGAACGGTACCAGCGGGCCGCGTATGCGGTGGCCTACTCGGTGACGGGGAGACATGAAGACGCGGAGGATGCGGCACAGGAATCTCTTCTCGTGGCGCTCGACAGGCTCGAGGAGTGCCGGAGCCCCGAACGGTTCGCTGGATGGCTGATGACGATCGTTCGGAACCGTTCCAAGAACCTCATTCGCCGGGAGTCGCTTCGTGAGACGGACGAGGTCCCACCCGGGACCCGCTCGCTCGCGCCGACGCCCGATCGGGTGACGGAGACCAGGGAGTTGAGGCGGCTACTGGAGGTTGCGCTCGCGGAACTTCCCGAGGTACAGAGACAGGTCGTGCTGCTGCACGACCTCGAAGGGTGGAAGCACAGAGAGATCGCGGAAAGACTGGAAATCCCGTCGGGGACCGTGAGGTCCCACCTCCACTTCGCGAGAAAGGCGTTGCGCAAGGCACTGGAGGAGGTGCCCGGAGTGCCGGAAATGCTGAGGAAGATTCAATGATGAACCGATTCGATTCGGGTGATGCCCCGTCCAACGAGATGGGTCCCGACATGGCACTCGCCCAGGCGCTCGAGGCCCTGAACCCGGCGTCGCTTGACCCGAACTACTGGCTCCGATTCAAGGGTTGGGTCGTGACCGAGGCAGGTCCGGAGCTGGCCCGGCGCAGGCTCATGGCCGAGCTCACGGTCGTCGAGGTGCTGACCTCCTGGTCTCGGGCCATTTTCCCGACGGCGCTTGCCGCGGCCGTCATGGCCGGCCTGGTGCTTCTGCGCACGGGCACCCTGAACTTCTCGCCGATGCCCGGTGCCGAAGTCGTGGCAGCGGAGTTCGAGGTGGAGCCCGTCCTGCTCTCCCCCGATGCCGTCGCGGGCCTCGTGGCGTTCGCCTCGGACACGTACTGATCATGGAACGACTCACCCGCACCCGCCTGATCACCGTGCTGCTGCTCACAGTAGTTTTCGGTTCGGGCGTCCTGCTCGGACTCGCCGCCGACAGCAGCCTCGTCGCCGAGCAACCCTCCGCCTCGGGAGCCACCGGCTCCGAGGTGTCGGCTCCCGCGGCTCCCGAAGTCGAGCGGCGCTACATCTACCAGGAGGTCGGGCCTAACGAAATGCAGCTCGCCCGCATCGACTCGGTAGTGGCAGAGCACCGCGCCCGGCGGGATGCCCTCGATGCGGAGACGAAGGCCCGTTACGACGAGGCCCGTCGCCGAATCCTTCTCGACACCCGCGAGGGCATCATGGCGGTGCTCACGCCGGAGCAGGCCGCCGAGTACGAGCGGCTCCTCGGCGAATGGGAGTCGCGACGCGCGGCCGAGCGTGAGAACCAGAACGACCGGAACTAGCATCCCTATGACAATGAGACCGCGGGCACGCGCCCGCTTCGTGGCCTGCGCGGTCGCAGGCTGCGGGATCGTCTTGCCTTGGAACGGCGCCGCGCAGGACGCCGTCACGCTCGAGGAGGCAGTCCAGCGCGCGCTGATCCGAAGCCCCCAGATGGCTCAGCAGCAACAGTCGGTGGATAACGCCTACCTCTCGCAGAAGACCGCGTGGGGTTCGTTCCTGCCCACGGTCAGCGTGGGTGGAACGGGGTCGCTTCGCAGCGCCAACGTCCTGAACGACTTCACCGGGCAGATCGTGCCCGGAAGTTCCGACTCCTACAGCGCGAACCTGTCCGGTTCCTGGACCGTCTTCGAGGGCACGCGACGGTTCAAGGAATACGGTGCCGCCAAGTCGGACGTGCGAGCCGCCGAGGCTCGATACGCCAACCAGCGTTATCAGGTCGTGCTCCAGACGCAGAACTTCTTCTTCAACGCGCTCCGTCAGGAAGATCTGCTCCAGGTCGCGCGAGAACGGGTCGATCAGGCGCAGCAGAACATGACGATCGTTCGCAGCCGCACGATGCTCGGGGAGGCGACGATCTCCGACTCGCTGCGCGCCCGCCTGGACGTCGTCAACGCGGAGCAGGCGGTGCTCCAGTTCGAGACGGCACTCCGGGCCGCGCGCTTCGCGCTCGGACGTCAGGTCGGTGAACGACGACCGCTCGCACCGGTGCGGGACGGGAACTTCGACCCGCGTCCTCTCGCGCTTGCGGATCCGGAAATCCTCGAGCTGGCGGAGTCGGTGTCGCCTTCGGTCGTGGCGGCCGCCGAGGCAGCGGACGCCGCGCGACTGTCCGTTTCCGCCGCGAAGACCGTCTGGATCCCGAGCCTGCGTCTCTCCAGCGGGTACGGCTGGAACAACCAGCAGTTCGCGCTGAGCGGCGGGAACACCAGCTGGAACATGTCGCTCAGCATGAGCTACCCGCTGTTCAACGGATTCCAGCGTGAAACCGGCATCGATCGGGCCCAGTTCGTCTACAGGGTCTCCACGATGCAGGAGGACGACGCACGTCTGGTCGCTCGCGAACAGGCGGACGCCGCGCTCCAGAACCTGCGCTTCGCGGAGCAGTCGATCGCTGTCGCCCAGGACGCTGCCCGCGTGGCGGCCGAGGACCTCAGGGTCGTGCGCGAACGCTACGGTGTCGGGGCCGCGACCATCCTGGACGTTCTGGTGAGTCAGGCTGCGGTCACCCAGGCGGATGCCGACGTGGTCACGGCGCGTTACGACTACATTCTGGCCCGGGCCGAGCTCGAGGCCATTCTCGGGAGGGAGCTGTGAGCGCGATCATCCGGACCGAAGGGCTGACGAAGCACTACGTCCTCGGCGCCGAGACGGTCCGAGCGGTGCGCGGGGTCGATCTGCTGATCGAGAGAGGGGAGTTCGTGGCGATCATGGGACCGTCGGGCTCGGGGAAGTCGACGTTCATGAACATGATCGGCTGCCTCGACACGCCCACGTCGGGCCGATACTGGCTCAACTCGCAGCTCGTGAGCGACCTCTCCGACGACCAGCTCGCGAGGGTGCGGAACCGCGAGATCGGCTTCGTCTTTCAGACGTTCAACCTCCTCCCTCGGGCGACGGCCCTGCACAACGTGGAGCTGCCGCTCATCTACGCAGGCGTGAGCAGCAGGGAACGTCGCCGCCGCGCCGCGGAGAAGCTGGAGCTCGTGGGGCTCGGGGACCGCATGGACCACAAGCCGCCGGAGATGTCCGGCGGCCAGCGTCAGCGGGTCGCGGTGGCGCGCGCGCTCGTCAACGAGCCGGCGCTGCTCCTGGCAGACGAGCCTACCGGCAACCTCGACTCGGTCACGAGCGAGGAGGTCATGCGGCAGTTCGCGGAACTCAACGCGCAGGGCCAGACGATCGTCCTCGTGACACACGAACACGACATCGCAGCCCACGCGAGACGCCAGGTACACCTGAAGGACGGGATCATCGAGAGGGATTTCCTCAACGTGCCCGTGGAGATCAACGCATGAAGCCGCTCTGTCGATCCCTGATCGTTCTCGCCCTGGGGGTCATCGCCGTCGCCGGTTGCGAAACCGGCGAGGCCGCGGAGGAGGCAGGGCAGCGCCTGCTCACCGCCACCGCGTCGAGGGGCGACCTTCTCATCCGTGCCGAAGCGACCGGGACCGTCGAACCGGTCCGCAGAGTCGAGGTCAAGTCCAAGGCGTCGGGTGAGATCCTGCGGCTGCACACCGACGTCGGTGAGGTGGTCTCCCGTGGCACGCTCCTCGCAGAGATCGATCCGCGCGACGTGCTCAATCGCTACAATCAGGCGGAGGCAGACCTGGCGGTGGCGCGCGCTCAGCTCGAGATCGCCCAGGCACAGCTCGACCGCCAGCGTCGTCTGCTCGACGCCGAGGTGATCACGCAGGCGGAATTCGAGACCGTCACCCTCAGCTTCGCGAACGCTCAGGCCGGCCTCGTACGCGCGGAGACGAACTTCGAGCTCGCCGAGCTTCAGCTGGCGGACGTGAACATCCGGGCCCCGCTCGAAGGCACCATCATCCAGAAGAACGTCGAGGAGGGGACCGTCATCCAGTCCGCCTCGTCGAACGTCTCGGGCGGGACCGCGCTCTTCGTCATGGCAGACCTCGGTGAGATGCAGGTCCGGACCCTCGTGGACGAAACCGACGTCGGCGAACTCGAGGCCGGCCTCCAGGCAGCGGTGCGCGTGGAAGCGTATCCCGACCGGACGTTCCAGGGCGTGATCGACAAGATCGAGCCCCAGGCGACGGTCGAGCAGAACGTCACGATGTTCCCGGTGATCGTCACCATCGACAACCGCTCGGGCCTTCTGCGGCCGGGGATGAACGCCGAGGTGGAGGTCTTCATCGACGAGGCGCTTGACGTGGTGCTGGTCCCCAACAACGCCGTCGTGCAGACTGCCGACGTCGGCCCGGCCGCCATGGCACTCGGCCTTGATCTCGAAGAACTCGACCTCTCGCAGTTCATGCGGATGGGTCGGGGCGGTGGCGGCGGTGTGCGGGGTGGCGGCATGCCCGCTCCGCGAGGCGATGCCTCCGGCGCGCGACCTGCGACGGGTGCTCCGTCCGGGGGCCAGCAGCGCACGGCGGGGCCAGGTGCCCCGGGCGCGGCGGGTGCGCCTACCGAAACCCCGGGTGGCGCGGGTGATGCGAGCGCGCGCATCGCGGCACTTCGGGCTCAGGTGCAGTCTGGCGAAATCACGCAGGACTCCATGCGCGCTGCGCTGCAGGCCCTGCGTGCCCGGGGTGGTGGAGGCGCGGGCTTCTTCCGCCCGGGTGCCGGTGCGGCCGGCGGCGAAGCCGGGGGTGAAACCCGGACCGAGACGCGGGGCGCGGTCGTTTTCGTGCTCGGTGCGGACAGCATCCCCGAACCTCGTCTCGTTCAGATCGGACTCGGCGATTGGGACAACACACAGGTCGTGAGCGGCCTCGAAGAGGGTGAGACGCTCGTGATCGTCGGGGCGGCGCAGCTCCAGGCCCAGCAACAGGCTTTCCTCAACCAGATGCGTTCCCGCATGGGTGGCGGAGGTCCGTTTGGTGGCGGTGGTGGCCCGCCGCGCGGACGCTAGGAGTCCGTCGATGCTCCTTCTCGAGATCGTGATGGTCGCCATGGCAGCGGTGCGCGCCAACGTGCTGCGCTCGGTGCTCACCACGCTCGGCATCGTCATCGGAATCGCCGCCGTGATCACCATGGTCGCGCTGGGCGAGGGGGCGCAGCAGCGCGTCGAAGAGCAGATCAGCCGCATGGGCACGAGCATCCTGACGATCCGCCCAGGGCAGCAGATGTGGGGGGGCGTGTCCCGCGGTGACGCGGAACTGGCCATCGACGACGCGGTTGCGCTCCGGGCCCAGGCCGGCGGCCTCCTGAAGGTGTCGCCCGAACAGCAATCGCGCCTCCAGGTGACCTACAAGCGCTGGAACTCCAACACGCAGATCATGGGCGTGTGGCCCGAGTACTTCGAGATGTACGACCACAGCCTCGTGGCGGGCCGCTGGTTCGACCAGGGTGAAGTCCAGGGACGCCGCCGGGTGGCGGTTCTGGGCTCGAACCTGCCCGAGACGCTGGGCGAAACGCCGCCCGAGCTCCTCATCGGCGAGACGATCCAGATTCGGGGCGTGATGTTCGAGGTCATCGGGATCCTCGCCGAAAAGGGGGATGCCGCGTGGGTGCGCCCTGACGACCAGGTGTTCATTCCGCAGTCGACGGCCCAGTACCGGGTCATGGGCGGACGTGACCGCCTGGGCTCGATCTACGCCGCGACGGAGACGCCTGCCGAGCTCGACATGGCCTACGCCGAGATCGACCGGATCATGCGGAGGGAGCACCGCCTCGAGGCCGGTGAGGAGGCCGACTTCAACATCCGCAACTCCGCCGACCTCCTGGCCACCTTCAACGAAACGAACCAGACGTTCGCGCTCCTGCTCGCCGGCATCGCCGGCGTCAGCCTGCTCGTGGGTGGCATCGGCATCATGAACATCATGCTCGTCTCCGTGACCGAGCGGACGCGCGAAATCGGCGTTCGCAAGGCGCTGGGTGCCACGAAGCGTGCGATTCTGACCCAGTTCCTGGTGGAAGCGCTCTTCCTGTGCGTGCTGGGAGGACTGATCGGCGTCGCCGTGGGCTACGGCTCGGCCGAGATCATGACGCGGGTCGCGGAGTGGGATACCGCCGTCGCACCCGCGGCGGTGCTCACGGCCATCGGCTTCTCTGCGGCCGTCGGTCTCTTCTTCGGGATCTGGCCGGCGCGCAGGGCCGCGAGGCTCGATCCCATCGACGCACTGCGATACGAGTAGCGCGAGGGCGCGTCAGCGCGAAAGAAGAAGCTGCAGGGTCGCGCCCTTTCGGGTCAGGGTCAGTGCGACCGGGCCCTCGGCCCCGGAGACGCCCAGACGCAGGGCGTCCACCGTGCGGATATCCATCTCGTCGATCCGCGTGACGACGTCCCCGGGAACCAGTCCCGCCAGTGCGGCCGGCGTGCCGGGCGCGACATCCACCACGAGCACGCCGGACGCCACGGAGAAGTAGTCGGCCAGCTCCGGCCGGAGAGCCACGACCTCCGCCCCGGCCACACGGTTGCGACCCAGCAGATAGGGCGTAAGAGGTGAGAAGGCCTCGACCCCGGTCCCGGACTCCCGGCCTCGGGCCGAGATCGGTGTCGTGGGACGGACCGCCTGTTCCAGACCCGCCGTCCGGCGCGCGTCCTCGGCCATGGCTACCTCGAGCGCGGCGGATCGGAGCGCCGCCTGGTCGATCAGCTGCGAGAGACGCCGTACTTCCTCGTCGCCCACCAGCGTCGACCGATCCGGCTGCCCGCCGCGCGCCAGTTCGGCACCCCGCCGTGCCACCCGCTGCCGCAGCTCTTCCATCGTCCGGTTGAGCTCCACCATCTCGGCGCGCAGGGAGTCGTACGCCTCGCCGCGGAAGACGAAGAACTCGAAGGGCGCGCGGACGGACCCGGGTCCGTCCGCGCCGACGACCGTCAGGCGTTCGGGGCGACCCGGGGACATCGCCCTGACCTGCACGGTTCCACCGCCCTCGCGGACGATCTCGACGCGGAGGGAGTCCATCGATCGGACCCAGGCCTCGACCGGGTCGCCCTCGGCCCACGCGACCTCGACGCGGCGACCGAGCCGCGCGTCGTCGGGTCGCTGCGTCGCCGTCAGCTGCAGTCGCCGCCGCTCGCCCGCGCGCTCGATTTCCATGACGACGCGGTCCCCCACGCGCAGGCGCAGCCGTTCCGCCAGCTGCTCGAGTTCGCCCGGGGTGTCGAATTCGTTCACCGCGAGGAGGCGGTCTCCGGGCCGGACACCTGCATCACGGGCGGGGCTGCCGGCCATCACGTCCGTGACCATGACGGAGTGCGCGCGTCCCCAGCGGTCGGCCTCGACCTCGAAGGAGATCCCGATCCATCCGAATCCGTCGGGCTCGCCGCCGCGGAGCTGGGCCTGGGCGGTGGCAGGGAGGCCCCATACGCCCGACAGGCAGAGAAGAACGAGGAGAGCCGGGCGCATCACCGTGGTCCTGGTCGACATCAGAACCAGTTGTCGCGGCCGACGGACACCATGCGGGCCGCTGCATCCCGTTCGGCCATCGCGGAGGCCAGGAATCCGTTAAGGAACGGATCGCCGGGCGCCTGCCGCACGGCGGCCTGGCTCACCGTGACCAGGTGCTCCAGCGCGGCGTACCGGCTCACGGGATCGGCCCCGGTCACCTCGCCACCTTCGAGGGCCAGCAGCTCCCGGTAGCGGGACACCGCCGTCACGTAGTCCCGCTCCGCCGCCCGGAGTGCCGACGCAGCCTCGTCCACCGTCGCTGCCGCACCGACGTCGGCGCGCAGCCCCGCGGCACGTAGCGTGAGCGCCGAGCCCGTGCCCGAGCCGGCGAGGAAGAGAAGGACGACTGCGGCCGCCTTCATCCAGGGCGGCGTCTGGGCGAGCCCCAGTCGCTGGAAGACGCCCGGATCGCGGACCAGCCCCTCCGACCGGAGCCTCGCCTCGAGAATCCGCCAGTCGCCCCGGGGCGGGAGGATCTCCGGGAGGGAGCCCAGGGCGGCGGTCTGGTCGCGCAGCCCCTCGAGCTCACCTGCGCACGCCGGGCAGCGCTCGAGATGTGCTCGCTCGTCTGCGTCGGGCGCCTCGTCCACCAGGCGGGCCAGGGTCTCCAGGCTCAGGTGCTTCATGCTTCGGCTCCATGTTCGTGCGCGGCTCCGTCCAGGTCCGCGAGCGTCGCCCGCATCTTGGACCGAGCCTTGAAAAGCTGTGACTTGGAGGTCCCGGCCGTGACGCCGAGCACCTCTCCGATCTCTTCGTGCGTGTAGCCCTCCACGTCGTGGAGGATCAGCACCTGCCGCATCCCTTCCGGAAGGCCGTCGAGGGCCTGCTCGAGCCTTCGGCGCAGCAGCGAGTCCCTGTGCACCGGCGCGATGGCGACGTCGTCCGGAAACGGCGCCTCGCGCTTCGTTCGCGTGTCCCGGCGGCGCAGCGCCTGGAGGGCCGCGTTCACCGCGATCCTGTGCAGCCACGTGGAAAAACGTGAATCGCCGCGGAAGGTGGGCAGGGCCCGGATCGCGCGGATCCATGCCTCCTGGGCATAGTCCTGCGCGAGGTCCTCGTCGCCCGCGATCCGACGGACGACCGCGTAGACGCGCGGAGCGTACCGGTCGTAAAGCGACCGAATGGCGCGCGCGTCTCCGTCCGCCGCGAGGCGGATCAGTTCCCGCTCCGAGAATCCGGAATCCGTCGAGTTCATACCAATCGTTTCGATGCCGGGCACGCGAGAAGGGTTGCTCGCCCACCGGGTGTCGTGTCCACGTGAGCTACCCGGGGCCGTTGCCCGGGTTCGGGACGGGCTGACCCGGTCGCCGCGCTCCGCCGCATCCGGTAGCTTGCCGGGCCGCCGAGACGCTCCCCGACACCGATCCCCATGATCCGCTTTTCGAGCCTCACCAAGCGCTACGGCCCGCTGACCGCGGTCCGGGAACTGTCGCTCGAGGTTCGGCCCGGAGAGGTATACGCGCTGCTCGGTCCGAACGGGGCGGGGAAGACCACCGCCCTGCGCTGCCTCGCCACGCTCCTGCACCCCTCGGCGGGCACGGCCAGCGTGGCGGGCGTGGACGTCACGGCCGACCCTGTGGGCGCCCGACGCAACCTGGCGTTTCTGGCCGCGTCCATGGGACTCTATGAACGGCTGAGCGCCCGGGAACTGATCACCTACTTCGGGCGACTGCACGGGATGGATGAGGCGCGACTTTCCGGCAGGGTGGACGATCTGGTGGATCTGTTTGGAATCCGCGGGTTCGCGGATCGCCTGTGTGGGCGCCTGTCGACGGGGCAGCGTCAGCGCGTGTCGCTGGCGCGCGCGCTCGTCCACGACCCGCCGGCGCTGATCCTGGACGAGCCGACGCTGGGGCTCGACATCCTGAGCGGGCGCACGATCTACGACTTCATCGCCCGGGAGCGGGCGGCGGGCAAGGCGATCCTCTTTTCGACCCACCAGATGGAGGAGGTGGACCTGCTCGCCGACCGCGTCGGGGTGCTCGGCGGGGGTGTCCTCGTGGCCGAAGGCACGGCGGAGCAGCTCATGCAGCGCACCGGCGCCCCGAATCTGGCGCGCGCGTTCCTCGCGCTCGTGGCCGGAGCTGCGGACCGATGAGCGCGTGGCGCGTCGTGGCGGCGAAGGAGCTCCGCGAGACGCTGCGGGACCGGCGCACGCTCCTGATGATGGTCGTCATCCCCGTCCTGCTCTATCCGGTCCTGCTGATCGTCATGGAACAGCTGCTTCTCTTCGGGCAGCGCAACCTCGAGGCCGAGCCCGCGCCGGTGGCGGTGGTCGGGCAGTCGGCGCCGGCGCTGATCGAGATCCTGGAGCGCGAGGACGGCCTGCGGCTGGTCGAGATCGGCGAGGATCCCGAGGCGGCGGTCCGCGCGGACTCGGTGGGTGCGGTCGCCCTCCTCGGTGAGGAGGAGCCGGGCGACGGTACGCGGCCGGTCACCCTGCTCTACGACGCGGCTTCGGATCGCTCGAACCGCGCGCGGGGGGAGCTGACTGCGGCGTTGCGGGCGTGGGGCGACTCGGCACTGGGGGACCGGCTCGACGCGCGGGGGCTGCCCCGGACATTCGCCGAACCAGTCGCGATCGCGGATTCTTCGATCGCGCGCCCGGACGAAGTGGGCGGCTACGCGCTCGGCCGAATCCTGCCGCTCCTGCTCGTGGTGATCACGCTCCTCGGCGCCTTCTATCCGGCCATCGATCTGGCGGCGGGAGAAAAGGAGCGGGGAACGCTGGAGACACTGCTGACCGCCCCCGTCCCCCCGCGGGCGGTCGTCGCGGGGAAGTTCGTGACGGTCGCCCTCATCGGGGTCATCGCCGCCGGCCTGAATCTCGGCAGCATGATTCTCACCTTCCAGACGGGAGCGCTCCAGCTCACCGCCGCCATCGGGCTCGAGGTGTCGCTCCCGTGGAGCGCGGTGCTCGCGATCTTCGTCACGCTGGTACCGCTTGCGGTGCTCTTCGGTGCGGTCTTCCTGGGGATCGCCGTCGGGGCGTCGTCGTTCAAGGAAGCGCAGAACGCGCTCACTCCCGTCTACATGGTCGTGCTGGTGCCGGCGATGCTTCCCGCCTTTCCCGGCATCGACTTCGGCCCGGGGCTCGCGCTCACGCCCGTGGCCGGGGTCGCCTTCTTCTTCCGCGACCTCATGACCGGCGAGGCGGACGCCGCCCTGGGCGCCCTCGTGCTCGTCTCCACCACGCTCTACGCGCTCGCGGCGCTCGCATTCGCCGCCCGGGCGTTCGGGAACGAGCGGGTCCTCTTCGGAGGAGGGGAGGCGGAAGTCGACGCGCGGGCCGTGGGACCGCTCGCATGGCTTCGGGCCCGTCGCGGGGCTCTGGGCGTCCCCTCGTCCTCCGCGGTGCTGCTGTTCGTCTCTTTCGTGGCCGTCGCCTTTTTCTGGGTGGGCATCCGCCTCCAGGTCTCGCTCGGCGAATCCGGGCTCCTGGCGGCCGAGTGGCTCCTGCTGCTTACGCCGGCCGTCGCGTTCGTGGTGTTCGGCGGCTTCGATCCGGTGCGCACCCTCTCGCTGCGCCGACCCACGCGGACCGGGGTCGCCGGAGGCATGATCCTGATTGCCGGCGCGATGCCGCTCGTGTGGGTGCTGGGGTGGCTTCAGACCTTCGTGCTGCCCGTTCCGTGGGAGATGCTGGAGGGGCTGGAGCAGCTGGTCACCGCGGACTCCGCCGGTCGCCTCGCGTGGCTGCTCCTACTTCTCGCCGTGACGCCCGCGCTGTGCGAGGAGGCCGTTTTCCGCGGCGTCCTGCTCGGCGGCACGGGCGAGGCGGAGCCGTGGCGACGGGTCGTGCTGAACGGCGTCGTCTTCGGCCTGTTCCACCTCTCGTTCGAGACGGTGATCCGTTTCCTGCCGGCCGCGACCCTGGGAATGGTCATCGCGTGGGCCGTCCTGCGGACCGGATCGATCTGGGTCGGTGTGCTGATGCACTTCCTGAACAACGGAGCCATCGTCGTCCTGGCTTCCACGCCGGGAGTTAGGGAGTACTTTTCTGATCCCGAGGCTCCTCCACCTCTCTGGCTCGTGCCGGTCGCGGCGGTCCTGGTGTGGGCGGGAGCGCGGGTCCTGCAACGCCCCGCGGCCGCCGCGGGTGCCGACACCTCAAACTCGTCCCACGACCCATGAACGATACGGACCGGATGGCCGGCGCGACCCATCTCGAGTGCACCGCGACCGGCGAGCACTTCGACAGTGAACAGCTGATCGGCCTGTCGCCGGCCGGCAAACCCCTCTTCGCTCGCTACGATCTCGACGCGGTCCGTCCTGGTTTCGCGATGGCGGACGTCGCCAACCGACGGGCGGACCTGTGGCGGTATGCTGAGGTGCTTCCCGTCCGCGACCCCAAGGCCCGCATCGCGCTCGGCGAGGGGTGGACCCCCATGATCGACGCGCCGCGCACGGCGACCCGCCTCGGGGTCCGGAAGCTGTGGATCAAGGACGAGGGGCAGAATCCGACGGGGAGCTTCAAGGCGCGGGGTCTGTGTCTCGCCGTCTCACGGGCGTTCGAGCTCGGCGCCGAAGCGCTCGCCATCCCGTCGGCGGGCAACGCCGGAAGCGCGGCGGCGGCGTACGGTGCCGCGGCCGGTCTTCCTGTGCACGTGGTGGTACCCACCGACACGCCCGCGCCGATCCTCGAGGAGATGCGTGCCCTCGGCGCCGACGTACAGCTCCTCGACGGGCTCATCAGCGACTGTGGACGTGTGGTGCGCCAGGGCGTGGAACAGCACGGGTGGTTCGACCTCTCCACGCTCAAGGAGCCCTACCGGGTGGAGGGAAAGAAGACGATGGGGTACGAGCTCGCCGAGCAGCTCGGCGGGCGCCTCCCGGACGCGATCGTCTATCCCACCGGAGGCGGTACCGGACTCATCGGCATGTGGAAGGCTTTCGACGAGATGGAGCGTCTGGGTTGGATCGGCTCGGAGCGACCCAAGATGTTCACGGTTCAGGCCGCGGGTTGTGCTCCGATGGTACGCGCCTGGGAGCAGGGCGTCGACCACGCGGAGATGTGGCAGGGTGCGACGACCTATGCCTCGGGCCTGCGCGTGCCCGGTGCGGTCGGCGACTTCCTGATCCTGCGGGCCCTGCGCGAATCGGGTGGTGGCGCGGCGGCGGTGCCCGACCACCTCATGGCGGAGTGGGTGGCGAAGATCGGCAAAGACACCGGGATCTTCGCGGCTCCCGAGGGCGGTGCCGTGGCCGCGGCCGTTCCGATGCTCATGGACAAGGGCCTCATCTCGCCGGACGACGAGGTGGTGCTGTTCAACACGGGCAGCGGACTCAAGTATGTGGGCATGACCCCCATCGACTGAGCCGCAGATGGCGTTCTTCTGGATCGTGTTCGGCGCCGGTTTCGCGCTCCTCGCCGTCGCGGCGGGCGTGACGGTGCACGCCCGAAGGCGCCGGACCTGCCGACCCGTCCCGATGGTGGACGATGCCCTCATCGCGCAGATCATCGAGCACGGAGCGGTTCGCGTCGACAACGACGACCCGCTCGATCTCGATACGATCGAAGACGAGGAGGAGCGATTCTGGTCCGAGAGCTGGGACGAGCCGCAGAGCGAGTGGTGAGCCGACTCGGTTCAGCGGGCGTAGCGGTAGTACAGCTCGGGGAGGGGGACGAGGCGCCGGTTCATGGGCAGGCGGTCCGCCGGGTCGGAGCGTCGAACCCAGAGGCCGCGGTTCACGTTGACGAACAGCCCGGCCGCGTGCGGCTCCGAGACCTCCCAGTCGAGGCCCACGGGTGCGCGCAGCGTGAGCGCCCACCCCACCCGTTCGTCCTGCGCGGCGCGCGAACCGACGAGCCAGAGACCCAGCCCGACCACGGGGCGGGCCGCGGCCCCTCCGAAATACTGCCGGACCGTCGACGACAGGCTCGCGTCCCGGAAGCTCCACGTTCCGAGCGTGACATCGACGCTCCGCGCGTCACGATAGAACTCCACGGTGAGCCCCACCGTGCTCACGCCGCCCAGCGAGATGCCGAAACGAACCCCCTCTCCGGCGTCCGGGCCCGGCGTCTGGGACGCGAGCGGGACCGGTGCGATGGGGGCAAGGACGAGGAAGAGGGCCAGGAAGGCCGCGGTGTTCTTCAAGGGCGGCGGTCGGTTCGGGGCCGAGGAAGGTGCACGGCCGGCGTCGCGGTGGACCCGGCCTACCGGGACCGGGATTGGTCACTCCGGAACATAGCAGGGGTGGCGGGACCCGACACACCCGGGGCAGCGCGCACCTCCCGCCGCCGGCATCCGTTCCGGACGTCCTCCCGCCGTGCACGCTGCGTGTTGGGCTTCGCTGTCCTGACGCTCGCGTGTTCGCCGCCCGACGTGCCCTGGGCGCTCGACCTGACGCTGCCGACGGAGGCCCTGGCGCTGTTGCGCCCCGACACCGTCCGCCAGCTCGAGCTGCACCCCGGGGTCGTCTACCGGTACCTGTGGTCGCCGGGGGGGCCGTGGGCGGTCCATCTGGTGCAGGCGGAGCTGCCGGGTCGATGCGACCTAGGCCTCTCCGTGCTGCGAGCGAAGGCACGGGAGGCCCCCGGCGGCGGGGCCGGGCGAGAGACGGTCTCGGGGATGGTGCGGCGATCCGCCGAGCGCGTTGTCGCCGCGGTCAACGCGGACTTCTTCACGCCGGAAGGGAGCGCGGTGGGCGTGGAGATCGTGGATGGGACGGTGCGATCCGCCGCCGATCGGCCGGCGGTCGCGTGGCGCCCCGGCTCGCCTCCGTGGATGGGGCCGGCGCAGTCCCGGGCGGACGGCGTCGAAGTCGGCTGGATCGTTGGCCGGCGCGGTGGAGACGGGGTGACCGAGGCGGCGGGCGGATTTCCCGACCTGATCGACGCCGGTGCGCGGGTGGGAGACCTCGAGGTCGGCGCGCGGCCGACCTTCGCGGCGGCCCGCCATCCTCGCTCCGGGATCGCCTACGACTCCCGCAGCGGCATCGTCTGGATCGCCGTGGTGGACGGCCGGCAGGCGCCTCATTCCATGGGCATGACGCTCCCCGAGTTCGCCGCTCTCTTCGAGGCGCTGGGCGCCGACGAGGCGTTGAACCTGGACGGCGGAGGCTCTTCGGTGCTGGTCGTGGAGGGCATCACACGCAATCGCCCTTCCGACGCGGAGGGCGAGCGCGCCGTCGTGAACGCGCTCGCCCTCGTCCAGGATCCTTCGGGCTGTCCCGCCGGCGCGGACGATACTCCGTGAATTCGGGGCGTCAGCCCCCCCAGGTAAGGCCGACGCCGATTCGGAACGTGCGCGGCGGCCCCGGCTCGAAGTACCTGCGCCCGAAGGCGTTCGGGACCACCGAGGAGTTGTACGTCGCGTCGAGGAGGTTGGCGACGCCCAGGAACGGGGAAAGGCGTGTGCCGGCCAGCGCGAGACCTTCGGCGCCGATTCGCGCATCCATCACGAAGAAGGATGGCGACGTCGACGCTCCGGCGTCGTCGACCGGCATCTGATCCTGCCAGAGGCCGCGCAGCTCGAAAAAGGTGATGCCCCGCTGGTACAGGAGGAGCCCGTCCACCCGGTTGGGCGCAAGCCCCGGGACGTCGTTGCCCGTGTACACCGCCCCGTCCTCGGTGCGGTACTGCGTGAATACGGCGTCCACCATCGTCCAGGCGACGCGTGACGAGAGCTCCGGCATGATCCGCCAGTCCGCGGAGAATTCCCACCCCCGGCTCCGGGACTCCGCCGCATTCCGGTAGTAATCGCGGTCGTCGGCCCCGGGCACCGTGAACGGGACGAGCTGGTTCCGGAGCTCGGTGTTGAAGACCGCGGCTTCCAAGCGCACCTCGTCCGAGAGGGTGTATCGTGCTCCACCCTCGATCGTCACCCCGGTCTGGGGACCGAGGTCGGGGTTGAATCCGCCCGCGCCACTCGGCCGGTTGGCCAGCTCTGTGGTGGTGGGCGTCTCGAACGAGCGGCCGATCGAGCCGTAGAGCTCGAGCCGGTTCCAGGGAGCCACGACCACGCCCAGGGAGGGGCTGAAGGCGTTCATGGTGCGCCCACCTGAGTCATCGGGGCCGCCGAGCAGGTAGTCATCGACCTCGAAGCTCACGTGGTCGTAGCGCCCGCCCGCGAGCACGGAGATCCCGTCGCCCGCGTCCAGGCGCGCCTGCACGAAGACGCCGTTGGCGCTCACGCGCTCACGCTGATCGAGTGTGAGGGAGCCGGGTGCGCCGCCACTGTTGGAGTAGTTGAAGCGGGTGTCCCGCTGGAACTCGCTCTCGACCCCCGCACCCCACCCCAGGGCGGCCGTCCCTCCCACGGGGATGTTTCCCTTCACGAGGGCGCGTGCCCCACCCGCGTTGCGCGCGAGGTCGATGACGGCGCTCGGGATCGGGTTGTAGAGCTCACGCCGGATCCCCCAGGTGGCGAACTCGCTCGTGGTGCCACGGACGGTACCGGTCCACGAGAGCCCGAGCTGGCCCTGGCGTGCCTCCTTGCGGGTGCGCTGGTTCACGTTGCCGCGCCAGGCATCCCGGTCGTCGTCGATCGCGTCTGCCGCGAGCGATCCGGGGTTGTCGGCGTCGAGGTCGACGCCGTTCGCCACGACGCGCAGGGTGCCGTCGCCGAGCGGAAGGGTGAGTGTACTGTTGAGCGTCGCCCGAGTCCCCGCGCCGAACGTCGACCCATCGTCGGCGACCGGGTTGCGGCGGTACCCGTCGAAGTCGGTGTGGGTGACGCCGACGCGGTATCCGAGATCGCCCACGGCGCCCGTGGCGCTGCCCTCAAGCGTCCACATGCCGTTACGTACCGAGCCGACCCCACCCGCCCCGCTCGTGGAGCCGAGGGTGCCGCCCGTCCAGCGAAGCCCGAGCTGCGTCGGCCCGCTCGCCGGATCTGCCGTCCGGAAGTGGAGCACGCCCCCCGCCGCGTTGCCGTACAGGGTGGCGTTCGGGCCGCGCAGCGCCTCCACGCGGACCAGGCCGGCGAGGTCGAGGTGATCGAGCGTCGCCTGCCCGTCCGGAAGCGTCGCGGGAATCCCGTCCACGAGGATCCGGATCCCTCGCACACCGAATTGCGCGCGCGGGCCGGCACCGCGGATCACGATCCGCTCACCCTGCGCCAGATTGAACCGGTTGTGAATCTGCACACCCGGCACGGCGCGGAGCGCCTCCTCGATGAAGATGGAGGACGTCCCGCGCGTGAGCTGCGACCCGGTGACGATGGAGATCGGGTACGGGGTGCCGGTTCCGATCGCGCTTCCCAGCACGCGGACCTCGACGGGCTCGATGGCGATGACGGAGTCGGGCTCCTGGGCGAGTGCCGAAGTCAACATCGCCGCTGCCGCGAGGGCAGCGATCATGCCGCCTCGTGCGAGCTGGAAGAAGGCGGGAGACAACAAGGTTCCTCCTGGTGAGATCGGTCCGTCGTGGAGGCGGACCGTCAGTCGGGTAGCGCGCGTGGTCGAATTCTACAGGGACGGCACGGCGCGTCCTATCCCTATCGCGGCGCCCGCGCGCTAGACTACCGGCCATGAACGCCACCTCTCCGGACATGCTGCCCGTTCCCGACTTCGGGGCTCGCCGGCGCGCCGCACTCGCGCGGCTGGGCGGCGGGGTCATACTGCTCGGCGCGGCGCCCCTCCAGTACGCGTCCCGCGATACGGAGCACGCGTACGTCGCCGATCGCGAGCTGTACTGGCTGACCGGCCTGACCGAGCCGGGGACCGTGGCCGTGCTGACCGGCGGTGAAGACGCCCGTCTCGTCGTGTTCGCGCGCGAGCGCGATGCGGAGGCCGAGCTGTGGGCAGGCCCGCGTCTCGGACCGGAGGGGGCCGGGGCCCTGTCAGGCGCGGACGAGGCGTTCGCGCTCGCCGACCTCGACCGGCGGCTTCCCGAGCTCCTCCGGTCCGCCGACCGCATTCACTACCGGTTCGGCCGGGGTGACACGCTCGAGGAGCAGGTGCTTGCGGCGCTCCACCACGCACGTGCCCGGGGCGCTCGGTCGGGAACGGGACCCCGTGGCGTGGTCGATCCGGGCGAGATCCTCGACGAGCTTCGTCTCGTGAAGGACGCTGCCGAGCTGGCCGCCATTCGCAGGGCGTGTGCGCTGACGGTCGAGGGACATCGCCGGGCGGCCGCCGCGATCGGACCCGGGGCGGGGGAGTGGGAGATCGAGGCCGAGCTCGAGGCCGCCTTCCGGCGTGGAGGCGCGACGCGTCCGGGCTTCGACTCCATCGTCGCCGGCGGAGCCAACGCGTGCGTCCTGCACTACGTCGACAACGCCGACCGCGTGCCCGACGGCGGGCTCGTGCTCATCGACGCCGGCGCGGAGCTCGCCTTTTATCACGGAGACGTCACCCGCACCTGGCCCGCGTCAGGCTCGTTCGCGCCGGCGCAGCGCGACGTCTACCAGCTCGTTCAGTCGGCCCTGCTGGCCGGGGTGGAGGCGGTTCGCCCGGGGGCCGCGGTGGACGCGGTCCACGACGCCGTCGTGCGCGTGCTGACCCGGGGGCTCGTCGACCTCGGGGTTCTTGCCGGGGACGTCGACGGGCTGCTCGAGGCTGGCGCCCACAAGTCGTTCTTTCCGCATCAGACATCTCACTGGCTCGGGCTCGACGTGCACGACCCGGGCGACTACGTCCAGGACGGAGCGTCGCGGGCTCTGGTGCCGGGGATGGTGCTCACCGTCGAGCCCGGCCTCTACTTCAGACCAGGTCTCGCGGAGGGCGTGCCGGAAGAACTCGTCGGGACCGGTGTGCGCGTGGAGGACGACGTCGCCGTGACACCGACGGGGCACGAAGTCCTCACCGCCGCGCTCCCGACGGAGATCTCCGCGGTCGAGGCGCTTGTGGGCGCGCGGTCATGAGCTCGCCAGCCGGGATCGGAAGATGACGCTGCTGCTCGACGCCCTGGCCCGGCCCGGCCCCCTCGTCACCGTGGAGCTGCGCCCGCCCCGGAGCGATCTCGGTCACGCCGGCGGCATGGAGGCGTGGATCGATCTTCACCACACGCTCGGCCGCCTGACCCGCGAAGACCTCTTCGTCTTCCTGACGGACAACGCGGTGGGGGCGGCCGAGGAGGAGAATCTGGCGCACGTGGGTGCGAACGTGGGCGACTCGGTGGATCTGCGCCGCATCGTTCCGATCCTCACCTGCAAGCACACGCTCGAATACTGCGAAACCTTCGCCATGCGCGCCGCGTCGGCCGGCTTCGAGTCGCTCACCGTGCTCGGCGGGGACGTCTCCGTCCCGCCCCCCCGGTGCGTGCCGCACGGCAGGGATCTGAGAGAGATCCTCGCCGGCCGCGTCCCGCCCCTGGCGCTCGGCGGCTGGGTGAACCCGCATCGAAGTGCGGTGGAGCAGGTCGACTTCCTCGATGCCTCGGACGCTCACTCCGCGTACGCGCTGACGCAGATCGTCTCGCACCACGCGCTCGCGAGCGTCGACGCGTTTCTCGAGGAGCGAGGGCGGCGGGGTTCCAGGAAGCCGGTCGTCTGGGGCGTCTTCTACTACCGGTCGCCGAATCCGAAGACGCTGCGGACGCTCTCCCGCTTCTTTCCGGTGCCGGTGGAGGAGATCTCGGCGGAATTCGAGAGCGGTGCGACCCCCGAGGAGATCTGCGCGCGCAGCATTCGCGAACTCCGGGCGGTGGGCGCCGAGAAGATCTACGTGAGCAACCTCGGGGAGCGGGGCGCGAGCGGGAAGCTGCGGCGCATTCTCGAGCAGGTCTGAGGCCGGGGCCTGGCTCTACTCGATCGCGGGGCCGCTCCGACGGTCAGGCGGTCGAGCGCACCCCGCTTTCTCGCAGAACGCGGAGCGGGATCTCCACCTTGCGGTGCGGTGCGCTGATGTGGAAGCCCTGCACGAACGGCCGGGTCGCCTCGATCATCTCCAGGGCGATCGCGACCCCCTCCTCGACGGCCGCCTCCGCGCCCGACTCCTGGGCGAGCCGCATGCGCTCCACGATCTGTGGGGGCACGTCGACGCCCGGCATCTCGTTCGCCAGAAACTCGGCGTTGCGGAGGCTCATGAACGGCCAGATCCCCGCCACCACGGGGATCCCCACCGGAGCGGCCGCTTCGAGGAATCGCTCGAGGGCGTCCGGGTCGAAGACCGGCTGGGTGACGGCGAAGTCCGCCCCCGCCTCGATCTTGTAGCGGAAGCGCGAGAGTTCCCGGTCGTGGTCGACGGCGCCCTGGTTCACGGCGACGCCCTGAACGAAGCGTGTCGGCTCCCCGATCGAGTTGTTCCCCGGATCGACACCCCGGTTGAGCCCCTGGATGACGTTCGTGAGCCCGATGGAGTCGATGTCGAAGACCGCGGTCGCGTCCGGATACGGGCCCATGACCGGGGGGTCGCCGGAGACCACGAGAATGTTGCGGATTCCGGCCGCGGCGGCACCGAGCAGATCGGAGATCATGCCGAGCATGTTCTTGTCCCGACACGTGTAGTGCACGATCGCCTCGATGCCCACCTCGCGCTCGATGATCAGCCCGGCCGGCAGCGCGCCCATGCGGCTGCGTGAACGGGGGCTCTCGACGATGCTCACCGCGTCGACCCCCGCGACCTTGAGCATCCGTGCGGGCTCGGTGACCTCCCGCGGATCCCAGCTGTGCGGTGGAACGATCTCGACGGAGACCACCGTCTCACCGCGGGCGAGCTTGCGTCCCCAGGCGGAGCGGACGTCGAGCGGGGGTGGATCGGCCAGCGTCGGCTCGCCGACGGAGGCGGAGGAGATGACGACACTCGTGTGCTTCGGCTGCAGCGCGGACACCGCGTCTCGCATCTTGCGCGTGTGATCCGGGGTCGTCCCGCAGCATCCTCCCACGAACCTGCACCCGACGTCGATCATCCGCCGCGCGTATTGCGCCATGTACTCGGGGCTGGCCAGGTAGATCTTTCTGTCCCCGACCGTGCGGGGCAGGCCGGCGTTGGGCTGAGCCGACAGGGGGCGGGTGGTGACCTCCGCCATCTCCTCGATTGCGTCGAGCATGACGGCCGGTCCGACCGAGCAGTTCAGTCCGATGACGTCCGCAGACGTCTTCTCGAGCGCGCTCGCGAGCTGGGCGGGCTCCGTACCGAACGCTGTGCGCCGGTCTTGACCGACCGTCATCTGCGCGAAGACCGGGAGGTCCGATTCTTCGCGGACGGCGCGGATGGCGCACTCGATCTCGCTCAGGTCCGAAAACGTCTCGAGGACGAAGCCGTCGACGCCGCCTTCGAGCAGCCCTGCGACCTGGCGCCGGAAGAACGCGACCGCCTCGTCGAGGGACGTGGGCCCCCAGGGTTCCAGTCGGATTCCCAGCGGGCCCAAGGCACCCGCGACGAGGGCGGCCCGACCGGCGGCACGGCGGGCGAGCCGGGCGGCGACCGCGTTGACCTCCTCGGTGCGCTCCGCGAGCCCGTACGAGGAGAGCTTTACGGGATTGGCCCCGAACGTGTTCGTTTCCAGGATCTCGGCACCGGCCGCCACGTACTCGCGGTGAATGCCCTCGACCAGCTCCGGGCGGCTGAGATTCAGTTCGTCGTAACAGACGTTCACGAAGACGCCGCGACTGTAGAGGAGCGTGCCCATGGCGCCGTCGAACACGTGCACGCGCCCGTCCTCGATCAGGCGTCTCATTCCTTGCTCCTGGTGTCGTACCCGAGGTTCGGTGCGAGCCAGCGCTCGGCCTCCTCCACGGTCCACCCCTTCCGCGCGGCGTAGTCCTCCACCTGGTCGCGGCCGAGCCGTCCGACGCCGAAGTAGCGGGCGTCCGGGTGGGAGAAGTACCACCCGCTGACGGACGCTCCCGGTGTCATGGCGAAGCTCTCGGTGAGGGAAATGCCGGCCGCGCGTTCGACGTCGAGGAGCTCGAACAGGGTCCGCTTTTCCGTGTGGTCGGGGCATGCCGGATAGCCGGGTGCCGGACGGATACCGCGATACGCTTCCGCGATGAGCGCATCGTTGTCGAGAGTCTCGTCTTCCGCGTACCCCCAGATCCGCACCCGGACCCGTCGATGCAGCAGCTCCGCGAACGCTTCGGCCAGGCGATCGGCGAGGGCCTTCACCATGATGGCTGCGTAGTCGTCGTGCATCGCCTCGAGCTCGCGTGCCATCGCCTCGGCGCCGGCGCCGGCGGTCACCGCGAAGGCGCCGATCCAGTCCGGCACCCCGGAACCGAGCGGAGCCACCAGGTCCGACAGGGCGAGGTTCGAGCGATCCTTCTTGGCGAACTGCTGGCGAAGGCCGTGGATCGTCGCGCGGACCGCAGGCTCGACCCCGTCACGCGTGTCACTGAGCACCACGATGTCGTCCCCCACGGAGCGGGCCGGGAAGAGGCCCACCACCGCCCTCGGCTGGACGATTCCCTCGGTCGCCATCCGGTCGAGCATCGCAGCCGCGTCGGAGAAGAGCGCGCGGGCCTGTTCGCCGACCACCGCGTCGTCGAGGATGTGCGGGTATTTCCCGTGGAGTTCCCAGGCCTGGAAGAAGGGCGTCCAGTCGATGAAGGGCCGCAGCTCGTCGACCGTCACGTCGTCCACGACCTGGACACCCGCTTCGCGCGGGACCGGCGGCTCGTACGCCGTCCAGTCCACCGAAGGCCGGCGGGCCCGCGCTTCGTCGATGGAGAGGAGCTCGCTCTTCTCGGCATGCTCGGCGCGACGGGCGCGAGTCTCGGCGTACTCCCTGCGCGTATCGGCCAGGAAGCCGTCGTACCGGTCCGGATCGAGGAGGGCCGCCACGACGCCGACGGCACGCGAAGCGTCCGTGACGTGGATGACCGCCCCATCGTACCGACCTTCGATCTTGACCGCGGTGTGCGCCTTGGACGTCGTGGCGCCCCCGACGAGAAGGGGAAGATCGAAGTCGAGCCGCTGCATCTCCTCGGCGATATGCACCATCTGGTCGAGGGATGGCGTGATGAGTCCGGACAGGCCCACGACGTCGACACGCTCGGCGCGCGCCGCTTCCAGGATCCTGTCTGCGGGCACCATCACCCCGAGATCGACGACCTCGTACCCGTTACACTGCAGCACGACGCCCACGATGTTCTTTCCGATGTCGTGCACATCGCCCTTCACGGTCGCGAGCAGCACCTTCCCCTTGCCACGCGCCTCGGCCGATGTCTGCTCGGCCTCGAGAAACGGTACCAGGAAGGCGACCGCCTTCTTCATGACGCGCGCGCTCTTCACCACCTGGGGCAGGAACATGCGTCCGCTGCCGAACCGGTCTCCGACGACGTTCATCCCGTCCATCAACGGACCTTCGATAACGTCGAGCGCACGGGGGAGCGAGCGCCGCGTCTCCTCGGTGTCCTCCACGACGTACTGGTCGATGCCGTGGACGAGCCCGTGGATCAGCCGCTCACGCGCGGAGAGCTCGCGCCACGAGAGGTCCTCCTGCAAGCGGCGCTCCGTGGAGCCGGTCCGCTCGCCGGCGATGCGCGTGAGCGTTTCGGTGGCCTGTGGGTCGCGCGCAAAGAGAACGTCCTCGACTGGCCCGAGCAGCTCGGCGGGAATGTCGTCATAGCCGGGCAGTGCGCCCGCGTTCACGATCCCCATGTCGAGACCCGCCTCGATGGCATGGTACAGGAAGGCCGCGTGCATCGCCTCCCGCACTTCCGGGCTGCCCCGGAAGGAGAAGGAGACGTTGCTGATCCCCCCGCTGGTGAGTGCGTGCGGGCACGCCTCCTTGATGCGCCGGACGGCCTCGATGAACCAGACCGCGTAGTGGTCGTGCTCCTCGATGCCCGTCGCGACCGCGAACACATTCGGATCGAAGATCACGTCGGCCGGCGGAAAACCCTCCTCGTCCACCAGAATGCGGTATGCCCTTCGACAGATCTCCACCCGCCGCTCGAGGGTATCCGCCTGGCCCTCCTCGTCGAACGCCATGACCACGGCGGCGGCCCCGTACCGCCGGACGAGCCGGGCGCGTTCCCGGAACGCCTCCTCCCCGTCCTTCATCGAGATGGAGTTGACGACGCCCTTGCCCTGGAGCGTGCGCAGGCCGGCCTCGATCACCTTCCAGTCGGAGGAATCGACCATGACCGGAATGCGACAGATCTCCGGTTCGGACGCCAGGAGGTTGAGGTAGCGCGTCATCGCGCCGACCGCGTCGAGCAGCCCTTCGTCCATGTTGACGTCGAGGATCTGCGCACCCCCCTGGACCTGCTGAAGCGCGACCTCGACCGCGGTCTCGTAGTCACCCTCCAGCACCAGGGTGGCGAAGCGACGCGACCCGGTGACGTTGGTCCGCTCGCCGACGTTCACGAAGAGGGAGTCAGGTCCGATCGTCAGGGGCTCGAGTCCCGAGAGGCGCGTGCGAACGGGCAGGGAAGGCAGGGCCCTCGGGGTCAGCCCTGCGACCGCCCCGGCGATGGCGCGGATATGCGCGGGCGTCGTCCCGCAGCACCCCCCTACGATGTTCAGGAAGCCGGCCTCGGCGAACTCGCGCGTGACCGCGGCCATGTGTTCCGGCGTGTCGTCGTACTCGCCGAATTCGTTCGGGAGCCCGGCGTTCGGATAGCAGCTCACCGGCACGGACGCGGCGTCGGACAGCTCCTCCAGGAACGGACGTAACTGATCGATGCCCAGCGCGCAGTTGAGCCCTACGGACAGCAGCCCGCTGCGGCGTCCGGGCCCCGGCTGTACCCCGTGCGCGACCGAGTTCCAGAACGCTTCGGGGGTCTGTCCGGAAAGCGTGCGGCCACTCTGGTCGGTGATCGTGCCGGATACCATCACGGGCACGTCTTCGCCGCGATCCTCAAGCACCCCGGAAATGGCGAAGAGCGCCGCCTTGGCGTTGAGCGTATCGAACGCGGTCTCGACGAGGAGGACGTCGGCACCGCCGTCGAGGAGCGCGTGGGCCTGCTCGCTGTAGGCGACGACGAGATCGTCAAAGGACACGTTCCGGGCGCCGGGGTCGCCGACGTCCGGGGAGATCGACGCCGAACGGGTCGTCGGTCCGAGCGCCCCGGCGACCCAGCAGATGCGCCCCGGGTTTTCGGCCATGCATGCGTCCGCCGCGGCCCGGGCCACCTGCGCCGCCGCCCGGTTCAGCTCCTCCGCGATTCCCTCGAGGTCGTAGTCGGCGAGGGAGATGCGGTTCGCACTGAAGGTGTTCGTCTCGACCAGATCCGCGCCCGCGTCCAGATACTCGCGATGGATCGCGCCGATCATCTCAGGCCGGGTGAGGCACAGGAGGTCGTTCGCCCCCTGGAGCGATGCGGGATGATCCGCGAAGCGGTCACCCCGGAAGTCCGCCTCTTCCGGGCGGTGTCGCTGGATCATCGTGCCCATGGCGCCGTCGATGACCAGGATGCGGGTCGCCAGCGCTTCGTCCAGACGCCTGACCCGGTCGGCACGCGTGCCGTTGCTGACGCTCAATGTCACTCCTCCCCATGCGAAGCCCCTCGCGAAGTGTCGCGAAGGGGCTCCGGCTTTTTAGCTTGTTCGCGGACACGCGCGGTGCGCGCGTCGAGCGGGCCGCAATACGCCTCAAATCGCCCCGTCGAATTATCCGTTCAATTTAGTCAGGGGTCAGCGGCTCATCCAGTACGAGACCTTGACCATGAACACGTTCTGCGGCGCGACCGCGAAGAGCCCGTCCAGATCGATGCCGGACGGAGCCACCGATGTGGCCGCCAGCCAGAGTGGGGCGGAGCCTTCACCCCGCGCGATCCGTGGGCCCTCGGAGACTCGTGCCGCCGGAGCATCGGCTGCGCGGCGCGCGGCGGGGGCCAGCACCTCCGGCTCCTGACCCTGCAACGTCCCGGCCATCACACCCAGACGTCCCGTCACCACGCCCAGGGATCCCGCCGTCGCCCGTGCGAACCGTGCCAGCTCCGTCATGACCACCACCCCCGTTGAGATCCGGGCATCCGCGACACCTTCGAAGCCTGCGGCGCCCCATGGTTGCGAGCGCCACCGAGCCCTACGTTGGTGACCCGGTTCGCGGTTTCGTTTCCGTGGGCCGGCCACTTCGTGTCGTCCGTATCCAGGCAGGCGAATGAACCGCTGGCCCCCTCGCCCCCGGCTTGGCAGCCGCTTCTACAAGGCCCACGGACTGGGCAATGACTACCTGGTCTTCGAGGAGGGTTCGGGGTGGGACGCGAGCGACGCGAACGTGGCCCGCGTCTGCGACCGCTTCCGCGGACCGGGCGGGGACGGGATCGTGGCCCTCCTCGGGGGTGCGCGCACGGACCCGACGGAGCCGGGTCGCATCGAGGTCCGGCTGCGGATGTTTAATCCGGACGGGGGGGAGTTCGAGCGCAGCGGAAACGGGCTGCGCGTGCTGGGGTCGTACCTGGCGCGGCGTGACCCGTCGCTGCGCGCGGCCCGGATCTCTGTGGGCGGAGACCAGGTGGAGATGACCTTTCACGGGCGTCGCGGTCCGGTTCACGACATCTCCGTCGCCATGGGCCGGGCGCGGACCGGGGCGGGCGCGGTGGGGCTCGACCCGGCGGCGCTTCGCTCGGACGGGACCATGGAGGGACCCGACGGTGATCCACTGGCCGTCGTGCCGGTCTCCGTGGGAAATCCGCACCTGGTCGTGCTGTGCGAGGGTGAGGACGAGCCCCCGACCGAGCAGCGGCTCGCGCGGATCGGACCGTGGCTCGTCGCGCATCCCGCGCTCCGGCACGGAGCGAACGTTCAGCTCGCCGCGGTCAGCGGGGGCGGGCGCTGCCGCGCGCTCATATGGGAGCGCGGCGTGGGCCGGACGTCCGCGTCCGGCACGAGCTCGTGCGCTGTCGCCGTGGCCATGGTCTCCACGGGACGCCTTGCCCCGGGGGGCGTCGCGGTCGAGATGCCCGGCGGCACGCTGCGGGTGGACGTCGACGCGAGCCTCGACGTGAGGCTGCGGGGGCCCGTGGAGGAGGTCTTCGACGGCGAGCTGAGCGAGGCGCTGCTGGCTACGTTCGAACCCGCGCCATGAACACGAGGCCTGCCGCGGCGAAGACCGCGTTCGGGATCCACGCCGCGGCGAGCGGGTCCAGCGCTCCGGCCTCTCCGAACGCGCCGGCGATCCTGAGCATCATCATGTAGACGAGCACGGTCGCCAGAGAGAGACCGATGCCGAATGCCGCCCCGCCTCGCTTGTTGCTCGTGGCGAGCGGCGCCCCGAAGAGGATGATCACCAGCGTGGTGACCGGGATCGCGATCTTCTGTTCCTTCTTCACGAGCAGCTCGTTCGCGTCCCCGCCGGTGCGCTGGATGATCTGCGCGAAACGGTCGATCTCGGCATACGTCATCTCGTCGGGCTCCGGCGGAACCTCGAGCAGCTCGTCCGGCCGCTCGACCAGACCGGGGACGCCGAGACGATCGAACTCGAGCGTACGCATGGTGCTGTCCGACTCGGGGGTCCTGAGGTACCCCTGCGCGAGCACCCACCCCTCGTCTTCGGACCAGCGCGCCGCCTGCGCCGAGATGTGAAGGCCGCCGTCCGGGTGGTCGGGCGCGCGCTGGAGAATGATTTCCGTCACCCGCCCGTCGGCGGCGGTGAGCCGGTCGACCTGCCAGGAAACCCCCTCCTCCGAACGGTACACGAAGTCCGAACGCCACGACCTGCCCGGCGTTTCCTGGCGAAGGACCTGGGCGGCGATCCGGTTGCCGCGGGGAACGATCTCGGACAGCGCGAGCGCGACGCCGGTGAGGAGGACGCCTCCGACGAGGAGTGGGAGGAAAAGGCGGTGGAAGGAGATGCCCCCCGCCTTCGCCGCCACGACCTCCCGGTGCGTCGTCATCGAATGCACGGTGAAGACGGTGGCCAGCAGCGCCGCGAGGGGGAAGGCCCACTGGATGAACAGCGGGAGCTGGTACAGGTACGACTGCGCCACCTCGCCCCCGGTGAGTCCCCGGTCGATGTAGTCGTCCAGGTTTTCGGCGATGTCGCCGATCACGAAGAGAGGCGGGCAGGCCGCGAGGACCAGGGCGAAGAGCTTCAGGAAGGTCCGCACGATGAGCCGGTCGAGGATGCGGATCATCTCCCGGACTCCGTCCCGGGCCGACCGGAACCGAAGAGCCGGGCGATGAGTTCGCCCACCCCTCCGCCTCCCCGGCTCGTGCCCGCCGAATGACCCATGCGCAGGAGGAGCCCCACGGCGATCAGGAAGAAGACCACGTTGCCGAGCCACATTGTCACGGCCGGGTCGGCGACCCGCCGGTCGGCGAGCGTCTCTCCCCCGAGCAGAGCGACCCAGTAGACGAAGAAGATCACGGCGGACGCGGCCACGACGAAGCCGACGCCGGCGCGCGGGAAGCGAAGAGCGAGGGGTGGGCCGATGAGCACGAACACGAGGCACGCCACCGCGATGGCCCATTTCTTGTGGATCTCGACCTTGAACCGGTTGATCGACTGCTCGAGCGCGGCACCCCGCGCGGCGCGCGCGCGTGCCGAAGCGACGATCTGCTGTGTCGCCCCGTCACGCGTCACGTAGGGGACGTCTGGCGAGTTCGACGTGATGATGTCCCTGCGGCGTCCGGCTTCCGTGGAGTCGCCGTCCCCGGCGACTGGTCGATTCAGGGCCACGAGGACGGCCTCGACACCCTGCGTGCGGCTCTCCGCGACGAGCGAGTCCCGCTGCTGGGCGCGGGCCTGCGCGTTCTCCGCGAGAAGCGCGAAGCCCATCTCCCGGTCAGAGCGGTCAGAGCCGCCCAGCCTTCGCTCGAGCTCGTTACCCACGTTGCGGAGCGGCACGATCTGTTCGTCGAAGAAGAGCTTCTGGAAGCCGCCCTCCCGGTCGGACTGTACCTCGTGGACGACACCGTCGCGCAGCGTCAGGTACAGGTCGGTGCGTGCGTCGTTGAACGCCATCTCCCCGGACGTCGCATACGTGGTACGCTGCTTCAACGGATCGTTCGCGTCGTAGATCGTGACATCTTCCATGACGTTGCGGTCGTGGTCGATGCGATCGGCGGTCAAAAAGTAGCGGTCGAGTCCCCCGTCCGTGCGAAGCTCGTTGACCACCTGCTCGCGAAGGTCGAGCGTCGGGGTCTTGCGACTGATGTCGAGCAGGAGGTTCTTTAGCGCGTGATTCGACTCCGGCAGTACCGTGTCGTTGAAGAACAGCATCACCAGGGCCGCGACGATGCCGAGTCCGAAGATCGGGGTCATGATGCGACCCGGGCGAATCCCCCCGGCGGACATGGCCGTGATCTCGTTCGACTCGGCCATGTCGCTGAAGGCGTAGAGTACCGCCACGAGGACGGACATGGGGAGGGAAAGCGCGATCGTATGAGGTAGGGAAAGTACCAGGAACTCGACGATGACCTGCCAGGGGAGACCCTTGCCGACCAGGGAGTCCACACGCTGCGCGATCGCGTTGACGAAGATCAGCCCCGTGATCGCCGTGAGTGAAAACAGGAAGGGGCCGAGGTGCGCCCGGATGAGATGTCTGGCGAGAACTCCCTTGCGCATGGTCGCTTCGCTCTGGGCCCGTCGGGTTGAGGTGCTGGGTCGTGGCGGCTTCCCTACCCCCGCGCTCCGCCGTCTGTTCTCAGGCGGATGCGTCGCCACGCGCCCGAAGGTAGCCGCGGCACGCATCCCTGTGCACCGTTTCGTGTGATCTCGCGTCTCGCCACCCTCGTCCTCGCGCTCCTCCTGCCCGTCGTGGGAGGGGAGGCGCGTGCACCCGGGCCCGGATCCGCGCCGGCACCGGATACGATCCTGCGACGGGATCTCTCGCTCCCGCCGGGCGCCGTGGGGGGCGGGCTCGCCGCTTCACCGTCGCAACCGCACGTCCTGCTGGGCATGCGCCGGATTCCTGTCGACGGCGGGATCGGTTCCGCCCGCTTCGCGAACCTCGGGGTGCTCCAGGCCTCGTCGCGAACATCGCTCGACTTCTCGGTCGACCCACTCGAGTGGGTCGTGCTGCGCGCGGGCGCGATGCGGGTGGGCGCACCGGCCTCGGACCGATTTCTGCCGCCCCGGCCACGCGCCGTGGTTCGCCCCGCCGAGGGCGAGGAGGGACGCTTCGTCACCGACTATGCCGACCTCGGGCTCAGCGTGCGCAGCCGCATGGAGCTGGGCGGTGACTGGACGCGCTTCCAGCCATGCGACGCGCGCTTCGGCGCGGGTTGCAACCCGTCGCTCGTCCCCCAGCTCAGCCCCGAGGTGCAGTTCGGGGTCGTGGTGAATGGCTCGATCCTGGACCGCGTGCGCGTCGACGTGGACTTCGATCAGGCGCGCGAATTCGATGCGGCGAACCGGATCAATTTCTTCTACGAGGGTGGGGAGGACGACGTCCTGCGCCGGCTCGAGGTCGGCGACGTGACCTTCAATCTCCCACGCTCGCGATTCCTCACCGAGGGGATTCCGGCGGGAAACTTCGGATTCCAGGCGGAGGGGCAGGTGGGCGCGGTCGATTTCCAGACGGTGTGGGCACAGCAGCGCGGCGACCTGAACACCCGGGTCTTCCAGCTCTCCGGGCTCGGGGACCAGCGCGGCTTCGTCCAGCAGGACACCGTGGTCCTCGACGACGCCGACTACGTTCGGGGGCAGTTCTTCTTTCTCTTCGACCCGACGCTGCTCGACCGATACCCCCACGTCGACGCGCTGGCACTCGACCCGTCGTCCGCTTCGATCTCGGTCACGCCCGGCGACCAGCCGATCCAGCTGTACCGGTTCGAGGACGACCCGGTTTTCCGGCAGCAGGTGGAAGGGTTCATTCAGGCGGATGCGGTCGCCGACGGCCCGAATGGGCGGATCCGGGAGTCCGGATGGTTCCGGTATCTGCAGGAGGGCACCGACTACTACGTGCACCCGAGCGGTCTGTGGATCGCCCTGCGCCAGCCCCTGAGCCGCGAGGAGATGCTGGCCGTGACCTATATCACGGCCGCGGGAGACACGATCGGCGATTACAACCCCGAGGCCGTCTACAACCGCGGAGAGCGGCCGGAGCTGAAGCTCCTGAAGGCGTCCGGTGCGAACCACCAGCCCGGACGGGCGACGTGGGACCTCGAGATGCACCAGATCTACCGGGTGTCCGGGTCGGCCGACGTCGAACCCGGCTCCGTGGATCTCTCGGTATCCCTCGGCGAGCTCTCGGCCGGCCGGACGTTCAAGCGTCGTCCCGCGGGAGAGGACATCACCTTCCTCCGTCTCTTCGGTGTCGACGAGGAAGCACCTACCGACAGGATCGATCCATCCTTCCTCTTCTCGGCCGAAGAGGACTTCTTCCAGGATCAGCCGCCGGTGCAGGGGACTTTCATCGTCTTCCCGACGCTCCGCCCCTTCGCGGAGCCGCCGCCCGTTCCGTCGCTCGGGCTCGACGAGGGATCGACCGCGAGCATCCTGGGAGACGACGCGAACCCTCGCATTTACTACGAGGAGGATCCGTTCGAGCGTGACAATTCCGGACGTTTCCGGCTGACCGTGGCGTACCGACTCCAGTCGGAAGGCCTGATCTCGTCGTTCTCTCTCGGTGCCTTCGGAATTCGCGACGAGAGCGAGCGAATCTACCTCGGGGACCGGCTCCTCGTGCGCGGTGCGGACTACGAGATCGACTACGACGTAGGGCAGGTCCAGCTCCTCGAGCCGGAGATCCTCTTCGCCTCGTCCCCCGAAGCTTCGGTCCGCGCGACGTGGGAGCAGCGGTCGCTCTTCCAGGTGACGCCGACGCAGGTCTTCGGCCTGCGGACCCATGCAGACCTCGGGGAGAATGGCGGCATCGACCTGCTCGGCCTCTACCAGACGGAGCGGTCGGTCATCAACCGGCCGATCCTCGGTACGGAGCCGCGGGCTGCCGTGCTCGGTGGGCTGAGCGGCCAGTACGGCGCTCCCATCGCCTGGATGGATCGGGTTCTCGAGGCGATCCCCGGTCTGAACTTCGCGGGGAACTCCACCTTCTCCGTCGACGGCGAAGTCGCCGTCTCGATCCCGAATCCCAATACGCAGGGATCCACCTTCGTCGACGACTTCGACGGGGCCGCCGAGCTTCGCGTCTCTCTCCTCGCGCGCGACTGGCAGCTCGCCGGGGCGCCCGCCTTCCGCGACGGGGCGGACCCGGTCCTGCCCCCGACCGTGGACGTCTCGTCTTCTTCGCCGCTGGTCTGGCAGGACCGCTGGATCATCCAGTCCCCGTCGGGTGACAGCGTCGGGGTCCGGGAGGGCCTCTTCCCGCGCGCCGAGATCGACAATCAGATCCGGGTGACCGGCTCCGAGACCCGCGAGCCCGGCCTGCTCATGACGCTCGGTCGCAGCCGGTCCGGCAGCGGGCCCGGATGGCGCTCGGCGATGACCCCCCTCTCGACCAACGGGCTCGACCTCACGCGGACCGAATTCCTCGAGTTCTACGTCGCGGGTTCGGAGGCGGTGACGCTGGTCATCGACCTCGGAACCGTCACAGAGGACGCCTTCTTCGTCGACGCGACGGGCAGTACGACGGGTCTGCGCGACGACGGACGGTCGTGGGGACTCGGGCTCCTCGACCAGGAGGCCGACCCCCGGCTCGGCGAACTGTGGAACGACACGCGCGACGCCGGCGGCGTGTGGGCGGAGACGTGCCTCTCCGAACCCGGCCGCATCTACCCGGCGGGCGACGAACGCGCCTCGTGCTCCGCCGGGAACGGGCGTCCGGACAGCGAGGACCTGGACTCGGACGGTAACCTCGACGTCCAGGAACGGCACCTGCGCTACGTCGTCCGGCTCGACGGGACTTCGCCCTTCCTGGAGCGGAACCGCAACGAGACCGGAACGGAATTCCAGCTCTACAGAATCCCGATCCGGGGAGCGGCCGGCGTCGAGGTCGGAGGCTCGATCACCGACGCGGATCTCCGGGCCGTGCGGCATCTCAGGGTCACGGCCTCGGGTTTCGAGGGTGCCGTCGAGCTCGCGCGTATGCGCCTGGTCGGTTCGCGCTGGATCAAGCGCGCGTCCGACGGCGTGCTGAACGGCATCGTGGGCGACACGCTGACGGGTGTCGGTTCGGTCGAGGTCTCCTCGGTCTCGCGCGTCACGGTCGGCGACGACTACGTCTCGCCGCCGACCGTGCTCGAGCAGCTCGCCGACCCGACCCAGGCGCTGGCGGGACAGGGAATCGAATTCAACGAAAAGTCGCTCGGCGTGGCGTACACGGACGTGCCGGACGGCGCCCGTGCCGAGGTGTACTTCCGCTTTCCGCAGAGGCCGCGCGACTTCCTCCAGTACCGGGAGGCGCGGCTCTGGGTGGTGGCGCGGTCCGGAGACTTCGGGCCGACGCGCCCGAACCGCTTCTTCTTCAAGGTCGGGAGCGACCCGGAGAACTTCTACCTCTATCGGACACCGCTGAACCCGCCCCCCGGCTCCGGGCTCACGCCCGTCGACTGGCTCCCGGAGGTCATCGTCGACTTCGACGAGTGGGTCGACCTCCGCCGCCGGGCCGAGGAGCTGCTGTCTCTGGCGCCGCCCGGCCCGGGCGATCCTCCGGTCGAGGTCTGGTCGGCTGACTCCACCTACGCCGTCGTGCTGGCGGACCGGGGCCGGGCTCCGAACCTGGCCGCCGTCCGCGAGCTCTCGCTGGGCGTGTGGAACGAGACGGGGCTCCCGGGAAGCGGAGAGATCTGGGTCAACGATCTCCGGCTCGGCAACGCCGTCCAGGACGCCGGGCTGGCGACGTCGTTCAACGCGGAGTTCGACGGCGCCGGCGTCCTCACGACCCGGGTGACGCTCACGGACCGCGGCGCGTTCTTCCGTCAGCTCAAGGACCGGGCGACGTATCAGGACGACCGCACGCTCAACGTCACCAGCAGGCTGGCCGTGGACGGGTGGCTGCCCAGCGCGTGGGGCCTCGACGTCCCGGTGACCTTCCAGCACGCACAGGCGCGGCAGGATCCGGTGCTGCTCGCCAACTCGGACGTGCGCGCCGACCGGATCGCGAGGTTGCGCGACACGCGCGCCCGACAGAACCGGGTCGGCGTGTCGGTGAGGAGACGAACCCGCTCGGCGGACCCCGTCGTGAGCTTCCTCGTGGACGGTCTCGACCTGCGCGCGTCATACGGGCGGGCGCAGGGGTCGACGATCACCTCGAAGAGCGACTCGCGCACGGTCGACGCGGGCGCCGGATGGTTCCGGGAGCCGGAGTCGGTGGAGGTCGGCATCGTGCCAGCTTTCGCGCGCGGGGTCATGCGGAGCCTGCTTCCCGGCTTCCTGGAAGACAAGGTGGCCGACGCGCGTCTGCGTCTGACGCCGGAGCGCGTCTCTCTCGGGGGATCGTACTTCCAGCAGGATGCGCAGATCTTCCGATACGAGCGCATCGTGGTCTCCGACGAAGACTCTCTGGCCATCGCGACGATGGCCCCGCGAGAATTCGTCAGGTTCGTGGCGGACGTCCGCTTCCGCCCGCTGGAGCCGCTGACGGCGGACGTCGCGCTGTTGAGCGTGCGCGACCTGCTCCCGGGGTATCGGGCGAGCGCGGACGAAGATGTCCAGCGCCTCGTCGGGGCCGAGCGGGCCCGGGCGCTGGGCCTCGATCTGGGCTGGGAGACGAACCGGACCTTGCGTACCGCGATGGCGTTCCGTCCGTCGATCGTCTCCTGGCTGCGTACCGACCTCGACTGGAGCACGGCGTACCAGAGCGACCGGAACACGAACTTCGTCCAGCGTTTCGTGTCGGGCGCGGACACGTCGACGGCGCTTACGCGGAGCGCGGGCGGCCAGCGGGACTGGGGTGCCACGCTGGGTGTCAGCCCGACCGCCCTCGCCAACGCGTGGCTCGGTGCGCCGTTCGAGGGTGAGGACCCGGACCTCCGACAGCTGCGTGCCATCATCGGCGCGCTGCGGCCGCTCACGCTGGTCTACCGGGACGGGATCTCCTCCCGCTTCGATCGAGACGCGGTGGACCCGCGGTACGACTATCAGCTGGGATGGGCCGACTTCGACTCCTTCCGCTTCATCGACGGGGACACCGCGGCCACGCTCACGGATCGAGCCAGCTGGCGGCTCGGGTCGGGGCTGTCGCTGCCTGGCGGGGCGGGGGTCCAGGTCGGCTATCTCTGGACGGACGCCACGACGATCGACACCCGCAGTGACCGCCGCACGCAGCTCCGCACCTGGCCTGACGTGCAGGCGACGCTTCCGACGTTCCGCCTCCCGGGCTTCACCGGCGTCCGAACGGTCAACCTCACCACCGGGCTGGTACGCACGCGTCGCGTGATCCAGTTCGGCGGGCGCGCGCTCCAGCAGCGCTTCGACGAGGACACGCAGGTTCCGATCGACGTTTCCATCCAGTGGTTGCGGACGCTGGCGACGGCCTACCGGGGCGCCTTCCGGCACGGCAACGGGTCGGACCCTACCGGCAGCACGGAACGCGAGCTCGGCAGCCACCGGGTCTCGGTGAGCACGCAGCTACTCCCCCCGGGGGCGATCGCGCGCCGGCTCGACCGGCCCGTGCGCATGTCTCTCATCGGTGCCTTTCGGCAGGAACGCAATTGCCGGATCACCGCCGTGGGAGCCGAATGCGTGGCCTTCCTGGACCAGATCACGCGTACCGCGAGCATGGCGCTGGACACCTCCGTCGGGGGGTTCGAGTTCGGTGTTCAGCTCAGCTACGACGACCGGAAGTCCTTCGTGGGGCAGCGGACCGGGTCCACGCAGTTTCAGGTGGGGATCTTCGGGCAACTCGAGTTCGGCGCGGCCATGCTTCCGACCTTCGGTCGCTGACGCCCCGTCCAGTCCCGTCGGCTCATGGGACCGCCCCGGGCCGTGCAACATGGTTGGACATGCCCGATGCCGAAGCCCGTGCGCTGCGACGCGCCGTCGCGCTGCTGCTGCTGCTCAGCCTGGCGCGCTGGCTGCACGCGGGTGTCGCGGTGCGAGGTCCGGCGGCGTCCCCGGGAGGCACCGCCGCGGACGCCGCCGCCCACGCGATCCGGACACGGGCCGCCCTCGAGGCAGAGGAGGTCCGCACTCGGCCGCTCGACCCGGGGGAAACGATCGACCCGAACCGGGCGGGCGCCGACGCGCTCGACCGCCTGCCGGGCGTGGGCCCTGCCCGTGCGCGCGCGATCGTCGAGCTTCGCGCCGCGGGGGTGGTCTTCAGGCGGCCGGAGGACCTCCTTGCCGTGCGCGGACTCGGACCCACCGCGATCGAGCGGATCCGGCCCCACCTCGCCCTCTCCACTTCCGAGTCAGGTGGGGCCCGGTCGGAGAGACGCGCGACGGACCCGGGGGACGCGCCGGCGGCGCAGCCTTCGGCCGTGGACATCAATCGGGCGGACCCGGCCGAGCTCACCACGCTTCCCGGTATCGGACCGGTGATCGCCGAGCGGCTCGTCGCGGCGCGGCGGGATCGCCCGTTCGCGTCGGTCGAGGATCTGGGGCGGGTGCCCGGGATAGGGCCGGTCACCGTCGAACGCCTGCGGGGGCTCGTCACCGTAGGTCGACGGAGGCGCCGGCCGTGAGGGACTGAGACGCCGCACTCTCCGGAGAGCGAGCTTGTAAATCGGGACACTCCATCCCTATTCTACTTTAATTTTACAAGGCGAGCGCGGCCCGTCGCCGCCCGGAAAACCCGGAAAGGACCGAAGTCGATGTCAGCCAAGGTCGCTCAGGAGATCCGTCTCGGAGACCTCTTCGTGAAGGAGGGCCTGATCACGGAGCAGCAGTTGCAGCAGGGGATCGCCGAGGCGAAGACGGGGGGTACGCGCATCGGCTATGCCCTCGTGCACCTGGGCTTCGTGGCGGAAGAAGAGCTGACGCGCATGCTCGCCAAGCAGTACCGGGTGCCCGCCGTGGATCTCGCCAAGGTCCACGTCGACCCGAAGATCATCAAGCTTGTGCCGAAGGACGTCGCGAGAAAGCACCTCGTCCTTCCTCTCCGTCGCGTTGGCCGGATGCTCACCGTCGCGATGACGAATCCGACGGACTTCGCGGCCATTGACGCCTTGAAGTTCATCACACGCCTCGAGATCGAGCCGGTCATCGTAGGCGAGTACACGCTTCGCAAGCACCTCGACACCTATTACGGCAAGGCCGACGATCCGGCCGCCGCCATTCCGGAAGACTGGGACGACTTCGACGAAGTCGAGGTGATCGACGACGGGCCCGACGAGGATTACTCGGCTCTGGCCGCGGAGGTGGACTCGGCGCCGGTCGTCAAGTTCATCAACGGCCTGCTCACGGACGCGGTCCTGAAAGGCGTCTCGGACATCCACATCGAGCCGTATGAGAAAGAGATCCGGATTCGTTACCGGATCGACGGCGCGCTCCAGGAAGTCATGAAGCCGCCGATGAAGATGAAGGCGGCCCTCACCTCGCGCATCAAGATCCTCGCGGACCTCAACATCGCCGAGCGCCGCGTGCCGCAGGATGGCCGCATCAAGCTGAAGCTGATGAACAAGGTGGTCGACTTCCGTGTTTCCACGCTGCCGGTCATCTTCGGCGAGAAGATCGTGCTGCGCATCCTCGACAAGGGGAACCTGACGTTCGACCTGACCAAGTTCGGATTCGAGCCGAAGGCCGAGAAGGACTTCATGTGGGCGATCTCCCGTCCGTACGGGATGGTCCTGGTCACCGGTCCGACCGGTTCCGGGAAGACCACGACGCTCTACTCGGCGCTGTCCCAGATCAATACCATCGACACCAACATCATGACGGCCGAGGACCCGGTCGAGTACAATATCCACGGCATCAACCAGGTGCTGGTCCGGCCAGAGATCGGCATGGACTTCCCGGCCGCCCTCAAAGCGTTCCTGCGGCAGGATCCGAACATCATCATGGTCGGTGAGATCCGCGACATTTCCACCGGCGGCATCGCGATCAAGGCCGCGCTCACCGGCCACCTCGTACTGTCCACGCTCCACACGAACGACTGTCCGGGCACGATCACCCGCATGATCGACATGGGACTGGAGCCGTTCAATGTGGCGTCGGCGCTGAACCTGATCTCCGCGCAGCGACTTGCGCGTCGGATCTGCAAGACCTGCAAGGTCGAGGCGAAGTACGACGAGGAGTACCTCAAGGCGGCGAAGGTCGACCTCGACTGGGCGCACCGGATGACCTTCTACAAGGGCGAGGGTTGCGACAAGTGCGGGGGAACCGGCTACAAGGGCCGTTGCGGCTTCTACGAGGTCATGATCATGAGCACCGCCCTTCGCAAGGCCATCATGAACGAGATGGGTACGGACGAGCTGCGGGAGCTGGCGCGTTCCGAAGGGATGCTCACGCTGCGGGAGGACGGCCTCAAGAAGGTCGAGAGCGGTGTGACGAGCCTCGACGAGGTGGTCAAGGAAACGACGGTCGCCGATTGACGGCGCTTCGCGTTCACAGAAACGAGGGCAGAAGATGACGCAGCCGGCCGCTCCGGCGGGACAGCAGCCACAGCAGGAGCTCAACCTTCGTGTTCTCCTCCAGGAGATGATCCAGAGGGGCGCCTCTGATCTCCACATCACGGTGGGGAACCCGGCGAGGGTCCGTATCGACGGCGATCTCGCGGACAGCCAGAACAAGCAGATTCTGACGGCCAAGGACACCCTCGCGCTCGCGTATTCCATTCTGACCGACAATCAGAAGAAGCGTTTCGAGACCGAGGACGAGCTCGACTTCTCCTTCGGCGTCCAGAATCTCTCCCGCTTCCGCGGCAACGTGTACAAGCAGCGCGGCTGTGTGGCGATGGCGATTCGGCAGATTCCGTACGAGATCGTCTCGCTCGACAAGCTGGGTCTGCCGCCGATCGCCAACACGCTCGCCAACCGTCCGCGCGGGCTCGTGCTCGTCACCGGTCCCACGGGTTCGGGAAAGTCGACCACGCTCGCGGCGATGATCGACAAGGTGAACCGGGAGCGGAAGGGCCACATCATCACGATCGAGGACCCGATCGAGTTCGTCCACCGCCACCAGGGATGCATGATCAACCAGCGCGAGGTCGGAGCGGACACCCAGAGCTTCCGCGCCGCTCTGAAGTACGCGCTGCGCCAGGACCCCGACGTCATTCTCGTGGGTGAGATGCGCGACCTCGAGACGATCTCGGCGGCCCTGACCATCGCCGAGACCGGTCACCTGGTCTTCGCCACACTGCACACGAACTCCGCGGCGGAGTCGATCAACCGCATCATCGACGCTTTCCCCGCATACCAGCAGGGCCAGGTCCGGACACAGCTGGCCTTTGTACTGGAGGGAGTCATCACCCAGACGCTGGTTCCCAAGGCTCGCGGCAAGGGGCGCGTCGTCGCCGCGGAGGTCATGATCTGCACGCCCGCCATCCGTGCGGTGATCCGCGACGAGAAGATCCACCAGATCTACTCGCTGATGCAGGCGGGGAAGAAACACGGCATGCAGACGATGAACGACGCCCTGCAGATGCTCTACATGAAGAACGAGGTGACGCTGGAGGAAGCTCTGAAGCGCTCCGGGGACCCGAATGAACTCCTGCGTGCCGTCGGCCAGCCGGCGCCAAGCGAATAACTCGAACCCACCGAGGTAGCAGAAGGACATGCCCACCTTTTCGTACAGCGCCAGGCCCGCCTCCGGCGGGGAGATGCAAACGGGTGAGATCGACGTCCCGACCCGGGACGCCGTCCTCGCGCAGCTTCATCGGCAGAAGCTGATTCCGGTCTCGGTCCGGGAGAAGCCGAAGCAGCTCTCGCTCTCGTTCGGAACGGGCGTCTCGATGCGGGATGTCGTGATCTTCACGCGGCAGTTCGCGACCATGATCAACGCGGGTCTGCCGCTCGTGCAGAGCCTGGACATCCTGGCGGAACAGACCGAGAACCAGGCGCTTCGCAAGACGATTGCGGACGTCCTGTACGACGTCGAGTCGGGTCACACCCTGGCCGACGCGATGGCGAAGCATCCGAAAGTCTTCACCGAGCTCTACACGAACATGGTCGCCGCCGGCGAGGCGGGGGGTATCCTCGACACGATCTTGCTGCGTCTCGCCACCTTCCTGGAGAAGAACGACGCCCTCGTTCGGAAGATCAAGGGTGCCATGATCTACCCGGGGGTCATCTTCTCGGTCGCGGCCATCTGCGTCGTCGTGCTGCTCGTCTTCGTGATTCCTACCTTCCAGGGCATGTTCGCTTCGGCCGGCATCCCCCTGCCGCTTCCGACGCAGATCGTCATCGGGATGTCCGCCTTCCTTCAGGCGTTCTGGTGGGCGTGCGGTGTGGCCATCATCGGCTTCATCTTCGGGATCCGGCAGTTCTACAAGACGGCGCAGGGGGAGCTCCTGCTCGACAAGTTCCTGCTCGCCATGCCGATCCTCGGCGACCTGCAGCGGAAGGCGGCGGTCGCGCGCTTCACGCGTACGCTCGGTACCCTGGTCGCCTCCGGCGTGTCGATCCTCGAGGGGCTCGAGATCACGGCGAAGACCGCAGGCAATCGCGTCATCCACGACGCGGTCATGGGCTCACGCGCCTCGATCGCCGGCGGTGAGACGATCTCCGGGCCCCTCAAGGAGTCCGGCGTGTTCCCGCCGATGGTCGTTCAGATGATCAACGTAGGTGAGCAGACGGGTGGTCTGGACGAGATGCTCTCGAAGATCGCCGACTTCTACGACGACGAGGTCGATACGGCGGTCGAGGCGCTGCTCGCGGCACTGGAGCCGATCATGATCGTGGTGCTCGGCGTGATCGTCGGTGGCATGATCGTGTCCATGTACCTGCCGATCTTCGACATGATCAACGCCGTCTCGTAGGAGACGCGAGCGGCGCGCCCACCGCGTGTCGCGCGTCAACTCTGGACGCGGACCCGATGGACCGCGAGGATGGGGCGGCTCTCATCCTCAGCGGGCCGTCGCGCTGCCCGTGCACCCTGTCCGAGACCTCTGTTGTCCCTCGATCTGCTGAACGTACTTCTGCTTCTGCTCGCGGGGTTCGTCGCGGGTGGGATCAACGCCATCGCGGGGGGCGGCTCGCTGCTCACGCTTCCCCTGCTGATCTTCATCGGGCTGCCGCCGACTGTGGCGAACGCGACGAACCGCATCGGCGTGCTGCTCGGCGGCGTGGGTGCGACCGTGACCTTCCATCGGCGCCGCCTGATCCCTTACGGGTGGGTCCATTTCGGGCTTCCTCCCGCCCTGGCCGGTGTGGCGCTCGGAACGTGGAGTGCCATGCAGATCGGGGACGTCGCGTTCGAGCGCATGCTCGCGCTCGTCCTCGTCGTAACGGCGGGGTGGATGATCTGGCACCCCATCGAGCCTTCTCTCGAAGGCTCTGCCGAGCTGCCCCAGGGTGGGCGGCGGTGGCTCGTGCGTCTGGCCCTTCTGGGGCTGGGCTGGTACGGCGGCTTCATCCAGGCCGGCATCGGCTTCCTCTTTCTTGCTCTCTTCGCGGCGTGTCGCCTCGACCTCGTGCGGGCCAACGCCATCAAGAACACGCTCGTGCTGGCGTTCACCATCGTCGCGGTTTTGATCTTCGCCTTCGCGGGCATGATCGACTGGACCGCGGGGCTCGTCGTGGCCGCCGGACAGTACGTCGGTTCCGCCCTCGGCGTGCACCTTCAGATCCTGAAGGGGCAGGCATGGGTCCGAAACGTGCTGACCGCCACGATCGTGCTCTTCGCGATCCGGCTCGTGATGGGAGGGTGACCGGCAGGGCAACCATCCCGCGGAGGGGCTCCGGGGGCAGCGCGTATACGAGTCGAGGGGGTGGACCGGCCGGTCCACCCCCTCGTTCATGTCCGCCCGCCATCGCGCCGCTCGCCGGCAGCGAAGCGACGGAGGAGCCCTAGTACCGGTACTGGTCCGGCTTGTACGGGCCGCTCTTCGGCACACCGATGTAGGTCGCCTGCGACTCCGACAGTTCGGTCAGGCGTGCGCCGAGCTTGTCGAGGTGGAGACGGGCGACCTTTTCGTCGAGGTGCTTCGGCAGGACGTACACCTTGTTGGCGTACCCGCCGGCGTTCGTGGCGAGCTCGATCTGTGCGATGACCTGGTTGGTGAAGGACGCGGACATCACGAAGCTCGGGTGGCCCGTGGCACATCCGAGATTCATGAGCCTGCCCTCCGCGAGGATCAGCACCGAATGCCCGTCGGGGAAGGTCCACTCGTGGTACTGCGGCTTGATCTGCTCCTTGCGGATCCCCTTCACCTTCGCGAGGCCCGCCATGTCGATCTCGTTGTCGAAGTGGCCGATGTTCGCGACGATGGCCTTGTCCTTCATCTTCGCCATGTGCGCGGCGGTGATGATGTCCCTGTTTCCGGTGGCCGTGACGAAGAGGTCGGCGGTCTCGAGGACGTCTTCGAGGCGCACGACCTGATAACCCTCCATGCAGGCCTGGAGCGCGCAGATCGGGTCGATCTCCGTCACATGAACCCGCGCGCCCTGGGCCTTAAGGGCCTGGGCGCATCCCTTGCCGACGTCGCCGTACCCGAGCACGACGGCGCTCTTGCCGGACAGCATCACGTCCGTAGCCCGGTTGAGCCCGTCCACGACCGAGTGACGGCATCCGTAGAGGTTGTCGAACTTCGACTTCGTCACGGAGTCGTTGACGTTGATCGCGGGGAAGAGGAGTGATCCGGCCGCCTCCATCTCGTAGAGCCGGTGCACGCCGGTCGTGGTCTCCTCCGAGACGCCGCGGATGTCCTTCGCGATCCGGGCCCACTTGCCGGGGTCCTCGGACAGGGTGCGGCGCAGCAGGTCGAGGATCACGCCCCATTCTTCCGGGTCGGCATCGGGGTCGAAGTCGGGCACGTTTTCCGCGGTGGCGTACTCCACGCCCCTGTGGATCAGGAGTGTGGCGTCTCCACCGTCATCGACCAGGAGGTCCGGACCGGACCCGTCGGGCCAGGTGAGCATCTGGTCCGTACACCACCAGTATTCCTCGAGCGTCTCGCCCTTCCACGCGAACACGGCGGAGCCCTTCGGATCGTCCGGCGTGCCGTCGCGCCCGACCGCGACGGCCGCCGCCGCGTGGTCCTGCGTCGAGAAGATGTTGCACGACGCCCAGCGCACGTCGGCGCCCAGATCGGCGAGGGTCTCGATGAGCACGGCCGTCTGGACGGTCATGTGGAGCGAGCCCGCGACCTTGAGGCCCGCGAGCGGCTTGCGGGGCCCGTACTCCTCGCGTGCCGCCATGAGACCGGGCATCTCCTGTTCGGCGAGACGGATCTCGTTTCGGCCCCAGCGCACGGTCTCGGGCGAGAGGTCGGCGACCTTGAAGGCAGGACGCTCGGTCGTGGTAAGGGTTTCGGGCATCAGGGCGGTATCGCTCATGAAGTTCTCCGGGTCGGTTCCGGTTGGGGTTAGGTATGCGAAAGGCGGGTGCGGTGGGGCATCGTCGACGCTCAGGCGCGCGCGGAGGCGAGAAAGAGCAGCGGGCCCGACGCGTCTGGATCGGGCGGTAGTGGCGTCACGCGCTGCGAGGCGAAGCCGGCGTCCCGGAGCCAGGCGGCGACGCGCCCGGGCTCGAAGCCCGGCCAGACGTGGCCCATCTCTTCGGCGTAGCCGACGCCGCGATCGTGCTCCCTCATGTCGAGGAGCAGGAGACGCCCCCCCGGCACGAGTACGCGTCGGGCCTCGGCGAGCACCGCCAGGGGGTCGACGACGTAATGGAGGACCAGCGCCAGAATCGCGACGTCGAGCCCGTCGGAGTCGATGGGGAGGTGCTCGAGCTCGCCGTGCCGGATCTCGACATTCGGCAGGCCGGCGGTGCGGGCCCGCGCCGTCGCGAGCATCTCCTCGGACCGGTCGACGCCGATCACCCGACGGGCGAACGGGGCCACGCGCGCGGACAGCGCTCCGGATCCCGCCCCGAGGTCACCCACGACCCACGAAGGCTCGACGAGCCCGAGCATGGGGGCGAGGGCGGCAGACATCCCGAAAAGCTCGGTCCGCATTTCGTCCCACCGTCCCGCGGTCTCGGCGAAGAATGCGGTCGCACGCATCCGGCGCCGGTCGAGAACGGCACGGGCGCGCTCGGCGTCCGCCTGCCACGGCCCGTCGTTGCCGATCCCCTCGCGAACGATGCGCCAGAGCGAACGAGCCGAATCGTCAAGGTCCGGACTCAGCCGATAGTGGCGATTCCGCCCGTCGATGCGGGCAGCCACCCAACCTTCCGACGCCAGGACCTTGAGCTGACGACTCACGGTGGGCTGGGGCACGTGGAGTACCGTGCACAGTTCCCCCACCGTGAACTCGCTGCGCTCCAGAAGGGTGAGGAGGCGCACGCGCGTCTCGTCACCGAGGGCGCTCAGACGCTCGAGGATGGGGGGTGGAGTCAACGTATTCATAAATGCGAATACGATAATATATTATTACCCGCAGGGCCTCAACCCCCCGGGACGGTTGTTTCGAGCGGGCGCGAGCGTACCTTCCGGGCACGCACGAACCGACGGAGCCGCCCCCGGCGCTCCGCCACCGGAGAGCCGTTTGCCGCACCGCACCCCGCCGCACAGCGACGTCGTCTACCCGGCGGCCATCCCGTTCGTCCTCACGCACCTGGTATGCGTGGCCGCCCTCTGGACGGGGGTGCCGGTCGCGGCGGTGGCGGTCGCCCTGGCTCTGTACGTGGTGCGCATGTGGGCTATCACGGCCGGGTACCACCGTTACTTCAGTCACCGGTCCTACAAGACGAGCCGCATCCTCCAGTTCGTCATCGCCTTCCTCGGGCAGTCGTCGGCACAGCGGGGGGTCATCTGGTGGGCGGCGGTGCATCGACACCATCACCTGCACTCCGATACCGAACATGACGTGCACTCCCCGCGGCATCACGGCTTCTGGTACTCGCACGTAGGGTGGATCTTCAACCCGTCGAACTGGACGCCGGATTACGGGACGGTGAAGGACCTCACGCGCTACCCCGAGCTGGTATGGCTCGACCGCAACACGTACCTGCCGGCGATCCTGCTCGGCTTCGGAGTCTGGGCATGGGGCGGCTGGGCGATGCTCGTCGTCGGCTTCTTCTGGAGCACCGTCCTCCTCTTCCACTGCACCTTCTTCATCAATTCGCTGGCTCACGTCTCCGGCTCGCAGCGATACCTGACCGGCGACGACTCGCGGAACAACTTCTGGCTCGCCCTGATCACGCTGGGCGAGGGGTGGCACAACAATCACCACCACTATCAGAGCTCGACCCGGCAGGGATTCCGCTGGTGGGAGATCGACATCTCCTTCTACGTGCTCCGGGTGATGTCGTGGTTCCGGCTCGTCTGGGATCTCCGGTCTCCGCCCGAGGCCATCGTCCGGGGCGACCGGCCCGTCGGGCGCAAGGTGGTCGAGAAGGTGGCCGGCGAACTGGCAGCCGCATTCAGCGTGGAGCGCATCGCGGCCGGCGTCCGCGAGGCGTGGGACGACTCGAACGCGATCGAGGAGCTCGCCGAGCGCGCGCGCCGGGCCCGTGACCAGGTAGAACAAGCGCTCGCGGAGATGTCGCTGCCGCACCTGCCCACGATCCCCGAGCTCCGCGACAAGGCGGAGGAGATGTTCAACGAGTCTCCGTCCCTCGACGCGATCGTGAACCGGGCCCACGAGATACTCGCCGCCGCCGTGGCCGAACACCTCTGCGATACGGCGCTCGAGTCCGCCTGACGAAGAGCACCCACGTCGGCCACCCGTCGGCCGCGCCTTGCCCCCGGTGGAGCACCGGGGCATTGTTCCGTCCGTCGCTTCCTTCCCCGGCGCGCGGCCAGGCCGCCCCGGCCCGATCACCCTGAACGAGCACAGGCATGGAGTCCTTCCTCAACAGCTTTCTTCAGCCGATCGTCGACTTCGCGAACCAGTACATCATCGAGATCGGGCCCAGCGTAGGCGGCGAGAGGATCGCCATCATGGTGATCCTTCTTCTCGGCACGGGTCTGTATCTCACGATCCGTACCGGCTTCGTTCAGTTCACCCGGCTCGGGCACGGCTTCGCCGTCACCACCGGCAAGTACGACGATCCCGAAGATCCTGGTGACGTTTCGCACTTCCAGGCGCTCACGACTGCGCTGTCCGCGACGGTCGGCATCGGCAACATCGCCGGCGTCGCGATGGCGATTCACTGGGGTGGCCCGGGCGCGCTGTTCTGGATGTGGGTCACGGCGCTCCTCGGGATGGCGACGAAGTACTCGGAGGTCACGCTCGCGCAGAAGTTCCGCACGACCGACGAGGTCGGGACGGTGGCCGGTGGTCCGATGTACTACATCGAGCGCGGGCTGGGCGAAAAATGGAAGCCGATGGCGGTCTTCTTTGCCGTCATGCTCGGATTCACCGCCTTCTTCACCGGCAACGCCGTGCAGGCCAACACGGTGGCCGACCAGATGTCGTCAACGTTCGGCATCCCGACGGTCGTGATGGGTGGCATTACCGCGTCGATTGTCGCGGCGGTGATTCTCGGCGGTATCGGTCGCATCGGCAGGGTGACCGCGGTTCTCGCTCCGCTGATGGCCGCGATCTACGTCTTCGGCGCGCTGCTGATCATCGCGATCAACCTCGGAAGCGTCCCGAGCGCCTTCGCCCACATCTTCGCGGAAGCATTCAACCCGTCGGCCGGCGTCGCCGGCGTCGGTGCCGGCGTCTTCGTGGTCACGCTGATGTGGGGCGTGCGTCGCGGCCTCTTTTCGAACGAGGCCGGGCAGGGCTCCGCGCCCATCGCGCATGCCGCGGCCAAGACCGACGAGCCCGTCTCCGAGGGCGTAGTCGCGCTGCTCGAGCCGTTCATCGACACCATCGTCATCTGCTCGCTCACCGGCCTCGTGATCATCATCACGGGCGCGCACGAGCAGCGCTTCCCCACCCAGATCACTCTCGGGGGCGGCGACGTCTCGTACACGGCGCAGATGGAGGACGGGCGGTACGGCGGCGTCACCGCGCCGGACCAGATCGAGATCGCGGACGGCCGGCACGTCGCGTCGGGCGTCGGCGTCCCAGTCCTTTCGTGGCATGAGGCGGGCCTGGAGGTGGTCTACACCGACCCCTCGCAGACCGAGGTCTTCACCGGCACGGTCTACCCCAGGCGAGGCGAAGCCGTGGCCTCCGACGGGACGTCCTACAGCTCACTCTACGCAGACGCCGTGGAGAACGGCGCCCCGGTGACGGCGGCCGCGTTCCGTCAGGGACTCGCTCCCATCGGGGACTGGGGCCACTTCATCGTGGTCATCGGCGTGCTCCTCTTCGGGATCTCCACCGCCATTTCGTGGAGCTATTACGGAGACCGGTGCGCGCACTACCTGCTGGGGCAAAAGGCGGTGCTGCCCTACAAGCTCCTCTTCGTGGGCGCCCACTTCATGGGCGCGGCCGTGCCGCTCGCCATCGTCTGGGCCCTCGGTGACGTGGCGTTGGCCATCGTCATCTGGCCCAACCTCATCGCACTTCTCCTCCTTGCGCCGGTCGTGGTCCAGGAGACGAAGAGCTACTTCGAGCGAAAGCCGTACGACTCGGTCGCCGCCCGGGTCGCAGCGCGCGGAGGTGACTGATCGAAGCCGGTTGTCGCGCGGGGTCCGACGGGCCCCGCGCGCGCCCGGCCTTCGTCGCTAGCGGCCGGCGGCCCGCACCAGCTCCGAGGCACGGCGCGGATCCACGCGCCCGCCCGCCACGCCGCCTTCCATCACGGCCGACCCGACGATGACGCCGTCCGCCTGCTCGAGAGTGGATCGGACGGTGGCAGTGTCGACCCCCGAGCCCACGAGGACGGGGGCGGTCGGTACCGAGGTCCGAACGCGCGTCACGTCAGCGGATGCGGAGGTACGGCCGGTACCCGTCCCGGTCACGACGAGCGCGTCGGCGAGGCCGCGATGCCAGGTGTCGGCCGCCGCGTCGGCCAGATCCGAACCGGCGGGTGGCACCGCGTGCTTCACGTGCACGTCGGCGAGAATGGCCACCTCGAGTTCGAGTGCGCTCCTCAGACGAAGCGTTTCGGCGGCCCGCCCCTCGAGCAGACCCTGGTCGGTCCACATCGAGCCGGTGTGAACGTTGACCCGCACGAAGCGGGCTCCCGTCGCCGCGGCGACCCCAAGGGCGGCCGCCGCGTCGTTGCGCAGGACGTTCACGCCGACCGGGATATCGACCGCCCGCACAACCGACACGACCGCGGCCGTCATCGCCGCCACGGTCTCGGCCGGAACCCGATGGCCGTGAAAGGGGACGTCCCCGAAATTCTCCACGATCACGGCGTCGAAGCCCGCTTCGGCGAGGGTGCGTGCGTCGGCGGAGGCCCGCGCGACGACCGACTCGAAATTCCCCTCCCAACGGGGAGCGCCCGGGAGCGGCGGAAGATGGACCATACCCACCAGGGGTCGATGGTCGTGCCAGAGTCCGGACCAGTGTCGTGTGCCCATCACTTCTCCCGCTGGTTGTCCGTAGGGGGGCGTCGTCCGCGCTCGCGTTCCACGATGCGTCCGGGTGTCACCGTACCCCAGCCGAAGCGGTCGGCCAGCCCGCTCCTTCCGGGTCTTCGAGGCGTGCGACCTGCACGTAGAAGGTGTCGCAGTCGACGAGCAGGATCCTGCGTTCCCTGGGCTGGTCGGGCACCGTCGGCCGGGTCGGTTCGAGGTTTGCTGACGGGGACGGACTCCGGTACAATCCAGCGTCCGGCCCCAAGATCCAAGGTAGCGCCACCGTGCGCACCCCGGGACGCCCGCCGGACCCGGATGAAATCACGAGCCAAGCCAAGGAGCCTCGCACAATGGCCTACCCCTTTCAGCTGCCCGACCTCGGATACGCGTACGACGCGCTCGAGCCCCACATCGACGCACGCACGATGGAGATCCATCACTCCAAGCACCACGCCGGGTACACGAGCAAGTTCAACGCGGCCCTCGAGAGTCACACCGGTCTGCATGGAATGAGCGCGATCGAGATCATCTCGGACCTCGACGCTCTTCCCGAGGGGATCCGGACCGCGGTCCGGAACAACGGCGGCGGGTACGTCAATCATGCGCTCTTCTGGGACGTCATGACGCCCGGCGGGGCGAACGCTCCCGCCGGCAGCCTCGCGGCCGGCATCGACGCCTCGTTCGGATCGTTCGCCGACTTCAAGGCGCAGTTCGAGGCCGCGGGGGCCGGGCAGTTCGGTTCCGGATGGGCCTGGCTCTGCGCCCGGGGCGGCAAGCTCTCGGTCACGTCGACCGCCAACCAGGACAGCCCGTACATGAACGGCCTCACACCGGTGCTCGGCGTCGACGTCTGGGAACATGCCTATTACCTGAAGTACCAGAATCGCCGCCCGGACTACCTGTCCGCGTTCTGGAGCGTCGTGAACTGGGACAAGGTCGCCGAGCGCGTGGCGGCAGCGGGCTGACTTCCGGAACAGCGGACGGCATGTCCCGAGCGGGTGTCGTCTTCGGGCGGAACGGAGCCGGGCGGGGCGTGAAGCCCCCCGGCCCCGTGCCGTCCGCCCCGCGCCGCCCGCGAGATGCTTGTGCGTTTGGAAACATCCGTTTATCAATGTTTGACCGTTCCGTATCGGTCTCCTGATCACGTCCTTCGCTCATCGATACGCATGCCTTCGAAGCGATCGCTGGCTAGCCGATTCCTGCCCGTCTTCCTCGCAGCGGGACCGATTGCGGCCGTACTCCACGCGCCGCCGGTCGACGCACAGAGCCTCCAGGGATCTCGGGCCTCCGTCGATCTGCAGTACCGCATGGCGCAAGCGCACGATTACACCCTGATTGATACGCCCGCGCGCGTTCGGCACTTCGCGGAACAGGGGTGGCTCGTTCCCGTGCGGTCCGGCCGGGATTTCGTGGTCAAGAACGACGTCTCTTTCCCCTACGCCCGACCCGAGGTGAAGCTCTTCATCGAGCGTCTCGGCACCCAGTACCGCACGGCCTGCGGCGAGCAGCTCGTGGTGACCAGCCTGACGCGCCCTGCGAGCCGGCAGCCCGCGAACGCGTCGGACCGGAGCGTGCACCCCACCGGCATGGCGCTCGACATCCGGTATTCGTGGGATGGGAACTGTCGCCGCTGGCTGGAGGGCGTGCTGCTGAGTCTCGAGCGGCAGGGTGTCCTCGAGGCGACGCTCGAGCGGCGCCCGCGGCATTACCACGTCGCGCTTTTCCCGAAGCAGTACGGGCAGTATCTCGCGACGCGGTCCGCCCAGCCCGCCGAGGCGTCGGACGTCCAAGCCTATCGCGTCCAGCGTGGCGACTCCCTCTGGAAGATCGCGCGGTCGCTTGGCGTGAGCGTCGACGAGCTCCGGGCGACGAACGGGCTCGACGGCAGCCGTATCTTCGTCGGGCAGGTACTCGACGTCCCGACCGGAAGCTGAGCCCGACGCCGCCGGCCCGCAGCGGGCCCGCCCCGGAGCCGCAGGGGTGAAGCACCTGTCCGACACACCGCCGCTGGCGACTCGCGTGCTCGCGCCTGCCGGGGTATCCGCCCGCGAGCGCTACCAGCTCATGACCTCGCTGGTCGTGCCGCGTCCCATCGGCTGGCTTTCCACCTGGGGCCCGGACGGCGTGCCGAACCTGGCGCCCTTCAGCTATTTCGCGGCGATCTCGGTCGACCCGATGCTCGTCTGCGTCTCGATCGGCCAGCGGCGGAGAGAGCTCAAGGACTCGATCGTGAACGTCCGAGCGCGCGGCGCGTTCTGCGTCAACGTGGTCACGGAGTCACTGATCGAGGCCATGAACGAGTCCTCCGCGAACGTGCCGCCGGACGTCGACGAGTTCGAGCTCGCGGGCCTCGGGCTCGCGGTCTCGCCCCGCGTCGACGCGCCCTACGTGGCGGAATGCCCCGCGGTGCTGGAGTGCGAGTTCCGCCAGGAGGTGGATCTCGGCGGTGCGCCCAACGCGCTGGTGATCGCCGAGGTCGTTGGCGTCCGACTCGATCCCGCGCTCGAATTCGAGGAGGGGACGATGGTCGTCCTCCCCGAACAGTTGCGGCCGGTGGGTCGACTGGGAGGCGAGGCGTACGCGGTCGCGTCGGAGATACGGCGGATCCCTCGCCCCGACCGGAGCTAGCGACCGGGGCTTGCAATCTGCCAGAACCCGGGGGTTGCAACTTGCGACACTCGCTGTGTACCGTGGGTCCGAAGGCGCAGTCCGCCCCAGGCCCACGGTCGAGTTTGGTCACGTCGAGCACACCGCAGGAACACACCGCCCCCGGGCTGGTCCGCGCGAACCTGCTTCGCTGGCTTTATGTCGGGCGACTGACACTGGTGACCGGCATCCTGGTCGCGGCGCTCGTCAGCTGGTTCGACGCGCGAAGGCCTGACACGGTCGTTGTGATCGTGCTCTTACTCCTGTCGGTCTGTCTGACCGCGGGGTCCTTCTGGGTCACGCACGTGCGGCGGAGCGAGCCGAGCGGAAACTTTCTCTACGCGCAGGTCATCTTCGACGCCCTGCTCGTCACGGGGATCGTGCACCTGACGGGAGGGCCGGACTCGGGCTTCGCGTCGCTCTACGTCCTGGTCATCAGTGCGGGCGCGCTGCTGCTTCCGCTGTTCGGCGGGCTCCTTATCGGGGGACTCTCGAGCATCCTCTACACAGCCGATCTCGTGTGGGGCTTCGCGGAGCCCTTCACGATCTTCGTCGGACTCCGCGTCATCCTGTTTTCGGTGGTGGCGCTGATCACGGCACTCCTCGGAGATCGTCTCCGGCGCGCGGGCCAGGCGCTCGGCGCCGTCGCCTCGGAGCTGTATCAGCTGCGGCTCGACACCGACGACATCCTGGCCACGCTCTCGACGGGCGTCATCACCGTGGACGGCACCGGGCGGCTGGCGTATGCGAACCCTGCCGCGGAAGGCCTCCTGGGAATTCGTTTGCAGCATCGGCTCGGTGAGCGAGTCCTCGAAGAACTCGATGGCGTCGCCCCTTCGCTGGGCTCGCTCCTCCAGGAGGCGATTCATCGGCGGGTCGCGGTGTCTCACGGGCGCGTCGCAGTCGGGTCGAGCCGCCGCGCCATTCAGCTGGGCGTCAGTACCGCCGTGCTGGACCGGGGCGGGGAAGAGCTGCCGTCGGCTACCGTGCTCTTTCAGGACGTCACCGACGTCGAGCGCCTGGACGCCCTCAGGGTACGGACCGAGCGGCTGGAAGCGGTTGCGACCCTGTCGGCGTCACTCGCGCACGAGATCAAGAACCCGCTCGCCTCCATTCGCTCCGCCGTCGAGCAGCTCGGCCACGGCCGTCTCGCCGAGCCCGACCGCGAAGTGCTCCAGCGCCTGGTGCTCGCCGAATCCGACCGCCTCAGCCGTCTGCTGTCCGAGTTCCTCGACTATTCGGGCCTGGGGATGGCACACCGGGACGAGCTGGATCTGCGCACGCTCGTGCAGGGGTGCCTGCTCGTGGCCGGGCAGCACCCGGATCTCGAGGGCGTGGACGTGGTGACGGAGCTCGACGACGGTCCCGTCTTCGTGGTGGGGGATGCCGATCTCCTGCACCGTGCGCTCTTCAATCTCGTGCTCAACGGGGCGCAGTCGGCCGGGCCGGGCGGCCGGGTCACGGTGCGTCTCTCCAATGAACCCGATCGCCGACGGCCCCGTGGGACGGAGATCGAGCGACCCGTTCGCCTCTCGGTCTCCGATACGGGCCCCGGGATCGCCGAGGACGAGCGAGAGCGTATCTTCGATCCCTTCTTCACGACGAAGTCGGGCGGCAGCGGAATGGGTCTCGCGGTGGTCCATCGTGCCGTCGAGGCCCACGCGGGGGTCACCTTCGTCGAGGAGGGCCGCGACGTCGGAGCCGAGTTCGTGATCTTCCTTCCAGGTGCCTCGTGTGGCGCCGATGCACCAACGGCCGGAGCGACCGCGTGAAGATTCTGCTGGTGGACGACGAGACCGCCATCCTCGACACGCTCTCGATCCTCCTCAGGGGCGAAGGCTGGCAGGTTGCGGTGGCCGACTCCGGACCCAAGGCGCTGGCGGCGCTCGAAGACGAGAGGCCGGATCTCGTCCTCACCGACATCCGCATGCCCGGAGCGAGCGGGCTCGAGGTGCTCACGCAGGCCCGCGAAGTCGACAGCGAGATGCCGGTGATCCTCATGACGGCTCAGGCGTCCCTGCAGTCGGCGGTCCGCGCGGTGAACGAGGGGGCCTACTACTATCTGCAGAAGCCCTTCGCCAACGACGAACTTCTCGCCATCTGCCGCCGGGCCGCCGAGGCGCGCCGTCTCAAGGTCGAGAACCGCCAGCTCAAGAACGAGATCCGAAGCCGTCCGAGGCGGGAGGGGAATCGTCCCGTCGGCGCAGCGCCGCGCTTCGAGGAGGTTCTCGAACTGGCCGAGACCGTGGCGGCGACGGACTCGACCGTGCTGATTTCCGGTGAGAGCGGAACGGGCAAGGAGGTGGTGGCCCGGTACATCCACGCACTCTCGCAACGTGCCGGCGGCCCCTTCCTGTCGGTCAACTGCGGTGCGCTCCCCGAAAGCCTCCTTGAAAGCGAACTCTTCGGCCACGTGAAGGGTGCCTTCACGGGCGCGGTCCGCGACCGGGACGGCCTGCTCGTGGCGGCGGCGGATGGGACCTTCTTCCTCGATGAGATCGGGGAAATGAGCCCCCAGACCCAGGTCAAGCTGCTCCGCGCGATCCAGGAACGCGAGGTGACTCCGGTGGGCTCGACCCGCGCGGTGCCGGTCGACGTCCGGATCATCGCCGCTACCAACCGCGACCTCGAAGAGGAGATGGCGCGGGGTGGATTCCGGAGCGACCTCTACTACAGGCTGAACGTCATTCAGCTCCACCTGCCGCCCCTGCGCGAGCGGCGCGAAGACATCCCGCTCCTCGTTCGGCACTTTCTTCAGCGCAAGCCAGGGAGCGGCGAGCCGCGCACCGTGTCGGAGGAGGCAATGGACATCCTCACGGCCTACCACTGGCCCGGTAACGTGCGCGAGCTGGAAAATGCGCTCGAACGTGCCGCGGTGGTGTCGAGTGGGTCCGTCGTCGGCCCGGATGCGCTGCCGGATCGGGTCCGGGAGGCTCCGCCCCCGAGGCTGGGTGCGAACGACCTGCCGCCGAATCCCACCATGGAAGTGGTGGAGCGGGCGTACATTCTCTGGGTCCTGCAGTCGGAGGGCGGAAACAAGACGCGTGCGGCCGATGTCCTGGGCATCGACCCGTCCACGCTCTACCGCAAGCTCAACCGATACGGGATCGAAGAATGATCAACCCCGGACTCCGACGCCACGATCTGGGCTCGAGTGACGACCTCGCCTGGGATCGCGTTCGCCTCTCGGTGGTCGTGCCGGTCTACAACGAGGCCCGGACGGTCGAACAGCTCCTGCACAAGGTGCGCGAGGTCCCGCTCCAGCTCGAGGTCATCGTCGTCGACGACGGGTCGACCGACGGCACCCGCGATATCCTGCCGCGTCTGGAAGGGACACTCATCGACACCCTGGTGCTCCACGAGAAGAACCGCGGAAAGGGAGCGGCGCTGCGCACGGGGTTCCAGCACGCCACAGGTGACGTCGTCGTCGTCCAGGACGCAGACATGGAGTACAACCCGCGGGAGTTTCCGATTCTGCTCCAGCCGATCCTCGCCGGGAAGGCAGACGCGGTGTACGGGTCGCGCTTCCTCGGGGGACCACACCGCGTCCTCTTCTTCTGGCACTCGGTCGGTAACCGCGTCCTCACGCTCCTGTCCAACATGTTCACCGACGTGAACCTCACGGACATGGAAACCTGCTACAAGATGGTTCGCCGCGAGCTGCTCCATACGCTTCCGCTGTCCGCCAACCGGTTCGGCATCGAACCGGAGCTCACGGCCCGGCTGGCGCAGGCACGGGCGAAGATCTACGAGCTGCCCATCAGCTACGACGGACGGTCGTACGAGGAGGGGAAGAAGATCGGCTGGAAGGACGGCGTCTCGGCTCTCTGGTGCATCGTGAGGTACAACGTCTTCGGGCCGAAGGCCCGCCCGTGGACGCCACCGGACGTGCCGCTGTGGGACACACCGGAACGGCTCTCGTCGATCTCGCTCACGCGCGTCGCCTCGGAGGAGGAGCGCGCATGACGCGACTCGGGTCGCCCGTGCGCGACGTGCGCACCGCTGCTCTGCTGGTGGGGCTGCTGGCGGCGCTGGTGTACGCGAATTCGCTTTCCAACCTCTACGCCTACGACGACCTCCACATCGTCGAGCACAACACGGCGATCCACGCGCTGGGCACACTCCCGGGGGCCCTGGTCGCGCCTTACTGGCCCAACGACTACGGCCAGGGCCTCGGTCTGTGGCGCCCGGTCACGACCGCTCTCTTCGGGCTGCAGTGGATGGCGGGTGGGGGCGCTCCGGTCGTCTTCCACGCGGTCAACGTCGCCACGCACGTGGTGGCCACACTGCTCGTCCTCGCGCTCCTCGTGGAGTTCATGTCGCTCGCCGCCGCGACGTTGGCCGCGCTCGTCTTCGCAGTGCACCCCGTGCATGTCGAGGCCGTGGCGAACGTGGTCGGCTTTTCCGAGATCCTTTCGACCGCCGCGGTCCTGGCGGCCCTGCTCGTGCACGTACGCGGGGGCGCGGTGACGCGCTGGGGCACCGCGATGGGGATCGGAGTGCTCTACTTCTTCGCGTTCGGCGCGAAGGAGAGCGGGGTGACCCTCCCCGGGCTCGTGCTGCTGGTCGACGCTGCCCGTCGCCCCCTCGGGTTCGCCGAGCTGCCAGCGTACGTCAGGGACCGTTGGCGCGTTTACGTGGTCATGCTCGCCGTCGCCGCCGGGCTCCTCGTGGCGCGGCACTTCGTGCTCGGAAGCCTGGCCAGCCCCTTTCCCCCGCTCGGCGCCATGCTGCTCGAGGAGGTTCCGCGCATCTGGACGCTGGGAGAGGTCTGGCTTCACTACGTGCGGCTCTGGGTCTTCCCTCTCGATCTGTCGGCCGACTACTCCCCCAACGTCATCCGGGTCACGACCTCCTGGGAGTTGCAGAACACCGTTGGGGTCCTGCTCGCCCTGCTTATCCTCGGCATCACGCTCATCGCGTGGCGACGCCCCGATCTCGCCCGGGGCCGCGACACCGAGAAGGCCGCCGCCTTCGGCGTCGTCTGGTTCCTCATCGCCATCTCGCCGGTTTCCAACACCGTGTTCCTCTCAGGCGTGCTGCTGGCGGAGCGAGCCTTCTACCTTCCGTCCGTCGGGCTCGCCGCCGCGACGGGCTGGCTGGTGGTGCGGCTCGCCGGCGCGCGGCCCCGCGCCGTTCCCGCCCTGGTCGTGGCGCTCCTCCTGGGCGCCTCGGTGCGGACGTGGACGCGCAACGCCACCTGGTACGACTCCTCGAGCGTCTTCACCGTCCTCGTGCGCGACTACCCCCAGTCGGGGCGGTCGCAGTGGGTCCTGGGGGACCAGTTCCTCCGGACCGGACGTCCTTCCGAGGCGCTCCGCTCCTACCGGGCCGCCATCTCGCTGCTCGGGGCGGCGTACCCCCTGGTCACGGACATCGCCCGCATCATGACGGACCACGGGTACTACGACGGCGCCGAGCGGCTCCTGCACTTCGCCATCAACGACAGACCGGAATTTTCGACGGCGTACCGGCTCCTTTCGTCGGGTCGCGCCGAGCAGGGGGATGCCGTGGGAACGGAACGCTGGGCGCGGGAGGCGCTGCTGCGGGAGGTGGAGGGGAACGATCCAGCGCGCCACCATCTCCTCGCATGGGCCCTGGCCGCGCAAGGACGAATGGACGAAGCCGCGGAAGCGCGGGCACGGGGCGACGACATCGGCCGGGCCGTCTTCTGGCAGGGCTACGTCTACGAAGCGTACGCCGCCCGCGCCCGCGGGGAACCCCTCGTCGCAGAGGCCAAGCTCGACACCGCGTGGGCCGCGGTCCGCACGCCCGCGGGTCGTCGCGCGCTCGATTCGGTCATGGTGTCCGAATTCGGCCTTGCCACGAGGCTCGTCGACACCTCCGAACGCCTCGATCCGGGGTCCGGCGGTTGATCGACTACGACGTCTCGCGGGTGGCCAGGACTCTGGCAAGGTGCCGGAAAATCGCAGAATCCCACGGTGTTCGTCCCACGAGGTCGACACTCGACCATCCGCTCTGTGGCCATAACGCGTTGCCTGAGTTAGATTTGCCAAGCCTTTAAGGAAAATGGCCCGCAGTTTGCACGTTTCGCGGACCCGAACGTCACCGTGGTTCACTCACACCTGGAGTCACTCCGATGCGAGACAACAAGGGTTTCACCCTCATTGAGCTCCTCATCGTGGTCGTGATCATTGGAATCCTGGCGGCCATCGCCATTCCGAAGTTCAGCGCCACGCGTGAGAAGGCTTACTTCGCCGCCATGAAGTCCGATCTGAAGAACCTGGCGAGCCAGCAGGAGATCTACTACTCGGACACCTACGCCTACTCCGACGTCGAGGCCGATCTGGCTTTCACGAACTCGGACGGCGTGATCGTGACCATCCAGAACGTGACCGCCTCCGGGTGGGCCGCCACGGCCTACCACATGGCGCTCGGTACCGATCAGGGCTGCGCGTACTTCTACGGAACGGCCGCCGCGCCGACCGTGGGGACGGCCACGCCGACGCAGCCGGGTGAGGTCGCCTGCACCAGCTGACCTCCGGGTCGAGTTGCAGGCTCCCGCGAGATGACGCGGGTGTGAAATGAAGCGCGAGGGTGGTTCGGGTGTGTCCGGGCCACCCTTCGCTTCGTCCGGGCCCCTGTCCGAGCGAGACACCGAGCCGAGGTGCGTGCCTTGAACGAGATCCCGAGCTGCTCCGTCCCGGGCCCGCCGGCCCGCGGACCCTGGTCACCGGCGCGACTCGCGCGGCGCGTGCTCCGGCATGCCCGAGGGTGGGGTTCCGCTTCTGACTGACCGATCGGAGTTGTTGCGCCTGGCGGAGGAGATCCGCTGGATCGCCGAGGGGGCCCACGAGCACCGGCTGTCGGGGTTCGCGTCCCCCGAGCTGGGCGACATCGCGGTCGGGGTGAATCGACTGGCCGAGTCCGCTGCAAGCGAACGCGCGCTCCTCGCGGCCAACATCGAGTCTCTCGACGCCAGCAACCGCGAGGTGCGTGCGGCCCGTGATCAGGTGGTCCGAACGGCCCGACTCGCATCCGCGGGTACGCTCGCGGCCGGCATCGCGCACGAGGTCGGCAATCCACTCGGTGCCATCCTCGGATTCGTGGACGTGGCTCGCGCACGCGCCCGCCGCGACGGGGCGGACACGGAGATCCTCGATGCGATCCGCGACGAGGCCGTTCGGATCGACCGGATCGTGCGCGGGCTCCTCGACTACGCGCGCCCCGGACGCGCGTCACTGGAGCCGCGCTCGGTGTCACAGGTGGTCGAGCGCGTGCGCGAGCTCCTCGAGCGCCAGGGCAAGCTCACCGCGGTATCCACAGCCTGGCACGTGGCGTCCGACGGGATGATGCTCCTGCATGACTCCGAGCGGCTCGAACAGGTCCTCGTCAACGTCCTGCTCAACGCGCTTCATGCCGTCCGGGACGTCGCTGAACCCGAGGTGCAGGTGCGGGTCGGGGTCGAGGAGGGAGACGTACGCCGGATGCCTCGGCGACGGGAGGGCGATCCACCTTCATTGAACTATCTGCACCGGCGTCGCGTCGCGGCCGACGAGGACGGGGTGGCGTCGGTCCGGAGCGCGGAACGCGTCACCGTCATCGAGATCATGGACAACGGGCCCGGCATCCCCGAGGATGTCGCGGAGCACCTCTTCGACCCCTTCTTCACGACGAAGGAGCCGGGGGAGGGTACAGGTCTGGGGCTGTCGATCTGCGCCCGCCTCCTGGAAGGGATGGGCGGGACCATCGAGGCGCGGAGCGGCTCTGGCCGCGGCGCGCACTTCGTCATTCGCCTGCCGATCATGTACGATGAGGGCGGCGAGGCGGAACGGACGGCACCCCCGGAGGATTCGTGAAGATCCTGATCATTGACGACGACGCAGGTCTGCGGAAGTCGCTTACGCTCATCCTCGGCGACGCTGGATACGACGTCGTGCAGGCGGAAGACGGAGAGCAGGGGCTCGCCACGGCGAAGGCACAGTCGCCCGACATGATCCTGTGCGACGTCCGGATGCCCCGGCTCGGGGGGCTGGAATTCGTCGAGGCGTACCGGAAATGGGGCGGGCAGGCGCTGATCCTTGTCATGACGGCCTACGGTGGACTGGACCTCGCGCTGGAGGCTATGAAGAAGGGCGCCTACGACTACATCCCGAAGCCGTTCGGCGCCGACGACGTGCTGCTCATCGTCGGCAAGGCGGAAGAGCGAGAGCAGCTGCGCCGGGAGGTGGGACGTCTGCGCCAGGAGGTTCGCGCGGATGCCAGGTTCGGCGAAATCGTTGTCGGGTCGCCCGCCATGCGTGCGGCGCTCGACGTCGTTCAGAAAGTCGCGCCGTACGATTCCTCGGTGCTCGTGACGGGTGCGAGCGGCACCGGGAAGGAGCTTGTGGCGCGTATGTTGCACCGCGAGTCGACGCGTAAGAATCGTGCCTTCGTCGCGGTCAACTGCGGTGGGGTTCCGGAGCAGCTTCTCGAGTCTGAGTTCTTCGGATTCGTGAAGGGCGCGTTTACGGGCGCGGATCGTGACAAGGCCGGTCTCTTCGAAGTGGCGGACGGCGGCACGCTCTTCCTCGACGAGGTCGGTGAGCTCCCCGGGGCGCTGCAGGTCAAGCTGCTGCGCGCGCTTCAGGAACGCGAGGTGCGGCGGATCGGTGCCATGGACACCACGCCGGTGGACGTGCGCGTGATTGCCGCCACGAACAGGGATCTCGAGGAAGCCGTGGAGTCCGGTGGCTTTCGCAAGGATCTGTACTATCGACTGGCGGTCGTTCCGGTCCACCTGCCCTCTCTCCGCGCGCGCCGCGAGGAGATTCCCCAGCTGGCATTGCACCTGCTTGAGCGGCAGTCGTCGCGTCTCGGGATACACGTGTCCGGCATCGCCCCCGACGCGATGGAGCTGCTGCTCTCCTACGCCTGGCCCGGCAACATCCGTGAGCTCGAGAACGTTCTGGAGCGGGCGCTGGTTCTCACCGAGGACGACGTCGTGTCGCTGGAGGATCTGCCCGAAGCGATCCGGCGGCCGGCGCCGCAGATGCCGGCGCGCGGCATGGACGGGGACGACCTCTCCGTGAAGAGGCAGGGGACCCGGCTCGAACGCCACCTCATCCAGCTCGCGCTGGACCGCACCGGGGGGAACAAGACGCAGGCCGCCGAGCTCCTCGAGCTTTCCCCCCGCGCCCTTCGTTACAAGATCCAGGAGTACGGGATCGCGTAGTCCCATAGGCGCATGGAGGGGCTCCGCGTGCGGGCCGAGGTTGTCCTCATGCGAACGGGAACGACACTCATGGAGTTGGTGGTCTGCCTCGCCGTCCTCGTGGCGGTCACGGCTCTGGCCACCCCGCGTCTGAACGAACTCGGCGACCGGGTGGAGGTCCGCTCGGTGCGGGAAGAACTGGTCGGCCTGATGACGCAGGCTCGCGCGGTCGGAGTGGCACGCGGCGGAGCCACCCTTGTCCTCGAGTCGGAGCCCCCGGCCGCTCTTCTACTGGCCCGTGATTCCCTGGTTCGGTCCGTCCGTCTCGGAAGGACCGCCCTCCCGCCGGAACTGCTCCTTCCTGCGGGGCGCGCATCGACTGCGTTCGACTTCGACGCCCTGGGTATCGGACGCTTCGCCAGCGCGACGATCGTGGTACGGCGGGGCCGCGCGGAAGCGGGGATCGTCGTCTCCTCGTATGGCCGGGTGCGTCGCAGATGACGCCCGTGGGCTCCGGACGACGTCGCGGCCTCACCCTGGTGGAGGTCGTCGTGGGACTCCTCGTTCTCCAGGTGGGTCTCCTCGCTGCGCTGGGCGTGGTGCTCGTCGCGGAGCGTACGATGACCCGAGCCCGGACGCTCGAGGCGACCGCGTGGAGGGCCTCCGCGCTTCGGGACTCGCTCGGGGCCGTCGACTCAATCACCGGCGGGGGCGACACGACGGCGAGCGTCGGCGCTTTCTGGCTGCCGACCACGGGCGGGTTCGTGATCGTGGTCGAGGGGCGGGACGTTCCACCCTTCCGGCTCACCGGTGCGAGAGCCGGGTGGTGACGCGCGTCCTCCGCCGACGACAGGGCGGCAATCGGCATGCCCGGGCGGGGCACACCGTCGCGGAGCTCACGGTCACGCTCGCGTGCCTCTTGATCCTCATGATCCTGTCGGTGCGTGCGCTCGCTGGCGTCGCCCGGGCCGCGACCGGGCTCCAGGAACGCGGGACGTGGATCGGAGCGGCTCGTTCGGTCCGGTGGGTCCTCCGCTCGGAGCTCGGCGACGGGGCGGCGGGGCGCGACTGGCGGATGCGCGCTCCCGACTCGGTGCACGTTCGAGCTTTCCGGGGTCTCGCGCTGGTCTGCGCGCCGCTGGACGACTCGACCTTCGCGGTACGGGTCCGCTCCGCGAGGGAGCCGGACCCCGGCAAGGACTCGGTGCTCGCGCTCCGCGCAGACGGGAGCTGGGTGGCCGCCGGGCTGGTCTCCTCAGGCCCCGCTCCGGCTTCATGTCCCGACTCGACGGCGGGGCGACCGGAACGATGGAGGGTCCGGGGCATCGGGGCCGGATCCGCTTCGGGCGGCGTCCCGGTCATGTTCCGGCTCTTCGAAGCCGGATCGTATCACGTCGGTGGCGCCACCCTGCGGTATCGCCGCGGAGCGGGCGGCGCACAGCCGATGACGGAGGCGGTCCTCCGCGGTGCCCGGCTGGTGGACGGGACGCCGCCGGCCAGCGCGGCGGGTCTCGAGATCGATGCACCGGGTCGGTTGGATGGGCGGTGGAACGTCCCGCTGGCGCCGGCCCGGTGAGTACCCGCAGGCGCGGCGGCGCGCTCGCGGCGGCGGTTCTGCTTTCGCTTTGCGCGATGCTTCTCGCGCACGGCGCCCTCCTTCTTGCGCGGCAGGAGGCGCTGGCCTCCGCCGCAGCGAGGAGCGCGCTGGCCGCCCGCGCGGTCGCCGAGTGGGCAGCGCTCCGCGCGGCCCGGGAACGCCTTCCCCACGCATCGCCCGACGCGACGATTCTCGCCGAGGCCGATTCGGTGTCCGGCGCGCTCGACGGGACGTACTATCGAGGAAGCGTGCGCCCGCTCGGCGGTGACCTGTGGATGGTGGAGGGCGAGGCGTCAGCCGGCGCGGCCCGGGCGAGGGTGGGGCGCCCGTTCCGTCGCCCGGACCCCGAACGGCTCCTCCGCGCCCTCGGTGCCGTAGTGTCCGTAGGGGTCGCTCCGGAGGCCGGCGAGGTCGAAGGCGTTGACGAGACGACGTTCCAGCTGCAGGCCGAGCCGGCGCCACCCGAGGGGTGCGCGCCGGCGCCTCCGGATTCATCCCCGCTCGCGGCCTGGAGAGTCGAGGAGGCACTCGCGGGCGGCGATCCGGGAGACACGCTCGACCCGGGGGTACTGGCGGTGCGGATCCCGCTCGGGGTCGCCGGGGCCGGACGTCCGGCCCCGCGGGAGACGGGTGGCTTGTGCGCGGAAGGCGCCTGGAACTGGGGCGACGCCGCTCGGCCCGGCGGGGCGTGCGCGGACCGCGTGCCGGCGGTGGTGGCCGAGCACGGGACGGTCGCGGCCGACGGTTCGGGCCAGGCACTGCTCGTCGGGCGCGGTGATCTCACGCTTTCCGGAGTCGCGCTGTATGGCGGGGTCGTCGTGGCCGGACGGCTGCGTCTGGACCGCGGATCCGTGGTCACCGGTTTCGTGAGGGCGGGGGGCGGGATCGAAATCCGCGGAGGATCCGCCGTCAGCGGATCCCGCTGCTGGGCGATACGCGCGCTTTCGGTCGACCCCGTGCTCGCTCCGGTTGCGATCGCCGGTGGTGGCTGGATGTGGCTCCAACCCTAATCGAGCCAGGGTTGGACGGGACCCGGGCCGAAAGGCTGACCGCATCAAATGTTTATCAATTTTCTCCCATCGGAGCGCGGGCTTCGTTTTCTTGACAAGTCTTAACTTTTTGTGGTAACCTGCCTTGGACATTCACAGGATTTTCTATTCTCATCCCCTCGCGTGAAGGCGGAGAATGGGCCTCTTCGGACGAAAGCGAACCGTGATCGGCCTGGATATCGGGTCCGGCTTCGTGAAGGTCGTGGAAGTGGATCACTCCGGCGATCAGCCGGAAGTCGTCCGGGTCGCGATGCGCCCTCTCCTTCCCGACGCCATCGTGGAAGGGGAGATTATGGACTACAGCCTGGTCTCCGACGCGGTTGGGGGACTCTTCGGCGAACTCGGTCTGAAGGGTGCCGAGGTCGTTACGGCGGTCGGCGGGCACGACGTGATCATCAAGCCGATCGGCATGGATCGCATGAAGGAGTCCGACGCCCGCGAAGTCATCAAGTGGGAGGCGGAGCAGCACGTCCCCTTCGACATCAAGAGCGTCGAGCTCGACTTCCAGATCCTCGACCCCGACGGTGACGGTCTCCAGATGGAAGTGCTCCTCGTCGCGGCCAAGCGCGAGCTGATCGACAACAAGGTCGGTCTTCTCCAGGACGCGGGTGTCGAGCCCGTGATCATCGACGTCGAGGCCTTCGCCCTGCACAACGCGTTCGAGTTCAACTATCCGGACGCCCAGAAAGGGATCGTGGCTCTCGTCAACGTCGGCCACGAGACGACCAACGTGAGCATCCTCGACGATGGGGTTCCGATCCTGACCCGGGACATCCCGTTCGGCTCGCGCAAGATCCGGGAGGAGCTCCAGCGCGAGCGCGGACTCACGGCGGAGCGGGCCGAAGACGTGGTGCAGGGTCGTGATACCGTCGAGGGCCTGGACAGCTTCGTGCAGGGCTCGGCGGACGAGATCGCAGTCGGCATCGAGCGCGCAAGCGCATTCCTCATGACCCGGCAGGACGGGAACTCGGTCGGCCGCATCTTCCTCAGTGGCGGGGGCGCGCGCATTCCCGGCATGGACCGGACGCTGGCTCAGCGCATGAACGTCGAGACCCAGGTCGTGAATCCGTTCGAGCGGGTCGCCGTCCGTCCGGATGCCGCCAAGGGGTTCAATCTCGACGAGGCTGCGCCCATGCTCCTGCTTCCACTCGGGCTCGCCCTCCGGGCCTAGGACGAGGACACCGATACCGTGATCGAAGTCAATCTGCTTCCAGGCGGAAGGAAGGCGGGCGCCGGCGGCTTCAGCCTCGCCGCCGTCCTGGCATCCGTAAAGAATCTGCGGAGTGGTGGTGGTGGCGCTGGCGCCGCGGGCATGGACCCCTATCAGGGCTTCTTCGCCGTCGCCGCGGCCATCGCGCTGGGATACATGGGGTTCAGCTTCACGAGCCTCCGGAGCGAGACCGAGGAGCTTGGTGTTCAGCTCGAGGTCGCGGCTCAGGATTCGGCCACGAACGCCGCTGTCATCCGGCAGATCGAGCAGCTGCAGGCCCAGGGCGACTCCATCGAGGCGCGCGTCGCGGTGATCCAGGAAATCGACCGGGGCCGATACGTGTGGTCGCACCTCCTGGACGAGGTCGCGACGGCCGTGCCGGACTACACCTGGCTTCGCGAAGTCCTGTACGCCGGTGAAGGGCCGCAGGTGCGCATCATCGGTCGCGCCGGTTCGATCTTCGCGATCACCAGCTTCATGAACCGGCTCGAGGGCTCCCGTTTCCTGCGCTCGGTTTCTCCGGAGACGATTCAGGAGGTCGCCTCCGAAGCCAACCCGGACGATCTCGTGTTCCTGTTCGAGCTGTCCGTCACCTATGACCAGCCACCGCTCGAGGAGCTGGAGACGGTGCCGTTGTTCGATGACGCGACCCCTGAGGCTCAGACCGTCGGAGGGGGGAACTGACCATGGCTTGGTACAACCCCACGGATCCCGCACAGCGGAACTGGGCACTCGGTGGACTGGCCGTGCTGGTTCTCATCGTCCCGTTCAACATGTACTTCCTGACGCCCCGCAACGACCAGAACGACGTCGTTCGGGATCGCCTGGAGTCGCTCGAGATCCGGAACCGGCAGGCCACGGCGATCATCGCCCGTGGGGGCGTCGATGAACTGCGCCGGCGGATGGAGCAATACAGCCGTCACGTCGCCCGACTCGAGGAGCTGATCCCCGGGCAGGAGGAAGTCGCGTCTTTGCTCAATGACATTCAGGGCCGGGCCCGGAACACGAACATCGACGTGCAGGGGCTCGATCCCGAGCCGCCGCAGCCCGCCGGCCCGTACACGCGCACGACCTATCAGATGACGGTCGTCGGCGAGTATCACGACGTTGCCCGCTTTCTCACTGAGATCGCGAGTCTGTCCCGGATCGTGACGCCCGTTCAGGTGGAACTCGAGCTGTTCGGCCAGCCGCAGACCCGGCGGGACATGGAGTATCCGGTGCGGGCGACCTTCCGCATCGAGACGTACGTGCTGCCCGACCAGTCGGCGCTGCCGCCTGCCGAACTGCCAGGAGACCGACCATGACCATCCGAGGGATCCTGACCCTCTCCGCGGCCACCCTGGCTCTCGTGGCGGTGGCGCCCGAAGTGCGTGCTCAGGCACCCACCGGGCAGGCGGGGGCGAGGCCGGCGCAGGGCGCGGAGCTCGTCTTCGAGCGCGAGGTCTTCGAATATCCGTCGTTCACCCGGCGGAACCCGTTCCGGCCCTGGGACGCCGGGCTGGCCGGAAACGAGGGAATCCGATTCGAGGACCTCAGCCTCATCGGCATCATGTATTCCCCGGACGACGTCAACAGCGTTGCCGTTCTGAGTACCGGGGGCGTCAACGTCAATCCGGACGGGACGACGGCGCCTGTCGCGGGAGACGCCTTCTACCTGAAGGCGGGCCAGAGAATCGGTAATACGACGATCGTGCAGATCCGTCGCGACGCTGTTGTAGTTGATGTGCAGGAGTTCGACGCCGTGGAGCGTCGCACCATGAACTTCGTTTCCAGGCGCCAGGGAGGCACCCCATGACGTCGATGTTCGCTCTATGGGCGGGCACGCTGCTTGCCCTCGGTGGATCCGTCACGGAAGTGACGATCACGCCGATGGCATCGCAGACGAGCGTCCTCATCTCGATCGACGGGGACGTCGATTACCGCGACTTCTCCATGGAAGGTCCCCATCGTCTGGTGGTCGACATCATGGGTGCGCAACACGCTCTTCCCCAGGACAATTTCGCCGCCCTGAACCGCGGCGGGATCCTCTCCATTCGGACGAGTCAGTACGCCGAAGAGGTCGTCCGGCTCGTGCTCGTGCTCGACCGACAGCTCGGGTACTCGATCATCCCCGATGCCGGGGGCCTGCGGATCTCCCTGGAAAACCCGACGGGTGACTTCGAGCCTTGGTCGTCCGGAGTGACGACGCCCTTCGATCCGAGCACGCTCGTCCCCGCGACGGTCATGCGGACCGCACCGACGTCCCCGTCGGCCGCGGTGGCGCAGGAGGCGCGTCGGATCTCGGTGACGTGGACACAGGCTCCCATCAACGACGTCCTGCTCGCCTTTGCAGCCTTCTCCGGCAAGTCGATCGTTCCGGGGTCCAACGTGGCGGGCTTCGTCACGGCCGACATCAACGATCAGCCCTGGGATGTCGCGTTGCGCACGATTCTGCAGGGCCAGGGCCTGGCCGGAGCCGAAGACGAGTACGGCATCATCCGCGTGGACAACATCGCGGACCTGAACGACCGGGAGGCGATCGAGCCCATCCTCACCCGGGCCTATCGTATCTCGTACGCCACTGCCCAGGAAACCCAGCAGGCGGTCGAAAATCTTCTCACCGAGCGGGGCACGAGCACGGTGAGTGTGTCGACCAACACGCTGGTCGTGTCCGACATCCAGCGGATTCACGACGACATCACGATGCTGGTCCGGCAGCTGGACGTGGAGACCCCTCAGGTCTCGATCCAGGCCAAGATTATCTTCGTCAACCGTACGGACCTCGACGAAATGGGCGTCACGTACGAGCTGAAGGATTCCCGCGGAAACCAGTTCAACACGCTGACTTCCGGTCAGGCCGATCTCGACGGCGACGGCACCTCCGAGGTAATCCCGCAGGGCGAGGCGGTGGTCGCGCTGGGCGGAAATTCCGTCGCTGCACTCGGGAATGCGAACGCTCGCGTGACGGCGCCGACGCTCCAGATCCTCACGTCGCTCGTTCTTGGCCGTCACCAGCTGATCGGCTTCATCGACGCGCTCGAGTCCGTCCAGCTCAGCGACATCGAGGCGACACCCCAGGTGACGGTGCTGGACAACCAGCGGGCGGACATCCTGGTGGGTGAAATCACGCCGATCCGTACCATCGACCTCGGTGCGGGTGCGGCCGGCGGCGCCGGCGGCCAGGCCGGCGGCGGGCCGGCGTTCCCCACGGCGCAGGTGGAGCAGCAGGAGACGGGGATTAAGCTCCAGGCGACCCCTCACGTGACGGGCGACAACCATATTCTCCTCGAGGTGCTCGCCGAGCGGTCCGCGGCGGAGCTCGCGGACTCCGACGCTGGCTTCATCTTCCGGACCCAGCGCGCGCAGACTCGTGTCCTCGTCGCGGACGGCGAAACTGTGGTCATCGGTGGCCTCACGCAGACCGAGCGCACCGAGGCTGTCGCGGGGATTCCCCTTCTCATGGATCTGCCGCTGATCGGCGGCATCTTCCGCACGCGCCGGGAGCAGGAGATCCAGCGCGATCTGATCATCCTCGTGACCCCGCACATCGTTCAGAGCAGGCTCCGGTAAGGACCCAAGGATCCGATACGATGACCCAGCCTAGACCGAATGCGCGCCGCCCTAGAGCCGCGATGGCTGCCTGTGTGATCGTGGGGGCGGCCCTCCTGAGCGCCTGCCGGGGCGAGAACCTCTTCTCGCTGGCGGCCTCGGTGGCGCAGCCCGGCCCGACGGTGAACATGACGCAGCCCGGGCCCGGCTTCACGATTGCACGGGGCGACTCGCTTCGCGTTCAGGCGGAGGTCACCGCGGCGTCCGGACTGACTGTGGTCGCCTACCGTGCCAGCTACGCGGCGACCGGCTCCGACGCGTACGGGCCCGAGACCCAGACCTATGCGGGAGCGCCCTTCGCGCGGGTCGACAATTGGCTGCGGCCCCAGGGGACGCAGGTGGTCGGTGACGTCTACGTGGTGGTGCAGGCGACGGACCTCGGCGGCGCCGTGGGCACCGACTCGGTCAAGGTACAGATCATAAACTGACGAGACTTGGTCGCACGTCGCGACCAGTCTATATAATGAAGGCGCGCGTCGGTCCCTGGACCGGCGGAAGCCCGGCCGCGAGCCGGGCTTTTGCGTTCCCGCCGTCGGGGCCCCGGGGCGCGGGAGATTCCATGTTCACTGCCTGAGCCGGAGAGCGAGCCGATGCCGCGACTCACCTTCCACACCGCCGGAGAATCCCACGGGAAGGCGCTGACTGCGCTGCTCGAGGGCGTTCCCGCCGGCCTCGAGCTCGACGCCCAGCGCGACGTGGACCCGCAGCTGAAGCGACGCCAGGGCGGTTACGGCCGGGGCCGCCGGATGCAGATCGAATCCGACCAGGTGGAAGTGCTGAGTGGCGTTCGTCTCGGCGAGACGCTCGGCTCCCCGATCTCCATGCTCATCCGCAACCGCGACTGGGAGAACTGGACCACCGCGATGGCGCACGAGGCACCCGACGCCGACGTGAACCCCAAGGCGCTTCGTCCCCACTACCTTCCGAGGCCGGGCCACGCGGACCTCGTCGGGGCGCTCAAGTACGACCGGCGAGACGTGCGTGACGTTCTGGAGCGCGCCAGTGCCCGGGAGACCGCGGCACGCGTGGCGTGCGGTGCGGTCGCGCGCAGGCTCCTGGACGCGCTCGGCGTGTCCATAGGAAGCCACGTTGTCTCCATCGGATCCGTCACGGCCGAGCCGTCGGCGCTCCCCTACGACCTGAACGCGGCAGCGGACGCGAGCCCGGTACGGTGCCTGGATGGTGATGCGGCAGAGCGGATGATGGGGGAGATCGACGATGCGGCGGAGCGCGGCGACACGGTGGGAGGCGTCTTCGAGGTGGTGGCCACGGGGGTGCCGGTCGGCCTGGGCAGCTACGTCTCCTGGGACCGCCGCCTCGACGGCCGGCTCGCGGGGGCGTTGATGTCGATCCAGGCGGTGAAGGGCGTGGAGCTCGGGATCGGCTTCGAGGGCGCCGGGCGACGGGGGTCCGGTGTCCATGACCCCATCGTGCGGGATGACGCGCAGCGCCGGGCCGGAGGCATGGGACGCACCTCCAACCGTGCCGGAGGGCTCGAGGGCGGTGTGACCACGGGTCAGCCCCTCGTGGTGCGAGGCGCCATGAAGCCGATCTCGACGCTCCGCAGCCGCCTGCCCAGTGTCGACCTGCGGGACGGCAGCCCCGGGGACGCGGCGGTGGAGCGGAGCGACGTCTGCGCGGTGCCGGCGGCCGGAGTCGTCGGAGAGGCGATGGTGGCGCTGGTGCTGGCCGACGCGATCCTCGAGAAGTTCGGAGGGGATTCGATGGTCGAGGTCCGTCGGAATCTGGAGTCGTTCGTGGCCCATCTCGCTGAACGGGGCTTCGGCGAGCGGTGACGGTTCCGGTGTGCTCGAGGGTGCTTTTGGTCGGCTTCATGGGCTCGGGCAAGAGTACCGTCGGCGCGGCCGTGGCTCGACAACTGGGGTGGCGCCACGCCGATCTCGACGACGAGGTGGAGAAGGCCGCCGGGGCTTCCGTTCGAGAGATCTTCTCGGCGCGCGGAGAGAAAGCGTTCCGCGAGCTGGAGGCCCGCGCTGCCGACAAGCTCCTCACGGCCTCCCGGGTCGTCGTATCCACCGGGGGCGGATGGGCGGCGGCGCCCGGCCGGCTCGCCGAAGTCCCGGCGGGAACGGTCTCGATATGGCTCGACGTGTCTGCCGACGAGGCGCTTCGAAGGGCCGCAAAGGAGCCGGGGCGGCGGCCGCTCCTCGACGTGGAACGGCCTCTCGAGACCGCTCGTCAGCTCGTCGAAGTCCGGCGGCTGGCGTATGCCGCGGCGGACCGGAGAGTGGACACGGACGCCTCGTCCGTAGATGATGTCACGGCGCGGGTCCTGGCGATCCTCGCGGAACTCGGACTCGAAAGCAGCACGGAATGACCAAGCTCGTCATCGTGGAATCGCCCGCGAAAGCGCGGACGATCGGGAAGTATCTCGGCAGCGACTACGAGGTCGCCGCGTCGGTGGGGCACGTCCGTGACCTGCCGACGAAGGAACTCGGCGTCGACGTCGATCAGGGCTTCGAGCCCAGGTACGTGACGATCCGTGGCAAGAAGAAGGTCATCGACGATCTCAAGCGTAAGGCGAGGGGTGCCGAAATGGTGATCCTCGCGACCGACCCGGACCGGGAAGGCGAGGCCATCGCGTACCACGTCGCGGAGCAGCTCGGGTACGAAAAGGATCAGGCCCGGTTTCAACGGGTGACCTTTCGCGAGATCACCAAGAGCGCCGTTCAGCGTGCGCTGGAGGATCCGGGTGACCTCGACCTGAAGAAGATCGAGGCGCAGCAGGCGCGGCGAATCCTCGATCGACTGGTCGGATACAAGGTCAGTCCGCTCCTGTGGAAGCCGATCCGGCCGGGGCTGTCTGCAGGCAGGGTCCAGACGGTGGCACTCCGCCTCATCTGCGAGCGCGAGGACGAGATTCGGGCGTTCGTCCAGGAGGAGTACTGGTCGATCACCGCGCACCTGGTGCACGAGGAGCAGCCCTTCGAAGCCAGGCTCCATCAGATCGACGGAAAGTCGTTCACGATCTCCAACGAGGACCACGCGCACTCCGTCGTCGAGGCGGTACGCGACCGCGCGTTCGAGGTCACGAACGTCAAGCGCCGCGAACGGCGCAAGAATCCGGCGGCACCCTTCACGACGTCGACCCTCCAGCAGGAGGCGGCGAAGGGGCTTCGCTACTCCGCGCGCCGCACCATGTCGACGGCCCAGCGCCTGTACGAGGGCCAGGAGATCGGCGCCCGCGGCCAGATCGGTTTGATCACCTACATGCGGACCGACTCCACCCGGGTCTCGCCGCTGGCCGTGGGCCAGGCGCGCGGGTGGATCGAGCAGGAGTTCGGCAGCCGTTACGTGCCCGGTGCTCCGCGGCTCTACGGTGGAAACCAGCAGCGCGCGGCGCAGGACGCCCACGAGGCGATCCGGCCGACGGACGTGACGATCCATCCGTCCGAGGCGGCACGCTATCTTGAGCCCGATCAGGCGAAGCTGTACGAGCTCATCTGGATGCGCTTCGTGGCCAGTCAGATGGAGGCGGCGGTCTACGACACGACGACCGCCGATTTCGACATCGACGGTGCGGACGGGCACGGGTACCTGTTCCGCTCAACCGGGTCGATCGTGAAGTTCGACGGGTTCACCCGTCTGTATCTCGAGGCGACGGAGGCCGGGGAGAAGCGCCGGCTCGACGACCTCGAGCCGCTGCCCGAGCTCGTCGACGGGGTCGTCGCCGAGACGCGTGGTCTGGAGCCGAAGCAGCACTTCACGCAACCGCCTCCGCGCTTCTCCGAGGCGAGCCTGGTCAAGGAGCTGGAGAAACTGGGCATCGGGCGTCCTTCGACGTACGCGTCCATCATCTCGGTCATCGTCGATCGGGGCTACGTCGATCTGGAACAGCGTCGATTCTATCCGACCGATCTGGGCGAGGTCGTGGCCAAGCTCCTGGTGCGTGTCCTGCCGAACATCTTCGACGTCGACTTCACCAGTCGCATGGAAAGTGAGCTCGATCGGGTCGAAGACGGTGAGGTGGACTGGCGGAAGCTGCTCGCGGATTTCTACCCGGGCCTCATGCAGCGCATCCAGGCGGGGGAGGAGCAGTCCGACGAGATCATCAAGGAGATCCTGGCCGCGGAAGGCGAAGTCTGCGACAAGTGCGGGCGGCCCATGCTGGTTCGCTGGAACCGCTACGGCCGGTTTCTGGGCTGTTCGGGGTACCCGGAGTGCTCAACGACCCGGTCGCTCGACGGGTTCAACCCCGAGGGAGAGGAGCTGGGCGAACATCCCGGGGAAGGGCGCATGGTACGCCTCAAGTACGGACCGTACGGACCGTATGTCGAGCTCGATGTTGCCGACGACGAGAAGAAGCCCAAGCGAGTGAGCCTTCCGCAGGGAAAGGAAGCTGCGGACGTCGACCTGGCCTACGCCGTCCGGCTCCTGGAGCTTCCTCGCCCTCTGGGCACCGACCCGAAGTCGGGCGAAGAGGTGGTCGCCGGGCTCGGCCGCTTCGGGCCGTTCGTGCGCCGTGCCAAGACCTTCGCCAGTCTCCGGGACCACGACGCCATGTGGACCGTCACGCTCGATCAGGCCGTCCAGCTCCTCGACGCGAAGGCTGCCGGCAAGCGCCTTCCGCTCAAGGAGCTGGGCAGGCACCCCGAGACCGGCGACGAGATCTCCGTGATGTCCGGTCGCTACGGAGCCTACGTGACGGACGGGAAGGTCAATGCGACGCTTCCCAAGGGTACCGAGCCCGAGGATGTCGACCTCGCCGCCGCGCTCTCCCTGCTCGCGGACAAGGCGGCCAAGGGTGGAGGCGGACGCACGCGGGGTAGGCCTGCGGCCCGAAAGAAGGCCGGCGCCGCGAAGAAGGCGGGGGCGAAGAAGGCGGGGGCGAAGAAGGCCGGCGCCAGGAAGAAGGCCGCGGCGCGGAAGAAGGAGTGACTCCGCGCGCGACGGTGGTCGGCGGTGGGCTCGCCGGCTGCGAGGCATCGCTCCAGCTCGCGCGCGCCGGCGTCGACGTGCGACTGGTCGAGATGCGTCCCGTGCGCGGCACGGAGGCGCACCAGTCCGACCGACTGGGAGAGCTCGTCTGCACGAACTCCTTCAAGAGCGAGTCGCCCGAGAACGCGCACGGCCAGCTCAAGCGTGAAATGCGGACCATGGGCTCGGTTCTGCTGGAATCGGCGGACGCGTCCCGCGTCGCCGCCGGCTCTGCGCTCGCCGTGGACCGTCACCTCTTTGCCGAGGCGATGACGCGCGCCGTGGAGCGTGAGCCACGGGTCGAGGTCGTGCGCGAGGAGTGCACGGCACTTCCGGAAGGCCCGGCGATCATCGCGACCGGGCCCCTGACCTCGGGCCCTCTCTACGAGTCCATCGAACGGGCGCTGGGCGATGGCGGGCTGGCCTTCTTCGACGCGATCGCGCCGATCGTCCACCGCGAGAGCCTCGACGAGTCGATCGTGTTCGAGGCAGGCCGGTTCGACGAGGACGCCGATTACCTGAACTGCCCCATGAGCCGCGACGAGTACGAGGCGTTCGTCGACGCTCTGCGAAGCGGGCAGTCGCATGCGGGACACGACTGGGATGCCGTGCCGTACTTCGAGGGGTGCCTGCCCGTCGAGGTCATGGCGTCCCGCGGGGTCGACACGCTCCGTTTCGGTCCCATGAAGCCCATCGGGCTCACGGACCCGCGCACCGGCGACCGCCCCTGGGCCGTCGTGCAGCTCCGCCGCGAGGACCGAGCCGGTCAGATGTGGAACATGGTCGGCTTCCAGACGAGGCTGAAGGTCGGTGAACAGCGCCGGGTGTTCACCATGATCCCGGGGCTCGCCGACGCCGAATTCCTCCGCTGGGGCTCGATCCACCGGAACAGCTATCTGAACTTTCCCGGCCGGCTCACGCCCCACGGGTCGTTGCCCGAGCGTCCGGATCTCATCTTCGCCGGGCAGCTCACGGGCGTGGAGGGGTACACCGAATCCGCGGCGAGCGGCATCCTCGCGGGGCGCAACCTGGCACGTCTGCTCTCGGGACTCGAGCCGGTCGTTCCTCCCCCGACCACGATGCTCGGCGGACTCTACCGCTACCTCAGGGAGGCCACGCCTGGTCGATTCCAGCCCATGAACTCGAACTGGGGACTCATCGATGCGCTGCCGGGCCGTGTGAAGGACAAGACGGAGAAGCGCGTCCGACTCGCGGAGCGCGCCCAAAGCGACTTTTCGCGCTGGATCGCGGAAACTGCCCCCACGGGGTCGGTCGTCGGCTGATCCCGTGCCGGACCTTCGCCCCGAAGTCGCGGAGTTCGTCCGCCACCTTTCGGACGAACGTCAGCTTTCGCCGAATACCGTTCGGGCCTACCGGCGCGACCTCGAGGAGCTCGAAGCTTTTCTGACCGAGTACGTCGGTCGTCCCGGATGGCGGTGGGGAGACTCGGACGTCGACCGCCTCGCCATCCGCGCATTCCTCGGCTGGTGCGCCCGGAAGGGACTCGCCAAGCGCAGTGCGGCGCGAAAGCTCGCTTCGGCCCGCGCCTTCTTCTCGTTCCTGCACCTCGAGGACCGGATCCCGTCGAACCCGGGACGCACGGTTCGCGCGCCGAAGCTCGAACGGCGTCTCCCGGGGCATCTCACGTCGTCCGACATCGCCGCGGTCTTCGAGCACGCCGAGGCGAGGGCGGCGGAGAACACGCTCGCAGGCACCCGGACGCTCGCGATTCTCGAACTCCTTTACGGGAGCGGCCTCCGACTTTCCGAGCTGCACGGCGTCGACATCGACTCCATCGATCGCCGGGCCCGGCAGGTGCGGGTGCTGGGCAAGGGGAGCAGGGAGCGCATCGTTCCGGTGACGGACGCCGCGCTGGTTGCCGTCGAGCGTTACGCGAACCGGCGGCGGGAGGTCACTGCGAGGGACGAGCGGGCGCTCCTGGTGAACCAGAAGGGCGCACGCCTCTCCCGCCGTTCGATCCAGGCTTCGGTCCGCGGCTGCCTCGAGCACGCCGCCGGTGCACGAGGCCTTTCGACGCATGCCCTGCGGCACACCTTCGCCACGCACCTCATGGAGGCCGGTGCGGACCTTCTGGCGGTCAAGGAGCTTCTGGGGCACGTCTCCCTGTCCACCACACGGATTTACACGCACACGAGCAAGGAACGGCTCCTGCGGGTGTACCGGGACGCACACCCGCGCTCGGAATAGCCCCGGGGTGTATGCCATATCGGCAGAAGCGTTAGATTCCGTTCCCGCAGTATCTCGAACCCCGGAATCGATGACCCTTCCCGAATATCACGCCACCACCGTTCTCGCCGTCCGCCGGGACGGAAGGGTCGCCATGGGTGGCGATGGGCAGGTCACGATGGGCGACACCGTCGTAAAGGGCTCGGCCCGGAAAGTCCGCAAGCTCAAGGACGGTCTGATCCTGGCCGGGTTCGCCGGCGCGGTGGCGGACGCCTTCACGCTCTTCGAAAAGCTCGAGGAGAAGCTCGAGCGCTATCCGGGCAACATGACCCGTGCGGTGGTGGAACTTGCGAAGGACTGGCGTATGGACCGGTACCTTCGGCGCCTCGACGCCCTGCTCGCGGTGGCCGACGCGGACCACCTCTTCCTGGTGTCGGGGAACGGGGACGTGATCGAGCCGGACGACGACATCGTCGCCATCGGCTCCGGCGGCTCGTACGCCCTCGCGGCAGCGCGCGCGCTCAAGGACCACTCCGAGCTCACGGCCTCCGCCATCGTGCGCAGCGCCCTCGAGATCGCGGGGGACATCTGCATCTACACGAACCGGGACATCCTCGTCCTCGAGCTGGGCTCGGACGAGGGAGGTGAGCGATGACGACCTCGGAAGCACTGAGTCGCACGGCGGACGCACCACCCGAGTCCAAGCGTGAGGACGACGACGAGGGGGTGTGGCTCGACGAGCTCACGCCCCGCCAGATCGTCGCCGAGCTCGACAAGTACATCGTTGGGCAGGACGAGGCGAAGAAGGCGGTTGCGATCGTGCTCCGGAATCGTTGGCGCCGCCAGCGCGTCGAGGAGGAGATGCGACAGGAGATCGCGCCCAACAACCTCATCCTCATCGGCCCGACCGGCGTCGGCAAGACCGAGATCGCGCGTCGCCTCGCGCGCCTCGCGGGGGCCCCCTTCCTGAAGGTCGAGGCGTCGAAGTTCACCGAGGTGGGCTATGTCGGCCGTGACGTGGAATCGATGATCCGCGACCTCGTCGACATCTCGATCAACCTGGTGCGTGCGGACCGGGAGTACGAGGTGCAGGATCTGGCCGAGGGCAGGGTCCACGAGCGGATTCTCGACCTTCTGCTGCCGGTCACGAACCCCGAGCCGGAGCCCAGGCCCAGGGAGGGTCCCAGCATCTTCGTCGCGGGTCCGGACGGTGTCGCCTCGGCGGATGGCGAGGCGGTCAAGGAGCGCCGCGCCCGCACGCGCGAAAAGCTCGGCGCGCTCCTCAAGGATGGAAAGCTCGAGGAGCGCGAGGTCGAGATCGAGGTCACGCAGTCGGCGTCCATCGACGGCATGATGATCCCGATGGGCGGCAACGAAGGTATGGACTACAACTTCACCGAGATGCTGCAGGAGATGCTGCCGAAGAAGAAGAAGCGGCGCACCGTCTCCGTTTCCGAGGCACGGCGCATCCTCCTGCAGGACGAACTCGACAAGCTCGTCGACATGGACGAGGTGGTGAACGAGGCCCTGTATCGCGCCGAGGAAATGGGGATCGTCTTCCTCGACGAGATCGACAAGGTGGCCGGCCAGCGTGGCGGCCACGGACCGGACGTGAGCCGCGAGGGCGTGCAACGCGATCTCCTTCCGATCGTGGAGGGCTCGACGGTCGCGACGAAGTACGGCCTCGTGCGCACCGACCACATCCTCTTCATCGCGGCGGGCGCATTTCATGTCGCGAAGCCGTCGGACCTGATCCCCGAGCTCCAGGGCCGCTTCCCTATCCGGGTGGAGCTGCAGAACCTCGGCCGCGAGGAGTTCGTGCGGATCCTCAGGGAGCCGAAGAACGCCCTGCTCGAACAGTACCGTGCACTGATCGAGACGGAGGGCGGTTCGATTTCCTTCACTGACGACGGCATCGAGGAGATCGCGCGGATCGCGATGCAGCTGAACGACCGCATGGAGAACATCGGTGCGCGCCGGCTGCAGACGGTCATGACGACACTTCTCGAGGAGATCATGTTCGACCTGCCCGAGGCCGCCAGCCAGGCCGTGGTCGTAGACCGCGACTTCGTGGTGGGACGGCTCGAGAAGGTCGCGCAGGACGAGGACCTGAGCCGCTACATCCTCTGACGGCACCTCACGACCGCGGCCGGCCGATCTCGTCTCCGGGGCGTGATGGGGTGCCGCAGTGGCCAGCTGAAACCGAACCTCCCACGAACGAACGGAGCGCCGCATGACCGACGGCCTGAAGCACACCCCGCTCAACGACGAGCACGTCGCCCTCGGAGGCAAGATGGTGCCCTTCGCCGGCTATTCGATGCCGGTACAGTACCCGACCGGCATCACCACCGAGCACCGGGCGGTCCGGGAGGCGTGCGGGCTCTTCGACGTCTCCCACATGGGGGAGTTCATCGTGCGGGGACCCGGCGCGCTCGATCTGATCCAGAGGATCTCGGTGAACGATGCCTCCAGGATCGAGGTCGGGCAGGCGCAATACTCGGCGATGTGCCTGGAGACCGGTTGTGTCATCGACGACCTGATCATCTACCGCTTTCCCGATCATTTCATGCTCGTCGTGAACGCGGCGAACCTCGCCAAGGACTGGGCCTGGGTCACGAAGCACGCTGCCGCCTTCGACGTGGAAGTCGAAGACGTGTCGGACCGCACGGCACTCCTGGCCCTCCAGGGGCCGAAGGCGCGCGAAGTGCTGCGTCCCCTCGCGAGCCTCGACGTCGACGACGTGAAGTACTACCGCTTCCTCGAAGGTGAGGTCGCGGGGGTGCCGGCCGTGATCAGCGGCACCGGCTACACGGGCGAGGACGGCTTCGAGCTGTACGTCCCTGCCGACCGGGCCGTCGACCTCTGGCGGGCGCTCCTCGAGGCGGGCACTGGTGCGGGCCTGATCCCGGCCGGGCTCGGAGCGCGGGATTCTCTGCGGCTCGAGGTCGGGTATGCGCTCTACGGCAACGATCTCGACGAGGAGCACACCACGCTCGAGTCCGGGCTCGGATGGGTCACGAAGCTCGACAAGGGTGACTTCGTGGGCCGCGCGGCGCTGGCGGCCCAGAAGGAGTCGGGCGTGGGCCGTCGACTGGTCGGCCTCCGGCTCACGGACAAGGGTTTTCCGCGGCCCGGGTATGACGTCGTGTCGGGGGGCGAGGTCGTGGGCAAGATCACCAGCGGGACGGTGAGTCCGACGCTCGGCTACGGGGTGGCGCTCGCCTATGTGCCGGCGGAGCGATCCGCCGCGGACACCGTAGTCCAGGTCGACGCGCGGGGGCGCCTCGTGGAGGCGGTCGTTCAGCGACCGCCCTTCTATACCGAGGGCTCCATACGCCGCTGACCGATGTCGGCCGACGCTTCCGTGACCGTCGCGGTCCTGACCGCGAGTGACCGCTGCTCCCGAGGGGAGCAGGAGGACGTGAGCGGCGCGCGCATCGTGTCCTGGTGTGCGGAGCAGGGCTACCAGGTGGTGGAGCGAGGCGTCGTGCCGGACGAGATCAGCGAGATCGTGAGGGCGCTCGTCCGTTGGGCTGACCGGGGTGTCTCGCTCCTGCTCACCACCGGGGGCACCGGCATGGCGCCGAGGGACGTGACGCCCGAGGCCACGCGCGCGGTGATCGATCGGGACGTGCCGGGCCTCGCGGAGGAGATCCGGCGCCGTGGCCTCGCGGCGACGCCCTATTCCGTCCTCTCCCGAGGCATCGTGGGGGTTCGCGGGCGTACGCTCATCGTGAATCTGCCGGGAAGCCCGAACGGCGTCGCCGACGGGCTCGCCGTGCTCGAGCCCGTGCTGGGGCACGCGCTCGCGCTGCTGGCCGATCGCCCCGCGCCCCACGCGCCCCCCGACACCGCAAAGCCGGCGGTGGGCAGCGCGTCGCTGACGCGCGCGACCGGAACTCGGCGGGGAGGTGACGCATGATCGGGCGTGTGCTCATCTCGACGCACGACCTGCCCCGGGCCGGCGCCCTTCGCAAGCGCTTCGATTCGGCCGGATACGAGACGGACCTGGTGACCCCAGGCGAGCGGCTCACCGCCGAGGAGCGCCCGACCATCCTCGTCCTCACCGGCGGCCTCGAGGACGACGGCGGCGCGCTCGCCCGACAGGCCTTCAACGTCCTCAAGGTCCCTGTCTTCGGCATCGAGGACGAGGGCGGTGCGGGCAGGGTGGCCCATTCGCGCTTCGAGGAGGTCTTCGGACCCCGGGCGGAGGTCGAGGACATCGTGCTCGTCGCGAGCCGCACCATCGAGCGAATGCGACTGCGCTCGATCACCGGCATCGTCGGTCAGACCGACGCGATGCGTCAGGTACTCGAGCGTGTCGTGCAGATCGCGCCCGTTGCATCCACCGTGCTGGTCACGGGCGAATCGGGGACGGGCAAGGAACTCGTCGCGAGAGGGATCCACGCGCTCTCGCCCCGGCGGCACAAGCCCTTCATCGCGGTGAACGTGGCCGCGCTGTCCGACAGCCTCCTCGAGTCCGAGCTGTTCGGCCACGAAAAAGGGGCCTTCACCGGGGCGATCGACGCCCGTCGCGGGCTGTTCGAACTCGCAGACGGGGGGACGATCTTCCTCGACGAGATCGGGGAGATGCCGCTCGCCACGCAGACCAAGCTGCTGCGCGTGCTCGAGCAGCGGGAGTTTCATCGCGTCGGCGGTGAGAAATCGATCCGGATCGACGTGCGCATCGTGGCAGCGACGAACCAGGAACTCCGGCAGCTCGTCGCCATCGGTGAGTTCAGGCGGGATCTCTACTTTCGCCTCAACGTGCTCAGTATCGAGCTTCCGCCGCTCCGCGAGCGACGAGCAGACATCCCGCTTCTCGTCGAGACGTTCGTCAAGGACGTCTCGGACCGGAACGACCGGACCTTCCCGGGCATCTCGCCGGAGGCGATGGACCTCCTCATCGAGTACAGCTGGCCGGGCAACATCCGTGAGCTTCGCAACCTGGTGGAGTCCATGGTCGTGCTGGCCCACGGGAGTGCCATCCGCCCCGAGGACATCCCCGACGACGTGCGCAGGGGCCGGGGAGAGTCGCTCCTGCCCGCGCTGATTCCGCGGGCTTCGTCGGACTCGGGCGTGGCGGGCCTTCGCCCGGAACTCGAGTTCGTGTTCCGTACGCTGGTGGACCTTCGGGTCGACATGGACGACCTGCGCCGGGAATTCGAAGCGTACCGGAGCGGTATGGCGGTGCCATTCGGCGGGGGCGCCATCCTCGGGCGCGTGGCCGGTCCCGACGACGATGACGGCTTCGCCGTGCAGAGTCGCGCAGGGATCGAGATCGCGCCCTACACGCCAGGTGCCGCGCACATTGAGGTCGGCCGCGAGCCCGAGGTCACGGAGTCCATCGTCGTGTTCCGCCCCGGGATGACGATCGAGGAGATGGAGCGCGAGGCGATTGTCGCCGCCCTGGAGGAAGTCCAGGGGAACCGTCGAAAGGCAGCGGAGCTCCTCGGCATCGGGGAGCGCACCCTCTACAGGAAGATCGCGAAGTACGGGCTGGACGGCTGACGGCCGTCGCGGCTCAGCCTCCCACGCCGGCCCGGGCCCGGGCGCGGGCCCGCTCGGCCTGGATGCGGGGCAGGATCTGCATCCAGCTCGCCGTCTCTTCGAGCTCGTAGGCCAGCAGGAGGTCCGACTCGAGGTCGATTTCCCCTGGGAAGGCGTACACCGCCATTTCCGCCTGCCGCTGCTGGACCCTTCGCTGTCCCCACGTCGGGGTGACCGGCAGGACCGCCAGCGGGCGCATCCGGAGACCGCGCGAGATCAGCTGGACTTCCTCAGGCTCGAAGCGGACACCGGGCTGGTCGGAAAAGAAGGATACGAGGAAGAGGTGACTACCCCGCGGCGCCGTGGCGCGGTGCCTGCCGGCGAGCGCGGCGAGGCGCCGGTACGTGTCGGGTGCGGTCGCTCGCGTGACGGACTCGTCGAGCGGCGTGACGGCGATCTCGAGCTCGCGACTCAGGAGTCGCATCGTGATGTCGTCCTGGAGCAGCGTGCCGAAGCCCGGCGGCGGAAGGAGGCCGGCACCCGTCGAAGGCCCCGCCGGCTCCGCTGCCGGGGCGATCGTGCATGCGGCGAAGAGCAGGGGGAGCAGTCCTGCGGTCGTGCGGCGCCTCACGGCCCGTCCCTCGATGTGACTCCGCTGGCCGTGGCGTTTCCGGATTCGGTCTGCTCAGCGGCTTCAGCGTCGGGCGCCCGCCCGCCGTGCACGATGTCGTCCAGCGCCTGCAGCAGTTCGCTGCGTCCCTCTCCGGTCGCGGACGAAAAGGGGAGGATCTGAGATTCGTCGATTTCGAGCGTCTCGATCGCGCGCCGAATGGATTTCGCCCGCTCGGCACGTTTGAGCTTGTCGATCTTGGTGAGGACCACCATCGTGGGCAGCCGGAGCTCGGCCAGGTAGGCGACCATGCGAAGGTCGTGCTGCGTGGGACGGTGACGGGCGTCGACCAGGTGTACGACGGCCCGCACGTCCCCCGACTCGCCGAGGTACCAGTCGATGAGATCAGCCCAGGTCGCACGAATGGCGTCGGGCACGCGCGCGTACCCGTATCCCGGAAGATCCACAAGGAAGAATTCGTCGTTGACCCGGTAGAAGTTGAGCGCCTGCGTCTTGCCAGGCCTCGCCGACACGTGTGCGATCTTCGACCGGGTTCGCCGAAGCAGGGTGTTGATCAGCGACGACTTTCCCACGTTGGATCGGCCCGAGAACGCGACCTGGGGAAGCGTCCCCGGCGCGGCACCGCCCCGCTGGGCGATCGTTCCCGCGTACTCGACGGTCCGGATCTTCATCCGTGGGGCAGCGGCATCCCCACCTCCGGCTCCGCGGGCGCGCGCATGGAGGACGGCCGACGCGTGAATACGGCGTCCATCACCTCGTCCATCGTGCGGACCAGGTCGAAGCTGAGGTGCTCGCGAACCTCGTCGGGCAGTGTGTCGAGATCGTTGACGTTGGCCGCGGGAAGGACCACTCTCGCCATCCCGCTTCGAAGCGCGGCGACAGCCTTCTCCTTCACGCCTCCCACGGCGATGACCCGGCCCCGCAGGGTAATCTCCCCCGTCATGGCGACGTCGCTGCGCGTCGGGGTGTCGGTGAGCGCCGAAATCAGGGCCGTCGCGATGGTGATCCCCGCCGACGGGCCGTCCTTCGGCGTCGCGCCTTCGGGGATGTGGATGTGCACGTCGATCTTCTCGTGAAACAGCGCGTCGAGCCCGAGGAAGCGTGAACGGGACCGCGCGTACGTGACGGCCGCCTGAGCGGATTCCTTCATCACGTCCCCGAGGGTCCCGGTCAGGCGCAGATTGCCCTGTCCGGGCACGATCGCGACCTCGACGTCCATGACCTCGCCCCCCGCGGCCGTCCATGCCAGACCGTTCGCGATGCCGATGCGGTCGATGTCCTGGTCCCGCTCGGGCGGTTGGTAGCTCGTCGGGCCGAGAAGGTCCTTGAGCATGTCGACGTCGACGACGGTCGCGACCTCCACACCGTCGGCGACGCGCCGCGCCAGCTTCCGGGCGATCCGGGACAGACGGCGGTTGAGCTCGCGCACGCCCGCCTCCCGGGTGTATCGCTCGATCACCTCGTGGATCGCGTCGGGTGACAGCACGATCGACTCCGCGGGGATCCCGTGCTGCTCGAGCTGCCGCGGCCAGAGGAAGCGGTGCGCGATCTCGCGCTTCTCCGTGTCGAGGTACCCCGAGAGCGCGATGACCTCCATCCGGTCCCGCAGCGCTTCCGGGACGTCCTGAAGGGTGTTGGCGGTCGCCACGAAGAGGACGTCGGACAGATCGTACTCGAGTTCCAGGTAATGGTCGGTGAACGACCGATTCTGTTCGGGGTCGAGGACCTCGAGGAGCGCGGCGCCGGGGTCTCCGTGGAAGTCCCGGGCCAGCTTGTCGATCTCGTCGAGCAGGAAGACCGGGTTGCGCGTCCCGCTGCGCCGCATGCCCTGGATCACCCGACCGGGAAGCGCGCCGACGTAGGTCCGCCGATGTCCCCGGATTTCCGCCTCGTCGCGGACCCCACCGAGGCTCACCCGTACGAACTCGCGGTCGAGTGCGTTCGCGATGCTCCGACCCAGAGAGGTCTTGCCGACCCCGGGAGGCCCGACCAGGCAGAGGATGGGGCCGGTCATCTCGCCCACGAGTGAGAGCACCGCCACGTGGTCCAGGACGCGCTCCTTCACGTCCTGGAGCCCGAAGTGCTCGTCCTCGAGGACCTGCTTGGCGTGGGCGACGTCCATGTTGTCCTTCGACCGTGCCGACCAGGGCAGCGAGACGAGCCAGTCGAGATGGGTCCGGATGACGGCCGCCTCCGGTGCCACCGGATTCAACTTCCGGAGCCTCGCGAGCTCCTTCTCGGCCTTGGCCCGCGCGTACGCGGGTAGGTCGACCCGCCGGATCTGCTCCGCGAGCTCCTCCCACTCGTCAGCGTCTTCGCGGGACTGCCGGCCCTCCAGTTCCAAGCGCGCCGTCGGTCGCAGATCCAGCGGGCTGTCCTTGCCGCCGAGCTGGAGCTGGATCTGCCGGTCGAGCTTCCGCTCGATACGGAGGATCTCGATCTCACGCACGAGGATCTCGCGAAGGAGCTCGAGCTGCGCCGCCGCACCCGACGCCTCGAGCACCTCCTGCTTCTCGAGAGCTGGCAGAATGATGTGGCCGGCCACGAGGTGCGCAAAACGCACCCGGTCGCCGTCCGCGGAAAGGATCCCGGAGATCTCGTCGGGAATGCGCTCGTGAAGCCGCGCGTACTCGGCGTAGTGGCGCCGGACGCCGTCGCACGCGGCCGCGAGCTCTGGGGAGGAAGCTCCCTCCTCCTCGACTTCGCGGTCCACGTACAGGTCGATGGTCGCGCGCAGCGCCTCCGTGGTCGTGGTCAGGCGCCGGATACGGCCTCGTCCGAGACCCTCGAGCACGACCCGCGAGGTGCCATCAGGAAGCCGCGAGACCTGGACGACACGTGCGATCGTCCCGACCCGGAAGAGGTCCGTTGCGCCCGGGTCGTCCACCCCCGGGTCTTTCTGAGCGACCAGCAGGACGAGGTCGTTCGAGCTGCGGGCCTCCTCCAGCGCCGCCACGGATCGATGCCGCCCGATGAGAATGGGCAGCACGATATACGGAAAGAACACCAGATCCCGCAGTGCGACGACCGGGAGGCGGTCGGGGACTTCGACCGTGTCTTCAGCCCGTGTGAGGGTGGTCATGGCTCGGCGGTGGCGAGCGCCGGCGCTTCGGGTCCGGCGTCCGGTTCGAAAGGACCGGGTATCGTACCGAGTGCGGGGCGACCGGAACAGGGAAGGCCCGCGGCGATCGGGTCGCCGCGGACCTTTTTGTCGTCCAGGCGACAGGAAAGCAGGGCGGGCTACGCCTCCATCGCCCGTTCGGCACCCTGCAGAACCAGAAGCGGGGGAAGGCCGTCCTCGATGCACTCACGGGTCACGACGACTTCCCGAACGTCGTTGCGCGACGGGATCTCGAACATGATGTCGCGCATTGCGGTCTCGATGATCGAACGCAGTCCGCGCGCACCGGTGTTGCGGTCCAGCGCCTTTCGCGCGATCGAGAGAATGGCCTCCGGATCGAAGGTCAGGCCGATCCCCTCGAGCTCGAACATCTTCTCGTACTGCTTCACGAGCGCGTTCTTGGGTTCCCGGAGAATTCGGATGAGCGCCGCCTCATCGAGGTCGTCGAGGTGCACCGTAACCGGCAGTCGGCCTACGAGTTCGGGGATGAGACCGAAGCGCTGCAGATCCTCCGGTTCGACGAACTGCATCAGCCCGCCCTCGGCGTCCCGGACGTCGCGGGCGACGTCCGGGTCCCCGCCGCCGAATCCGATGGCCTTCTTGCCGAGACGGGCCTCGATGATCTGCTCCATGCCGTCGAACGCGCCGCCGCAGATGAAGAGGATGTTCCGGGTGTTGATCTGGATGTATTCCTGCTGCGGATGCTTGCGGCCGCCCTGGGGCGGAACGCTCGCGATGGTTCCTTCGAGAATCTTGAGAAGAGCCTGCTGCACGCCTTCCCCTGACACATCGCGCGTGATCGACGGGTTCTCGGACTTGCGAGCGATCTTGTCCATCTCGTCGATGTAGACGATGCCGCGCTCGCACTCCGCGACGTTGAAATCCGCGGCCTGGAGAAGCCGCACGAGGATATTCTCGACGTCCTCACCGACGTAGCCGGCCTCGGTGAGCGTCGTCGCATCCGCGATGGTGAAGGGCACGTGGAGCGTGCGCGCGAGCGTCTGGGCGAGGAGCGTCTTTCCGACGCCCGTCGGACCGATCAGCAGGATGTTCGCCTTGTCGAGCTCGACATCGTCGAGCACGCCGTGGTGAGCCACCCGCTTGTAATGGTTGTAGACGGAGACGGCGAGCGCCTTCTTGGCGGCTTCCTGACCGATCACATACTGGTCGAGCGTGGCCTTGATCTCTTCGGGCCGGGGACTGGGGACCGTCTGGCCCTGAGCTTCGCGCTCCTCCTCCTCGGCGAGGATCTCGTTACACAGCGAGATGCACTCGTTGCAGATGAACACGTTCGGTCCGGAAATGAACTTCTTGACGCTTTCCTTGGACTTTCCGCAGAAGCTGCAGCGGAGGTGCTTGTCCGTCATGTCCGACTCCTGGTTCCGGAGCTACTCGGCGTGATCCGAATCAGCCGGCCTGCCTGCGGTCTGGGATACCGGTCCTGCCAGCACACGGTCGATCAGGCCGTACTCCACGGCCGCTTCCGGGCTCATGAACCGGTCACGATCGACGTCGTCGGCGATCCGCTGCACGCTCTGTCCCGTGTGCTTGGCAATAATACCGTTGAGTCGCTCCCGGATGTACAAGATTTCCGCCGCGGCGATCTCGATGTCCGCCGCCGTACCGTGCGATCCTCCGGACGGCTGGTGGATCATGATGCGCGAGTTGGGCAGCGCGTTGCGCTTCCCCTTCTCGCCTGCGGTCAGCAGAACGGCGCCCATCGACGCGGCCATGCCGACGCAGAACGTCGAGACCGGTGCGCGCAGATGCTGCATGGTGTCGTAGATCGCCATGCCGGCATAGACCGACCCGCCCGGTGAGTTGATGTACATGAAGATGTCGCGCTCCGGGTCCTCGGCATCGAGGAAGAGGAGCTGCGCCACGATGATGTTCGCCACGTTGTCGTCGATCGGAGCGCCGAGGAAGACGATCCGATCCATCAACAGCCGGCTGAAGATGTCGTAGCTGCGCTCGCCGCGGCTGGTGCGCTCGATGACGTAAGGCGGATAGATGGCCATGTGGATTCCTTGTGCGCCCGTCAGGCGGCGGGAGCTTCGGTGATCTCGGACTTTTCCATGAGGAAGTCGAAGACGGCCTTCTCGGTGAGTTCGCGCTCGAGCGCCTCGAGACGACCGGCCTTCTGGAATTCTGCGTACACCTTCGCCGCGTCGGTGTTGTTCGCCTCGGCGATCTGCTGGATGCGCGCGTCAAGGTCGTCGTCGCTGGCCGCGAGGCCGTGTGTCTCCGCGATGCGCTCGATGACCAGAATGCGCTTCACGGCGCGCTCGGCCTCCGGCCGGATCTGCTCGCGGAATTCGCGCAGCCGATCTTCGGGGATGTTCTTGGTGTCGCCGAGCACGCCGTCAGCGTAGCGGGCGACCATCGACGCGGGAACGTCGAAGGGGTTCGCCTCGACGATGAGGTCGAGAAGCCGGCCTCGCACCACACCTTCGGACTGCTGAGCCGCCTCCTTCTCCATGTCTTCGTGGACCTTGGCCTTGAGGTCGCCCAGTGTCTCGAAATCGCCGACCTGGCGTGCGAGGTCATCGTCGAGGGCGGGCACGTCGAGCGTCTTGCGGGAGAGCAGCGTCACGCGGATCCGTTCGCTGCCCCCGCGTCGGGACTCGTCCTGGAAATCGTCGGGGAAGGTAATGTCGAAATCTTCCGTGGCGCCGATGGCGAGGGAGCGGATCGCGGCCTCGATGTCCGGGATCGCGTCGCCCTGGCCGACGACGAGGTCGTAGTCGCGTCCGTCGTCGGTGGGCTCACCTTCGTCGCCGAGCCGGGCGATCTTCACCGAAACGAGGTCGCCGTCTGCCGGCTGCCCTTCGTCGGCGGGTTGCCAGACCCCGTTCTGCTCCTGGATGCGCGCCAGCACGGCGTCGATCTGCTCGTCCGTCACCCGGCGGGCGGGCCGCTCCACCACGAAGCCGCCGAGCTTCTCCACGTCGAACACCGGCTCGACGTCGAAGGCGATGGCGAAGGTCAGATCGGTGTCCGGCTCGTACTGGAGTTCCTGAAGTTCACCCTCGCTGATGGGCCGCAGCGCTTCGGAGGAGAGCGCCTCGCGGTACGCGGTCCCGATGAGACGGTCCAGTGCCTCCTGCCTGAGCGCCCCACCGAAACGGGACTCGATGACCTTGCTGGGCACGCGACCCTTTCGGAAGCCCTTCAGGCGCGCCTGACCAGCGAGCTTCTTCGCTGCCTTGCGCTCCTCTTCCTTCACGATCGCGGCGGGGACGGTCACGCGCATGCGGCGGCGCCACCGCTCCTCTTCCTGGACGGAGATCTGCAGACTGGATACGTCGAGATTCATGCGAGAACGCGGTTACCGATCAAGAGGAGTAGAGTGCGAAAGGGGGGACTCGAACCCCCACGGCACGGGGCCACGGGATCCTAAGTCCCGCGCGTCTACCAGTTCCGCCACTTTCGCGCGTGGGAAAAGATAAACCCGGGGCGAGGGGGGTTGAAGAACGAGGCACCGGGCGGGAAGCCCGGTGCCTCGTGAGGACGGCTGACGCCGACCCGCTTTCGGAGCTCGGCGATCAGGGCATGCGCACGTTCACCACGCGCTGCTCACCCGCCGGATCCGTGAAGTGCAGCGAGACGATCTCGCCCGTGTCGACCGCCTCCAGGGCACGACCCACGTCGTCGGCCGTGCCGATGGCGATATCGTTCACCCGGCTCAGCTTGAAGCCGCGGTACCCACCGACGCCGCGGCGTTCCGCCGCGCTGCCCCGTGCCACCGCCGAGAGGATGACTCCGCTCGCGTCCGCATAACCGAGCTCTGCGGCCGTTTCGGCGTCGAGCGCTTCCACCTGGATCCCCAGGCGCTCGGCGGCTCCGCTCGCCCGCGCCGCGACGGTCGTGGGAATGTCGTTGATCGGAGCCTCGCCGAGGCGGATCTCGACGTCGACCGGACGGTTCTCGCGGTAGACGGTGACCCGCACCCGGTCGCCGGGGCGCCGTTCTGCGATCTGCGCCTGGAGCTCGGAGACGTATCCGACCGGCTTCCCGTCGAGGGCCACGATCACGTCCTCGAATTCAAGAACGTTCGCGGCCGGTCCGTCGTCAGGGACGGCCTGAACCAGGATGCCCGACACGGACGGAAGGCCGTAGGCCTCGGCGTCCTCGGCGCTCACGTCCACGATCTGGACACCGAGTCTCGGGCGCCGGACGTGCCCGTACTCCACGAGATCCTCCATGACCCGGCGTGCGAGGTTGATGGGGATCGCGAAGCCATAGCCCTGGTACACGCCCGTCGTGGACGCGATGGCCGAGTTGATGCCCACGACCTGACCACGGAGGTTCACCATGGGCCCGCCCGAATTGCCCGGATTGATGACCGCGTCGGTCTGAATGAAGTTCTCGATGGCGTACCCGGAGAGGTTGCCGACCTCGTCGTTGTTGAAGCGCGGATCGAAGTTCAGGTCGTTCTGCAGGAGCCGGACATTGCGACCCCGGGCGCTGATGATGCCCGCGGTCACGGTGAAGTCGAGCTGCGTCGAGGCGCCGAACCCGGGGTTGCCGATGGCGAGCACCCACTCGCCCACCCGGATGTCGTCCGAGTTCCCGAACGCCATCATGGGGAGGTCACCGTCCACGGCCACCTTGATGACGGCGACGTCGGTGAAGGGGTCGGCTCCGATGACCTGCGCGGGAAAGTACCGCCGGTCCGGGAAATACACGCGGAGCTCCGTCGCCCCCTCCACGACGTGGTTGTTCGTCAGGATGTAGCCGTCCCGGGAGACGATGAAGCCGCTGCCGCCGGCGATGGCGGAACGCGGCGGCTCCTCCTCCTCCGGCGCCTCGTCGAAGAAGCGCCGGAACTGATCCGGCACCACCCGCTCTCGCGCGGGGCGCGTCACCGTACGCCGGCTTTCGATGCGGACGACCGCCGGCGTGACGGCGTCCGCCAGATTGGTGAACGCCTCGCTCAGGTCCGCCGCCGGCTGGACCGCGGAGGCCGACACCTGGCCGAGTTCGCTGATCTCCGGCATCGAGTGCGAGGGGCTCGTCCACCCTAGGCCCGTTGCCGCCCCCGCGCCGATCAGGAACACCGTCAGGACGAAGACCACGACACGAGACTTGGCCTTCAGCGGATCGTACATGGGTCACTCCTCCGTACTACCCTCGATGGAGCGGGCGCCCGGTGCGGGGCCCGCCTCGTTCCCGTGCGTACACGACGGAACGCGGACATGATCCGTGCGTGTCTGGCTTCTGACGCCGTGACGGAGCCGGCGGGTTGCCCCGCCGGCTCCGCCCCGCACGCGTTACTTCTCCTCGTCGACGATCTCGTAGTCGGCCTCGACCACGTCCTCGTCGTCGGACGCGGGCTCTGTGGCGGGCTCGTCCGCGCCGGCGCCGGCGTCCTCGCTGGCCGCTGCCTGCGACTGGTACATCTCCTGCCCGGCCGCGCTGAACGCCTGCATGAGCTCGTCGCGCGCCGCGTTGATGGCCGCGAGGTCGTCGCCCTTCAGGGCCTGTCTGGCGGCCTCGGTGGCGTCCTTGAGGCGTGCCTGGGAGGTCTCGGAGACCTTCGCGCCCCACTCGGCCGAGTCCTTCTCGACCTGATAGACCAGCGAATCGAGCTGGTTGCGCGACTCGACCTTCTGGCGCCGCTCCTGGTCTTCCGTCGCGTGCGACTCCGCGTCCCTGACCATCTTGTCGATCTCCGCATCCGAAAGGCCGCTCGAGGCCTCGATGCGGATCTTCTGCTCTTTGGCGGTCGCACGGTCCTTCGCGGACACGTGGAGAATGCCGTTGGCGTCGATGTCGAACGTCACCTCGACCTGCGGCATGCCGCGCGGAGCCGGTGGAAGGCCGGTCAGCTGGAATTTGCCGATGGTCTTGTTGTTGATCGCCATCTCGCGCTCGCCCTGCAACACGTGGATCTCGACGGTGGTCTGGTTGTCCTCGGCCGTCGAGAACACCTCGGCCCGCTTCGTCGGAATCGTCGTGTTGCGCTCGATGAGCCGGGTCATGACGCCGCCCAGCGTTTCGATGCCGAGCGACAGCGGGGTCACGTCGAGGAGCAGGACGTCCTTCACGTCACCGGCCAGCACGCCACCCTGAATGGCGGCGCCGACCGCCACCACCTCGTCGGGGTTCACGCCCCTATGGGGCTCCTTGCCGAAGAAGTCGCGCACGATCTGCTGCACCTTCGGGATGCGTGTCGATCCACCCACGAGGATCACCTCGTCGATGTCCGCCTTCGAGAGACCTGCGTCCTTGAGCGCCTTCTCCATCGGGGGGATCGTGCGCTGGTTGAGGTCGTCGACCAGCTGCTCGAACTTGGCTCGGGAGAGGCTGTAGTTCAGGTGCTTCGGACCTTCCTGCGTCGCGGTAATGAAGGGGAGGTTGATGTCGGACGACATCGTCGTCGAGAGCTCCATCTTCGCCTTCTCCGCCGCCTCCTTGAGGCGCTGGAGCGCCATCGAATCCTTGGACAGGTCGATGCCCTGGTCGCGCCGGAACTCCTCGACCAGCCAGTTGATGACGCGCTGATCGTAGTCGTCGCCGCCGAGGTGCGTGTCGCCGTTCGTCGCCTTCACCTCGAAGACGCCGTCGCCGAGCTCCAGGATCGAGATGTCGTAGGTGCCGCCGCCGAGGTCGAAGACGGCGATCTTTTCTTCCTTCTTTTTGTCGAGGCCGTAGGCGAGCGCGGCGGCGGTGGGCTCGTTGATGATCCGGAGCACTTCGAGGCCCGCGATCTTGCCCGCGTCCTTCGTGGCCTGACGCTGCGCGTCGTTGAAGTACGCCGGGACCGTGATGACGGCCTGCTCCACCTTGGTGCCCAGGTAGTCCTCGGCCGTCTGACGCATCTTCTGGAGGATCATCGCGCTGATCTCCGGCGGCGTGAACGACGTGTCCGCGTTGGGGATCCTCACAGTGATGCGCTCCTGCGCGCCGTGCTCGACGTCGTAAGGGACGAGCTTTTCCTCTTCCTTCACCTCGGTGTGCTTGCGACCCATGAACCGCTTGATCGAGAACACGGTGTTCTCCGGATTCGTGATCGCCTGCCGGCGAGCGACCTGGCCGACGAGGCGCTCCCCGTCGCGGGTGAACGCCACGACAGACGGCGTGGTGCGCCCGCCCTCCGAGTTGGGGATCACGACGGGCTCGCCGCCCTCCATGACCGCGACCACCGAGTTGGTGGTTCCAAGGTCGATCCCGATGACTTTACCCATGCTCTCCTCGTCACTGTGTTTTGGGAGGTGAAGTTGTACTCCCCCTCCGAGGTGCAATGGCCGTGCCGGATAAGACGACGCTGATTGCGCCGGAATGGCGGGAATCGCGCGTCGACACCTGTCGAAGTGGCGGAATTTTGCCCCCCGCGCGGCACGGGAGGTAGCTTGGCGCGATGTTTCCGCTTCGAGACCACAACCCGACCGAGCTCCCTCCGGTGCTCAGTCTTTTCCTCGCAGGCCTGACGCTCGCCACGTGGGTGCTCGTCCAGGGGGCGGGCGCGGGGGAGCGCCTGGTCACCTCGATCTGTTCATTCGGCGTGGTGCCCTCGGATCTTACGGGCAGCCTGGGCGCGGCCGCCGACCCGATCTGCGGCGTCCCGGGCCTCGGGGCCGTCTCGGTGGTCACGTCCATCTTCCTGCACGGCGGATGGGGTCACCTCATCGGGAACCTCTGGTTCCTCTGGGTCTTCGGCAACAACATCGAGGACTCGATGGGGCATTTCCGCTTTCTCGCCTTCTACCTCCTGACCGGGATCGCCGCGGCGATGGCACAGGTTCTCACCGACCCCTCGTCCACGCTGCCGATGGTCGGCGCCTCGGGCGCCATCAGCGGCGTGATGGGCGCCTACATCCTGCTGTACCCGCACGCTCGGGTCGACACGCTCGTCGGCTTCTGGATCGTTCCCCTGCCGGCCTGGATCATGCTCGGCTACTGGTTCACGCTGCAGCTCAGCGGCGTGCTGGTATCGGGAGGCATCGGGGGTGTGGCGTATGCCGCCCACGTGGGCGGCTTCGTTGCAGGGCTCGCGCTCGTCCCGATCTTCCGCAACCCGAAACTCGTGCAGGCGAAGCGGGGCGGGATCGTGCTGGGCCGCGACGAGATCGACCATGGGGGGTGGTGGTGAGCGCCGGAGCGGGCCGCCGGGCCGGCGGGCGGCTTCTGGTCGGGTGCGGGTGCGCTCTGGCCGTCGTCGCGATCGTCGCGCCCGCCTCCGCGGCGGGGCAGATCGTGGTACCCCAGGGAGGGCTCGATACCCCGTGGGTGGAACGGGCACGGTCGCTGCTCGGGCTGCTCGTCCTCGGAGGGATCGCCTGGGCTCTGAGCACCGATCGCCGGAAGATCGTGTGGCGGACCGTGGGCTGGGGGATCGCCCTCCAGCTCCTGTTCGCGGTCTTCATTCTCAAGAGCTCCCTCGGTGCGCGCGTCTTCGACGCGGCGGGCGCGGTGGTGGTCGGACTCCTCGGCTACACCGCCGACGGCGCGGCCTTCGTTTTCGGCAACCTCGTCTTCGACACCGTACCCGTGGGCGTAGTGGGTCAGGGGGGCTTCGAGGCGATGCCGGACCAGGTGGCGCGGACGGGTGCGGCTTTCGCCTTCTTCGTGCTGCCGACGATCATCTTCTTCTCGGCCTTGATGACCGTGCTGTACCACCTGGGCGTGATGCAGCGGGTCGTGCGGGCGTTCGCATGGGTCATGCAGCGGACCATGGGGACCTCGGGGGCCGAGACCCTGTCCGCCGCGGGCAACATCTTCGTGGGTCAGACGGAGGCGCCGCTGCTCATCAAGCCCTTCGTCGAGAAGATGACGAAGTCGGAGCTGATGGCGCTCATGACCAGCGGCTTCGCCACCGTCGCTGGAGGAGTCCTCGCGGCCTACGTCGGCATGCTGGTGGCGTATTTCCCGGACGTGGCCGGGCACATGCTGGCGGCATCCGTGATGTCCGCCCCGGCGGCGCTCGTCGTGGCGAAGCTGATGCTTCCGGAGACCGGGACACCGACCACGTCCGGGTCCCTCGACATCGTCGTCGAGCGCCCCGACGTGAACGTGATCGACGCGGCCGCGCGCGGGGCGGCCGAGGGACTCACCCTCGCCCTCAACGTGGGCGCCATGCTCCTCGCCTTCGTCGCGCTCATCCACCTGTGCAACGGCATGCTCGGGTGGGCCGGCGCCCTCGTGGGGGTGGAAGGCGTGACCCTCGAGCGGATCCTCGGAATGCTCCTTGCGCCACTCGCGTGGCTCATGGGCGTGCCCTGGGCAGACGCCCCCGCGGTGGCTTCACTCATGGGGGTCAAGACGGTGCTCAACGAGTTCGTGGCCTACCTGCAGCTCGCCGGAACGCTGGCCGGCGGAAGCACGGATGGGGCCGCGGGTCTGCAGCCGCGCTCCGTCATCATCGCCACATACGCACTCTCCGGCTTCGCCAACTTCGGGTCCATCGCGGTCCAGATCGGGGGCATCGGCGGGATCGCGCCGAGTCGACGGCACGATCTCTCGCGACTCGGGATCCGCGCCATGATCGGAGGCTCACTCGCGGCGTTCATGACCGCGACCGTCGCCGGGATGATTCTCTGAGCTCGCAGGGCGGGACGGGGTGGAGCCTCGAACTCGAGGCGTCGGTCGAGCGGATGCGTGCGCGCATGCGGTGCGCGCCGAGGGTCGCCGTGGTGCTCGGGTCGGGGCTCGGCGCCTTCGCCGACGCGATCGAGGGGCCGGTCTCGGTCCCCTTCGAGGAGCTGCCACCCCTGCCTCCGGCCGGCATCGAGGGTCACGGGGGACGCTTCGTCGCGGGGCGCCTGCGCGGTGTCGACGTCCTCGTGCAGGCTGGGCGGGTACATGCCTACGAAGGCGTGCCGGAGCACGTGGTGGCCGCGCCGGTCCGCATGATGGCGCACCTCGGCGTGGAGTCCGTCGTGCTGACCAACGCGGCGGGGGCGATCCACCCCCTGCTGGAGCCCGGCGACCTCGTGCTCCTCGACGACCAGATCAATCTCTCCTTCCAAAGCGTCCTGAGCGGTCCGTCGGCACGGGGCGAGGTTCGCTTTCCCGACATGAGCGCGCCGTACGACCCGGAGCTGCGGGCCTCGATGCGGTCCGCCGCCCGCCGTCGCGGCCTGAGGCTCGCGGAGGGGACGTATGCCGGAGTACTCGGCCCCGCCTTCGAGACGCCCGCCGAGATCCGGATGCTCCGGAGCCTCGGAGCCGACCTCGTGGGGATGTCGACCGTCCACGAAGTAGCCGTTGCTCGGGCGGCGGGACTCCGTGTCGTCGCTCTGTCCCTGGTCACGAACCGGGCCGCCGGGCTCGGCGGTGGCACGCTGTCGCACGACGAGGTGCTGGAGGCAGGAGGGCGGGCTTCTTCGGACGTGGCGGGGCTGCTGACGGAATTCGTGAGCGGAATGAGCGGGGCCGCACCGGCCCCCGCGAGCGGCGCGTCGGTCGGGCGCGACGGGGCTCAGTCCGATTCGTCCGGGGGTGCGAAGTGATTCACCGGTCCCCTTCCGGTCCCCAGGCCCGGGGCCGTCGCGATGGCCCGGCCGATGAAGGCGGTCGCGCGGGCGACGGCTTCGCGCACGGGCAGGCCGTGGGCGAGACCCGCGGTGATGGCCGCGGACAGGGTGCACCCAGTTCCGTGCGTGTGCCGCGTATCGACACGCGGACGGGTCCAGCGGTGCTCGGCCGTGCCGTCCCAGAGCAGGTCGACGACTCGGGTGCCACTCGCCGCGTCGTCGAGATGCCCGCCTTTCACGAGCGCCGCGCCCGCGCCGAGGCGGACGAGGGCGCGTGCTGCGGCCGCCATCTCGTCGACGGTGGCCACGGGCGCTCCGGTGAGGATGCCGGCTTCCTCGAGGTTCGGCGTGACGACCGCGGCGAGCGGGAGCAGCGCGTCGAGCAGCGCCGACTCCGCATCGGCGTCGAGCAGCCGGTGGCCGGTGGTGGCGACCATCACCGGGTCCATGACGAAGCCGACGAGGCGGTGGGCCCGGATACCCCGGGCGACCTCCCGGGCGAGTTCCGCGGTGGCGAGCATGCCGGTCTTGAATGCCGCGGGGCGCAGGTCTTCGGCGACGGCGTCGAGCTGAGCGCGCACGTCGTGGAGCGGGACGGCATGGATCGCCCGCACGCCCAAGGTGTTCTGAGCGGTGATCGCCGTGATCACGCTCGTCCCGTACACCCCGAATTGATGGAACGTCCTGAGATCGGCCTGGATGCCCGCGCCGCCACCGGAGTCACTCCCGGCGATGGTCAGTGCGATGGGTGGGACGGATCTTCGTGGGGGGCTCATGGCGTCTCGGTCCTCGCCTCGGATGCGCGCCAAAGGTGGCCCGGGCGATGTCGCTGAGCCAGAGCCGGACGCGTCTGATCGCCCGCCTGAGGTCGCGGAAGAGCCGGACGCGTGAGGGCAGGGTGCTGGTCGAGGGGATCCGTGCCGTGGCGGAGGCCCTGAACGCGGGCGCCCGGCCCGCGTTCGCGGTGACGTCGCCGCGGCTGCGGGAAAGTCCCGCCGGGAGGTCGCTCGACGACCGCCTCGGCGAGCTGGATCGAGTCGAGATCGGGGACGCCGAGCTGTCGGGGCTCGGCGACACCGAGCACCCCCAGGGGGTCCTTCTCGTTTGCCACGAGCCGGACGCTGGAGACGACGAGCTGCCCCCCGGAGGACTCTTCCTGGTGCTCGACGCCGTCCAGGATCCGGGCAACGTGGGGACGCTCGTCCGATCCGCCGTGGCGTTCGGATTCGACGCGTTGCTGTGCCTGGACGGCACCGGCGACCCTTGGAGCGCGAAGGCCGTGCGTGCTTCGGCGGGGATGGTCTTCCGCCTCCCCGTGGTGGCCACGTCCGCGGCGCGGGCTACCGAACGGCTCGGTGCGCTCGGGGTGCCGATCCTCGTGGCGTCGTCGGAGGGCGAGCCCGTCGGCGCCTCGCTCGGAACGGCACGCGAACCCGGGACAAGCGGAGCGCGCCGGGGCCTGGCTCTCGTCGTCGGCAACGAGGGGGTCGGCGTTCGCGCGGAGATCCGCGCCGTCGCCGACAGCGTCGTGGCCGTGCCGATGAGCGGGCCGGCCGAGTCGTTGAACGTCGGCATCGCAGGAGCGGTCCTCATGTACGACATCGCGAGGACCAGGGGATGACGCCCAGGAGACACGGGGCCGGGACGACCGACGGGGGGGGGCGCCGGTGACGATGGACATCGCGATTCCCGTGATCGCGGGCCTGTACGGGCTCCTGATCGGGTCGTTCCTCAACGTCTGCGCCCTGCGCTGGCCGGTCGACGAGTCGGTCGTCCGCCCGAGGTCGCGTTGCCCCGGTTGCGACCGCGCGATCGCCTGGCACGACAATGTACCGGTCGTGAGCTGGCTGTGGCTGCGGGGCAGGTGCCGCAACTGCGGAGCGCCGATCTCCCTGCAGTACCCCCTGGTCGAGTTCGCGACCGGGCTCATGTGGGCGGCGCTCTTCGCCCTTAACGGCCCGAGCGAGGAGGCGTTCCGGGGCAGCCTCTTCCTGACCATCCTGTTCGGGATCTCCATCTCGGACGCCCGCTTCTACATCATTCCCGACGAGTTCTCCAAGGGGGGGACGGCCCTGGGGCTCGCCATGGCGTTCCTGCCCGGGGGCATCGACTGGCGCACGTCGGTCGTGGGTGCGGCCCTCGGATACGGGGTGCTCTGGCTCGTGGGCGTTCTCGGGACCCGGATCATCCGGAAGATGTCGCCGGGCCGGCTCGAGGAGGCCGGCGTGGACCAGGCGATGGGCGGCGGCGACGTGAAGATGATGATGATGGTCGGCGCCTTCCTCGGACCGTGGGGGGTCGGCCTGACCGTCTTCCTGGGGTCCGTCTTTGCGCTGGTGGTGACGCTGGTCCGTTCGCTGCTGGCAAGCGCTCGGCCGCGGTCGGGCGAGGAGGTCTTCCATCGACTGATCCCCTTCGGCGTCTTCCTCGCGGCCGGGAGTGGGGTGTCCTACGTCTGGGGCGAGGCGATGGTGCGCTGGTACCTGGAGTCCGTCGTCGGCCTCTGAAGGCGGCACCGCACGTTCGCGCGGCTGGCGTCAGGGGTCCGAGCAGTCCCGTTTGTAGCCGCAGCGTTCGCAGACGAGCTTGCAGTGAAGGTTCAGCATGACGCTTCCACACAGGTCGCAGAGAAAGACCTGCTCCTCGACCGGGGGCGAGGGGGGGGAGGAGGACCCGGGGCGCGGGGAGTCGGCGTCACGGCCGCGGTCGGGCGTGACGAAGGGTCGAGCTTCGCCCTCCCCTCTCGCGGAATCCTCCGGACTCACTGCGGCGCGTCATCCCCGGGCCGGCTCCCGGCGTCCGGATCACCGGAGCCGATCCCCTCGCGCAGGTAGGCCCGTGACCGGGCCACGTAGTGGGCGCCGCCTCGCTCGATCCAGCGGGCCGCGTTGCCCTCGAGCGTCTTCTTCACCACGCCTGGAACCCCCGCGACCAGGCTTCTCGGAGCGATCTCGGTTCCCTCGAGGATCACGGTGCCGGCGGCCAGGAGGCACTGCTCGCCGACCACGGCGTTCTGGAGCACGACCGCGTTCATGCCGATGACCGTGCCGTCTCCCACGGTACAGCTTTCGCACTTCGCGCCGTGACCCATGGTCACGTCGGCGCCGATGATCGTCGGCGCCCACCCGCCGACGTGGACCACGCAGTTCTCCTGGATGCTTGTCCTCGGGCCGATCACGATCCCGTGCTCAGGGTCGTCTCCCCGGAGCACCGCGCCGAACCAGACGCTCGATTCGGCGCCGATGGTGACGTCGCCGATGATCACCGCGGTCGGGGCCAGGAACGCCGACGGGTGGATACTCGGGGTCTTGCCGTCGAAGGGAAGAATCGTTGCCAACCGGCTACTCCGGGGCGTCGGTGGTCCGGGCGATCCGCGTCAGACGGGCGCGCAGTACCTGTGTCTCCGACGCCGCGACGACCTCGATGCGCACCCCCTCGACCTCCAGGACGTGCCCGACCGCCGGCACGTGTCCGAGCTCGTCGAGAATGAATCCATTGAGGGACCGGTGTTCCGTCTCGGGAAGGGGTACGTCGAGCACCTCGACCAGGTCGCGCAGATCCACCCCCGCGTCGCACATCAGCACGTCGTCGGCCAGGCGGACGATATCGTCCTCTTCGCGGTCGGTCTCGTCCTGGATGTCGCCCACCAGCTCCTCGAGAACGTCTTCGAGGGTCACGAGCCCGTCGGTACCCCCGAACTCGTCGGCCACGATACCCAGGTGGATGCGCCGGGCCTGGAAGTCCTGCAGCAGCTGCGTGAGCGGGAGCGATCCCGGCACGAAGAAGGGCTCCCTGGCCAGTCGGGCCAGAGGGAGGTCTCGTTCGCCCTGCGCCCATCGGGCGTAGGCTTCGCGGACGTACACGATGCCCGTGACGTCGTCGACCGACTCGCGGAAGACCGGTACCCGGCTGTACGGCACGTCGTGGAGTTCGTCGATCACCTCGGCAAGCGTGCGCTGCTCGTTCCAGGCGAAGATGTCCACGCGCGGAATCATCACGTCCCACGCCGTCGTCTCGTCGAGTCGGAAGGCTCGCTCCACGAGCCGGTTTTCCCCCTCGACGAGGACGCCTTCCTCGGCCCCGATGGCCTGGATCTCCCTCAGCTCGCGGTGCTGGTCGGTGCGCGCGTCGCCATTCGAACCGATCCGCTCCTCGAGGCGTTCCACGGGCGCCGTGATCGGCCGGGTGATGCGCTCCACGGCGAGCAGGACCCGAGACCCGCTCAGAGCGAGGCGGACGGGGCGCCGCGCCGCGATCAGGCGGGGGATGACGTCCGCGACGGCGACCACGAGCACGACGGCGGCCACGGCATTGACCAGGGGACCCGCGCCCTGCCAGACCGACACCCCCATGAGGATGATGATGGCGAGCGCGGAGAGGTCGAGGGCCTGCGTCACGATGCGGACACTCGCCTGGATGGAGGTCGCGTTTTCGCGGACGCGAGTGAGCGACCCCGCGCCGTCGAAGCCCTCGTCGAGGAGCGCGCGCACGTGGCTGCGCGCGATCTGAAACGCCGCATCGTGCACCGCGGTGAGCACGGCCGAAACACCGAGGAGCGCCGCGACGACGAGGGCGGCGAAGCCGATCATGGGGTGCGTCGACCCAGGGGTCGATCAACGGTACTTCGATCTACGTCCAACCCTGGCTCTCCTCCAGGAGTTCCCGGATCACGTCGCGCGTGCCTCGTCCGTCGGCTTCCGCCTCGAAGTTGAGCACGAGGCGGTGAGCCAGCACCGCGGGCGCGACGGAGCGGACGTCGTCTAGAGAGGGCATGGCCGACCCCCGAGCCGCCGCTCTCGCCTTGGCACCCAGAACGAGGTACTGAGATGCGCGGGGCCCCGCTCCCCAGGCGACGTAACGGCTGGTCACGCGGGCAGCCTCCTGGCCCGGACGAGTCGCGCGCGCCAGCCGAACCGCGAAAGAGACGAGGGACGGCGGTGCGGGAATCCGGCGCACGAGACCCTGGAGCTCGATGAGTTCCTGCGCGCTGATGACGCTCTCGACCTGATCCGTCTGCTCGCCCGTCGTCCTCATGGCGACCTCCTCTTCTTCCTCCCGCGAGGGGTAGTAGATGGGGAGTTCGAGCATGAAGCGGTCGAGCTGGGCCTCCGGCAGGGGGTACGTGCCCTCCTGCTCGATCGGATTCTGCGTCGCCAGAACGAAGAAGGGCGGCGGGAGGCGATACGTCTCACCCGCCGCGGTGACCGCGCGCTCCTGCATCGCCTCGAGCAGCGCCGCCTGCGTCTTCGGTGGCGTTCGATTGATCTCGTCGGCCAGAACGATGTTCGCGAAGATCGGGCCCTTCACGAAACGGAAGACGCGCTTTCCCGTGGTTCGGTCCTCCTCGATCACCTCCGTGCCGGTGATGTCCGTGGGCATCAGGTCGGGGGTGAACTGGATCCGGCTGAAGCCGAGGTCGAGTGCGTCGGCTACGGTCTGGACGAGGAGGGTCTTGGCGAGTCCGGGGACGCCGACGAGGAGCGCGTGGCCGTTGGCCAGAAGCGCAGTGAGCATCTCGTCGATGACCTGATGCTGGCCGACGATGCGCTTCTCCACCTGAGCCCGCATCGAGTTCGCGACGTCGGCGGCTCGTTCGAGCAGTTCCAGGTCGCGGTCGACTTCGCTGATCGTGTCGGTGTTCGGGCTCATTCGGCTTGCGGCTGCAGGGCCGCGGCGAGGATCTGTTCGGCCTCGAATAAAGCCGGTCGCCTCCTTGCCCGTCAAGCAGACCATGTGGCCTCGCCGGGGGGCGCCGGAGGACCCGGATACGGGGCCCGACACGGCTTGCGCAGTTTTTCACAAGCGACTAAGCTTTGCCGGCTCGGGACGGGAGGTACCGTCGTGGCAGCGACAAACGACCAAAGTGGAGGGTCGAAGAAGGTCCGACCGGCTTCGGCTTCGGCCGAGGTTCTGGGGCGGGCTCTCAACGTCGGTGTCGCCGGTTTCGTCTTCGGATTTCTGGGCCACTGGATCGGTACGAAGGTCGGCGCGCCGGACGTGCTCGCGGTGATTGGAGCGCTCATTGGGGCGGCTGCCGGCTTCTACAGTCTCTATGCGCACGTGACGAGGCGCTTGGAACAGAACCGGGATTCGGACTCCCCATGACGGGAACAACGCGATACATGGCGGCTGCGGCCGCACTGGTGGCCCTCGCGGTCGCGCTCTGCTGGGCGCTGCTCGGGGCTCCCGCGGGTGTCACCACGCTCGCGGCGGGGGTCGCGGCCCTCGGGATCCAGGCCGGTCTTTTCGTGCTCCTTCAAGCTGCCCACGGCGATCACCTGCGCTTCATGAAGCTGTGGGTCGCGGGCATGCTCGTCCGGTTCGGATGCATCGGCGTCGCCGGCGCGGTCGCTTCGCTCTATCCTGTTCCCGAGCCCGCCGTGACGGTCCTCTCCACGGCCGGCTTCCTCTTCGCCCTGCACCTGCTCGAGACCGCCTTCCTTGGCGGACACGCCTCCAGCGGATACGCACGATGAGCTTCTTCGCCAGCATCTTCCAGGGTCCGGGTCAGGCGGCCGAGCACGCTCAGGAAGCCGCTCATGGGGCCGAGGCCGCGGCGCACGGGGCGGAATCGGCCGCGTCCGCGCACGGCCTCGGATCGATCGGTGAGATCCCCGACTACATCTCGCACCACCTCGAAGACGCGCGCGAGATGGAGTTCGCGGGGCTGCACTTCGATCTGAACGCGCTGGCGTTCGACCCGATCCACATCGGGGGGCTCACGCTCGACCTGTCTCCGACCCGCCAGCTCCTGTTCATCTTCCTCGCTGCGTTCCTATGTCTCGCGATCTTCATCCCCGTCGCCCGTGCGAGCCGCACGCGCGAGGAAGGGAAGGCACCGTCCGGAATCGCGAACGCGATGGAAGCGCTGATCCTGTATTTCCGGAATGACGTGGTGCGGGCGAACATCGGTGAGGATGGCGACGGCTATACCCCGTTCATTCTCACGATCTTCTTCTTCATCCTGTTCATGAACCTGCTCGGGCTCACCCCGTTCGGGATCACGGCCACCGCGAATCTTTCCGTGACCGCGGCACTCGCCGTGATCTCGTTCGTCGTGACGGAGATCGCCGGCTTCCGGGCTCTGGGCCCGGCCGGTTACGCGCGCACGGTCTTCTTCGTGCCCCACGGACTGCCGACGCCGCTCAAGCCGGTGATGCTGGTCATCATGGCCCCGGTGGAGTTCCTCGGTAAGCTGACCAAGCCCTTCGCGCTCGCCGTCCGTCTCTTCGCGAACATGATGGCGGGACACATCCTCATCCTCGCGATCGTCGGACTCATCCTCGTGACCCAGAGCTTCGTCGTGGGCGGGGTGTCCGTGCTGATCATGAGCGCGCTCATGATCCTCGAGCTGTTTGTCGCCTGCCTGCAGGCCTACATCTTCGCGATGCTGACCTCGGTCTTCATCGGACTCATCCGGCACGCACACTGATGCTTCGCCGGGCCGTTGGTATTCACTTCGTAACAACCCCTCAACATCCGGGAATCTGACATCATGTTCTTCTCGCTCATGGCGGTACAGGACGCTGCGGCGCAGGGTGGCATCGGACTGGTGGGTGCCGGTCTCGCGATCGGTCTCACCGTGATCGGCGCCGGCATCGGCATCGGCCAGATCGGCGCGCAGATGGCCGCCGGGATCGCCCGCCAGCCCGAGGCGACCGGCAGCATCCAGACCGCGTCGATCATTCTCGCGGCCCTCATCGAAGGCGCAGCGCTCTTCGGCCTCGGTCTCGCCTTCCTCAAGTTCTGATCCGGCGTCCGCGCGCTCGAAGCGTACAGGGCATCGGAACAACATGGAGCTTGGTATGAAGACGAGCCGTATGGCTGCGCTTACAGCCCTCCTCCTCGCGCTGCCGCAGGCGGCGTGGGCTCAGGGTGGTGCGGAGGGGACGACCCCTCTGTTCACCGTCAACCTCGGCACGACCGTCTGGACCGGGGTCGTGTTTCTGGCGCTGCTCGGCCTTCTGAGGCGGTTCGCGTGGGGTCCGATTCTCGCGGCCGTCGAGGCCCGGGAGAGTGGGATCCAGTCGAAGCTCGACGAGGCGTCGGCACGCAGCGAGGAAGCAGCGAAGCTGCTGGCCGAGCACAAGGCCCAGCTGGCCGACGCACGTCGTCAGGCCAACGAGCTGATCGCCGAAGGCAAGGCTGCTGGCGAGCACCTCCGTCACGAGATCGAGGAGAAGGCCCGCGTCGAGGCGCAGGGCATCGTGGAGCGCGCCCGTGTCGAAATCGAGCGGGAGCGCGACGCGGCGATCCAGGTGCTCCGCAAGGAGGCCGTCGATTTGGCGATGGCGGGTGCCTCGCGCCTGCTGTCCGACAAGCTCGACCAGGACAGGGATCGGCAGCTCGTCGAGAAGTACCTCGGCGAACTCGTGAGCGGGAGCGCCTGAGGTGAGGGACGAGACCGTCGCGCGGAATTACGCGGAGACGCTCTTCGCGCTCGCCGGTCGGAACGACGCGCTCGAGGCGTACGGGGAGGCGATCGACACCGTCGCGCGGCTTCTCGAGGAGAACGCCAGGGTGCGTCTCTTCCTCGAGACTCCGCGCATCTCCGACGACGTCAAGAAGGACGTGGTGCGGAAGGTGCTCGGGGACACGATGCCGCGGCACGTCGTGAACTTCGTTCTCGTCACGATCGACAAGCGTCGCCAGCGGCTGCTGCGCGCCATCGCACAGCAGTACCATGCGATCCTCGACGCCCACCTCGGGCGTGAACACGTGCAGGTCACGGTGGCGCGTCCCATCGACGAGGCCACGAGACGGGTGATCACCGAGAAGCTCTCGGCGGTCCTCGGAAAGGAAGCGATTCCCCACGTCCGGGTTCAGCCCGAGATCGTCGGTGGGATCGTCGTTAGAACCGGTGACACGATTTACGACGGATCGGTGCGTCGGCGTCTCGACATCATGCGCCGCCACCTTCTTCAGGCAAAGCTGCCCGCCGGTGTCGGCGGGACGAGCGCCTGATCCCGGACAAACTTTACAGGACCTGAATCAGAGATGGCCAACGACTCCCAGCTCCGCGCCAGTGAGATCAAGGACGTCCTGCTCAACGAGATCGAGCGGTACGAAGAACAGCTCCAGGCGGAGGAGATCGGCGAAGTCCTCGAGGTGAAGGACGGTATCGCGCGCATCTACGGCCTCACAAAGGCGATGGCCTCCGAGATGCTCGAGATCACCTCGTCCGAGACCGGCGAAGCCGTGACCGCGCTCGCGCTGAACCTCGAAGAGGACAATATCGGCGCGGTAATCATGGGTGAGTGGACCCGCCTGCACGAGGGCGACCAGGTCCGCCGGACCGGCCGCGTCCTCGACGTACCGGTCGGTGCGGGTTACCTCGGCCGCGTCGTCGACCCGCTCGGTGCCCCCCAGGACGGTCTCGGACCCATCGACGGTATCGAGGGCACGCGCCAGATCGACATCGTGGCCCCGGGCATCGTCAAGCGGCAGCCGGTCGGCCAGCCGATGCAGACGGGCATCAAGGCGATCGACTCGATGATCCCGATCGGCCGCGGTCAGCGCGAGCTGATCATCGGGGACCGCGGTACGGGCAAGACGGCCGTCGCGGTCGACGCGATCATCAACCAGAAGAACACGGACGTCATCTGCATCTACTGCGCGATCGGGCAGCGCGCCGGCAAGGTCCGCGGCGTCGTGGAGACGTTGCGCGAGCATGGCGCGATGGACTACACCATCGTCGTCGCCGCGAACGCCTCCGACCCGGCGCCGATGCAGTACATCGCTCCGTACGCCGCGACCGCGCTCGCCGAGCACTTCATGTGGCAGGGCAAGCACACGCTGGTGGTCTACGACGACCTCTCGAAGCAGGCGCAGGCGTATCGTCAGCTCTCGCTGGTGCTTCGCCGTCCCCCGGGACGCGAGGCCTACCCGGGCGACGTCTTCTACCTGCACTCCCGGCTGCTCGAGCGCGCCTCGAAGCTCTCCGACGAGCTCGGCGGCGGGTCGCTCACCGCGCTCCCGATCATCGAGACGCAGGGTGGTGACGTGTCGGCTTACATCCCGACCAACGTCATTTCGATCACCGACGGTCAGATCTTCCTCGAGCCGGATCTCTTCTTCTCGGGCGTCCGGCCGGCGGTGAACGTCGGCATTTCGGTTTCCCGCGTGGGTGGCTCGGCGCAGATCAAGGCGATGAAGAAGGTTGCCGGCCGTCTCCGTCTCGACCTGGCGCAGTACCGGGAGCTCGAGGCCTTCGCTCAGTTCGGATCCGACCTCGACGCGGCCACGCAGCGCCAGCTCGCGCGCGGCGCCCGCACCGTCGAGATCCTCAAGCAGCCCCAGTACCAGCCGATGCCGGTGGAAAACCAGGTGGCCGTCATCTACGCGGTGACCAACGGCTACCTCGACGAGATCGACATCGCGCACGTCCGTCGGTGGGAGCTCGGCTTCCACGAGACGATGGCGGCGAAGCACCAGCACATCCTCGACGGCATCCGCACCGGCGGGCAGCTCACGGACGAGCTGACCCAGCAGTTGATCGACGCGATCAAGTCGTTCAACGCGTCGTTCGCCGCCGAGATGGAGCCGGCCGGGGCTTCGGCCTGACCGTCCCGATCATCCGCTAGACAGGAAGAGACGACGTGGCAGGCTCACGCGACGTAAAGCGCCGGATCAAGTCGGTCGAGAATACCCGGCAGATCACGCGCACGATGGAGCTGGTGGCGACTTCGAAGCTGAAGCGGGCCACCGACCGCGTGCACGCGGCGCGTCCGTACGCGGACGCGCTGGCCGAGATCGTGAGCGGGCTGTATTCGCCCGGTCTCTCCGAGCAGTATCCGATTCTGCGGCGCCCGGCAGAGGTGAAGCGGGCGGCGGTCCTGCTGCTGACGGCCAACCGCGGGCTGTGCGGTGGATTCAACTCGAATCTGATCAAGCAGGCCCGCAACCTCATGGAGCATCTCCGGGGCCAGGGCGTCGAGACCGAGCTCCACATCGCGGGGAAAAAAGCGGTCGCCTACTTCCGTTTCCGCGGGGAAGAGATGATGACGAAGCGCGTGGACATCGGCGACCTGCCGTCCGTCGACGACGCGGAGTCGCTTGTCGCGCCGATCCGCGATCGTTTCGAGCGGGGTGAGATCGACGCGGTCTACCTCGTCAGCTCGAAGTTCGTGTCGGCGATGTCCACGCCGCCGCACACGCGCGACCTGCTGCCGATTCAGGGCGACGCGAAGGCGGCCGCGGCCGATTCCTTCATCGTCAGCCCGAACGGGGACATGATTCTGGAAAGGCTGCTCCCCGCCTACGTCCGCAACGCCGTGTACACGGCGCTCGTGGAGAACGCCGCGGCCGAGCAGGGTGCTCGGCGCTCGGCGATGAAGAGTGCCACCGACAACGCCGGGGACGTGCTCGAGCACCTCACCCGCACGTACAACCGGGCCCGTCAGGCCCAGATCACGCAGGAGATCGCCGAGATCGTCGGTGGCTCCGCTGCCCTCGAGTAGGGATACAGGGACATCATGGCTGAAAACATCGGGAAGGTCATCCAGGTCATCGGTCCGGTCCTCGACGTCGAGTTCGAGACCGCCCATCTGCCCGAGATCTACAACGCCCTCAAGCTCAAGACCACGAACGAGGCCGGTCAGGAGATCGAGCTCGTCGCCGAGGTGCAGCAGCACATCGGCCGCGGTCAGGTTCGCGCCGTCTCCATGTCGTCTACCGACGGCGTGACGCGGGGGATGGAGGTCATCGATACGGGCGCTTCCATTTCCGTGCCGGTCGGCGAGGCAGCGCTCGGCCGGATCCTCAACGTCCTCGGCGAGCCGGTGGACGAAATGGGTCCCGTCGGGGGCGCGGAGTCGGCGAGCGTCGAACGCTGGCCGATCCACCGCCTCGCGCCGAAGTTCGACCAGCTCCAGCCGAAGACGGAGATCTTCGAGACGGGCATCAAGGTGGTCGACCTGCTCGCTCCCTACGTGAAGGGCGGCAAGACCGGCCTCTTCGGGGGCGCCGGCGTGGGCAAGACGGTCATCATCATGGAGCTCATCAACAACATCGCGCAGGAGCACGGCGGAAAGTCGGTCTTCTGCGGCGTGGGTGAGCGCACGCGCGAGGGCAACGACCTCTGGCTCGAGATGAAGGAGTCCGGCGTTCTGAAGTCGACCTCGCTCGTGTACGGCCAGATGAACGAGCCTCCCGGCGCGCGTCTCCGCGTGGGCCTCTCAGGGCTGACCATGGCCGAGTACTTCCGTGACGTCGAGGGCCAGGACGTGCTCCTCTTCGTCGACAACATCTTCCGCTTCACGCAGGCGGGGTCCGAGGTATCGGCGCTTCTCGGCCGCATGCCCTCGGCGGTGGGCTACCAGCCGACGCTCGGCACCGAGATGGGTGAACTGCAGGAGCGCATCACGTCGACGGCCGCGGGTTCGATCACCTCGGTGCAGGCGATCTACGTTCCGGCGGACGACCTCACCGATCCGGCGCCCGCCACGGCGTTCACGCACCTCGACGCCACGACCGTGCTGTCCCGTTCGATCGCGGAGCAGGGGATTTACCCGGCCGTGGACCCGCTCGACTCGACCTCGCGGATCATGGATCCGCAGTTCGTCGGAGAGCGGCACTACAAGGTCGCGACCCAGGTGCAGGCGATCCTCCAGCGGTACAAGGATCTCCAGGACATCATCGCGATTCTCGGCATGGACGAGCTGACGGAGGAAGACAAGATCATCGTGGGCCGTGCCCGCCGGATCGCGCGCTTCCTCTCGCAGCCGTTCTTCGTCGCGGAGCAGTTCACGGGCATCCCGGGCAAATACGTTAAGCTCGAGGACACGATCGCTTCGTTCGAGCGCGTGGCGAACGGTGAGTTCGATCACCTTCCGGAGCAGGCGTTCTACATGCAGGGCGGCATCGACGAGGTCGTCGCGCAGGCCGAGAAGCTGGCGGCCGAGGGCTGACGATGGCCTCCCTCAACGTGCGGGTCGTGTCCCCCGAGCGCATCGTCTTCCAGGGCGAGGCCTCGGCCGTGGTTGCGCCGGCGTGGGACGGTCAGGTCGGAATCCTTCCGGGCCATGCGCCCCTTCTGGCCCTGGTGGGCGTCGGCGAACTCAGCGTGGACCGGCCCGGCGGCGGAAGCGCATCGTTCCAAGTGGCCGGTGGCGTGCTCAAGGTCGAGCGCGATACGGTGACGGTCCTGACCGAGTACGCCGGGGACGAGCCTCCGGCGGAGATCCCCGCCTCGGCGATCGTCGACCCGGAGGACGTGGAGGGCTGAGCCAGTGAGGCTCGACCTGCACATTCATACGACGGCCTCGGACGGCTCCTGGTCGCCCGAGGCCGTCGTGCGTGGTGCCGCCGATGGCGGGCTCGACGTGATCGCGATCACGGATCACGACACCTGCGCGGCGGTAGCGGCCGCCCAGCTGGCGGCCGGCTCCGAGAATCTCCAGGTGATCCCGGCCATCGAGATCTCCTCCACGCACGATCGCCACGACGTCCACGTCCTCGGGTACTTCGTCGACCCGGGAGCCTCCGCGATCGTGGCGCATGCCGAACGGGCGGCACTCCGCCGTGAGGAACGCATGCGCGAGATGCTCGAACTCCTTCGCAGGCAGGGGATCGAAGTCCCCTTCTCGGCGGTGGAAGACGCCGCCGGTCCCGATCGCGTCGTGATCGGCCGCCCGCACCTCGCCCGGGCACTCGTCGCGGACGGACACGCGACGTCCGTCTGGGACGCGTTCGACCGTCTCATCGGGGATGACGCCGAGGCCTTCGTTCCGACGCACGTACTGGACCCCGTCGGTGCGGTCGAGCTGGTTCTGGCCGGCGGTGGCGTCCCGGTCTGGGCGCACCCTCCGGCCGAACTCGTCGACGCTTTCCTGCCGGCGCTCAAGGCCGCGGGGCTGAGGGGGCTGGAAGTCTACCGCCCGCGCAGCCGGCGCACCGAGGTGCTCCGCCTGGAGTCCATCTGCCGCACGGCGGGACTTTTCATGACCGGCGGCTCGGACTGGCACAACCCCGACGCCGGCGCGGCGCTCGGAGACTTCCACGTGAGCGCGCGCGAGATCGAGGCCTTCCTCGAAGCGGTGGGGATCTGACGCCCGAGTGCCTTAGGTGCGGCCGCCTACGAACTTCGCTTCGGGAAGCTGTCAGGCGCGGCGGAGCCACGGGCGCATCAGCGCCCGTACCGCCGCACCCGGGTCGGGGGCGGACATGACGGCGCCGATGACCGCAATGCCTGCCGCACCTGTCTCGCGTGCGATCTCCTCCGAGCGAGCCTCCGAAACCCCGCCGATGCCGAACACGGGCACGTCGACGGCGGCAACGACGCGCCGAAGGCCGTCGAGACCGATGACTGCGCCCGCGTTCGCTTTCGACGTCGTGGGGTACACCGTGCCGCAGCCGATGTAGTCGGCCCCGTCGGCCACCAGCCGGCGGGCCTCATGGGGGTCGTCCGTGGACGTGCCGACGATGAAGGTCGAGGGGACGTCGTGCCGCGCCTGCGCCTCTCGCACGACCGCCCGGGCCTCGGCTACGGGAATGTCGTCCGGGCCCAGGTGGACGCCGTCCGCGCCCACGGCCAGGGCGACGTCGAGGCGGTCGTTGACCATGAGCAGCGCCCCTGCCGGGCGCGTAACCTCGAGGAGCGCGCGGGCGGCTTCGGCCATTTCACGCGCTTCGGCCCCCTTGTCGCGGAGCTGGAATGCGGGAGCGCCGGCGTCGACGGCGGCCCGAACCACTTCCAGCACCGTGCGGGGGCGCGCGAGTCCGGCGTCGGTGATGACGATGAGCGATACGGCCCTCACGGGCCGCTGCCCGTCCGCGCGACTCGCGCCCCTTCCTTCGCCGTGTTGTGCTCGCCGAGTGTCCGGGAAAACGAGTGGAAGCCGTCGGGCTGCGCCACGAAGAACATGTACTCGTGCTCCTCGGGGGAGAGCGTGGCGTCGATGGCCCGCTCCCCCGGTGACGCGATCGGCCCCGGTGGAAGTCCGCGGTTCGAGTACGTGTTGTACGGGTTGTCCTGTACGGAGTCGATCGCGGCGTAGAGCAGACGCGCCCTGTAGCCGCCCAGCGCATACAGAACGGTAGGGTCCGCCTGCAGCAGCCAGTCCTCGCGAAGCCGGTTGTGGTACACGCCGGCGATCCGCGGCATCTCGGCGACCTGGCGGGCCTCGGTCTGGACGATCGACGCGAGGGTGACCACCTCCCGTTCGGTCATGCCGGTCCCCTCGAGCCGTGCCAGGCGCTCCGGTGTCCACACCGCCCGGTACCGTTCCACCATCGTGAGGGCGACCACGTGGATGGGTACCCCGCGCGCGAACCGGTACGTGTCGGGAAAGAGGTACCCCTCGACGGTCGGGCCCGGCACGCCCAGTCGCTCCACCAGCGAGTCGCTTCGCAGGTACGCCACCACGGATGCGGAATCCAGGCCCGTGATCTCGGCGAGGCGCCCGGCCATGTCGATGATCTGGAATCCTTCGGGGATCGTGACGGCGACGGTCTCGACCTCTCCACGGGTGAGCCTGCGCAGGGCATCTGCCATCGAGCTGCGGGTCTCGAGCGCGTAGGTGCCCGCCTTCAACGAGCGGTCGGCGCCGCGCAGGCGAACGTAGACGTGGAAGAGACGAGCGCTCCCGACGACGCCGTTCGCCTCGAGGAGGGCCGCGATCTGCGGCGATGTCGCACCGGCGGGGATCTCGATGAGCACCGGTTCGCCGGGACGGTCGACGCCGAGTGCGAAGACCACCGCCGCGACCGCGATCAGCCCGAGTGCGGCAGCGCCCGGACGTCGGAGGCGCCTGAGCCTGCCGGGTCGTCCCTGGGACTCGAAGGGGGCGGCGATCACCGTGCCATCTCCGGGTGATCCAGCCACGCCTGGAGGATGAGCTGAGCAGCCGCCATGTCGACGCGGCCCCGCTCCTCGCGACGCGACTTGGCGAGCCCCCCGCTGCGGACGGCTCGCTCGGCGCGGACCGAGGTCATGCGCTCGTCGATCCATGCGACCGGGACATTCAAGCGTTCGGCGAGCCGGGTTCCCATCGCACGCACCTCCGCGCACCATTCGTTTTCGGTGCCGTCGAGACCCAGCGGCAGGCCGACCACGAGCTGTCCGATGTCGTATGCCGCGGCGAGCTCGATCATGCGCGCGTAGGGCGGGCGCTTGCCCGTGCGACGGACGAGCGTCTCGAGGGGGACGGCGACGGTGTTCGAGGGGTCGCTCACGGCGACGCCGATGCGCTTCTCGCCGAAGTCGATGCCCATGGCCCGCGTCCCGCTCAACGGATCAGAGCGCCTGCAGCGCCTGCTCCAGGTCCTCGTCGTCGAGCATGTGGCCATAGAGGTCGTGGATCGCGGCCTCCGACCCGAAGGCGAACGCGCACGCGTCGTCACCCCGGCTCCGGCACTCGACCTCCAGGACGGCGATCGCGCCGCCCGCCAGCTGCGAGAGCAGGCCCGACAGGAATCCCGCGGAGAAGCTACAGGAGCTCTCCCGGCTGGGCGCGTCGGCGACGGCCTCTGCCCAGTTCGTGGACGTGAGGAGCGCAACGGCCTGGTGCGGCGAACGGTGGGCCAGCGAGCCCCATCCGCGCTTCTCGAAGTACGCGGAGAGCTGGCTCCAGAAGGCCGCGGTGCCGAGCGCGAGCGCGTCACCACCGGCTTCCCTGTTCACGTGCGCCGCCGCGGCGACTCCGGCTCCGTAGCCGGCGTGGTGCATCGCGCGGACCGTGCGGAGCGTACCGACGTCCTGGGCGAACTCCGAGCGGAGGGCCTCGAACACGGAGACGGGCACGGCGACTTCACGCGGGTTGGCGGTGCTGCTCATCGTCTTCCTCCGGTGGATGATGACCGGCTAATATACACTCGATGTCCGTTTCATCACGTCGAAGCCGCGCCGCCGCGGGGCCCCGGATCGCCGCTCCTCTCCGCCGGTTCAGCGATCCTGCCGCGGGAAACGGAAGCGCCGGCTGGAGCGATCGCAGAGCTCCGTCGGCTCCGTTCCTGGAATGTAGAACTCGAGGTACTGGTCCTCCTCGGGGCACCAGCGCGAAGCGAGCAGACCCGTCTGACGGTCGACGAGCACCGTCCTGAGCCCTGCGGGAATCGGCCACTCCGAGGGGAGCGGCAGCAGCGGCGGCTGATCCTCGGGGATGCCGGCGTCGAGGTCCGCATCGGCACCCCGGTACACGCGCGCCATGAACGCTCCCCATACCGGGGCGGCGAGGCCTCCGCCCGTGGCCTGGCGTCGTCCTCCGCCCACGCGGAAGATCGGCTGCGGGGTGTCCATGCCGTACCACACGGTTGCGAGGAGGTTTGGCGTGAAGCCGGTGAACCACACATCCGTGCCGTCGTTGGTCGTGCCCGTCTTCCCGGCCGCGGGTACCGTGTTCGGAAGGCCCGCCGCGACCCGGATGGCATTGTAGCCCGTGCCGCGCCGCACCACGTCTTCCAGCATGTCCACCATGATGCGCGCGGGCAGGCTGTCGAGCACCGTGGTGCGCTCCGGCTGGGGCTCCCAGACGACGTTGCCGTCGGCGTCCTCGACCCGCAGGATGGGAAACGGCCGGACCTTCGTGCCCAGGTTCGGATAGGTGGAATAGGCCTCGGCCACCTGGAGCGGAATCACCTCCGCCGCCCCGATCGTCGTCGACGGAAAGCGTTCGATCTCGGTCTGGATCCCCATCCGGCGGGCGGTCTGAGCCACGGTCTCGATGCCGACCTCCTCCCACCCAAGCTTGATGGCGATCATGTTCGTCGAGGTGTACAGCCCCTCGCGGATCGTCATCGGCCCCCGGAACTCCTCCGTGAAGTTGGATGGGCGCCAGTCCTCTCCAGAAACCTGAGGGTACACGACCGCATTGTCCTCGAGCACGTACGAGGCGGGGATGCCGGTTGCGATGGCAGCCGTGTAGACGAAGGGCTTGAACGACGACCCGGCCTGCCTGCGCGCCAGGCGCGCCCGGTCGAACTTCGACTGTTCGAAGTCGCGGCCACCGATGAGCGCCCGCACGTGGCCCGTCTCCGGATCCAGCGCGATGAAGGCACCCTGGAGGTATGGCGTCTGTCCTGGAAAGGAGGCCACGGTATCGAATTCGGCGTAGCGCGGGTGCCGGAAGGCCGCCGAGTCGGCCTCGATTGCCTTCCAGCCAATTTCCATCGCGGCCCGGGCGGCCTTCTGCATCTCGATGTCGAGCGTCGTGTAGACTCGGAATCCGCCGCGGTAGATCTCCTGCCCGAAGCGGTCAGCCAGGATCTGTCGCACCCATTCCGCGAAGTACGGCGCGAGCTCGGCGAACTGGCCCTCGGGCTCGGTCTCGGGGAGCGGGAACTCTCTCCACCGCTCGGCTTCGTCGCGCGTGAGGTACCCCTGGTCCGCCATCAGCTCCAGCACGAGGTTTCGACGCGTCCTCGCCCGTTCCGGATACTGGAACGGGTCATATCGACCCGGACGGTTCAGGATGGCAGTGAGCAGCGCCGCTTCCGCCACGTTCATGTCGATGGCGTCCTTGCCCAGATATCCGCGGGCGGCGTTCTGGAATCCGTACCCCCGGCCCATGTAGATCTCGTTGAGGTACGCCTCGAGAATCTGCTCCTTGGTGTACGAACGTTCGAGGTCGAGTGCGACCTGGACCTCCTTCAGCTTGCGGACGTATCTGCGCTCGAAGCCGATCTCGTCGAACATGTTGCGGGCGAGCTGCTGCGTGATCGTCGATCCACCCCCCGCGTAATTGAAGGTCAGGACGCCCACGGCGGCGCGCGCGATGCCGAGGGGGTCGAAGCCGCGGTGCCGGTAGAAGCGCTTGTCCTCCGTGGCGATCACCGCGTGCGCGACGTATTCGGGCAGGGCGCGGATCGACACGGGCGTCCGGCTCTCGAAGCCGAACTCCGCGATCTGGCGTCCGTCGCGTGCGAGCACCTTGCTCTTCTGCTCGTGCTCGAAGGTGCTGATCTGCGCGATCGAGGGGCACGCGTCGCCCGCGCACAGGTTCTTCCAGGTCCCCCAGGCGCCACCGAGCGCGAGCGAGCCGAGAAAGGCGATCGCCAGAAGCGTTTCCGCGGGGTACCAGAGGCGGGCCAGCACGGCCCACGGCGCGCGCCCGGCGCCACGGCGCGTCTTCGGTTCGGCCCTTGCCATCATCTTGGTCCCGTGTCCACTCGCGTCGGCAGGAAGAATGCGCCCATGCGCTCATGCAAGGGCGGTGCCATCCCCTGTACGGGAGGGAAACTAGCCTGTCGGCGAGGCCGCCCTCAAGAATTCTCTCTCCTTGACCGGGGCACGACTTCCCCGCAACCTCCGCGCGGGCGTAACGAACGGTGCCGCACTTCCGGGTCTCGGCGGCGTATCACCCACGGTCTCGCGCCCAGCCGCCGCGTATCCGAGCCGCGTTCTTCAGACGACGATGTCCGCCCCGACTTCTCTCCGCCCCTTCCTCTGCGCCGTGATCGGCCTCGCCGGGCTCGCCGCCGGCTG
>JAURER010000019.1 GCA_030827315.1 Gemmatimonadota bacterium | reverse complement strand
GCTCGAACTCGAACAGCTCGAGCGCATCGCCATCCAGCTCGCGCTGGCGGAGGCGGGGTGGCACCAAGGCAGGGCCGCGGAGACTCTGGGTGTGTCTCCGCGAACGCTGCACAGGAAGATTCGGACGCTGGGACTCGAACGGCCCTAGGACTGTCAGCGGAGGATCATCGGCCCCACGCCGCCAGGAGTCGGGCACTGCCCGCCGCCGCTGAGTGCGGCGGCGATTCCCCCGAGCAGGGCACTCCACCCGCCACCCTCGTCTTCCTCTCCGTTCTGCAACCCGCCTCCGAGGGCCAGGACCGCGAGCATCGCGTCGGTCTGCGCCACGGGCTCCAGGTCGCGGAAGGTGACGACGGGTCGACCCGTTTCGGGCGTGGTGGCCGCGACCGAAGCCGGCGAGAGATGGGCCAGCATCTCGGAGAGCGACGGTCGACCCGGCGCTTCTGGAGTCGGCGCGGACGCGGAGCCGGCAGAGTTGGTCGCGTCCGAGGGCCGAACCGACGTGAGGTCCACCGGGGCCGGCTCGCGTAGCGTGACGAGCTCCAGCGCGTCGAAGTCGTCGACCCGGGTGGCGGCGTCCCTGCCGTCGTCCTCCGTGGGCCCGACTCCCGGGACGTAGACGCCGGTGAGCACGGCCACGTGCACCGAGGCCGAGATCGCAAGACCTGCCCAGAGCCCCCGGCGGTGCCGGGCAACCCTCATCGCCGTTGTCGTCACAGCCGCCTCCGATGTGCGTTGTTCGTGCCCCGCAGGGCCCGTTCGGGCCCCTGTGTCGTGTGACGCCCGACCCGTGCCCGGGCGCACATCGCAATCGGTTCCAGCAAGAGAGGCTCCTCCGGACTCTCGCGCCAGAGTTCATTGGACCGATCCGGATTGCCAAACGCCGCGGCGCTCTCTAGTCTGCCCGCCCGGGCGCCACGATCCTCGACGTGATCCGGCGACTACCTGACCCAAGGGAAGGGACTCACGCTGTACACAGCCGTCGCCGGCCTCGGCGTGTGCGACATCGAACACCCCGTGGGGCTGGAATCCATCGATGGGCGCGACTACACGACTCCGCTCGAGGCGGGTATGGTCTTCACCGTCGAGCCCGAGCTCTACGTTCCCGAGCTCGACCTCGCGATCATGATCGAGGACGTCATCCTGGTCACGCAGAACGGCCACGAGAACCTCTCCGCCAGCGCTCCGAGCTCGGTCCACGAGGTCGAGCGGATCATGTCCGGAGGGTGACCGTGAGGCCGATCCCCGCGCTTCGGCGCTCGACGGAACGCATGGAGCTGCGTCCGCTCGAGGCCTCCGACGAGGGCGCGTGGGTCCGGGCGCTGCTCGAGAGCGCGGGAGCCTGGGGGCCCTGGACGCCGGCCGTGGATCCGTCTCTGACTCCGCAGGAGCGCTTCGAGCGAGAGCTGAGGCGGGGCCGGTCCGGAGCACAGGCGGGCACACACTTTCGCATGGGCGCATTCGCGGCCGACGGCATGATGGTGGGCATGTTCGCCCTCAACGAGATCGTACGGGGCGTCGCCCAGAGCGCGCACGCCGCCTGGCAGGTCTCGACCGGCTTCGTCGGTCGCGGCTACGGGACCGAGGGCGTGCGCGCCATCCTCGATTTCGCCTTCGCACAGCCGCCCGAGGGCCTCGCGCTGCATCGAGTGCAGGCCAGCATCATGCCGGCGAATGCGGCGTCACTCCGGATCGCGGAGAAGGTGGGCTTCCGGCGCGAGGGCATCGCTCGCGCGTACCTGAAGATCGCCGGCCGCTGGGAGGATCACGTCCTGCACGCGCTGCTCTCCGAGGAGTGGCCGACTCGGGGATGATCTGCGATTCTACGGTCCGGACGCACCTCAACGATCGACACGCCATGATACGAGCCGCCATCCTCACCCTCGCCCTCGTAACCGTCGGCGCCCCGAGCGCCCGGGCGCAGGACACGCACATGCAGAGGGCGCTGCGCGTGCTTTCCACGACGCCCCTCATCGATGGCCACAACGATCTCCCCTGGGCCATCCGTCAAAGCGAATCCGCGCCCCACGACGTCGAGGCGTCCGCCCACGACCTCCGTGGTTCGACGCCGTTCCACACCGACATCGCGCGTCTGCGCGCGGGGCGGGTCGGCGGGCAGTTCTGGTCTGTCTACATCCCGTTCGAGGCGACGGAGGAAGGCGCGGCGAAGGTCCAGCTGGAGCAGATCGACATCGCGGCCCGCATCATCGAGCGGTACCCGGACGCCTTCGAGCTCGCGCTCACCGCGTCGGACCTCGAGGGCGCGTTCGGCCGTGGGCGCATCGGCTCGATGCTCGGCATGGAGGGCGGTCACGCGATCGAGAACTCGCTCGGCGCTTTGCGCGCCTACTACGCGATGGGCGTGCGCTATATGACCCTGACGCACAACGGTACCCTGGACTGGGCGGATTCCTGCTGCGACGAGCCGCGCCACGGAGGGTTATCGGAATTCGGGAAGGAAGTGGTTCGCGAGATGAACCGCATGGGCATGCTGGTCGATCTCTCGCACACCTCGCCCGAGGCGATGAACGACGCCCTCGACGTCGCGGAGGCGCCGGTCATCTGGTCCCATGCGTCGGCGCGGGGCGTTCATGACCACGCCCGCAACGTCCCGGATCAGGTGCTCCGCCGACTGCCGGAGAACGGCGGCGTGGTCATGGTGACGTTCGTCCCGGGCTTCCTCACGTCGAACGACGAGGCGACGATCGCGGACGTGGCCGACCACATCGACCACATCGCCAGCATCGCAGGGGTGGACCACGTCGGGATCGGTTCGGACTTCGACGGAATCGACTCCACGCCGGTGGGGCTCGAAGACGTGTCCACCTTCCCGATGCTCTTCGCCGAGCTTTCGCGGCGCGGCTGGACGGAGGAGGATCTCGCGAAGCTCGCCGGCGAGAACGTGCTTCGGGCCTGGCGCGACGCCGAGACCGCCGCGCGGCGGCTGCAGCGCGAGCGTGACCCGTCCACGCAGACGATCGAGCAACTCGATGGTCGGATAGGAGACGACCGATGAGCGCTCTGCACCGTCCCGATTCTTCGGAGTACGCCGAGTACTACGCGCGCTACGTGGCGCAGGTCCCGGACGGCGACATTCTTCAGATTCTTCGCGATCAGCTCGGCGATACGCTCGCGCTGCTGCAGTCGGTCCCCGAGGCGCGGGAGACGTACCGCTATGCCGAAGGGAAGTGGAGTCTGCGCGAGGTCGTCGGGCACGTCGTCGACTCGGAGCGCGTCTTCGGGTACCGGGCGCTCCACATGGTGCGCGAGCCAGGCATCCAGCTGCCGGCGATGGCCCAGGACGCCTGGGTGTCCGCGTCGCGGGCCGACGCGCGAACGCTCGACGACCTGTGCGGGGAATGGGCCGCGGTCCGGCGGGCCAACCTCCACTTCTTCGCCACCCTGAACGAGGAGGAGGGTGCGCGGACGGGGGTCGCGAGCGGCTTCCAGTTCTCGGTCCGCAGCTTCCCGTGGATCATCGCCGGACACGAGCTCTGGCACCGCTACCTCCTGCGGCGCGACTACCTGGCGGAGGCGGGGTGAGCGCGTACCGCCCGACGGACCCGGACAGGGTCGGGGCGGACAACGCCGGCCGCGACGACGAGCGCAGCCGGCTGCGCCGGCGCGACCGTGGCAAGAACGACGCCTGGGTGCGGTCGTTCCTCGAAACGGCGCCCTACGGCCATCTCGCGACGGTTGGAGAGGACGGCCAGCCGTTCCTCAACTCGAATCTCTTCGTCTACGATCCGCAGCGGCACTGCATCTACCTGCACACCCACCGCTCCGGTCGGACGAGAGACAACGTGGACGTGGGGCGCAAGGTCGCGTTCAGCGTGTCCGCCATGGGTCGCCTTCTGCCCGCTCCCGAAGCGCTCGAGTTCTCCGTCGAATACTGCGGCGTCGTGGCCTTCGGCACGGGCCGCGTCGTCGAGGATCCCGCCGAAGCCCGAGACGCGCTGCAAGCGCTGCTCGACAGGTATGCGCCGCATCTGCTGGCCGGCCGCGACTACCGCCCGACGACGGACGAGGAGCTGGCGCGCACGGCGGTGTACCGGGTGGACATCGAGGCGTGGAGCGGGAAGCAGAAGGAGGTCGCCACGGATTTCCCCGGGGCCTTCGAGCTGCCCCGGGTTCCGGTCCCGTTCCCCGGCGCTTCCTCGGGGTGAAGACCCTCCGCACCGCGCGGCTCAGCGGTGCTTCGCCTCCAGCGCCGCGAGTCCCGCGTCGATCTCGGCCCTGGGCACCCACCGACCGCGCACCATGACGCCCACTCGGTCCGTGAGGTTGTCGAGATCTTCCAGCGGGTTCGAGCCGAGCAGAACCAGGTCGGCCCTCTGACCCGGCGCGACCACGCCGAACGAGTCTTCGAGCCCGAGATGTTCGCGTACGTAGCGACCGACGTTCACGGTGCCGCTCTCGAGGATCTGCTGGTTGGTCATTCCGGCCCGGGACATGACCGCGATTTCCCGGTGCAGGGCGAACCCGGGAACGTTGAACAGCTGAGGCGAGTCGGTCCCCATCATGACGTGCGCGCCCGCGTCGGCGAGACGCTTCAGGATCCGGTTGCGAACGTCGATGAACGCGCGCACCGCTTGCGGGCTTCCCTGCGGTCCCGGGGCGGCCTGGCGGCGCCAGGCGTCCCGCTGCGCCACCGAGACGTAGCGCATCTCGGGCTGGCTGAGGAACGGCTCGGGGTCGGACGTTCCGTAAAGGTTCTCCCACAGGTACATCGTCGGCACCACGTAGACGTCGTGTTCGACGGTCATCGCGACGAGTTCTTCGACCCTGTCCTCGTCGATACCCTCGACCAGCCCCTCGAGGTCGATGGGTGCGCCGCTGTTGATCTGCGCCACGACGCCGGGGGAGGCGACGGCCTGGACGTACCCGTCGAGGTGATCGACGGTCGACATGCCCGACTCCATGGCGTGGACGAGCCCGACGGCGGCCGGAACGTGCCCGCCGAAGGTCAGGCCCGCTTCCTCGGCCACGGCCACCATGTGGTCCCACGTCGTCCGGGACACGCCGGGGTGGATCTTCTGCAAATGGTAGCCGGCGGCGGCGTGCGCCCGTACCAGACGCTCCGCATCCGCCGGGGTCGGGGCGGAGTTGCCGTTGATCGAAGGCGCGCCGACGTAGAACGTGGGGCCGAGGAGCGCACCCTCCCCGAGCTCGCGCGCGAGCGGGATCTGGTAGTCGCTGCCGAGCATGCCGCGGATCGTGGTGATGCCGTTGGCCACGTACAGGAAGAGGATGTCCTCCACCGCGTCGCGCGGGGGGTCCGCGCCGGGCGGCACGTGCGCGTGCATTTCGGCGAGCCCGGGCATGAGATAACGACCGGCTCCGTCGATGACGGTCGCGCCGGCCGGGACGCGAACCCAAGCCGCGTCGCCGATTTCGGTGATGACGCCGTCCCGGACCAGAACCGTCTGCCCGGTGAGTGTGCCCGGGCGGTCCATGGGCAGAACGGTTACGTCGGTGAACGCGGTCGCTCCCGCGCCCGGCTGTGCCTCGGCGGCCGCCGAGCTGACGGCGAGGGCCAGAAGCGTGACGACGCCGTGCCCCGCGTAGCTGCGCCCGGCTCGCGTCACCAGCCCGCTATGCACCGCCGCCCCCCAGCCAGGTTCTCGCATCGGCATGCGAGTGGCAGGGGTACACGGCCGTCCCGGCTTCGCGGGCGAAATCACCCTCACCCGTGAAGAAGTGATGGACGTCCGAGGCCGCGACCACCGCGAGGCCCTGGATGCGGTCCCGGTAGGCGCCGAAAATCGCCCCAGTCGCCTGCATCTCCTCACTGGACTTGGCCGAGACGCCGGCGGCTCCGCTCATGTCCAGCAGCACCGGCACGAGAGCCGGTGTGCCCGCGTTCTCGAAGGCCCCGGAGGTGACGCGACGCACCTCGTTCGCCGTGAAGTCTCCGTCGACCGTCAGTACGAGGACTCCGTCCCGAAGGCGGGTGAAGACGGGCATCGTGACCTCCTTGAAGTTCGGTCCGTGGGGCGGTAGCGCGGCTCGGGCACGCCCTGGCCCGGGCCGCACGGGGGACCGCGCAGAAGCGGCGTGAAGATGCCGGGCCGCCCAGGGGCATGCAAGAAATCGTCGCTTGACGCGGTGTCGGGGCGTACATTGGCACCGCCGCGGTCCTTGATCCACAGCCAGTGCGAGCCATGTCCGAGACAGAGGGTAGCAAGCAGCTCACGGGACTCGCCCGTTCGATCGACGCGCTCTTCGCGCCGTCGGTCCACGCCGCGTCCTCGACGCTCATGGACGCCGGGGAGGTGCCGGGCGACGCCGACTGGTCGGCCCACGCGTTCCCGCCGCTCCCGGAGCTCGAAGGCGCAGCCGACGGTGGGCCGCTCCCACTGCTGGAGTTCGACGACGCGCTCTCGGAGACGCCGGCCCGGGATGCTGACCCGGCGCGGCCGCAGGACGTCGCCTCGCCGGGTGGCGAGGAGGAGTTCGAGCCCACGCCCCTGGATCAGGCCGTGGACTCGTACCTGGTCGGGGACGGCGCCCGCGCCGACGAGATCCGGAGGCTCGCCGGCGAGATGCTCGAGTCGCGGGAGGTCCAGCCGATCGTGCGGTGCCTCGCAAAGCTGCTCGTGGCCGCGGGGGAGCCGCCCGACCCGGCGGTCCATGACGTCGCGCGGTCGATGATCTCTCCCGTCGTCCTCGGACGGCTCGCCCGCCAGATGGGGGCGGAACGGGTCGAGGAGAGACGGCGGGAGTACTTCGGCGTTTGCCGGGTCATCGGCGAGGACATGGCGGTCGCGATCCGCGACCATCTGGCCGAGACCACGGACCGCCTCGCACGCAGCATCCACTGCGACGCGCTGGTCGCGATGGGCGAGGCGGGGCGGAGGGTAATCGAGGAGATGGCGGTCGACGACAACCGCTTCCTGGTGCGCAACGCGGTCATCATTCTCGGCACCACGGGTGGGCCCCGGGCTGTGGAGCTCGTCACGGGCGCACTCGCCAACCCCGATTCGCGCGTCCGCCGTGAAGCTCTGCGCTCGCTCGCCAAGCTCCGGGATGCGGAGTCGGGCCTTCTCGTCGTGGGGCTGCTCGACGATCCCGACGAGGACGTCCGCCTCGCCGCTGCCGTCGCCGCCGGAGAACTTCGTGTCCAGCGTGCCGTGCGCCCCCTCGTCGCCAAGCTCGATGCCGCAAGAGATCCGGATCAGGCGCTGCCGCTCTTGCGCGCGCTCGGTCAGATCGGTGACCCGGGTGCGGTTCCGTCGATCGAGAAGCACGCGGTCAGGACTCTCTTCTCGAAGCCGCGAGCCGACGTGCGCATCGCCGCCTATCGAGCGCTTCACGGCATCGGTACGCCGCATGCGCGCAAGCTGCTGAACCGGGCCGTCGAAGATCGTGACCCGGGGGTGAAGGCCGCTGTGAGAAGCATCCTCGGGATGCGCTGACCGGGCAGCTCAGGCGGGTCAGACGTAGCGCAGGACCCGGTCGAGAGCGGTCGCGAACATCGGCAGCTCGCGCAGCGCGCTGCCGAACGGGAAGGGGTCCTGCGAGGAGTGCCCGAACAGGCGTGTAACCGTCAGGTGCGGCGCGGTCGAGCGCGTCGCCTGGCGCAGGCGGTACGCCTCGGTGAAGGGGACCAGGTGGTCGCTCCGACCGTGCAGGATGCTGAGGGGCCTGTCGAACCGCTCGAGCCCGGAGGCCGCGTCGATCGCCGGATCGATGGATCGGGCGGCGCGGGCCAGTCCGTCCGCGATGTCGAGGTGAGGGTCGGCGTCAGGGCGAGCGTCCGAGCGGCGTGCGAACGCGTCGAAGAGGGCGCGACGCTCTTCGGCAACGCCCGCGCGAAGTCGCTCGATGACGGGATCGTACACGGGGTCGCGTGACGCCGCCCCGATGTCGCCGGCCCACGCGGCCAAGGTGCGGAGCGCGTCCGCCACGTCCGTGGCGAGCTCGTGGCCGGGTACCGCAGGGAGATAGTTCGCCGCGACGATCCAGCGTCCATACGGGTCGGGCTCGAGAACGAAGGACTGTCCGGCCCACTCGTGTCGACCCGACATCATGAAACGAAAGGTCGACTCCGGCTGGCAATAGCCGCCGAACGCGCACACCGCACCGATCTCTTCGGCAAGCGTGGGGTCGGCGGCGCTCGCGATCGCGTGTGGCGCACCGAAAGAGAAGCCGACGAGGCCCAGGGGCGCATCGTGAACCAGGCCGGTATCGCGGAGGCCACGCACGGCGGCGGCGATGGTGGGCGTGGACAGGTGCGGAGCGAGACGGAGCTCACGCCACTCCGGCACCTCGGGAACGATCGACGCGATCCCCGCCGACGCTACGGCGCGGGTGAAGCGCACCAACTGTGCGTGGGCACGTCCCGGGCGCGTGATGCCGTGCATCACGACCCACGCGGGAAGCCCCCGTGTCGGACCCTGGGGCCGAACGACGGTGGCCGGCACGGCGACGCCGTCACGGTCGAGCAGGATCTCCTCCTCGACGAAGTGGTGCGGACCCGCGATCCACGCGCGGGCGTAGCGTACGGTACGGCTGCTCAGGGAAGGCATGCCGGACAAGGTACTCGATCGGTGGGTCACCCCGCTTGCTCTTCGCCCCGGGGCCGAACAAGATCCGGGATCGACACCGTGTCCCGCCCGTCCCAGGAGATATCCGTGAAGCGCATCGCTCTCGCCGTCGCCCTCGCGTCGCTGTTCGCGCACCCGCTCTTCGCCCAGGAGGGCCCGCGCATCGCGCACCAGCCCTCGCCCCGACTCCCATTCAGCGCCGCGATCCAGGTGGACAACACGTACTGGCTGTCGGGCAAGCTCGGCGCGACTGCCGAGACGCGGGCCATGACCGAAGGACGGATGGCGGCGGAGACCCACAACATCATGAGGGCCTTCGGAGCGCTGCTCGAGGAGCTCGGCATGGACTACGGCGATCTGGTCCGCGCCACCGTCTACGTCACCGACATCGACGGATACGCCGAGATGAACGAGGCCTACGCGCAGTACTTCGAGGGCATCGAGGCCCCTTCGAGGGTCGCCGTCGAAGTATCCGGTCTGGTGGGCGGCGCGATCATCGAGATCTCGTTCATCGCGGTCAAGGCGGACTGATCCCTCGATGAGGTGGGATCGGCGGCGCTTCGTCTCCGTCCTCGGCGGCGCCTCGCTGGCGTGGCCGGGTGCCCTGGACGCGCTCGCGCGGGATCTCGCTTCCGGAGGTGCGCCGGACGACGAGGCGTTCTGGTCCTTCGTGCGCGGCCAGTTCCTCCTTCCACCGGACCGGATATACCTGAACAACGGGACGCTCGGTCCGTCGCCGCGCGTCGTGGTCGATGCGGTGGCGGAGCACGCGAGACGGGTCGCGAGCACCTTCCCACCCGGTGTCGCCTGGGACGACGTCAAGGCGGCCACCGCGGCCCTCGTCGGCGGGGAGCCGGAGGGCTTTGTCTTTCCGCGCAACACGACCGAGGCCATGAGCTTCGTCGCCAACGGACTCGACCTCAGGCCCGGTGACGAGGTGGTCACCACGGATCACGAGCACATCGGGGGGCTCGAGCCGTGGAAGCTCGCGACCAAGCGTCGCGAAGCCCGGCTCATCGTCGCGTCGCTTCCGACTCCGGCCCGTGACGCGGGCGAGCTCGCCGACTCGGTCTGGCGCCGGGTCACACCGGCCACGCGCGTCGTATGCGTGTCGCACATGACCTTCACCACCGGGACCCTGATGCCGGTGTCGGCCCTGGCTCGGCGTTGCGCGGACGCCGGGATCGTTCTGGCCGTCGACGGGGCGCATCCCCCCGGCATGCTCGGCATCGACCTCGCGGAGGTCGGCGGAGACTTCTACGCGAGCTCGCCGCACAAGTGGCTGCTGGCACCCCAGGGCACCGGCCTCCTCTACATCACTCGGGCGTGGCGGGAACGCCTCTGGCCGACGCTCGCTTCCGGCGGCTGGGACGACCTCTCGCTCGGGGCCCATCGGTTCAACCACATGGGGACGATGGACGAGTCGCGGCTGGCGGGTCTGCTCGCGGCGCTGGAGTTCATGCAGGCCATCGGCCGGGACCGTGTCGAGGCCCGGGTGCGGTACCTCAGGGACACCCTGGAGCAGGGCCTGCGGGCGATCCCGGGCGTTTCGGTGGCCACGCCCGCGGACGAGGCGCTCAAGGGGGCGATGGTCTCGTTCGCCATCGACGGGGTGGAGTCGGCGGACCTTCAGCGACACCTTTCCCGGGCGGCGGACGTGCGCACGCGCGTCATCGGCGAGTACGGATACGGATGGATGCGGCTTTCCACCCACGTCTACAACGTGCCGGCCGACGTGGAGCGGGTGCTCGAGCTGCTCGCGTCGGCGGCCCGCGACGGCGTCCCCGCGTAATCCGCGCGAGCTTGAGGGCTGCGCGCCGGCTCTGGAGGAAGACGTAGTGAGGAGATCGTCTCGAAGAGGGTCGTGCGCAGCGGGCTCGCTGCTCGCGCTGCTCGCCGCGTGCCGGCCCGGTGGCATGGAGCCGGTCGCGAGCGACCTGCAGGTCCCACCCGGCTTCGAGCTCGTCGAGTTCGCGTCGGGTGTCGACGGGGTCCGCACCCTGGACTTCGGACCCGACGGGAAGCTCTGGGCGGTGCGCTCGATGGACGGGGCGGTGGTGCGCCTCGATCCGGCGGGCGACGGCTCGGCCGAGGGGGTGCTCGACGGGCTGAACCGACCCTACGGACTCGCGTTCCACGGAGGATGGGTGTACGTCGGGGAGCGCCATCGCATCGTGCGATACGATGCCGCGAGCCTGTCGGGGCCCGAGGTGGTGATCGCCGATCTTCCGACCGGTGGCAGTCACTGGACGCGCGAGATCGCGTTCGGCCCCGACGACATGCTGTACCTCTCCGTCGGGTCGAGCTGCAACGTGTGTGAGGAAGTGGACCCCCGCCGGGCCGCGGTCATGCGCTACCGACCCGACGGCACGGGCGAGACGATCATCGCCCGCGGCGTTCGGAATTCGGCCGGGCTCGCCTTTCATCCGGAGACCGGAGCGCTGTGGGCTTCGCAGAACGAGCGGGACGCGCTCGGGGACGACATCCCGGACGAGGAGATCAACGTCCTGACCGACGGTGACCACTTCGGTTGGCCGTACTGCTATGGCGACCGCGTGCCGAATCCCGAGTACGCCGACCGCGCCGACTTCTGCGCTTCGACCGTGCCTCCGGCGCTCGCCATGCAGGCGCACTCCGCCCCTCTGGGGATGGTCTTCTACACCGCCGCACAGTTCCCCGAGGAATATCGCGGGGACCTCTTCGTGGCGTTCCACGGCTCCTGGAATCGCACGGAGCGAACCGGTTACAAGCTCGTCCGGGTCCAGGTCGACGGCGGCCGTCCGGTCTCGTACGAGGACTTCGCGTGGGGATGGCTGAAGGGGGACCGTGTGAGCGGGCGCCCGGTCGACGTCGCGGTCGGGCCAGACGGAAGCCTGTACCTGTCGGACGACGGCGGCGGCCGAATCTACCGTATTCGATGGATCGGAGGCGGGGCGTGATCGACACGGACGGGCCCGGGGAGGAGCGCGAGACCCGGCAGGGCGAGCTCCGACCGGAGACGAGCGCGGCGACCGAGCCCCCTCCCGCCCGACCCCCCTGGGGGGCGGCAGCGCTCGCTGCATTCGCGGCGCTCACCCTCTACGTACTCACCCTCGCGCCGACCACGGCGTTCTGGGACACCAGCGAATACATCGCGACGGCGCACATCGTCGGAATCCCGCATCCCCCGGGCAATGCGCTCTTCGTATTCGTGGCGAAGGTCTGGAGTCTTCTTCTCGCTCCCACCGGGCTGTCCGTCGCGGTCCGCATCAACCTCCTCGCCGCGGCCACGAGCGCTGCCGCCACCGGTCTCTTCTACCTGGTGGCGTGGCGCGCCCTGCTCGGGTTCTTCCCCTCCGAAAGGCTGGCGCGCTGGGGTGCGGGTGCGTCCGCGCTGATCGGAGCCACGGCGTTCACGGTGTGGAACCAGTCGAACGTCAACGAAAAGGTCTACACCGTCAGCGTCCTCATCATCGCCCTGGTGAGCTGGCTCGCGGTGCGCTGGCGGGACACGCGCCACTCGGAAGGGAGCGAACGACTCCTCCTGTGGATCGTCTTCCTGCTCGCCCTCGGATCGACGAACCACCTCATGTCGGTGCTGCCGGGTCCGGCCGTCGCCGTTCTGGTGCTCCTCTCGCAACCGTGGCGGCTGCTCAGGCCGGCATTCCTCGGCAGGGCGATCCTCCTGGTCCTTCTGGGGCTCTCCTTCAACTTCGTCCTCCCCGTCCGCGCGGCCCAGGATCCGGTCGTGAACGAGGGGGACCCGGTCTGCGCCTCCGTGTCGGGCGCGGCCGTGGCCATCTATACGCACGGTCGGGCCGGCTGCCCGGCGCTGGGTGCGACCCTCACCCGCGAGCAGTACCAGACGCCGCCGGTCACGCAGAGGAAGGCGCCGTTCTCCGCGCAGATGGGTACCTGGCTGCAGTACTTCGAGTGGCAGTGGGCCCGGGGCCTCGATCCGTCCGAGCTCCCCAGCCCGGCCCGGATCCCCTTCACTCTGCTCTTTACGGGGTTGGGGCTCGTCGGCCTCGTCGCCGCGTGGAGGACGGACCGGGTGCTGTTCGCCTACCTGGCGGTTCTGGCGAGCACGCTGACGGTGGCGCTCGTGTTCTACCTCAACTTCCGGCACGGGTATTCGCTCCACGCCGCGCTCGACCAGGGACAGAGAGAGGTCCGCGAGCGCGACTACTTCTTCGTCGCGGGCTTTCTGCTCTGGGGCTGTCTCGCCGGGATCGGACTGGCGTGGACCTGGCACACCGTGGCCAAGGCCCTGGGCGGGGAAGGGCCGCGGTACCGGGTTGCCTCGCCGATCCTCGCCGTCGCGCTGATTCCGCTCGCGCTCAACTGGAGCTGGGCGAGTCGTTCCGGCGACTACGCTGCGCGCGACTGGGCCTACGATCTGCTGATGAGCGTCGAGCCCTACGCGGTGCTGTTCACGAACGGGGACAACGACACCTTCCCGCTCTGGTACCTGCAGGAGGTAGAGGGCATACGTCAGGACGTGACGGTGGTGGTAGGGCAGTACCTGTACACCTCGTGGTATCCGCGGCAGCTGCAGGAGCTGACGCTGCTCGAGAACCAGCGCCGGTTCGACCCGGCGCTCGCACCGGGGCTCTACGCGGACCGGGCTCCTCCGCGCGGACCCGTTCTTCGTCTCTCCGAGGACGTGCTCGATCGCGTGGGCACGGTGCGCCTGCCGGATGACATGACGGTGGCGTTCCCGAAGCTCGCGGTCACGTACCCGTCCGGCATGGTCCTGGACCGGGCCCAGCAACTCGCGATCCGGATGATCAACGATGCGGTTCTGGAGCGCCCGATCTACTTCTCGTCGTCCGCCGGGATCATGCGCGATCTCGGCCTGGACCGTTGGGGCGTGCGCCACGGGCTCACGACGAAACTCGAGATCCGCAACCTCGACACGGACCTGCACGAGGGGCTGGTCCGCGGGTCACCGGAGTACGGTGGCGTATGGTTCGATCTCGATCACTCGATGCGGCTCTATGACGAGGTGTACGAGTTCCGGGGCCTGCGCGACCGCCCCATCTGGCAGGATCGTTCGACCTCGATGATGCCGTGGCAGTACTACCTGCTCGCGCTGCTGCTCTCGAACGCGGTCACTGTCGACGGGGGAGACACGGCGGTCGTGGAGCGGCTGCTCGACGACTCCGCGGCGTTCCAGCTCGTAGCCCAGGGTGGAGCGCGCGGCCGCCCCGCGGAGATCGAGCCGTGAGCGTCGAGGAGCGGCCAGGCGCCCCCGAACCGTTGCCCGAGCTCGATCGCGACGAGATCTACCGCTATGCGCGGCACCTGGTGCTGCCCGACGTGGGCGTGGAAGGCCAGCGTCGGCTCAAGGCGGGGCGCGTGCTGTGCGTGGGTGCCGGTGGGCTCGGTTCCCCGCTGGCGCTTTACCTCGCCGCGGCCGGCGTGGGCACGCTCGGCATCGTCGATTTCGACGTCGTGGACGAGAGCAACCTCCAGCGTCAGCTCCTGCACGGCACGGCGGACGTGGGCCGCAGCAAGCTCGACAGCGCCATCGACCGGATCCGCGACGTGAACCCGCACGTCCGGGTGGTGCCGCACGCCGAGCGCCTGACTTCGGAAAACGCCCTCGCGATCCTGCGCGACTACGACGTCGTCGTCGACGGCACCGACAACTTCCCCACGCGCTACCTGGTCAACGACGCCTGCGTGCTTCTGGGAAGGCCGAACGTCTACGGATCCGTCTTCCGGTGGGAAGGACAGATCTCCGTCTTCGCCGCGAAGGATGGCCCCTGCTATCGCTGTCTGTTTCGTGAGCCCCCGCCCCCCGGGCTCGTGCCGAACTGCGCGGAGGGGGGCGTGCTCGGCGCGCTGCCCGGCATCATCGGCACGGCTCAGGCGATGGAGGCGCTCAAGCTCCTGCTCGGGGTCGGACAGCCGCTCGTCGGTCGACTCCTCATCTTCGACGCGCTCGAGATGAGCTGGCGCGAGGTCGCGCTGAGGCGGAACCCGGGCTGCCCGGTCTGCGGGGACGCGCCGACGCAGACCGAGCTGATCGACTACGAGGTATTCTGCGGAGTGAAGAAGGCGCCGGGTGAGGTCGCCGAGGCGCCGGCGACAGCGTCGAGCACTCACGACGAGGTCGATCCGGCGCAGGTCTCTTCGTGGATCGCGGGGGACGAGCCCGTCTTCCTGCTCGACGTGCGTGACTCCTGGGAGTGGGCGGCGGGGAACCTCGCAGAAGTCGGTGCGAGGCTCATTCCGCTCGGGGAGCTCGGGGCGCGAATGAGCGAGATTCCCCGTGACCGTCACGTGATCGCCTACTGCCGAAGCGGCCAGCGGAGCCGGGTGGCGGCGGAGCGGCTCGCCGACGCCGGCTACGCGCGCGTCTCGAGCATGCGGGGCGGTCTCCGCGGCTGGGCGGAGCGGGTCGACGGCGGGGTTTACGTCGTCTGAGTCGGGTATCCTGACGTGCGCGTGGATCCGCGGGCGTCCTTCGATGGTAAGCAGGGAAGCGGACGACTCCCCAAGAGGATCCCATGCGACGGCACCTGCTCCTTCCGGCCCTTCTCCTGCTCGTGATCCCCCAGGCGGCGGACGCCCAGCTCCGGGTCCTCCTGGGCGGAGGCTTCAGCGCGCCGAGCGGGTCGCTCGGCGACCAGGCCGATCCCGGCTTCCACGCTCAGGCCGGACTTCAGGTCACGATCCCTACGCTCCCCTTGGCGCTGCGGGGTGACGGGGGGGTGCATTCACTCGCCTCGGCGATCCCGGACGTCTCCGCCACGCAGATCACCGCCGGCTCCCTGAGCCTCGTCTACTTCCTGCCCGGTATCGGCCTGGAGCCCTACCTCCTGGGTGGGTACGGGTCGTATCGAACGAAGGCGGGGTCCGTCGGCGCGGAGCAGACCGTCACCGAAAACGGGTACCATGGAGGCTTCGGTGTCGCCGTGGGCGGGACCGGCTTGTCGGGCTTCGCGGAGGTGCGGTACGTGCGCATGGACGGACCGCAGTCGAGGCGGATGATTCCGTTTACCGTCGGCTTGCGCTTCTAGAGGCTCCGAAGCGGAGCGGTCTCCGCGCCCTGCCCGGACGGGCCCGAGGCGCCGGGTTCCCTGTTCCGCCCGATGCGGGTCAATACGCGGCCAGCTGCACGATCGCGTCCAGCACGTCCGGTGTCTGCGGCAGGATGACGTTCTCGACCTGCGGGGCGTACGCGACCCACGTGTCCATGGACGCGACGCGCTTGACCGGGCCGTCGAGGTATTCGAAAAGGTCGTCGGCGATGCGCGCCGCGATCTCGGACCCGATCCCCCACGACAGCGAATCCTCGTGGACGACCATCACCTTGTTGGTCTTCTTCACCGATGTCGCGATCCGGTCCATGTCGAACGGCTGGACCGTGCGGAGGTCGATAACCTCCGTCTCGATGCCGTGCTGGTCGGCGGCGAGCTTCGCCGCGTCGAGGCTGCGCTTCACCAGCGCGCCACAGGTAACGAGCGTGACGTCCGAGCCCTCGCGGACGATCTTCGCCTTGCCGAACGGGATCATGTACTCGGGACCCGGGTCGCGCCCCTTGTTGTAGACCTGACGGTAGAGGTGCTTGTGCTCGAGGAAGAGCACCGGGTCCTCGCAACGGATCGCGGTGCGCAGAAGGCCCGCAGCGTCCTCCGCGGTCGCCGGCATGCACACGCGGATGCCCGGGGTATGCGTGAAGAGGGTCTCGCCCGTCTGCGAGTGGTAGATCGCTCCGCCCTTCAGGTATCCGCCGTACGTCACGCGGACCACGGCGGGCGACGAGAACTGGCCGTTCGACCGGTAGCGCATGGTCGCCATCTCGTTGCGGATCTGCATCATGGCCGGCCAGATGTAGTCGAAGAACTGGATCTCGACCACCGGCTTCAGGCCCCGGGTCGCCATACCGACCGCACGACCCGCGATGTTCGCTTCGGCGAGGGGCGAGTTGTAGACGCGCTCGGAGCCGAAACGTGACTGCAGCCCGTGGGTAACCTTGAAGACCCCGCCCTTGCCCTTCACCTCTTCGAGGATCTCGACGCGCGACGCGTCGGCGACGTCCTCCCCGAACACGACGATGCGCGGGTCACGCTCCATCTCGGTGCGCAGGCACGAGTTGAGGAGATCGACCATGGTGAGGAGGCGATCGTCGACGTACTGGGGAGCGTCCTCGGTGTCGAAGTCGGCCGAGGTCGGGTCAACCTCTTCCGAGTACAGATGCTTCATGGCCGTCGACGGATCCGGCTGGGGCGACTCGAGCGCCTCGTCCCCCGCCGCATTGACCTCGGCTTCGACTTCGGCCTCCAGCGCTTCGAGCTCCTCGGCCGTGGCGGCACCGATGGACAGGAGCAGGTCGCGCGTGCGTCGGAGCGGGTCCTTCGCGTCCTGGTCCTCCCGCTCCTGCTCCGTTCGGTACAGACGTTCATCGTCGGACATCGAGTGCGAGTAGGGTCGCGTGGTATACGCGTGCAGCATCGCCGGACCCCTGCGCGCCCGGGCGTAGGCGATGGCTTCGCCCGCGGCGCGGAAGGTGTCCACGACGTCCGTCCCGTCACACTTCACGATGTGCAGGTCCGGGAAGCCGGAGGCCAGATCCGAAACGCTTCCACCCGCGGTCTGGACCTCGATCGGAACACTGATCGCGTAGCCGTTGTCCTGCACCACGTAGACCACGGGGAGCTTCAGGTTGCACGCGGTGTTCAGCGACTCCCAGAACTCACCCTCGGAGGTCGCGCCGTCTCCGGTGCACACGATGACGATCTCGTCCTCGTGAAAGCGCTCGATCCGCTCCCTCAGGCCGGGCACCGTCTTGACCTTCGTACCGGCCTCGGCGGCGCCGACGGCCTGAAGAAACTGCGTGCCCGTGGGGGAAGACGACGTCGGTACGTTGAAGCGGAGGTCGCCGTAGTGAGCGGGCATCTGCCGTCCGCCGGACGCGGGGTCGGCCTCCGCACCCACGGCCTGCAGCAGGTGGTCCAGGGCCGTCTGACCGAGGGCGATCATCATCGCCCGGTCCCGATAGTACGGGTAGAACCAGTCCTGGCCGACGACGCAGTGCTCGGCGACGGCCACGCCGACCGCCTCGTGACCGGCTCCCGAAATCTGGAAGAAGATCTTGTTCTGACGCTTGAGGCTGATCTCGCGGTCGTCGACGCGCCGCGACGTCAGCATGGTGCGGTAGAACCTCAGGATCTGCTCGTGGGAGAGACCGGCGAGGTCCCGGGTCTGGACAAGCTCTGGTTCCTGGGTAGCCATCGGGTCCGGGGTGGAGTGACGTACCGGCACAGGGTCCAAAGATACGGAAGTCGGTAGCGTTACGAAGGGTTGACAGGACGGAGGTCGGCGAGGAGCGCGTCGGGGTCGGTGACCGGCAGGCGGCACGCGAGCGAGCGACACACCCAGGCGGCGGCACGCCCGTCGATCCTGCCCCGGTCGCGCAGCAGCGGGAGATCCGGCGGCGGATGGTCGTCGCGGATACCGGAAAGCACCCCGCCGCGCAGGAACTCTCCATGGGCCGCGCGAACGAGTGCACGTGTTGGATCGTCGTCGCCGCCCGCGATGACGATCTCGACGGGGTCGGCGTTCAGTCGATCGAGAACCGAGAGCAGTCGACCGAACGCGGGTCCGAAGCGTCCCAGCGCCTCGGTCTCGCGGTCGACGATTCTGCGTGCGGCCTCGCGCCATCGGGCCTCGCCGGTGAGGTGACCAGCGCGCGCGAAGAGTTCGGCGGCCAGAGAAACCCCCGAGGGCGTCGCGTTGTCCATCGCGTCGCGAGCACGCACGACGAGGGCTTCGCCGTCGTTCGGCGCGTCGAACACGGTGCCGGCTTCCGGATCCCAGAAGTGCTCGAGGATCGTGTCGCATTCCGCCAGCGCACCCTCCAGCCACGCGGGATCCAGCGTCGCGGCGTGCAGGCTCAGCAGGGCGTTGCCCAGGCTCGCGTGATCCTCGAGGAAGGCGGGTCCGGACGCCTGGCCGGCGATCCAGCTGCGGAGCAGGCGCCCGTCACGGCGCAGCGTCCCCTGGATGAACGAAGCCGCCGTCGCGGCAGCGGCGACCCAGTCCGCGCGTCCGAAGGCCGCGCCGGCCTCGGCCAGAGCCCGGATCGTGAGGCCGTTCCATGACACGATCACCTTCTCGTCCCGGAAGGGGTGCTCCCGCTCGGCCCGTCGCGAACGCAGCGCTTCTCGTGCGTGCGCCAGCCGGGCCCGCAGGTCGGAGCGAGGAATGCCCTCCGAGTCGGCCACGGCGTCGATCGGATGGGGGAGGTGCAGGATGTTCCGGCCCTCGAAGTTGCCCGCATCGGACACGTCGTAGACGCGTCGGAAGAGGGGTGCCTCGTCCGGGCCGAGCACCTCATCGATCTCGGCCGACGACCAGACGTAGAAGAGGCCTTCCTCCCCTTCCGAGTCGGCGTCGCGCGCCGCGAGGAATCCACCCTCCGGCCCGCGCAGGTCCGACACGACGTAGTCGAGCGTCTCTTCGAGGACCTCGGCGAGATCCGCGGCGCCCGTCAGCCGCCATGCGTCGAGGAAGGCCGACACGAGGAGGGCGTTGTCGTAGAGCATCTTCTCGAAGTGCGGCACCAGCCAGCGCTCGTCCACCGAGTATCGGTGGAAGCCCCCGGAGAGATGATCCCTCAGCCCCCCGGCGGCCATGCGGCGCAGGGTGTGCAAGACCATCTCGAGCGCGGCCGTCTCTCCCGTGCGGGCGTGGTGGCGCAGGAGGAGTTCCAGCGTGACGGGCTGAGGGAACTTGGGCGCACGGCCGAATCCGCCGTGGCGCGGATCGTATCGCGACGCGAGGGTCCGGACCGCCGCGTCGACGAGGTCGGGACCCGCGTAAAGCCCTTCGGCCCCCGTCGACGTCTGCGCGAGCAACTCGATCAGCCTCCCCCCGCCGGCTTCGACCTGGTCGCGCCGGTTCGTCCATGCGTCGTGAACGGAGGTCAGCACCTGCGCGAACGAGGGCATCCCGGGTCTCGGCTCCGGCGGGAAGTACGTGCCGCCGAAAAAGGGGGTCCCGTCGGGCGTGAGAAAGACCGTCATCGGCCAGCCTCCCTGCCCGGTCATCGCCTGCACCGCCTTCATGTAGATCTGGTCGATGTCCGGCCGGTCTTCGCGGTCGACCTTCACGTTCACGAAGAGTCGGTTCATGAGCGCGGCGATTGCAGGATCCTCGAAGGACTCGTGCTCCATGACGTGGCACCAGTGGCATGAGGAGTAGCCGACCGAGAGCAGAATCGGACGGTCCTCACGGGCGGCGCGCTCCAGCGCCTCGGCACCCCAGGGGTACCAGTCCACCGGGTTGTCGGCGTGCTGTCGAAGGTAGGGGCTGGATTCGCGGGCGAGCCGGTTGGGCATGGTCCGGTCTGCGTCTGAGGATCGGTCCGGGCGCCGGGGGTGGCCCGAAGTGGCCGGGTCACGGTACCCGGTCGGACGTACAGGGGGCAAAAAGCCATGCGGATCCGTTATCTTGACGCGCATCGTCCCTGCCAAACGACCGGTACTCCCGGTCCGGTCATTCGATCCCACGGAGACCGAACGCTGTACTCGAGAATCGCTCTGATGGCGCTGCGTCGCCCCCGTCTGATCCCCTGGCTCCTGCGCGCCGGGTGGGCGTTTCGCGCCCGGGACTGGTATCGGCGCCCTCCGTTTCTCCCGCTTCCGCCGCGCTCCTACATGGAGTGGCGCATGGAGACCGCCTACGGGGACGCGGACGCGGTGCCCTCGCTCGACGAGCTCGAGCGGTACCTCGTCTGGACGGCTCGGATTCGCGGGCAGATGAGGCGCGACGGACGGTGAAGCGCCTCGCGCTCCTGGTCGTCCTGGGCGTGCTGGTGTGGTACTACTTCCCGGATTCGAGGCTGATGCTGGTCGACTTCGCGGAGCCCGTACTCGTCCCCCTGCAGCGATGGAGCGCGCAGGAGGAGATGGCCGGGCTGGCGCGCAACGTGGTCGAGCACGAGAGGCTCACGGGCCGCGTGCCCGCCGGCGCCGAGTGGCTTCCCTGGCTCGAGTACCGCTACTCGGCACCGGAGTTGCGTTCGGACCCGTGGGGGTCCGTCTACCAGCTCGAGGTCCTCGCGGACTCGGTGGTGACGGTGTCGTTCGGTCCCGATCGCGTCCGTGCCACGCCGGACGACGTGCGCGTCGCGGCGCCGCGGCGCTGACGTCGGGAGCGTGGCAGAGGCCGTGGGCCCGTTCGAGGACCTCTTCCTGCAGCTGGCCGCGCACGGACCCAAGCTGCTGTTCGCCCTGGCGGTGCTCGAGACGTGCTTCGTCACGGGACTCGTCGTCCCGTCCGGCGTGGCCACCTCCCTCGCCACCATCCTCGCCCTGGAAGGGCGTGCAGACTTCATTCCCATGGTGATCGCCGCGGGGACCGGCGGCTTCCTCGGCGACTCCATCGGATTCTGGGTCGGTCGGCGCTGGGGCAGGTGGCTCTTTCGGGACGGGAGTCGGTGGTCGCGCCTGCTCGGCGCGAGGCGACGGGAGATCGACGACCTATTCCGCCGGCATCCGATCTACTCCGTGTCGGGTGCGCGCCTCGTCTCGTTCGTGCGAACGCTGATGCCTTCGGCGGCCGGGATGAGCGGGATGTCATATGGGCGTTTCCTTCCCTACGAGGTGGCGGGGCTGGTCGGCTGGCTTCTTCTCTACGTCACCATCGGGCTTGCGGGACGCCAGGGGTGGAAGACCGCCGCCGACGTGGTCGGCGTCGGGGGAGCCACCCTCTTCGTCGTGGCTTCCGTGGTCGCCCTCACGCTGACCCGACGGCAGCGAGCCGCGGCCCGTGCGGGGAGGCTGCCAGGAACCGCTCCGGAGTCGGACCCACACGGAACGTCGACGCCGGATTCCACCGGCCGGGAGGAGGGGGCGTGCTGAGCGTCGCCCTGACGGGCAACGTCGCGGCGGGCAAGTCCGCGGTCGCGCGACGCTGGGCCGCCGCGGGGGTCCCCGTCGTGAACGCCGACGATCTCGCGCGCCAGGCGGTGGCGCCCGGCAGCGAGGGGCTCGGCGCCGTCGTCGCCGCGTTCGGCGACGGAGTCCTGGCGGCCGACGGCTCCCTCGACCGGGCACGAATGCGGGACGTTGTCTTCGCGGACGAGGCCGCCCGCGCGCGCCTCGAGGGTATCGTCCACCCCGTCGTGTGGCGCCTCCGCGCGCGGTGGCTGGACGACCGCCGCGACGAGGGGGCTCCGCTCGTGGTATCCGAGATCCCGCTCCTCTTCGAGACGGGCCGGGAGGGCGACTTCGACGCGGTGGTCTTCGTCGACGCGCCCGAATCGGTGCGTCTGGACCGGATCGTCGAGCACCGCGGACTCGACCGGGACGAGGCGCGGCGCATCGTGGCGTCGCAGATGGACCCGGCCGAAAAGCGCAGGAGGGCCGATTTCGTTCTCGAGAACGGCGGCGATCTCGATGCACTGGATCAGGAGGCCGACCGGGTGCTCGAGGCTCTTCGGCTCCGGGCGGGCATCCGCCCCCTGCGCATGGACCTGCACCTGCACACCGAGGGCTCATGGGACTGCCTCTCCGATCCGGAACGGGTGCTGGAGAGGCTCGTGGCCCTGGGGTATGGGAGATTCGCGATCACCGACCACAACCGGCTCGACGTCGCCCTGCGCATGGCCGAGGCCCACCCGGAGACGGTGATTCCCGGTGAGGAGGTGAGGACGGCCGAGGGGGTCGACCTGATCGGGCTGTATCTGACCCACGAGATCCCGAAGGGCACACCGGCCGAGGAAGCGATCGCGCGGATCGGGGATCAGGGCGGCATCTCCTACCTGCCCCATCCGTACGCGGGTGGAAAGGGCGGCGGCGGCGCGCACGCCGAACGGCTTGCACCCCTTTGTGACGTCGTGGAAGTCTTCAACGCCAGGCTGCACGTGCCGGCTATGAACGTTCGAGCGGAGGAACTGGCGGTCCGTCACGGCAGGCTTCGCGGCGCTGGGTCCGACGCACATACGCTGCGCGAGCTGGGCAACGCCTTCGTCGAAGTGGCGTGGCATCCGAACCGCCCGGATTCGCTCCGCGGTGCCCTGGCCTCGGCCTCGGCCGGCGGCAGGGAGGCGTCGCGCATGGTCCACCTTGCCTCGACCTGGGCGAAGCTCCGCAAGAGGCTCCCCGGGGCGCGGTAGCGGTGCCCCCCCCGGTCAGCGTACTTTTTCGCCACGCCCGAGCCCGTCGGGCTACCCATCCACTCCAGGGTCAGGATCTTACTTGAGCTACCGGACGCCTGCGCACAGGGCGGCGGCGGTTACCCAGGCCCGAAACGCGCTCCTCGCGTCGCGTCGCGCTGTCCTGACGACCCACCTCAACGCCGACGGTGACGGCGCCGGCTCGCAGGCCGCGCTGGTGTCGTGGCTAAGGGCAAACGGGACCGAGGCCTGGATCGTGAACCCGACCACCTTTCCTCCGCACTTCCGCTTCCTCATCGAAAACGAGGACTGGATCCTTCCGGTGGGGTCGCGCAAGGCGCGCAGCGTCTGCGAGTCGGCGGATCTGGCGATCGTGCTCGATACGGGGGAGGTTCCTCGTGTCGGGCGCGTGTGGGACATGATCCGGGACCTTCCGATCTTGGTCATCGACCATCATCCCACGGGGGTCCAGGCCATCGGCGGGGTCTCGTTGCGAGACAGCACGGCCTGCGCCGCCGGTGAACTCGTCTTCGACGTCGTCGCCGCGGCGAACGGACCATGGACTGAGGCCGTCGCGCGCGGCGTGTACGTGGCGATCATGACCGATACCGGCGGCTTTCGCTTCGACAACTCGACCCCGGGGTGCCACCGGATCACGGCCGAGGTGATCGCGCGCGGGGCCGAGCCGGAAAAGCTGCACGACCTCGTGTACGGAGCGGCGCCCCTGCGGAAGTACCGCCTTCTGCGGCACGCGCTGGACACGCTCGAGCACGAGCCGCACACGGGCGTCTCGTGGATGATCATCCCGCTCGACGCGTACAACGAGCTCGAGGCCACGGCCGAGGACCTCGAGGGGCTCGTGGACATCCCTCGTTCGATCGGAGGGACGCAGGTCGGCCTCCTCTTCCGGACCACGGCGTCGGGCGAGGTGAAGATCTCTTTTCGGTCCAACGGACCCGTGGACGTGAACGCGCTGGCGCGCGCTCTGAACGGAGGCGGACACACGAAGGCCTCCGGTGCGGTCGTTCCGGGACCGCTGGATCGCGCCGTGGGAGATGTACTGGCCGCCACCCGCCGCGCCGTCGCTCGGACGATGGGCGCAAGTGGAGAATCGAAATGACCGGTGCCGATCAGCCGAGGAGCGCGGATCCGGGCGTGCCCGAGGCGCTGCCGAGGACGCTCATCCGGCTGCGGGACTACCTCGGTGTTGAGAACATCGACCGCCTCTGGATCTTCCCGCCGGTGCGCCGGGGACGGCGCGAGCAGGGCCTCGTGGCCGTCAGCCTCTTCCAGGAAGGACAGGAGCGGCGCGAGGTGGTGACCGTTTCCTATACCGCCGAGCATACGGGCAGGGGCGTGACCGTGGAGCCCACGTTCGCGAGCGTAGGTGAGGCCCCCGCCGACGTCTTTCCGCCGGTCATGCTGGGCGTCGTGAGGCGCTCGGGAGACGATTCCGGAGAGCCGCGCGAGATCGTCATCGAGACCTCCCCCACGAGCTTCGAGGCACTCATGGAGGAGTTCGACGACGTGTTCATCGAGGTGATCGAGCCGTGAGCCGCGAGCCGGGATCTCCGCCCTTCCTGAGGCTGTTCGGGCGCTACCTGCGTGACCAGGGTCTGCCGATGACCCACCAGCGATCGGCCGTGGCGGAGGTCGTCTTCGAGTCGGACGAGCACCTGTCGGTTGACGACATCGAAAGCGCCCTCCGTGTGCGCGGCGAGCGCATCGGCAAGGCGACGATCTACCGCACGCTGGACCTCCTCGTGCGCAGCCGGCTGGTGGAGGAGCACGACTTCGGTGAAGGCTTCAAGCGCTACGAGCACCGCCTGTCCGGCCGCTCCGTCGACGAGCACCTGATCTGCGTGGAGTGCGGCACAGTGCAGAAGTTCGAGAGTGCGGAGCTCTACCAGATCGAGAACCGGGTCCGCTCGGAGCTCGGCTTCATTCCCGTGCGTCGTCGTCTCGAGATCTACGGGCTCTGCAAGGCGTGCCAGGACGCCGGGGTCGAACTGACCAACGAGGGGCTCATCTGCCCCATCGAAATCGTGCGCTGACCTTCCATTCCCGGTGCCGCCGGGGAGCCGGGCCGTGTCGGCCCGGCGTGCAACCGTATTCCAGGGAGACGTGATCGTGCCGAATCGAATGGACCCCGAGGCCGCGGGCCGAGGGCAGGAAGACCAGGCCCCGCGCGGTGTTCCGGGCGTTCTCCGGGATCTGCCGTGGGAGCTGCCCAGAACCTTTCTGGGCATGGTGGAGCCGGCCGACTCCTTCGAGGCCTCGGACGCGGTTCTCCTGCCGGTTCCGTACGAGTCGACGACGTCGTTCGGGGGCGGCACCCGCCGCGGACCCGACGCCATCGTACACGCGTCGCGCTACGTGGAGATCTACGACCAGGAGTTCGGGTGCGAGCCCGGGGCCGCCTACCACGTGCACACGCTTCCCGCGCTGGAGCTAACGCGGGCAGGCGCTGGGCCGGCCATGGCCGAGCTCCGCGAGGCGTACGACCGCGTCGCCGAGGCTTGCGCGGACCGATTCCTGCTCATGCTCGGCGGGGAACACTCGATTTCGTCGCCGGCCATCCTCGCGCAGGCGGATCGGCTCGCCGCGTCCGCCCCGGGGGAGAGACTGAGCGTTCTGCAGCTCGATGCCCACGCGGATCTCAGGGCGGAGTATGAGGGGACCCCGCACTCGCATGCCTCCGCCATGGCGCGCGTTCTCGACCGGGCCGACGTGGTCGCGGTGGGCCTTCGGGGCGTGAGCAGGGAAGAGGTCGACGCCTCCGTCGCCGCGGGTGGCGCCTCCACGCTCATCTGGGCCGACGAGATGTGGGAGAGCGACGCCTGGATGGACCGGGCCCTCGCGGCACTGGGACCGAACGTCTATCTCACCTTCGACGTCGACTACTTCGATCCGTCCTTCGTGCCGTCCACCGGGACGCCGGAGCCCGGTGGCGGGGAGTGGTACCGCACCCTCCGGTTCCTCCGGAAGGTGTTCGCGGAGCGCAACGTCGTCGCTGCGGACATCGTCGAGCTTGCACCCACGCCGGGGCTGCCGGCGCCCGACTTCCTGGTGGCCAAGCTCGCGTACAAGCTGATAACGTACCGGTTCCAGGATCGCCTCGGCTCCGGAGTCCGTTGACCGACCTCGAAGGACTGAATCCCCGGCCGTTCGTCTTCCGGCCTCCGTCACGTGACGAGGTCGAGCGACGCTTTCCGTGGATGGACCTCGCCCGGACGACCGGTGCGGAGACCATCACGGGCAACCGGCTGACACTTCACTTCGACGGTCCGAACACGCTCTCCGCCTGGCTCGACGCGATCGCGTCGGCCACCAGGTTCGTCTACTTCGAGAACTACCTGGTGCGCGACGACGCCGTGGGGCGCGAGTTCAGGTCGGCACTCGTGCGCAAGGCCAGGGAGGGCATACCTGTCTTCGTGATGTACGACTGGATGGGGTGCTGGGCTACGCCCGCCTCCTTCTGGAAGCCGTTTCGCGAGGCGGGCGTGCACGTGGCCGCGTTCAACCCGCCCCGCGCCGTGACGCGCAATCCGTTCGTAGCCTTGCAGCGCGACCATCGGAAGCTGGTGGTCGTGGACGGCGAGGTCGCCCACCTGGGTGGGCTGTGCGTCGGGTCGGAGTGGGCGGGGTCCGAAAGTCAGGCTCCCTGGCGAGATACCGGGGTGGAGATGCGGGGTCCCGCGGCCCTGGAGGCGGCTCGAGCCTTCGAGCGATTCTGGAACCGCGTCGCCTCTCCCACCCACCTCGCCGCGACGCTCTCCGATCGTGACGAGGCGGGCGGTGTTCCGGTTTGGCTGATCGAGGGCGAGCCCGGGCGGGCCCGGGTGTACCGCACGCTCCACCTCGCCGCGAACCGGGCGCGTCGGTCCATCTGGATCACGGATGCCTACTTCGTCGCGCCCCGTCCGATGGCCGAGGCCCTGGCCGCTGCGGCACAGCAGGGCGTCGATGTGCGCATTCTCGTGCCGGCGAACAACAACTGGCCGATCGTCGGATCGATGTCCCGCGGTGGGTACCGGTACCTCCTCGAGGCCGGTGTGCGGCTGTTCGAGTGGCAGGGTCCGATGATCCACGCCAAGACGTCGGTCGTGGACGGCGTCTGGTGCCGGATCGGGTCGAGCAACCTCAACTCCGCGAGCCTGCTCGGGAACTGGGAACTCGACGTGGGGGTCCTGGACGCGGACCTCGGCGGCCAGCTCGAAGGGCTGTTTCTTGCCGACCTCGCCAGCTCGGTTGAGATCGTACTTCCGGGGGGGGCGACGATCGGTCGGCGCATGGTCCCCGCCGAGCCGGAGTTGTCGACGGAGTCGCTCGATCCGGACGAGCCGCTCTCGGAGCGACTCGAACGCAGGTTCAGGCAGATCGGAAAGTCGCCCGGAAGACTGACGATGGCGGCGGTCGTACGAGCCGGCGAATCGCTGGGCGATGCTCTGGCGGGCAACCGCACGCTCGGGCGTGAGGATCGCACGCTGTTGGGCACCCTTTCCATCGTGGTGCTGGCGGTGGCGGTCTTTGCGGCCATCTTTCCCGGGATCGTCGGCTGGGGCGTCGCCCTTTTCGCGGGGTGGGTCGGGCTCGCGAGCGGGGCTCGCGCGTACGGCCAGGCGCGTCGCGCGCACGCGGAGGAGATGGTTGCGGCGCGCGAGCGTCGCGAGGCCGCGCTGCGGAACGGCGCAGGACAGGACACAGGACAGGACACAGGGCAGCACTCCGGACGCGCCGCGGTCCGGCATCCTCGTCTTGAGGAAGACGAAAACCACGGAGACCCAGAGTGAACGAAGTCGAAGTCGGAGTCGCGATCGCCTTCACGGCGGGCGTGTTCTCGTTCCTGTCGCCGTGCGTCCTTCCGCTGGTGCCCAGCTACCTGACGTTCGTCACCGGCATGTCGCTCGAGGACCTGCAGGGAGGCGTGAACCGGAAGGCGACCTTCCTGCACTCGCTCCTCTTCGTCTCCGGGTTCAGCGTCATCTTCATCCTGCTCGGCGCCTCGGCCTCCTTTCTCGGGCAGTTCCTCCGGGTCTACGAGCTGTGGATCGCCCGCATCGGCGGCGTGATCATCATCCTCCTCGGCCTGCACCTCGCCGGTGTCTTCCGCCTTACGCCGCTCATGCGCGAAAAGCGGGTCCACCTGAACGACAAGCCGGCCGGCTACCTCGGCACGCTGGGTGTCGGGATGGCGTTCGGTGCGGGTTGGACGCCGTGCATCGGGCCGATCCTCGGTGCGATTCTCACGTACGGGATGACGCAGGAGACGATGTGGGCCGGCGTCGGGCTTCTCTCCGTCTACTCGCTGGGGCTCGCCGTACCCTTCCTCGTCGCGTCGCTGGCGCTCGACCGTTTCCTCCAGACCTTCCAGCGCTTCCGCCGCTGGATCCCCATCGTGGAGAAGGCGTCCGGCGTGCTCCTGATCGTTCTCGGCTTCCTGCTTCTGACGGGTCAGTTCACGGTGCTCGCCGCGTGGCTGAACCGTTACACGCCGGCGTTCATCCTGGAGCGGATCTGAGCGGAGCGGGGCCGCCCCGGCGTGCCTCGTCCGGCGTCGCTGCGTTCAGCTCGACTTCGAGGTCCTCCTCGAGCAGCTGACGCTCCAGCAGTCGGGCGTACGTGCCACCCGCCGCGATGAGTTCCGGGTGCGTGCCCCGCTGCACGATGCGGCCGCCGTCGAGCACGAGGATCTCGTCCGCGCCCATCACCGCGCTGACCCGGTGGCTGATGATGAACGTGGTGCGGCTGGCCGTGATGCCGCGCAGGTCCGCGAGTATGGCCGCCTCCGTGTGCGTGTCCACGGCGCTCAGCGCGTCGTCCAGCACGACGATGAGGGGGTCACGCGCGAGGGCGCGCGCCAGGGTGGCGCGCTGCTTCTGTCCCCCGGACAGGTTGATGCCCCGTTCGCCGAGCATCGTCTCCCAGGCGTTCGGGAAGTCTTCGATCTGCTCGCGGAGCTGTGCGACCTCCGCCGATCTCCGCACGGCCTCGTCGGCCGGACCTTCCACGCCCAGGCCGATGTTCGCCGAAATCGTGTCCGAGAAGAGGAAGGCGTCCTGGGGCACCATCCCGATGCGGCGGCGCAGCTCCGAAGGGTCGATGTCCGTGAGCGGGATCCCGTCCAGCAGGATTTCTCCACGGGTCGGATCGTAGAGCCGCACGAGCAGCGACACGAGCGTCGACTTGCCTGCGCCGGTCGGCCCCACGATGGCAACGTTGCTTCCGCCCGTCACCGCGAAGGTCACATCGTCGAGCACCGGGCGCCGCGTTCCGGGGTACCGGAAGGTGACGTTGCGGAACTCGATGGCGCCGCGTGCGTCGGTCAGCTCCCTCGGTGCCGCCGGCGTCCCGACCGCGGGCTCGGTCCGGAAGATCCCGTTGAGCCGACCCATGGAGGCCGCGGCGCGCTGGTAGAGGTTCACGACCCACCCGAGAGCGATCATCGGCCATACCAGCAGGGTCAGGTAGAACCCGAACGCGACGAAGTCGCCCACGGTCATCCGCCCGGCCATCACCTCGAGCGCACCCAGGCCCGTCACCAGCACGGCCGCCGTGCCGGCAATCAGCATGAGCAGGGGATGGAAGGCGCCGGCGGTCAGCACGAGGCGCATGTTCCGGGTGCGGTAGTCGGCGTTGTACGTGTCGAAGTGCCTTCGTTGCTCGTCTTCCTGCGTGTAGGCGCGAATCAGGCGAACGCCGGTGAGGTTCTCCTGGACGAAGGTGGAAAGGCTCGAGAACTGTTCCTGGATCTCCTCGAAACGCCGGTGGATGATGCGGCCGAAGAAGAGCACGAGGGGCGGCAGCGCGATCATCGGGAGCATCGCCCAGAGCGTCAGTCGTGGGCTGATCCAGACCATGAACGCGAGGGCGAACGTGAAGCTGGCGATCGTGTTGACGGTGTACATGATCGCGGGGCCCGCCGCCATGCGGACGGCGAGCGTGTCGTTCGTGGCCCGGCTCATGAGGTCGCCGGTTCGCGTCGACCCGTAGAACGTCGCGTCGAGCCGCAGCAGGTGGCGAAAGAAGTCGTTCAGCAGGTCGGCCTCGACGCGCCGGCTCACCCCGTTGAGGAGCTCGCGCATCCCGTAACGGAACGCCCCTCCGGCGAAGGCCACGGCCACGATGAGCCCCGCGTACGTCGCGATCCGCGCCCTCGTCACCTCCGGGTCGCCCAGCCCGTCGATCGCGAGCTTCATCAGCCATGGGCCCAGGATGTGGAACGCGTTCGCGAGTACCACGCACACGAGCCCCGCCGCCATCGCCCGGCGGTACGGGCGAAAGTAGGGGAGGATCGATCGGAGCTCGTGCATCCGCCGTCAGTACCCGATGGCGGCGCCTCCTCGCCGCGGGTCCGACCATGCCGTCAGGAGTCCGCCGCGGACGAGGATCGCCTGCACGTCGCCCGAAACCTCTCCCCGCTCCACCACGGTGTGCCCCAGCGCCTGGAGCGCCTCGATGGTCGCGGGGTCGAGGCCGGCGCGCTCGAAGTAGATCTGATCCGGGAGGTGCTGGTGATGCACGCGCGGGGCGTTCACGGCGGCGACCACGTCCATGCCGTAGTCGAGCACGTTCGAGATCGTCTGGAATACCGTGGTGATGATGGTGGAGCCTCCAGGCGTGCCGGTCACCATGAGGAGCTCGCCCTGCGGGTCGAGTACGATGGTCGGCGTCATCGCCGAGAGCATGCGCTTGCCCGGTCCGACCGCGTTGTTCTCACCCTGCACGAGACCGAACTGGTTGGGGGTGCCGGGCTTCGCGGCGAAGTCGTCCATCTCGTTGTTCAGCACGAAGCCCGCGCCCGCCACGGTGACCTTGCTCCCGTACCACGAGTTGATCGTGGTCGTGACGGCGACCGCGTTTCCGGCGGCGTCGACGATGGAGAAGTGGGTCGTGTTCTCGCCCTCGTCGGGGCCTTCCGCCATGCCGGGGCCGATCTCGGCCGAGGGCGTCGCGACCGTGGTCGAGATCGTGGCGGCCCGTTCGCGCGCGTACTCGACGGACGTCATCCGCTCGAGCGGCATGTCGATGAAGTCCGGGTCCGCGAGGTAGTGGTTCCGGTCCGCGTACGCGCGCTTCCACGACTCGGCGTAAAGGTGCAGCATCTCGGTCCCGTGCCAGGGGAGGGAGCCGACGTCGTATCCTTCCAGGATGTTTGCGATCTCCGCCATCGTGGCGCCACCGGACGACGAGGGGGGCATCGAGATGACCCGGTGTCCCCGGTAGGTGAACGCGATCGGCTCCCGCCAGGCGGCCTCGTACGCCGCGAGGTCTTCGTGCGTCATGATTCCGCCGCCGCGTTCCATTTCCGCGACGATGAGGTCGGCGGTCTCGCCGGAGTAGAAGCCGTCCGGACCCGCGTCGCGAACCCGTCTCAGCGTCGCTGCGAGGTCCGGCTGTCGGAGCGTGTCTCCCACGAGCGGCGGCTGACCGCCACGCGGGAGGAACTGGGCCGCCGATGCCGGGAACGCGGAGAGCGCCTCGACCATCGAGGGGTCGAGGGAGCGCAGAAACCGCTCCTTCACCTCGAACCCGTCGGCGAGGCGGATGGCCGGCTCGACGAGATCCGCCCACGTGAGGGTCCCGAAGCGCTGGTGCGCCTCCCACATGCCCGAGACGGTGCCGGGTACGCCGGCCGCGAGGTGTCCCACCACCGACCGGTCGGTGAGATTGCCGTCGGCGTCGAGGAACATGTCCCGCGTCGCTGCGAAGGGCGCCTTCTCGCGGTAGTCGATGGACGCGGTCTCTCCCGTGGCCGTCCGCAGCACCATGAACCCGCCGCCGCCGATGTTGCCCGCCTCGGGGTTCACGACGGCGAGCGCGAACTGTACGGCGATCGCCGCGTCGATGGCCGTGCCCCCCGCGCGGAGGACGTCGACGCCCACCTGGCTGGCGTATTCGTCGGTCGTGACGACCATGCCGCTCTGCCCCGTGACCGGCTGCGCCGACGCGGGGTAGAGCCAGGTCGACGGGAAGACTTGCGCCGACTCTACGGATGGTGCGGTATCGCAACCCGCGCAGGTGAGGACCAGCGCGAAGGCGGAGGCCCGGACGGGCCAGAACACGGAGCGCATCGACATGGGGATCCGGGGTACGGGGTGCGTTGCCGCTCGAGCGCGGGATCGCATAGCTTCGGACGCCGCTGAAGATCAGGGCGCCCCACGCCTGTTACAAGCATCCATGCGCGACAGCCGACTCACGGAACAGAGAAACCCCGCGTCCGCGCGCATCGACAGACTCGATGCGCTCGGCATCGTCGACCTCATCAACGCCGAGGACCGCCTCGTGGCCGAGGCGGTGGGCGCGGAGCGAATCCCGATCGCCCGCGCGATGGACCTGGCGGAGGCCGCGTTTCGCTCCGGCGGGCGCCTGGTGTACGTCGGTGCCGGCACCTCCGGGCGGCTGGGCGTGCTCGACGCCTCCGAGATGCCGCCCACGTACGGCACGGACCCGGCCATGGTCCGCGGGGTGATCGCCGGCGGATACGAGGCTCTGGTCCGGGCCCGGGAGGGGGCCGAGGACCACGCGGAGGACGGCGCGGCCGCCATCGACGAACTCGACGTCGACGAGCGTGATTTCGTTCTGGGCATCGCCACGTCCGGCACCACGCCGTACGTCCACGCCGCGCTCGCCCGGGCGAAGGAACGGGGCGCGAAGGTCGGCTTTCTGCTCTGCACGCCCCCGCCGGACGAACTGCGCGCGAAGATGGACGTCGTGATCGCACCGCTGGTGGGCCCGGAAGTGATCACCGGCTCGACACGCATGAAGGCGGGCACCGCCACGAAGCTCGTGCTCAACACCATCACCACGGGCGCGATGGTGCGCCTCGGGAAGGTGTGGGGCAATCTGATGGTGGACCTCCAGGTGACGTGCCAGAAGCTTCAGGACCGCGGTGAGCGGATCCTGCAGGGGATGCTGGGCGTCGAACGGGAGGAGGCGGCACGGCTCCTGTCGGAGGCAGGCGGGCACGTGAAGACGGCGCTCGTGATGGGACGACTCGGGGTGGACGCCGCCGAGGCGCGCCGACGCCTCGACGACGCCTCCGGCGTGATCGCAGGGGTCGTGGGGGCACCCGACGGGTGAGCAGCGCGCGCGTGCACGCCGGTCTGCTGGCGGTCGTGATCGTCGTCAGCGGAGCCCTCGTATGGAGTGTCGCCACCCCGATGCCGCACATCGGCGGCGACAACGCCGGGTACATCGCGCTGGCCCACGGCCTCCTCACGCGCGGCGCCTACGTGGAAGTCTTCGACCCTCAGGGGCTCCCGCATACGAAGTACCCGCCCGTCTTCCCGGGGCTGCTGGCGCTGCTCATCGCCGCGGGTGCACGAACGTGGGCCGCGCTCAAGCTCTCGGCCGCGGTCCCCACGGTCGCTTCCGCGGCGCTCACCTTCCTGTGGGCCCGGCCGCGCCTCGGTGCCTTGGGCGCGTTCGCGGCGGCCCTCCTCTTCTCCATCTCCGCCGGCGTCGTCTACTACAGCCGGTGGATCCTTTCGGACCCGCTCTTCGTGGCCTTCACGCTCCTGGCGCTCTGGGCGGCGGACCGGACGTCGACCGAATCCGGAACCGGGCCCGAAAACCGACCCGGCCTGCGCGCGCGGTGGCTCGGCCTCGCCGTGGCGGCCACCGGGCTGGCCTGCTTCACGCGGTCCGCGGGGCTGCCGCTCGTGCTGGCCCTCACCGGCTGGCTCGCGTGGGAACGTCGTTGGCGCTCGCTGCTCACGTCGGGCGTCGTGCTATGCGTGCCGCTCCTCGCCTGGATGACGCGCGGCCGCGGAGAGGGCGTCGCGCAGTACGGCTCGGAGTTCTGGCTCGTCGATCCGTACAATCCGGCTCTCGGGACCGTCGGACTGGGGGGGCTGATCGGTCGGGCGGTTGGGAACGTGGTCACGTACGCGGTGCAGCACGGGCCCGCCGGGGTGGTGGGCGGCGCGGGGGAGCGGTGGCTGGCCGTCCTCGGCGTCGCGCTCACCGTGACGGCGCTCGCCGGCTGGGCGCTGCGGGTCCGTGAGCGCGTTGGCGTCGCGGAGCTGTTCTTTCCGCTGTACGGCGGCCTGATCGTCCTGTGGCCCGCCGTCTGGGGCGGTGACCGCTTCGCCCTCCCGCTCCTCCCGCTCGTTTTCGTCTACGGGGCGGCCGCCCTCGCTGCCCTGGGGGGGCGTCTCGCGCCGCTGCTGCGCGCGCTCCTGCCCGGGCTGGCATTCGCCGGCCTCTTCGCTGCGGCGGGACTCCAGTGGGCCCACCAGGTGCGCGAAAACCGGATCTGCGCCGCTTCGATCGAAGCGGGGGGCATCTGGGGGTGCTACCCCAGCCCCGTCCCCAGCTTCATGGCCGCCGCGACGTGGTCGGCGGCGTCTCTCCCGGAAGGTGCCTCGGTGCTCACCCGCAAGCCACGCCTCTTCTACCTCGAGAGCGGCCACCCCAGCCGCGCGTTCGCGTTCACCGACGATCCCGACGCGCAGCTCGCGCTTGCCGACCGCCTCGGCGCGCGCTACGTCCTGCTCGACCGCTGGGACGCGCTCGCGTCACGGTACGTGGCGGGGGCGGTCCGGCGCAGGCCCGACGCCTTTTGCTGGATGGCCGGCTTCGGCCGCCCGGAAGAGGGGGGCGCCCAGCTCCTGGGGATCCTGGCGCCCGAGCTTCGTCGGGGCGGAGGCCCGGCCGATTCCGACGTCACGGTCGGTCGGTGCCCCGATGGGTATTTCCGAGACGGCGTGCGCGATCGGGAAGTGGATTATTCCGCGTCGGGCACGATCCGTTTGCTCGACGAATCCGGTTCATAGATGAGCGCCAGCGCGATGCCGAAGACGAGATGCTCCAGGTAGGCCCGGTCCCGTTCGCCGAGGGCGTCGAGTGCCTCCCCCAGGACCGGGAGGTTCCGGTGCGGGGCATGCGCGCCGAGGAGCTCCGCCAGGCCGCCCATCGGGTCCGTCCAGTACTCCGCCGACGCGTAGGTCGCGCCCTTGACCAGGGCGGGGCCGGGAAGGCGCGGCTCGACCACCGCTCCGTAGAGGAGGCCCTGCGCCGCGCCGTGGAGCATCCGGTCGGCCGTCGCGCGGTCGATGGTGGGGAGCTCCGGCTGTCCCCGGAGCAGGGGGCGCACCAGGTCGACCAGCAGCGCGGCCGCGGCGCCAGCCGCGCCTGCGCGCACCAGGCGGGTGAGGCCGGGCGGGTCCTTTCGCCCCCATCCGGCCAGGACGCGATCCACGACCAGCGCCACACCCGCCGCCAGCATGTCGTCGGCGGAGGGGAGGGGCGCACTCCCGGCCTTCCCCTGGTTGCCTCCCCGCCGTGCCTCGAGCCCGGCCACGCCCGGCCGCGCCGGCGGGGTGTGCCGGGCTCGCTCCAGCGCGTGGCCCACGTGGTACCAGATACTCTTCTTGGAGGCCATGGGAAGTTCGGTTCGGGGCGGGAGCAGGGAAGATGGCCACGCCCCCCGCGCATTTTCAAGCGAGTGCTTCCGAGGCTGGCCTGTGTGCTCGTCGCGGCGGCGTCCGGTCTCGTTCTCACAGGGCGAGTGGAGGCGCAGGCACCCGACGAGGCGTGGTGGACGATCCGGACCGAACACTTCCGCGTCACCTTTCCGAAAGAGCTCGAGGAGCTGGGAAGACGGGCTGCCGACCGCGCCGAGCGCGCCTGGGGTCGACTCGCCGAGAGTTTCGTGGAGCCGCCCGAAGGAGTGATCGACCTCCTGGTCACCGACCACGCGGACGTCTCGAACGGCTATGCTCAGGTTACGCCGTCGAACCGCATCACGATCTTCGCCCGCCCCCCGGTGGACGAGATGTCCATCGGGCACACGGACGAATGGCTCGAACTCGTGATCACCCACGAACTCGCCCACGTCGTCCACCTCGACCACGTCACGAACCCGATCGGCGAGGCCGCGCGGTCGGTGTTCGGGCGCGTGAACCTGGACTGGCCCTTCTTCCCCCAGCTGGCGACGCCCCGCTGGATCGTCGAGGGGCTCGCGACCTGGTACGAGTCCAGCCTCACGGATGCGGGGCGCGTCCACGGCTCGTTCCTGGACATGCAGATCCGCACGGCGGTGCTCGAGGGACGCTTCGAGAACATCGGCCAGGCTTCCGGCGACTCGCCACTGTGGCCCGGGGGGAATCGAGCCTATGCCTACGGATCGCTCTTCCTGGCCTACCTCCTCGACACGTATGGCGAGAAGAAGATGGCGGCGTTCGCCGACGCGGTCGGCGGCCAGTGGATTCCCTATCGGATCGACGCGGCCGGGCGGGACGCGTTCGGCGTATCGCTCTCGGATGCCTGGAATGCGTGGGGTGAGACGCTGCGTGAGCAGCTGGCCGACTTCGACGAACGCCTCGCGGCGGTCGCCCCGGTCACGGAGGCGCAGCGACTCACCGTCGGAGCCCGCTGGGGGCTGTACCCGACCGTGTCGCCCGACGGCACACTCGTGGCTCATGCGCGCTCCGACGGACGGTCCGACGTGCAGATCCGTCTTCGGGATGCCGAGGACGGAACCTCCCGTTCGCTCGGACGGACGAACGGGGTCTCCACCTTCTCGTGGACGCCGGACGGGGCGCTGATCGTCTCGCAGCTCGAGCGTTCCGGGCCGTATCGCGTCTACGGCGACCTCTACCGCTTCGATCGGTCCGGCGCGCAGCGTCGCCTCACACGGGGCGCGCGCCTCGATCAACCCTCCGTGGCACCGGACGGACTCCGCGCGGTGGCGGTTCAGCAGGGTGCGGGCACTACGGCGCTCGTACTCGTCGACCTCGAGAACGGTGAGGTGACCCCGCTCGTCGCGCCCGACCCGGACGTTCTCTGGGCCTTTCCCCGCTGGTCCCCCGACGGGCGCTGGATCGCCGTGACGCGGTGGGAGCCGAACGCGTATCACGACGTCGTGCTGCTCGACGCAGAGACCGGGCGTCTCGTCCAGCAGCTGACCCGCGACCGTTCCCTGGATCTGGCCCCGTCGTGGAGTCCCGACGGACGCTGGCTCGTGTGGAGTTCGGACCGGAGCGGGGTCTTCAACATCCTCGGCGCGCCGGTGGATCCGGCGACCGGCGCCGCCGGCTCTCCCGTACTGCTCACCAATGTCCGGACGGGCGCTGCCTTCCCCTCGATCGATCCGTCGGGGGCGTGGCTGTACTTCTCCGGGTACCACGTCGACGGATGGGAAGTGGAGCGAGTGCCGTTCGCACCCGCCGAGGCCGCCGCCGCACGTCCGTCGGTCACCCACTTCGACCCGACCCGGGAGCCGGTTGCCCGCGGCGAGGTGCAGGACCCCTCGGAGCCGTACTCGGCCATGCCGACGCTCGGCCCGACCTACTGGGAGCTGTCGTACTCGCCGCCCCTCGTGACTCCCGACGTCTCGCGCGACAGCACGTACCTGCGTCGAAGGGAACTCCTCGGCTTCGGGGTCGGGCTGCGCACCTCCGGCACCGACCTGGTCGGGCGGCACGCGTGGGGCGCCGTCGGCCGGTTGACCACGCAGAAGGTCCGCTTCGAGGGCGCCTTCGACTACGTCTACCGAGGGCTGGGCAATCCGGTCCTCTCGGTGTCCACCCGCCAGGAGTACGGCGATGGTGGTCAGTTCGCGCTCACCCCCGCCGACGACAGCACCGGCCTGGCCCCCCCGGACACGCTCATCCTCCTGGAGCGCGACCGCGTCGTGGACGGCGCGGTCACCGTCCTCGCCCCGCGCTGGCGACACGGCCTGGCCCTCACGCTTCAGGCAGGTCTCCGCTGGGAGCGTCGCGAGCTGTTCGACCAGCGACTGAAGCCGTCCAGGGAGTATCGCCTCGGGCGTCCCACACGCCGGTTCGCCGAGTACGGCGCATCGGTCAACTTCAGCTCGCAGCGGAACCACGCCTTCCAAATGGGAGCGGCGCGGGGCGTCGGCGTCTTCGTCTTCGCGGGGATCACCGACGAGCTCGCGCTACCGGATTCGCTCGCCCGCGTCCGGGGCGCGGACGGGTCGCTCGGAGAGGTCCTCACCCGCGTGCGCGGCGCCGTACCCCTTTGGGGCGGCGGGTACGCGCGCCACATCCTGGCGGTTCAGGCGAGTGCGGGGGTCGCGCGGGGCCCCGGGGCGGGAGCGCTGCAGTACCGGGTCGGTGGCGCGTCGGGCGAGTCGGAGTCACTCACCGGCTTCGATCTGTTCGGCGGCTCGTTCGTCTTCTTCCCGGTGCGCGGCTATCCCACGTCGAGCCGCTACGGCGTCAACGCGTGGAGCGTGTCGGCCGATTACCGCTTCCCGCTCCTTCTCGTCAACCGCGGGCTCGGGGCCTGGCCCATCCACATCGACCGGGCCATCGCCTCGCTCTTCTTCGACGCCGGCAACGCGTGGGGCCCCGACGTCACGGACGCCGGATTCGACAACACCCTGCGCAGCCCGCTCGCGTCTGCCGGTGCGGAGATCACGACGGAGGTCCTGGGCCTCTACGACGTCGCCCTGCGGCTGCGTGTGGGCATCGGCTTCCCGCTGCTCGAAGTACCCGGGGCGCAGGGCCCGCGGGTGTGGCTCCGGGCCGGGCTCCCCTTCTGAACCGTGCGGGTTCGCCCCTTGCCGGCAGCCGCGACAAACCCGAAGATAGACCGAACATCGCTGGTTTTTCTGCCCTTTTCGGAACAAACATCTGTAGCCCCGAGTCCTGTGCTTGACCACAAGATATTGGGCCCGTAGTATGACGAGGCCCCATATGTCGTAGGCGTTTGGGCGCTTTTCCACAGAGAAAATGGCGGCGGGAGAGGCCTCCCGCCGTTTTTCAACCCCTGAATTCACACAATTTCCACACCCTTTTGCTGAGAGAGTCCGCCGAGATGACCCGCGTACGCGTCCACAAGCCCCGCCCTCGCAAAGAGTCCGTCATCTTCGACGACGTGCTCCCCGACGACCTTCCGATGGCGGAGCTGACCGAAAACGCGCGGATCGTGCTGGGCAAGCGCTATCTGAAGAAGAACGAGGCCGGAACGCCCGTCGAGGAAGCGGAGGTGATGTTCTGGCGTGTCGCCCGCACGATCGCCGCCGTGGATGCCGACTACGGTGCGTCCGACTCGGCGGTGGACGAGGCGGCGCGCCATTTCTACGACCTGATGATCAACGGCAAGTTCGAGCCGAATTCGCCGACGCTCATGAACGCGGGTCGTCCCCTGGGCCAGCTCTCGGCGTGTTTCGTCCTTCCCGTCGAGGACGCGATCTCCAACGGCCAGGACGGGATCTACGACACGCTTCGGGCCATGGCGCTCGTGCACCAGTCCGGCGGAGGCACCGGCTTCTCCTTCTCGCGTCTGCGGCCCGAGGGCGAGAACGTGCGCTCGACGATGGGCGTGGCGTCGGGACCGGTCTCGTTCATGAAGCTCTACGACGCGAGCACCGACGTCGTGAAGCAGGGCGGCACGCGGCGGGGTGCCAACATGGGCATCCTGCGCGTCGACCACCCCGACATCCGCAGCTTCATCGCGTGCAAGAACGACACGACGCAGGTGACGAACTTCAACATCTCCGTTGCCATCACCGACGCGTTCATGGACGCGGTGAGCAAGGGCGAGACGTACGACCTCCTCAACCCGCGCGACGGCAAGGTCGCCGGGCAGGAGAACGCCCGTGAGATCTTCGACATGATCGTGCACGGCGCGTGGCTGACCGGTGAGCCGGGAACCTTCTTCATCGACCGCGCCAACGAGTACAACCCGGTGCCGGCGCTCGGCAGCTACGAGGCCACCAACCCCTGCGGGGAGCAGCCGCTCCTGCCCTACGACGTCTGCAACCTTGGCAGCATCAACCTCGGCAAGTTCGTCCGCAGCGACGCGCGCCCGGGAGCCGATCCCGACGAGGCGGTGGACTGGGAGGCGCTTCGCCAGGTGATCCACCTGTCGACGCATTTCCTCGACAACGTCATCGACGCCAACGTCTACCCGCTCCAGGAGATCCACGATCTGGCGCAGGGGATCCGCCGCATCGGCCTGGGCGTCATGGGGTGGGCAGACATGCTCGTTCGGCTCGGGGTGCCGTACGACTCGACCGAGGGTGTGGAGCTCGGACGGCGGGTCATGGAGTTCGTGAACGAGGAGTCGCGCAACGCCTCCGAGAAGCTCGCCGAGACGCGCGGCGTCTTCCCACACTGGCAGGAGTCGATCTGGGGCCCCGACGCCACCGCGGCGGTCCGTGCGCCGGGTGAGCGGATTCGGCCCGTGCGCAAGCTTCGCAACTGCAACCTCACGACGGTCGCGCCCACCGGGACCATCTCGATCTTCGCCGGGTGCTCCGGCGGCATCGAACCCCTCTTCGCCGTCGCGTTCATGCGCAACCAGGCGGGTTCGCTCATGCCCGACGTGAATCCGGACTTCGTTCGGATGGCCAAGGAAGGAGGGTGGTACTCCGACGAGCTCATGGAGCGGATCGCGCAGGAGGGCCACATCCACTTCGACGAGGTTCCGGCTTCGGTCCAGCAGGTCTTCCGCACCGCACACGACATCACGCCCGAGTGGCACGTGCGCATGCAGGCGGCCTTCCAGGAGCACACCGACTCGGCGATCTCGAAGACCACGAACTTCCCGAGGGAGGCCACGGAGCAGGACGTCCGCAAGATCTACGAGCTCGCGTTCAGCCTCGGTTGCAAAGGCGTGACCGTGTACCGTGACGGCTCGCGCGAGGGCCAGGTCCTCTCCACCGGTGCGACCGCGAAGGGCGGCGAAGCGGCGGCGGTATCCGTCGAGATCACCGATCTCCAGCATCAGCTCGCCGACGCTCGTGAAGAGGCGCACAACCTCCGCATCGAACTCGACCAGGTGAAGGCCGAGCTCCTCGACCGCGACGAAACCCGCGGCGCCGCGCGCCACAAGCGTCAGCGGCCGGCCGCGCTCCGGGGCTACACCATGAAGATGATGTCCCCGCTCGGTGATCTCTACGTGACGATCAACGAGGATCTGCACGGGCGGCCCTTCGAGGTCTTCTGCACGCTCGGGAAAGCGGGCGGTGCCGCGAATGCCGACGCCGAGGCCATCGGTCGACTGATGTCCCTCGCCCTCCGGTCCGGCATCTCGATCACGCAGGTCAAGGACCAGCTTCGCGGCATCTCGTGTGATCGCGCCGTCGGACTCGGGCCCAACAAGGTGCTCTCCGCGCCGGACGCGATCGGGCAGGCGATCGAGCGCTACCTCGAGGAGAAGGAGGGCGTTCAGGAGGCGCTTCCGCTCAGCGTGACCGCGACCCAGGGCGCGACCCAGACGCAGGCGCTGGTGTCGACTTCGGGTCCCGAGGTCTTCGACATGGGCACCTGTCCCGACTGCGGCACCGGTCACCTCGCCTTCGAGGAAGGGTGCAAGAAGTGCCACGTGTGCGGGTACTCGGAGTGCGGTTGACGCGCTCGAGCGAGTGCCGGGACTGACCGGGCCGGAGAACAAACCGGCCGCTGGGTGTAGAGGGGGGGTGGCGGATCCGCCGCCCCCCTTCGTTCTTTGGGTCGGCCCGCCCCGCTCGTCCTCACCGCAGCCATCACGATCGATCCTGCATGCGCCGCATCCTCGTTCAGCTTACGCTCCTGGCCGTCTCGACGGGTGCCCCCGTCGCGAGCCAGTCGTCGACCTTCGGCGGGCCGGTGGCCGAAGCCGACATGCTCTATCGAGCGGGTGATCCGCGGCTGTCGCTCGAACGCCTTCAGGCCCACCTCGAGACGGACTCGACGGACTACGACGCCCTCTGGCGGGCCGCTCGCGCCGCCGTGGTCATCGGAATCGAAGAGGAGGACAACCGCGTCCAGAACGGTTGGCTCGACCCGGCCCTCGACTACGCCAGCCGCGCCGCCGACGAGCGGCCGGGGGACATCGACGGCTTGTACTGGCGGGGTGTGTCGGCCGGACGTCGCGCCATGAACGCGGGCCCCGGGTACGCGGTCGAGCTGGCCCAGGTGGTCTACGCCGACGCGAACGCGATTCTGGCGCTGGACTCCCTGCACGGGGGTGCGCACAACATGCTCGGGAAGCTCAACTACGAGATCATGAGCCTGTCACGGGTGAAGCGCCTGATCGCCCGGACCTTCATGGGCAATCCGGCGCTGGACGACTCGAGCTGGGAGCAGGCGGAGCATCACCTCCGGCGGGCGGCGGAGACGTGGCCGGACTTCGTGCTCTTCCACTTCGACCTCGCGCAGCTCTACAGGAAGAGAGGTCGCCGCGAGGAGGCCGTCTCTGCGTACGAGCGTGCCCTCGCTCTCCCGGCCGTGCATCCCACGGACCACCGCCTCCAGGCCCAGGCGCGCGAGGCGCTCGTCGAGTGGAACGTAGTGCCGGACTCGCTCTCCCCGTCGCGGTGACCGCCGTGCCGCGACGACCCGTGTCCGTCCGGGGCCTTCTCTTCCTTCTCGCGGCCGCGATCGTCTCCGGCTGTGACGACGGCGTGCAGGGACCCACGCCCGGCCGTCCTGCGTTCGACGGGAGTCTCGCGCTGGACCTGGTCCGCACGCAGGTCGCATTCGGTCCGCGCGTCCCGGGAACCGACGGGCATGCTGCGCAGCTGGCGTGGATGCTCGCGCGGCTCGACTCGCTCGCGCCCGTCGTCACCGCCGACACGTTCACCCACGTCACCACCGCTTCGGCCGACACGCTCACGCTGGTCAACGTTCGCGCGCGCTTCCAGCCGGAGGCCACGCGTCGGATTCTCCTGCTGGCACACTGGGACACGAGGCCCACGTCGGATCAGTCGACCGATCCCGAGCGGGCTGCGCTGCCCGTTCCGGGAGCGAACGACGGTGGCTCGGGAACCGCGGTCCTGCTCGCCCTCGCCGAGCTGCTGGCCAGCGCGCCGCCGCCTCTGGGCGTCGATCTCCTCTTCGTGGACGGTGAGGACTACGGCCCCGGCGTCGAGGACATGCTCCTGGGTGCCCGGAGGTACGCGGATACCCTCGAGGAGGATGACCGCCCGATCTATGGCGTCCTGCTCGACATGGTCGGGGACGCCGACCCCCTCTTCCCCGTCGAGGGAATCTCTTCGCAGTTCGCGAGTCCCGTGGTCCGCAAGGTTTGGCGCGCGGCCGAGCGGCTGGGCCATGCGCGGTACTTCCCGTCGAGCGTCGGACAGGACCTGACGGACGACCACGTCCCGCTCATCCAGGCCGGGATCCCGACCGCCAACGTGATCGACTTCTCGTACGGGCCGGCCAACGCGTTCTGGCACACGCCCGACGACGTACCGTCCAACGTCAGTGCCGAGACGCTGGGCATGGTGGGCGAGGTCGTCACCGAGCTCATCTACTCCGGCGGCTGACGGGTTCGGGCGGCGCATAGACGCTCCCCTCCGCCTCGGGGCACCCTTGGCACGCGCCCATGCACGGCGCACATTCGCGGTCCCGCGGCGGCTCGTTCCGAGCCCGAGGCGTTCGTGGAGAGCCCGCGACCCAGATTCCAGCAGGAGCGTCCCCTCTTGTCAGCAGAGCAGAACGTCCGCGTCGCCGTCGTGCAGGCCGCCGGCCGCCCCTTCGACACCCCGGGAGCCGTCGACGAGGTGTGTGCCATGACCGCCGAGGCGGCGGCGCAGGGGGCGAGGCTGCTTCTCTTTCCTGAAGCGTATGTCGGCGGATATCCGTGGGGGCTGTCCTTCGGCACAGCGGTCGGGGGTCGTTCGGATCCCGGACGTCGAAGCTGGGAGCGCTACTGGGCATCCGCCATTGACGTCCCGGGGCCCGAAGTCGGGCGCATGGCGGATGCGGCTCGCTCCGCCGGGGTCTACCTGTGCGTCGGGGTGATCGAGCGAGACAGCACGTACGGTGGTGGCACGCTTTTCTGCACGCTCCTCTACTTCGGCCCGGACGGCTCGCTGCTGGGCAAGCACAGGAAGCTCAAGCCCACGGCGGCCGAGCGGCTCATCTGGGGTGAGGGCGACGGCAGCACGCTCACGGCGGTGGAGACGCCGTGGGGCGCCGTCGGCGGGCTCATCTGCTGGGAGAACTACATGCCGCTCGCCCGCATGGCGATGTACGGGAAGGGGCTCAGCATCTACCTGGCGCCCACCGCGGATGCCCGGGAACGGTGGCAGTCCACGCTCCAGCATATCGCCCTTGAGGGGCGCTGCTTCGTGCTCGGCTGCAACCAGTACGTGCATCGGGACATGTACCCGGACGATCTGGAGATCGCCCACGAACTCGACGCCTGGCCCGAAACTCTCTGCGCGGGCGGCTCGGCCATCTACGGACCGCTCGGCGAGCGCCTCGCCGGCCCGCTCTGGAACGAGGAGGGGGTCGTATACGCGGATCTCGACCTCGGCGCCATCGCCCGCAGCAGGTTCGATTTTGACGTTACCGGCCACTACGCGCGGCCCGACGTGTTCAGGCTCGTCGTGGACGAGAGTCCGCACCCTCCCCTCGAGTAGCCCGGCCCGAGCCGCGCGCGGTGTGCCGACTCAGCGCGCGTGCCGGGCGGAGATCACCGCCGGGTCACCACTCGATCGAGCCCTGCTGAGACGTGTCGATCTCCTTGCCCTCTCCATCGCCAAGCAGGACCTGTTCGATCTGACCGTAGAGGAAGTCACGCGACTTGGGTTCCCGGGGATCGAGCCCGTAGTGGTTGATGAGCAGCGTCTGGTGCTGCAGCCACTCCTTCCAGCAGTCGGCGCAGATCTCCGCCTGAATGCGCGCGCCGAGCTCGTTGCGGAAGGGGGGCCTGTCGAGCGGAGGGGCACCGGCGCCACAGCGGCGGCATGCGAGGGTTTCGGGGCTCATCGGGCGCGGGGTAGGTAGCGTGGGCGACGGCGGTGTGCCTGGACTCCTCGGCTACCCGTCGCTCGATCGACGGGTCCATGCGTGGACGGCACGACAGGGCCGGGCTATTTTCCCAGGCTGTAACCTCAATCGAGTGCATGGGGCGACCGATGGCGCTGACCAAAAAGCAACTGGACCACCTGGAGAAGCGACTGCTGGACGAGCGGGAGCGTGCTCTGAAGGCCCTGGGTCTCTTCGACAGACTTACGCAGGCGGACCGCGATTCGAGCGACTCCGACCTTTCGGCCTATACCGATCACATGGCGGACCAGGGCACGGAAGCCCAGGAGCGGGAAAAGGCCGCGGCGTTCGCGACGAAGGAAGGTCGCTACCTCTACCGCCTCGAGGAGGCCTTGCGCCGCCTCTACGCGGATCCAAAGAACTTCGGGAAGTGTCACACGTGCGGCGCCGACGTCGGCTTCGAGCGTCTGGACGCGCTCCCGCACGCGCGATACTGCATCGACTGCAAGCTCAAGGAAGAGTCCGCGGCCTGAATTCGCCGGGGCGCGGCCGACCCTGCCCGTGCCCGCCTGAGGTGCGCCCCGTCAGAGGGCGCGGGTGACCTCGAGAAGGCCGTCCCCGACCACCTGGGCCTTCCATGCGCGCATGCCTTCCACCGCCAGCAGTTCGTCCATCGTGGCGGGTGCCGCGCGTGCGATCGCCAGCAGGAGCGCGTTGGACATCAGGGTTCCCTTGGGGAGCCGAATCTCTTCCGCGCGCCGGTTGCGCACCGCCTTGAGCCGTTCGACCGCCACTTCCAGCTCCGGTGGCGGGCGCCCCGGGCCGCGTCGTACGTGCCTGGGGTAACCGACCAGTTCCGGTTCCGGGATGCGGGTAACCGCCTCGAGCCGACGGACCAGCTCCGCTCCGTGCTCGCGGGCGAGCCCGCGGGGGAAGCCCCGGATCGCGGTCATCGCCTCGAAACCACTCGCTCCTCCGAGCACCGCCTCGATGAGCGGTGGGTCGCCGATCACCCGGAACGGCGCGCGGTCGTCGCGCCGGGCGATCTCGTCCCGCCAGGCGAGGGCCTCGCGCAGCGCCGCGACCTGCCGGGGCGGGAGGTCGCGCGCGCCCTTCACGCGAACGACGGGATCCTCGCGAGTGTCGCCATTCTCGCGGGGATCGTCCGAGATGGTCTCGAGGGCGAGGTACTCCTCCTCGGCCCAGGCCTGGCGTCCCAGCCGCGCCAACTCCCCGTCGAGAATGTCCGTGAGCCGCTCGAGATAACGGGTGTCGTCGGCCGCGTATTCGAGCATGCCGTCGGTCAGCGGGCGCTCCGCCCAGTCCGCCCTCTGATACTTCTTCGAGAGCGTCACGCCGAAGTGGGTCTCGAGCAGTGAGGCAAGTCCGAGGCCTTCGACGCCGATCAGCGACGCCTGGATCTGCGTGTCCACCAGCCCATGGATGCGGATGCCGAGGTCGCGGCTGAGGAGCCGCAGGTCGAAGTCGGCGCCGTGCATCACGACGCCGACGTCGGGGCGCTCGAGGGGAGCGCGAAGAATCGGCGTCACATCGAACGCCAGCGGGTCCACCACCCAGGTACGATCCCCGACCGTAATCTGAACCAGACAGAGCCGGTCGGAATAGCGATGGAAGCCGGCGGCCTCGCAGTCGAGCGCGAGGCGTGGGGCGTGGGCGAGGGCTTCGACGAGGCTGTCCGCGTCGTCGGCCGACTGGACATGGATGTGGCTCATGGGGTTCACCGGGCTGCCGTACGTCGTGGGGGCGGCGCGCGGCCCTGAGGCGGGGAAGCGACCGGAACAAGGAACATCCGACCGCTTCCCGACGCCACCCCCGAGGAGTTGCCCGCTCCAGCGGGCCCCGCGACAATTCGAAGGTCTGCGTTCGACGACGCCTTCTCCGACCGACCCCCATGCTTCGAACCAAGGTCGTCTGTACCCTCGGCCCGGCCACCGCGAACCCCGATGTCGTCTTGGGAATGGTTCGCGGGGGCATGAACCTCGCGCGGATCAACATGTCCCACGGCTCGCGGGACGATCACCGACGTTCGATCGAGAACGTGCGGGCGGCTGCGGAGGAGGTTGGGCGCCCGATCGCCATCCTCGTGGACCTCGCGGGCCCCAAGATCCGTGTCGGCGACCTTCCAGAACCGATCGAACTCGTGCGCGGCTCCACGGTCACCCTCGCGCCGGAGGCGAGTGCGCAGGCCGGCGAGATCCCGACGACGTACGCGCCGCTGGCCGAAGAGATCCAGCCCAACGACTTCGTCCTTCTGGACGACGGCCTGCTCGAGCTTCGCTGCAACGAAACCCGCGGCGACCGCACGCTCCTGGAGGTTGTCCGCGGGGGTCTGCTCAAGAGCCGCAAGGGCATCAATCTCCCGATGGTGAACGTCAAGGCGCCGTCGCTCACCGAGAAGGATCTTTCGGACCTCGACTTCGCCCTCGAGCAGAATGTCGAATACGTCGGTCTCTCGTTCGTGCGCACCCCGTCGGACGTGGCCGACCTGAAGGAGCGTATCGCCGGAAGGGCCCTGGTGGTGGCGAAGATCGAGAAGGTCCAGGCTCTCCGTGCTATCGAGGAGATCCTCGTCGAGACCGACGCGGTCATGGTCGCGCGTGGCGACCTGGGGGTGGAGCTTCCCTTCGAGCGCGTGCCGCTCGCTCAGAAGCGCATCATCCAGCTCGCCAACTACTACGGCCGTCCGGTGATCACTGCGACGCAGATGCTCGAGTCGATGATCGAGCACGCCCGGCCGACGCGTGCGGAGGCTTCGGACGTCGCCAACGCGATCCTCGACGGTTCCGACGCCGTGATGCTTTCCGGGGAGACCGCCGTGGGTGCGTACCCGCTCCTGGCGCTTCAGGCGGTCGGGCGCATCGGGACCGAGATCGAGCGGAGCGGCTTCCTCGAGCGGGGCCCCCGGTACCTCACTCGGCCCGGGCTGCGCACGCGTGCCGGTGCCACGCTGCGTGAGCACGCGGTCGCGGACGCCACTGTCGATTCGGCCCGTCAGATCGGTGCCCCCGCGATCATCGTGATCACGCGTTCGGGCTTCTCGGCTCGCCTCGTCTCGTCCTACCGGCCGGCGGTTCCCGTCTTCGCGGTGACGACTGAGCTGTCCACCTACCGGCAGCTGGCTGCGGTCTGGGGCGTGAAGCCCGTGCTGGCTCAGGACGTGGAGGTCAGCTACGAGTCGCTCGCGGCGGTCGGCCGCCGTTCGGTGATCGACGCCGGCGTCGGCGAACCGGGCGATTCGGTGGCGATCACGGCTGGCTTCCCCTTCCACGAGTCGGGGTCGACGAACAACATGCGCCTCGAGCGCCTCTAGCGTCCGGCATGAGGCGAGCGGTCGCGGTACGCCCGGTACGGTGAGGCTGACCTTCCTCGGCACGGGGACGTCCTTCGGCGTCCCGGTGATCGGGTGCGACTGTGCGGCATGCGTCTCGGACGACCCACGCGACCGGCGGACGAGACACGGGGCCATTGTCGAGACGGAGCAGGGACGCCTGCTCGTCGACACCCCACCCGAGCTACGTCTGCAGCTGCTGCACGCACGGGTGACGAGCATCGACGCAGTGTGGTTCACGCATGTCCATGCCGATCACATCCACGGCATCGACGACCTGCGCGTCTTCACCGTGCGCCGGGGCGACATGCCGGCCTACGTGCCGGCCGAGTACGTGGACGACGTCCAGAGACACTTCCGGTACATCTTCGACGACTCGGTGCGACCGCCCATGGGCAGCTCGAAGCCCCGCATCCGGGTCCACAGCTTCGAGGAAGGGCGGCCTGTCCCGCTCCTGGGCGAGGACTTCCTCCCGGTGCGCGTCCCGCACGGCGACGTGAGCGTGTACGGCTTCCGCGCGGGGAGGCTGGGGTACGTCACGGACGCGAAGTCGCTTCCCCGCGAGGCCATCGAGACGCTGCGTGGAGTCGACGTGCTGGTGCTCAACGCACTCTGGTTCGGGAAGCCGCACGGATCTCACTTCAACATCGAGGAGGCCGTCGAGGCCGCCCGCGAGGTCGGGGCCCGCCGCACCTTCCTGACCCATCTTACGCATCGCGTCACCCACGCCGAGCTGCTCGAGCGGCTCCCGGAAGGCGTGATGCCCGCGTACGACGGGCTCATCGTGGAGATCGACTGATGGACGGCCTGAAATTCGACTTCTGCAACTTGATGGAGCCACGCGTGGAGGGGGGCGTGTCCGCCCACCGCCTCGGAGCGGATCTGGCCGACCGCTTTCGCGCCGCGCATGCCTCGGTCGAGGCGTCTCGTCAGGCCGGGTCGCTCGGCTTCCTCGACCTGCCCTACGCCGCGGAGACCGTCGACCGGGTCGTGGCGCTCGCCGATGGCTTCGCGCAGTGGTTCGAGGACGTCGTGGTGCTCGGCATCGGCGGGTCGGGTCTCGGCGCCACGGCGCTCAAGGAGGCGCTCCTCGGTCCCGCCTGGAACGCCTGGAGCGACGAACGACGGGATCATTTCCCGCGCCTCCACGTGGTCGACAATCCGGATCCGCACACGTTCCGGGCGCTCCTCGATCGCCTGGACCCGGCCCGCACCCTGTTCAACGTCGTCAGCAAGTCGGGCGCCACGGCGGAGACGATGGCGCAGTACCTCGTGGCTCGGGAGTGGGTCGAATCCGCCGTCGACGCGCACAAGGCGCGCGGGCATTTCCTGTTCACGACCGACCCTTCGAGGGGCGCCCTCCGGCAGATCGGGGAGGCAGAGGAGATTCCGATGCTCCCGGTGCCGGAGAACGTGGGCGGGCGATTCTCCGTGCTGTCTCCGGTGGGCCTCCTCCCCGCCGCCGTGTGCGGAATCGATCCTCGCGAGCTCCTCGCCGGGGCCGCGGCCATGGACGACCGGTGCCGGACGGATGAACTGACCCGGAACCCCGCGGGGATCTTCGCCACCCTGTTGCACCAGGCCGACACCGAGCAGGCTCGCCCGATCCACGTGATGATGCCGTATGCGGATCGACTTCGCCCAGTGGCTCTGTGGTTCCAACAGCTGTGGGCCGAGAGCCTGGGAAAGGCGGTCACCCTGGAGGGCGAGTCCCGCCTCACCGGACCCACGCCCGTGGCCGCCCTGGGTGCCACGGACCAGCACTCGCTCCTGCAGCTGCTCATGGAGGGGCCGCAGGACAAGGTCGTCGTCTTCGTCCGGGTCGACGACGTGGAGGCGGAGGTGCGCATTCCCGAGCGGCACCCGGGCATCGGCGCCCTCGCGTATCTCGGAGGGCACACGCTCGGGCACCTGCTCGACGTCGAGTGTTTCGCGACCGCCGAGGCACTGCGCCGTGCCGGGCGACCCAATGCGACCGTCACACTGGCGCGCGTCGGCGCCCGGGAGCTCGGCGAGCTCCTCATGCTGCTCCAGCTCGCCACGGTCTACGCCGGGGCGCTCTACGGTGTCGACCCGCTCGACCAGCCGGGGGTGGAGCTCGGAAAGCAGCTCACCTACGGACTCCTCGGCCGGGATGGCGCCGAGCGGCCGGACATGCTCGAGCCCGACGAGGCCTGGATTCTCTGAACGGGCGGGTGCCGACCCACGGTGCCCTCGTTACTTTCAGTGAGGCAAGCCCACTTCCTTTCGAACCGGGCGACGGAGGCAGACGAGATGAGAGATCAGGACGAAGTTCCCTACATCGTCATCGAGCGCGAGCGCGGCGGTGGCGTCGGCTCCTTTCTGCTGGGCGCGATGATCGGCGCCGGTCTCGCGCTGCTCTTCGCACCCCGCTCCGGCGAGGAGACCCAGGAGGAGATCAAGGAGCAGGCCCGGAGACTCCGAGTGGCTGCCGAGGAGCGCGTCCGCGAGGCGCAGCGGCAGCTCGAGGAGCGCCTGGGTGAAGCTCGCGAGGGGGTTTCGACCCGGTACGACGATGTGCGCGAAGCGGTGCGTGCGGGTCGGGAGGCCGCGCTGTCGGCGCGTGAGGAGCTCGAGGACAAGCTCCAGCGTTCCAAGGCCGCGTATCGTGCGGGTGTCGATGCGGCCAGGGAGACCGTCTCGGCCGCGGCGGAGGAGTCGCAGGGCTGACCGCCCGGCGCCCGGCCCCGTTCGCCGAGGCGCTCGAAGCCACGACTCCCCAACCGACCGCGAGGGGCCCACGTGTCGAAGCCACGTCACCACCGGCGCGAACACCGTTTCCGGGAGTTTGTCCGGCGTCTCGCCGAGAAGTGCGATGACGACGAGATCTTCTTCATGGCGGGTTCGATCGCGTTCAATCTGATCCTGGCGATCTTCCCCATCATGGTTCTCGGCATCGGGATCGCGGGGTTCGTGCTCGCCGGCTTCACGGACCCGACACGGCCGACGCAACAGGTCCTGGATCTGCTGACCACGAACCTTCCCCAGGGAGCGGGCGTGGACCTGACCGGACTCGTGGAGCAGCTGACGGCCGGGCTGCTCTCGCGGCGGGTGGGCTATACGGCTGCGGGCGCCGTCTTCCTCTTCTGGGTGGCGACCCGGCTGTCGGGCTCGCTCCGGGTCGCCCTCCGGGAGATCTTCGACATCGGGGCCAAACGGCACATCGTCACCGCGAAGCTCTTCGACATCGGAGCCGTACTCGTAGGCTTCGTGCTCCTGACCGCAAATCTCGGCGTCTCGATCATGATCGCCGCGACCTTCGACTACTCCGCGGCGTTCTTCGGTCTGGGAGGGCCGAACTTCGGCCTCGCCGAGCGTCTTCTCGGCCATGCCATCGCCTTCGTCTCCATCTGGATCCTCCTCTTCCTGCTCTACCGCTTCATGCCCGCGCGCCGGATCTCCCTGCGGGCCGCGGTGATCGCTGCCACGTTTACCGCGATTTCGCACGAGTCACTCAAAGCGGGCTTCTCCTGGTACGCCACGGAGGTGGCCAACTACGGCTCCACGCTGGGAAACCTCGCGACCGTCGCGGTCTTCTTCTTCTGGATCTATTACGAGTCGCTGGTGTTTATCCTCGGTGGCGAAATCGCCCAGGTTTCCGCGATGAGAAAGGCGAGCAGGGTGGGAGTCGTGACATTCGAGGGCGGCGCTTGAGGCCCAGGCCATGAGTGGCGAGGACGGGCGAAGGGTCGTGGCCCGCAACCGCAAGGCGCGTCACGAGTTCGAAATCCTCGAGACGTTCGAGGCCGGCATCGAGCTGAGAGGACCGGAGGTGAAGTCGCTGCGGGCCGGAGCGGTGTCCTTCCAGGATTCGTTCGCACGGGTGGAGGGAGGGCAGGTCTGGCTCTACAGTCTGCACATCAGCCCGTACGAACAGGCGAACCGCTACAACGTCGACCCGGTCCGCTCCCGCCGTCTGCTGCTGAACCGCAACGAGATCCGGCAGCTCGTGGTGAAGACCGAGGAAAAGGGACTCACGCTGGTACCACTGGAGATCTACTTCGTGCGCGGATACGCCAAGCTCACGCTCGCGGTCGCGCGAGGAAAGAAGCTTTACGACAAGCGCGAGACGCTGAAGCGTCGCCAGCAGGACCGCGAGGCGCGACGGGCCATGGGGGCCGGATGAGGCGCGTCGTCCTGACGCTGCTCCTGCTGGCCGGGGCCAGCACCGGGGTGGGCGCCCAGACGAGTCCGCGGCTGGAGGTGGAGCGTGAGGATGGAACGTCGAGTACCGTCGCGATCCGCCTCGACCGGGGTTATGCCGTGGTGCCGGTCGGGCTCCTCGACGAGCTCGGGTGGCAGGTGTCCGAGGATGGCGGGGGCGTCGTGCTGTCCGCGGCCGGCGAGATCACGGTCACGCTGCGCGTCGGCTCGCCGTTCTTTCGATGGGACGGGATCGTCCTGCAGATGTCGGACGCACCGTACCGGGTCGGCAGTCAGACGTTCGTGCCGCTCCAGTTCCTGTCCGACTTCCTGCCGCGTCGACTGCCGGGTCTCTATGAGTTCGACGGGCCTTCCACCGTCCTCCGGGCCGGTGACCCGGCCCTCCTGCGGGGGCAGGGTGGCCGCCCCGCCACCGCCGCCGCACCTGCCCCGAACCCCGTCCTCGCCGCGCCGCCGGCCGAACAGCCCGCCACGCCTGCCGCGGCGCCGCCGGTCGCGGCGCCCACCGCGAACAGTGCCGAGGCGGTCCGCCGCGCCGGCGCCTCGCCGTACGACGGTGTTCGTGTGGTCGTCATCGACCCCGGTCACGGAGGTGTCGACCCCGGCGCGCTCGGGCCGGAGGGCATCCGGGAAAAGACGGTCGCGCTCGAGATCGGCCTCAGGCTCGCCGCCTATCTCGACGGCCGTCCAGGCCTGGAGGTGCACCTGATCCGGGACGACGACACCTTCGTGGACGTCTGGGAGCGCGGCCAGATCGCGACGCGCACGAAGGGGGAGCGGCCCGGGATCTTCGTCTCGATCCACGCCAATTCGTTCCCGGCCCGCAGGGAGGCGCGGGGCTTCGAGACGTACTTCCTTTCGGACGCGCGCACCGAGCACGAGCGCCGGGTGTCGGCAATCGAGAACGCACCGCTCGCCATGAACCCGGACTCCAACGGCAGCCCGGAAGGCGACGACCTGGACTTCATCCTCCGGGATCTGGTCAACTACGACCACGCGCACTGGTCCGCGGATCTCGCGGGCCTCGTGCAGTCCGAGCTGAAGGACTTCCACCCGGGGCCGGATCGGGGGGTCAAGCAGGGCGTGCTCGCGGTGCTCACCAACGCCCTCATGCCCTCGGTGCTGATCGAGATCGGGTACCTGTCGAACCCCCAGGAGGGGCCCATCCTGGCACAGTCCGACTTCCACGAGAACTCTGCCGTCGCCATCGGCGAGGCGGTGCTTCGCTTCTTCGAGCGCTACCCGCCGGGGAGTGGCGGCGGAGGAGACCGGGAGCCGCGTTGAGGGCGTGGCGGCGTTCCGGCGTCGGGTTGCTTCTCGCGCTCGCGTCGGGGTGCGCCTACCACAACGTGATCTTCAACGCGGATCGTCTCTTCCAGCGGGCGGAAGTCGATCGCCGCGCGGGCCGTGACGATGCCGCAGTCGCGGGGTACAGCGATGTCGTTCGAAAGACGGGCGAAGCGTACCGCGCGCGACCGGGTGCGGAGTGGGCCGGGCAGGCGCTCCTCCTGCTGGCGCGCTCCCACCTCCACCTGGGCGAATACGCGGCGGCGGCGGCGGCGCTCGGCGAACTCGAAGGCCTGGCGCCCGCTCCTACAGTGCGCACCGAGATCGACCTGTACCGTGGCCTCCTCGAGGAACGTACGGGCGATCCTGTCGCGGCACTCGAGCGGGTGAACCGGGCGCTGGACGCGGGCCTCTCCGAGGGGCCGCGCGTCGACGCCCACCTCCTGCGCGCCCGACTCCTGCTGAGGAGCGGCCTGCCCGAGGCTGCCTCGTGGGATCTGGACCGGGCGACCGAACTCGACCCCTCGGTGCGTACGGAAGCCGGCCTGGAGCGCCTTCGGTGGGGCCTGCTGACCGGCGACCGCGAGCGGAGCACGCGGGCCCTCGACGCCCTCCTCGCGGAGTCGCGCGCGAGCACGCGAGCCGACACGGTACTCGCTCTGCTGAACCGGGCCGACGCGCGTTGGGGGCCCGCGGGGGCCGCCGCACTGCTCTCCCGGGTCGATTCCTCGACATGGGACCGGGTGCCACGCGGTCGGCTCGCCCTCGCGAGGGCCCGCTTCCTGGACCAGGCGGGGGACACCGCCCGGGCGGTCGAGGTGGCGTTGGCCGTGGCCGAGAGACTCGGTCTCTCGGCCGCGGAGGCCCGGCTCCTTCTGGCCTCCTGGCGCGTCGAGCGGGCGCGCGATCTCGTGGAGTTGTCGAGGGTTCGGGCGCTCCTCCTGCCCACGGGATCGGATCCGCTGGTGGCCGAGTGGCTGGCCTCGCTGGCGCGTCTGGAGCAGCTGGTCGGTCTGGGTCTCGTCGAGCCGCTCGGCCTGTTCGCGGCCGGCGAGGTGGCCCGTGACCGGCTGAACGCCCCCTACGTGGCCCGCGGACTCTTCCTGGCGTACGCCGACCAGGCCCCCGCCGACCCATGGGCCCCGAAGGCGCTCCTCGCCGCTCTCGGCACTTCGTCGGAAGAGGGGGACCGCGCCTGGATCCGGGGGCGTCTGGAGGCCTACCCCGGGAGTCCTTACGTTCTTGCCGCGCTCGGCGGACCCGCCGCCGGCTTCGCCGCGCTGGAAGAGGAGCTCGACGTGCAGCTTCGGGAGCTGACGAGTCGATGAGGCTGCAGACCCACGTACTGGGCATGGACTTCCAGAACCCCGTCCTGCTGGCCGCCGGCACCTGCGGCTTCGGCATGGAACTCGAGGACGTTCTCGATCTCGAGGCTCTCGGTGGCTTCGTGACGAAGTCGGTCACGCTCGAACCCCGACGGGGAAACCCTGCGCCGCGTGTCGCGGAGTTCCCGGCGGGCATGCTCAATTCGATCGGCCTGGCCAACCCGGGCCTCGCCGCGGCACGGTCGGAGAAGCTTCCCTGGATCGCCAGGAACGTCCGGAACGCCCGCGTCTTCGTGAGCATCGCGGGGCACACGGTAGACGAATATCTCCGGCTCGTGGAGGGTCTGGACGGGGTCGACGGCTTCGTCGGGTTCGAGGTCAACCTCTCGTGCCCCAACGACGCCAGGCGAGGTGGCGCACCCTTCGCGCTCGACCCCGACGCGGTTTCCGACGTCCTGTCGGGGTGCCGCGCGAGGACCCAGCGGCCCCTTGTCGCCAAGCTCGCCCCGAACGACCCGAACCTCGCGGGGACGGTGCGGCGTGCCGAGGCCGCGGGCGCCGACGCCCTGACCCTCGTCAACACGCTGCCCGGCCTGCTGCTTCACCCTTCGACCGGTTCGCCCGAGCTCGGCGCGGGCGCCGGCGGCATGAGCGGGCCCGGGTTGCGCCCGGCGGGTCTGCGGGCGGTTCGCGAGGCGCGTACGGCCACGGCGCTTCCGATCTTCGGGGTCGGCGGGGTCCTCGCGGCGCCGGACGCCGTCGCGTACGCGCGGGCTGGAGCGGACCTGGTACAGATGGGTACGGCGACCTTCGCCGCCGCCCGCGCCGCCCCGGCCCTGATCCGCGGGCTCGAGCGCTGGGGTCGCAGGCACGGTGTAACGAGCTGGCGTGATGAGCTGGTCCGCGCGCACACCCTCGAAGCGACCCGAGGAACCACGTCATGAACCGAGTCATCATCCCCCTCGACGTCTCTTCCGAACACGAGGCGTTCGACCTCGTGGACCGACTGGGAGAACGAGCGGACTTCTACAAGGTCGGCCTGGAGTTGTTCACTTCGTGCGGCCCCGAAGTGGTCCGGCGGCTGCAGCGCATGGGCAAACGCGTCTTTCTGGACCTCAAGCTGCACGATATCCCGAACACCGTGGCAGGTGCGGTATCCGCCGCCTCGGATCTCGGCGTCGACCTGCTCACCGTCCACGCCTCGGGCGGTCCCACCATGCTGGAGGCTGCCGCGCGTGCGCGGCGCGGTAACCTGCGACTCTTGGCCGTGACCGCGCTCACCTCGCTGAGCCCGGACGAGATGTCCGCGGTCTGGGGCCGAGAGATCCGGTCGGTTCGCGAGGAGGTGGGGCGGCTGACCCTCTCGGCGCAGCATGCCGGGATCGACGGCGTCGTCGCGTCCGCGCTCGAGGCCCCGTGGTTGCGCGGCCACGTCGGCGCGGACTTTCTCTTGGTCACGCCGGGGATCCGGCCGGCGGGCGCATCGCCCGACGACCAGAACCGGGTTGCGACCCCGGCCGAGGCCATCCGTGCGGGCTCCGACTACCTGGTGATCGGCAGGCCCATCACGCAGGCCCGGGACCCCGAGGCCGCGCTCGGCGCCGTGCTCGCCGAGATCTCCTCTGCCGAAGCCGAGGCCTGAGCGCTCCACCTGTCGCTATCTTCCGCGGCGAAACGCCGCTTCCGAAACCCGCACCGCCGCCTTTCGACCCCGCGTTCGATGTCCCTCAAGGTGTACAACACAGCCACGCGCTCCCTCGACACGTTCGAACCCCTGGAGAACGGCCGGGCCACGGTTTATGCCTGCGGCCCGACCATCTACAACCACGCGCACATCGGCAACTTCCGCACGTTCCTCTTTTTCGATCTCGTCCACCGCTACCTGGAGTGGAGCGGGTACGACGTTCGCTTCGTGATGAACCTGACCGACGTGGACGACAAGGTGATCGAGGCCGCGGACGCGGCGCGGACGTCGATCTCCGACCATACCGGTCCCTTCGGCGAGATCTTTCTGGACGACTGTCGGACGCTCGGGGTTCGTCCGGTCGATCGCTATCCGCGGGCCACGCACTACATCGGGCCGATGGTCGACTTCATCGAGCGTCTCGTGGCGCGCGGTCACGCCTACGCCGCGGACGACGGGGCCGTCTACTTCTCGATCGCGAGCTTCCCCACCTACGGGAGGCTCAAGGGCATCGACACGTCGACGCTCATGGCCGGTGCCCGCGTCGAGCAGGACGAGTACGAGAAGGAGGACGCCCGTGACTTCGCACTCTGGAAGCCCGCCACGGAGATGGACGAGCGGGTCGGCGCCGCGTGGGACTCGCCGTGGGGCCGCGGGCGCCCGGGCTGGCACCTCGAGTGCTCGGTGATGAGCACCGCGGAGCTAGGAGAGACCCTCGACATGCACCTGGGTGGCGAAGACCTGATCTTTCCGCACCACGAGAACGAGATCGCCCAGTCGGAGGGCGCGACCGGAAAGCCGTTCGTCCGGCACTGGATGCATGTGAAGCACCTCTTCGTCGAGGGGAGGAAGATGTCGAAGTCTCTCGGCAACTTCATCCGCGTGCGCGAACTCCTCGAGGAAGGGTATGATCCGGCGGCGATCCGCCACCTGCTGATTTCTTCGCACTACCGGGGCGACCTGAACTTCACCCGCGCCGGTCTCGAGGGCTCCAGGGCCGCGGTCCAGAGGCTCCTCGACTTCGAGACGCGCCTGGCGGGGGTAACGGTCGACGCCATGGCCGAGGCCTCCGAGCTTCCCGGGCTCGCCGAGGAGGCGCGAGCGGCCTTCCGGGTGGCCATGGATGCCGACTTCAACTCCGCAGACGCCCTGGCCGCGGTCTTCCGCTTCGTGAGCGGCGTCAATGCGGCGCTGGACCGCCGTGACGCCGTCCGCCCCGCCGACCGTGACTCGGCGCTCGACGCGCTCCGATCCATGGACCAGGTACTCGGGCTGCTGGAGGTGGCGCGCGCCGCCCGGTCCGTGGACGATGACCTCGCGGCGTGGGTCGAACAGAAGATCGAGGAGCGGGCCGCCGCCCGTGCCGACCGTGACTTCGCGACCGCGGACGCCATTCGCCAAGAGCTCGCCGCACGCAACATCGTGCTCGAGGACGGCTCGGGCGGCACGCGCTGGAAGGTCGTGAGCTAGCGGGCTAGCTTTTCCCTCCTCCCGCTGGCGTAGCTCAACTGGTAGAGCAGCTGATTTGTAATCAGCAGGTTGGGGGTTCGAGTCCCTTCGCCAGCTTCCAGCGCAGGAATGCGACGCGGCGCCTCGCCCGCTTCCCACCCGCGGCCGCTCGCTGCGGACCCCCTCGCGCGCCGGAGCGTCCGCTCACCGGGCCGTCGATCGATCGAGGGCACGCCGGACGTCGCCCACGGGTGCGCTCCTCGAGGTACCCCGCCCGGGGAAGGTGCCGCAACCACAGTACGTCACGGCATGGCGGGGGTTTACGCTCCCGGGGGTGCCGGTTACCTTCCTTTGCTCGCTCGCAAAGCAGCCGCTCCAGCATCCCGGGGGGCGGCTCTTTTCCACGTTCGGATGATCGCGGATTCGCGGGTGGGGCGGTCCCGGTAGCGCGGGCTTCGGGAGCGACATCGGTGGGGTACCGAAGCGGTCAAACGGGGCAGACTGTAAATCTGTTGGCATAGCCTTCGGAGGTTCGAATCCTCCCCCCACCATGGGCAGGTGCAGCAAGAGCGAGGCGGGAGTAGCTCAGTTGGCTAGAGCATCAGCCTTCCAAGCTGAGGGTCGCGGGTTCGAGTCCCGTCTCCCGCTCTGATGCAAGGCAGGACCGCGGGACCGGCGAGCGCCGGAGTTGCTCTGATAGCTCAGTGGTAGAGCGCGTCCTTGGTAAGGACGAGGTCGCGGGTTCAATCCCCGCTCAGAGCTCTGCAGGACGTCACGCGTGAGCGCGACAGAAGCGCGGGATTCGCGTCCCGTCACAACCGAAGCCAGAGAGATCCGAGAGGACAGCGATGGGCAAGGAGAAGTTCGAGCGTACTAAGCCTCACGTGAACGTCGGTACGATTGGGCACGTGGATCACGGCAAGACGACGCTGACGGCAGCGATCACGGCGACGCAGGCGAAGAAGTGGGGCGGGACGG
>JAURER010000003.1 GCA_030827315.1 Gemmatimonadota bacterium | reverse complement strand
GGCCGGCCTCGGGCCGGAGCCTCCGCGCCGCGGAGGCGCCCGCGCCCCGCGCTCGAGTGGCATGCGTGAGCCGAGCCAGAAAAACAGAACGATATGCAGGGCAATGGTATAGATGGTATGACATCGAGTGAAAAATGAGGTGTATGGTTGGCGCTCGTACCCGTGCGCCTGGACGTGGCGCGGGGAACGAGGATGGCGCGCTCCGCCCGCCTTCGACGAACTTGAGTGCCCCTGAGCACCGGGCCGCCGGCCCCCCGAACCCTCCGCGAGCCGCTTCGTGACCGAACCTGGATCTGCCCATCACCCCGACGGAACGCCGCCTCCCGACGGAGACAACGCTTCAGCGGGGATGTCCGGGACGGAGAATGGTCAGCCGGGCGAGCGCCGGACCCGCGCTGGATACGTGGCTCTGGTGGGACGACCGAACGCGGGCAAGTCGACGCTGCTCAACCGCTTGATCGGCGAGCATCTCTCGATCGTGACCTCGAAGGCGCAGACGACCTGGCAGCGGGTGACCGGCCTCCTGACCGTCGGCGACGACCAGCTCGTCTTTCTCGACACGCCCGGTCTGCTCGAGGTGAAGGACCTGCTTCAGCGGGCTATGCTCGGAGCGGCCCTCGAGGCGCTTCGCGAGGCGGACGCCGTGCTGCTCGTCCTGGACGGGACGTGGCCGCCCGGGCCGAGGGACACGGAGCGGATCCTCACGGCCCTGGCCCACACGTCGGCTCCGGTGCGCGTGGCGCTCAACAAGGTCGACGCGGCCGATCCCGACGCTGTGCTCGCGTGGGAAGGGTGGGTGGCCGAGCACCTCGGGTGTCCGGTCCACCAGATCTCGGCGCTCACCGGCCACGGCACCGACGAGCTGCTCGACGCCCTCCGGAAGGCGCTCCCCGAGGGACCCTTCCTCTATCCCGAGGACGACATCGCCTCCGACCCCGTGCGATTCTTCGTCGCGGAACTTGTCAGGGAGACGATCTTCGAGCACTTCCAGCAGGAGATCCCGTATTCGGTCTTCTGTCAGGTCGAGGAGTTTCGCGAGGAGCAGGACCCGGTCTACATCCAGGTCAACGTCTACGTGGAGAGGAAGTCGCAGAAGGGCATCCTGATCGGCAAGCAGGGCGCGGCAATCCGGGGCCTGGGCGAAGAATCGCGAAAAAAGATCGAGACCTTTCTGGGCAGGCGCGTGTACCTCGACCTGTGGGTCAAGCCGCTGCGTGGGTGGCGGAAGAACCGCGCTCATCTGGGACAACTCGGATTCCGCCTGCCTCCCGAAGACGAGAACGAACGTGCGTAACCGGTTCTCCAGCCTGCTGCTGGCCACGGGCGTCGGCCTGACGCTTCTGGCCGGTTCGTTCAGTGATGCGCGCGCCCAGAGCGGGGAGGCGCCTCCCGAGGGGGCGCTCTTCCTGCTCCTGCCGGCGGGTGCCCAGGGCGTGGCACTCGGCCGGGCGATGACGTGGGTGGAAGGGATCGAATCAGTGTTCTGGAACCCGGCCGGGCTGGCCGGCGTGACCCGTAGCCAGGGCATCGTCGTCCGGGGTGATCACGCGGTGGGGACGGCGACCTCCGGAACGGCGATCTACGTGCGGCAGGGCCTCGGTGCGTTCGGCGCGTCGTACTATCTCCTGGACGCCGGCGAGATCGACCAGACGGACGGCGCGAACAACTACATCGGCACCATCACCATCCGAAACCATCTCGGCGTCATCTCGGGTGCCACACGCCTTTCGGACCGGGTTGCGGCCGGGGTGAACCTCAAGGTGATCCGGTTCCAGCTCGCGTGCAGGGGGATCTGTGCCGACGAGGGGACGACGGCCACGACATATGCGGTGGACGCGGGCGTTCAGGGTACGCCCGTCGACCGGCTCCGCCTGGGGGCGATGGTCGCGCACCTCGGACCGAGCCTGCAGGTCAAGAACGCGGAGCAGGCGGATCCCCTGCCGGCGCGGGTGCGCGTCGCGGTGGCCTACGACGTGGTCGCCACGCTTACGGGCCGCGAAGACGTCCATGGCTGGCTCGCGGTCGAGGTCGAAGATCATGTCCGGTCACCGGGCTCCCTGTCGTACTATCTGGGCACGGACCTCAGTGCGGGGGTTGGCGACATGCTTTCGCTGCGCGCGGGGTACGTCTGGTCGGAGACCGATCAGGAGGACGGCGGCCGCGTGGGACTCGGTCTCCGCTACGAGCGTTTCGAACTGTCCATCGCCAAGTCCCTGGCCATTTCGGCGCTCGCCGGGGACGCCGATCCGGTGCACGTCACGTTCGCCTTCGGCTTCTGATGGGGCGCGCGGGGAGGCTCGCGACGTGCACGGTGTGCGTGGCGGCGATGCTGCCCGTGCCCGCGGTCGCCGCACAGGACGCGGCGGTCGAGCTGGCCGGGCCGTCGCTCGGTCTCGCGGTGCTCGATGACCCCTTCTCGTCTCTCCTGCCGTCGCGGCTTGGCCAGGGCGGCTTTGAGCGCCTTCCTGCCGCCGCCCCGCGGGCACCATTCCGCCGCGAGCGGGCCGGGCGCGTGTCACCCGGTCGTGCCTCGGCGCTTTCCGCGGTGCTCCCGGGCGCGGGCCAGCATGTGCTCGGCCAGCGCCGGACGTGGGCGTATCTGGCCATCGAGGCGGTGGGATGGGTCGCATACGCCGACCGGCGCGGAGCCGGCCACGACCTGCGCCGCGCCTACCAGGACTTCGCCTGGCAGCAGGCGCGCATCCAATCCGATCCGCGCGTGGACGGCGACTGGGAGTACTACGAGACGCTCACGCAGTGGGAGCGGTCCGGCTTCTACGACGCGGACCCCGCCGCGACGGGCGTCCAGCCCGAGTCGGATCCGGCGACGTACAACGGATCGATCTGGGAGCTCGCGACCAAGCTCTTCCTGCCGGGAGGGCCCGGCACGCCGCCCCAGGATCCCTCGTACCAGCGGGCCCTGGCCTACTACGCCGAGCGGGGATACGCGACCGAGTTCCTCTGGGACTGGACGGGTAGCGGTGGCGCGCAGGCCGAATACATCGATCTCATTTCGGCCAGCGACCGGCGCTACCGTCAGGCCACCAACGTGCTGGGCGCCATCATCGCCAACCATGCGGTCTCGGCCGCGGACGCCTTTCTCAGTGCCCGTGGCGTGCCCACCCCGTCGGAGGTTCGCCTGATGCCGCGGGGCACGGGCTTCGGCACCGGCTGGTACGCGCGCGTCACCTTCGGGGTGGGCGGGTGAGCGCCCGGGGTCGTGGACGAGGCGGGGGCCGCGGGGGTCGTGGCAGTCGTCCCGGCCGCACGAGCGGGCGCGCGAGCCTCTCGGTCGGTGGTGAGCGCGGGTCGGGCGGTCCTGACGTGTCGCGCCGCATCGTCGACGCGCTCGAAGCGTCCAGCCACGGGCCCATGAAGACGAAGGAGCTGGCTCGCGCTCTCGGGGTTGACGCCGCGGGATACCGCGACTTCCGACGGTTGCTCGGCGAACTGGAGCGCTCGGGCACGATCTACCGGGTGCGCGGGCAGCGCTACGCGGTGTCGGCGAAGCTCGACCTGGTCACCGGTTCGATATCGGTCACCCGCGACGGCCATGGCTTCGTCCGGCCCGAGGGCGATGCAGGTGCCGACGTCTACGTGCCCGCGCACAGTCTCCAGAGCGCCATGGACGGTGACCGCGTTGTCGCGCGCATCGAACGGCGGCCCCGGGGGCGCAGCCGCGAGGGAAGCGTCATCCGGATCCTCGAGCGGGCTCGGGAGACGGTCGTAGGAACCCTCCACCGTGGTCGGAAGGTCGCGTATGTCGTTCCCCTCGATGTCCGACTGCGGCGTGACGTGATGGTCGCTACGGGCGACGAAGGGGGAGCAGGGGAGGGGGACGTCGTCGTCGTCCGCCTTTCCTCCTACGGGGAGGGGCGCGTGGGTCCGGCGGGCGAGGTCGTTCAGGTCCTCGGTCCGCTGGACGACCCCGGCGTCGACGTGCTTGCCGTCGCACACGGCTTCGGTCTCGCCCTCGACTTTCCCCCCGACCTGCAGGCCGCCGCGAAGGAGGCCGCGGAGCGATGGCTGGCGGACCCAGGGCCCGACCGCGTGGACCGAACCGAGCTGCTGACCTTCACAATCGACCCGGCCGACGCCAAGGACCACGACGACGCGCTCTCGGTCATCGAGCACGCCGACGGCACGGTCGAGGTCGGTGTGCACATCGCCGACGTCGCCCACTTCGTGCGACCGGGCACCCCGGTCGACATCGAGGCGGCCGCCCGGGGCACGAGCGTCTATCTGGTGGACCGGACGATTCCCATGCTGCCCCCGGTACTCTCGAACGACGTCTGTTCTCTGCACCCCGGCGCGCCCCGCTTCGCCGTGTCGGTCTTCGTCACCCTGGACGCCGAGGGCAGGGTGCTCGAGCGCCGGTACGAACGGACGTCGATCGTGTGCCGCTATGGACTGGCGTACGAGGAGGCCCAGGATGTGCTCGACGGTCGCGCGGGCATCGACCCCGAGGTCGACCACGCGTTGCGCCTTCTCGACGACCGCGCACGACACCTCCGGCGGATGCGTCGCGAGCGGGGGGCGCTGGATCTCGACCTGCCCGAGGCGAAGGTCGTCCTCGACGACGACGGGCGGCCCGTGGACATCCTCCGGCGGGAGCGTCGCGAGAGTCACAGGCTGATCGAGGACTACATGATCCTGGCCAACGAGGTCGTCGCCAGCGATCTGGAGGCGCTCGACCTCGGCACGATGTATCGCGTGCACGAGCGTCCGGCCCGGGAGAAGGTCGAGGCGCTCGCGGACACCCTGTCTCGCCTGGGACTCGAGGTGCCCAAGCGTAAGTCTCTGAAGCCCAAGGATCTGCAGCGTGTGCTCGACGCAGTTCGCGGGCGCGATCTCGAGTCCATGGTGGGGAGTCTCGTACTTCGTTCGCTGGCCAAGGCCCGCTACGACGTCGACAACCTCGGGCACTTCGGGCTCGCGTCGGAGGGGTACCTTCACTTCACCTCCCCCATCCGCCGGTACCCGGACCTGGTCGTCCATCGCGTCCTCACGGCCGCGCTCGTGCACCGCACGGCCACGCCGTACCCGGAGCTCGAGGAGCTGGCGCGCTCGGCTGAACGATGCAGCGAGCGCGAGCAGGCGGCTCAGGAGGCCGAGCGGGCGTCGGTGGCCATGAAGAAGGTGGAGTTCATGGAGCAGCACCTCGGCGACAGCTTCACCGGCCGCGTGTCGGGCGTGACCGCCTTCGGATTCTTCGTGGCGCTGGAAGACGTGTTCGTGGACGGGCTCGTGCACGTCAGCAGCCTCGGCGACGACTACTACCACTATCGGGAGCGGGATCACGTCCTGGTGGGGGAGCGGCGGGGTCGCAGCTGGCGCCTCGGGGACCGCGTCGAGGTTCAGGTCTCCCGCGTGGACAAGGAGGCCCGGCACGTCGACTTCGTCGTTCTCCGGAAGCTGGCGCCGGCCCCGGGGCGCGGAGGGCCTGGCGAGGTGTGATTCTGCCGGGGGTCAGTGGTTGAATGCGAATTGACCGCGCTGTGCACGGACGGTAACGTCCCCGAGTGGCTCTTCCCCCCGAAGGATCCATGGCTTCCGACAAGACGATCCTGTACCTGGGCGCCGGGCACGTGGAGTCGGCGGACTTCGCTTCCCGCCTAGCCGAGGCCGTCGGACTGGATCTTGAATTCGTCGAGCGGTCGGAGGAGGTACGAGCGCGGCTGAACAGGTCGTTCCCCGGGTGTGTGCTGCTTGACGGCGTTGGCCCGCTCACCGAATCCGTCGACCTGGTGAAAAGCCTCAAGAGCGATCCCTTCACGAGCATCGTACCGGTGGTGGTCCTCGTGTCGCACGCGGAGGCCGCGTCGTCGGTCGACCTCTTCTTGGCAGGGGTCGACGAGGTGCTCGGGGCGCAGCTCCCCGAGCGGGAGCGCATGCTGCGCTTCGAGCAGGTGCTTCGTAGGGCGGATCGGGACGTTTCGGTCCACCCGACCACGCGTCTCCCGGGCACCAATCACATCGCAAGGGACATGCAGGACCGGCTGGCCCGAGGTGAGCGCTTTGCGGTGTGCTACGCCGATCTGGACCACTTCAAGGAATTCAACGACCGGTACGGCTACGCGTGCGGAGACACCGTGATCCGAATCCTGTCGAGGATCCTGCATGACGTCGTGCGGGGCCTGTCCCCCGGGGGATTCGTCGGGCACATCGGCGGCGACGACTTCGTCTTCAACGTTCCGGTTGAGTACCTCGAGGTCACGTGCGACCTGATCATTCAGCTGTTCGATGAGCTGATTCCCTACCAGTACTCGGAAGATGATCGCAAGGCCGGGTACTTTCTGGGCAAGGACCGACGCGGCAACATGCACAGGATTCCGCTGATGACACTGTCCGTAGGCGTCGTCACGAACCAGTTTCAGGAGTTCGAACACACCGGGCAGATCAGTGAGCTCGCGGCGGAGATGAAGGGATACGCCAAGTCGCTGCCGGGCTCCAAATACGTTGTGGACCGCCGTCATCAGTCGCCGCAGCTTCCGACTGCGTCGGCCCTGGACGAGGCTTCCCTGGTGGGCCCGGAGCGAACGGGCCGCCTACCCGAGATCACTCCCTGAACCCAGCCGATCATGGTCATCACCGTCACCTGCCCGTCGTGTTCCGCCTCCTTCCCGGTCGATCCCGCCAAGATCCCCGCGGGAGGCGTGAAGGCCCGCTGCAGTGCGTGTGGATACATCTTCAGGATCGAGAAGCCTGCGGAGGACCCGCCGGTGGCCGCGACGACGGCGGCACCTCCGGCACCCGCGCCGCCCGCGGACCCGTTCGCTAAAGCGGCCCCGTTTGAGACGGCGGCCGCCCCCGCGGGGGGCGTGCAGGGGTTCACCTTCGGCAAGCGCGACCCGACCGACAAGGCGCGGCGACTGGCCCGCGTGCTCGTGTCGGACATGGTCATGTACAACGCCGAGCGGCATCAGACGGCACTGGCTTCCGGGACGCTCGTCCAGGCCTTCGATGAAGAGATCGAGAAGTCGTGGAAGGAGTTCGTCGACCAGGTGGGCGAAGAGCTCGCCAACGGGCAGGGGCGGCAGTTCTGGAAGGATGCCCTGAACGACATCCTCGCCAAGGGAAACGAGGTCTTCTAGACGGTCCTCCTACCCGGTATACTTCACGGGTCCAGCGGAGGGGCCGTCCACCTCGGGCGGCCCCTCTCGCTTTGGCTCCGCGTCGCGGCCTGCCGCGCGTCCAGACCTTACGCCTCCGACCGTACTTGCCCGATGAACAGGGAACAGCTGCAGCAGCTCGGTGATCTTCGAGAGAAGCTCCGGGAGCTCAGGGGGTACCTTTGACCTGGACACCCGTGAAGAGCGACTGAGAAACCTCGACGAGGTCATGGCGGCGCCGCACTTCTGGAACGATCAGGAACGGGCGCGGTCTCTGATCGACGAGGCGAATCGCCTGAAGGGGTGGCTCGGGCCGTGGAAGCGGCTCGCGGGCCGCGCCGACGACCTGGACGCACTCTTCGAGCTCTTGCAGCTGGAAGACGACCCCGACCTGGCCGCGGAACTCGAGGCGGGGCTGACCGAGCTCCAGTCCGGTGTCGAGGAGCTCGAGCTCCGCACGATGCTTCAGGGCGAGGACGACCACCGCGAGGCGATCGTCACCATCCATCCCGGAGCGGGCGGGCTCGAGTCCCAGGACTGGGCCGAGATGCTCATGCGGATGTATACGCGCTGGGCCGAGCGGAAGGGATTCGACGTCGGCGTGCTCGACCTCCAGACCGCCGAAGAGGGCGGCATCAAGAACGCCACGCTCGAGATCAAGGGCGAGAGTGCCTACGGCTACCTGAAGGCGGAAGGCGGGGTGCACCGGCTCGTCCGCATATCCCCCTTCGACGCTCAGGCGCGCCGTCACACCTCCTTCGCGAGTGTCTTCGTCTATCCGCTCGTGGAGGACGAGATCGAGATCGAGATCGACGAGAGTGATCTGCGCATCGACACGTACCGCGCCTCCGGCGCCGGTGGTCAGCACATCAACAAGACGGACTCCGCGGTGCGCATCACGCACGAACCGAGCGGAATCGTCGTGGCGTGCCAGCAGGAGCGCTCGCAGCACAAGAACCGAAGCACGGCCATGAAGATGCTCCGGGCGGCGCTGTACCAGCGGGAAGTAGCGGCGCGCGAGGCCGCCAAGAAGGAACTCGAGTCGGGTAAGAGCGCTATCGACTTCGGAAGCCAGATCCGTTCCTACGTCTTCCAGCCCTACACCATGGTCAACGACCATCGCACCGAGCTGAAGATCACCGACGTGTATGGCGTGATGGAAGGTGATCTCGACCCGCTCATCGAAGCGTACCTCAAGAAGACGGGAGCGGCCGCGAGCAGCTAATGTCCGATCAAGGCAGGGAGGAACTGAGCCAGGTCATGCGCCACCGGCGCGAGAAGCTGGCGGCTCTCCGGGAGCGAGGGATCGAGCCCTTTGCGTACAACTTCGAGCCCACTGCCACGGCAGCCGGGGCCATCACCGCGTTCGAAGCGGGGGAGGCGGACGGGAATCTCGCCGAGGGCGGGTACGGACCGTCGTTCCGCTTGGGTGGCCGGATCGTCGGCTGGCGCGACATGGGCCGGAGCGTCTTTGCTCACGTCGAGGACGTCTCCGGTCGCGTGCAGGTGTACTTCAAGAAGAACGTTGTGGGCGAGGAGTCGTTCGAGACGCTCGCCCTCCTCGACCTGAGCGACTGGATCGGCGTGGAGGGCCCCACGTTCCGGACGCGCTCGGGCGAGGTCACCGTCCACGTGGAATCGTGGACGCTCCTTACCAAGTCGCTTCGCCCGCTCCCCTTCGGAAAGGTCGAGACCGACGCGGAAACGGGAGAGCGCATCGTGCACTCAGGCTTCGAGGATCAGGAGGCCCGCTACCGGCAGCGTTACGCGGACCTGGCGGTGCATCCCGAGGTTCGCGAGGTCTTCCGGACCCGCTCGCGGGTCATCACGGCGCTGCGGCGCTTCCTCGACGCCGAGGGCTTCCTCGAGGTCGAGACGCCGGTGCTCCAGCCGATCTACGGTGGTGCGTCGGCGAGACCGTTTCTCACGAGGCACAACGCGCTGGACCGGACCATGTACCTGCGCATCGCGGACGAGCTCTACCTGAAGCGCCTGATCGTCGGCGGGCTGGACCGCGTCTACGAGATCTCGAAGGATTTCCGCAACGAGGGACTCTCGCGGGTGCACAATCCCGAGTTCACGATGCTCGAGTGGTACCAGGCGTTCTCCGACTACGAGGACCAGATGGAGCTCGTCGAGCGGCTGGTGCTGTACGTACTCGACGAGGTGGTCGGGGAGCGCAGGGTGCGCGTCGGAGACCGGGAAATCCCCGTGGAGGCTCCGTTCCGGCGCCTCGGCCTCATCGATGGACTCTCGGAGGTGCTCGGGCGCGACGTCCACGAGATGACGCAGGAAGAGCTCTACAAAAAGGCCGAGGAACTCGGGATCCCCGACCTGAAGGGCGCGGGCCGCGGCAAGCTGATCGACAAGCTGTTCGGCGAGCTGGTCGAGCCCGGACTCATGCATCCCACCTTCGTGCTCGACCACCCCAAGGAGCTCAGCCCCCTCGCGAAGCCACACCGCCGGGACGCGCGGCTCACGGAGAGATTCGAGCTTTACATCGGCGGGGCGGAGATCTTCAATGCGTTCTCCGAGCTCAACGACCCTATCGATCAGCGGGAGCGCTTCGAGGCGCAGACGGCATTGCGGGAGGCCGGCGACGACGAGGCGCAGCAGATCGACGACGACTACATCCGTGCGCTCGAATACGGTATGCCGCCCACGGGCGGGGTCGGGATGGGGGTCGACCGGCTCGTCATGATGCTCACCGGGCAGACCAGCATCCGCGACGTGATCCTCTTCCCGATCCTGCGGACCGAGGAGTAGGTCGGTGTCCCGGCGCGTTCACTGGTTCATCGCGCGGCACTATCTGAAGGCGGGCCGGGGCAAGGCTCTCCTGTCCCTCATCACCTGGATCGCGCTCGGGGGCATCACGCTCGGGGTCGCGGCCCTCATCACCGTCGTCTCGGTCATGAGTGGCATGCAGGGCGAGTTGCGTGGCAAGATCCTGGAGTCCACGCCGCACCTCTACGTGCTCCAGTACAACACGAGCCTGCGGCTGGAGAAGTACGAGGACGTCGTCGACTCGATACTTGCGACGGAGGGGGTCGCCGGGGCGGCGCCGTTCGCCATGTCGAGCGTGACGCTCGTCATGGATCGGGGCCAGTATGGTCAGCCCGCCTATCTGTTCGGCGTGGACATCGACACGACGCGTGTCTCGGCCACGGACATGGAAAGCCGCATCGTGCAGGGCGCGCTCAACCTGGAGCCGCCGGCTTCGGGGCTGCCCCCCCTGCTCATGGGGTCGGTGCTTGCCGACCGGATGGGCGTCTTTCCAGGCGACACCATGGTCGTCATGTCCATGGAGAACCTCGGGGTCAACTCGCTGGGGATGCCGCAGCCCACGCTCCGCCAGTTCGAGGTCACGGGCACATTCCAGACCGGGATGTACGAGTACGATCTGTCGAACATCTACACCCGGCTGGACGCGGCGCAGGACCTGCTGGGGCTGGCGTCCGACGACGCGAGCGGCATCGGGGTGCGCACGGTCGATGCCGACCGCGCCACGGAGATCGGCGCCCTGCTCGGGGCGAAGCTCGGGTATCCGTACACGGTCGAATCGTGGATCGTCCGGAACCAGGCGCTCTTCAGCGCGCTCCAGCTCGAAAAGATCGCGCTGGGGGTGATCGTCTTCCTGATCGTGCTGGTCGCCGCGTTCAACATCGTCAGCACGCTCGTGATGGTGGTGTCCGACCGCACGAAGGAGATCGGGATCCTGCGCACCATGGGGATGACCCAGAGGGGGATCACGCGGATTTTCGTGATCCAGGGCGTCTGGATCGGAGTCATCGGCACGACGGTGGGTGCGGCGCTCGGCGTGGGGGTCTCGTGGGCCATCGACCGCTACGAGATCATCAAGATCCCGGGCGACGTGTACTTCGTGGAGCACCTGCCGGCCACGATGAACGCCTTCGACATCGGGCTGATCATCCTGGCGAGCATGCTGGTCTCGTTCGCGGCCACGATCTATCCGGCCCGCCAGGCGGCACGCCTCGAGCCCGTGGAGGCGATCCGCCATGAGTGACGCCCGGGCGGACGCCGCGCACCCCATCGAGGCGCGCGGAGTCCACAAGACGTTCGTGGGCGGCGACGGCAGCCACCTCGCCATCCTCGCGGGCATCGATCTCGCCGTGGAGCGCGGGGAGGCGGTCGCCGTCACCGGGGCGAGCGGGGCGGGCAAGTCGACGCTCCTCCACATCCTCGGCGCGCTCGACCGTCCGACCGCGGGCGAGGTCCTCGTCGGTGGGCGTGCCGTGGCCGGGCTGACCGACGAGGAGCTCGCCGACGTGCGGAATCGACGCATCGGGTTCGTCTTCCAGTTCCATCACCTTCTCCGCGAGTTCACCGCGCTGGAGAACGTCATGATGCCGGCGCTGATCGCGGGCGCCGGCTTCGCGGCGGCCGAGCGTCGAGCGCGCCAGCTGCTCGGTGACGTGGGTCTGGCCCGGCGCGTGACGCACAAGCCGCGGCAGCTGTCGGGTGGCGAGCAGCAGCGCGTCGCGGTGGCCCGCGCGCTGGTCAACGATCCCGTCGTGCTCCTGGCTGACGAGCCCTCCGGCAACCTCGACACGGCCACGAGCACGGTACTCCACGACCTCCTGTTCGAGCTCCGGGAACGCGAGGCTCTGTCTCTGGTGGTGGTGACCCACAACCCGGACCTGGCCGGCCGGGCCGATCGCGTTCTGCAGATGTCTGCCGGGCGCCTCCATCCCGTTGCACGGGTGTAGACACGGTGCGACGGAGGAGGGTGGCACTCTCAGGGGGTTCGGTGGTACAGCAAGCCGCGATGCGTGGAACGCCGGAGCGGGAGTCTCGATCATGATCTGTGAGAAGTGCGGTGCGACCGGCGCGGTCGTGCACCTGACACAGATCGTCGACAACCAGATATCCACCTACCACCTCTGCGAGCGCTGCGCCGCCGAGAAGGGGCTCGAGAGCGCTCCCACGGCCGCGGACTTCCCGCTCATGGACGTCATCGCCCAGATGGCGGAGGCGTCGCCCCCCGACACGTCGGTGACGGGTTCGGAGTGTGCCTTCTGCGGCCTGACGTGGCGTGACTTCCGCAAGACCGGGCGACTCGGATGCCCGCACTGCTGGGAGACCTTCGGCGGCGAGATCACGCGGCTGCTCCGGCGCATACACGGGGCTGCCAGGCACGCGGGGAAGGTCTACCTGCCGCCGGATCCGTCGGCCTCGGAGATGGAGAAGCGGCTGGATGGACTCCGTCTTCGGCTCGAGCGTGCCGTGCAGTCCGAGGATTTCGAGCGCGCCGCGGAACTCCGCGATCAGATCCGCTCCCTCGAGCCGGCGTGACGATGAACGAATTCGACGCGATCCCCGACCACGGCCTCGGATGGCTGGAGGCGAGCGGCGAGTTCGCCGACATCGTGCTGTCGACCCGGGTCCGCATCGCACGGAACCTTCAGGGACACGCGTTCGGCGTACGGGCACGCGTCAACGATCGGGAGGCGGTGCTCCGGCATTTCCGGTCGTCGGTCGAACGCTCGGACTCGCTTCGGGGGGGGCGGCTCCTGGAGATGCCGAACGTATCGGACCGGACGCGCCGCATCCTTCACGAGCGGCGGCTGGTCACCCGGGATCTGCTCGGAGAGGAGGGATCGGCGCCCCTGAACGGGACCGCCGTGCACTTCTCCGCCCGCGAGCCCGTGTCGGTCATGGTCAACGAGGAAGACCACCTCCGGGTTCAGAGCCTCGTTTCGGGGCTGCGCCTCCGGGAGGCCTGGCGCATTGTCGACCGGCTCGACGACGACCTGGGGCGCGAGCTTCCGTTCGCGTATCACCACGACTTCGGCTTCCTGACGAGCTGCCCCACGAACGTCGGCACGGGCATGCGCGCGTCGGTCTTCATGCACCTCCCCGGGCTGGTCCTGACCAAGGAGATCGCCAGGGCGCTGCGCGGTCTCGGAGAGCTCGGGCTGACCTTTCGTGGTCTGTACGGCGAAGGCTCCGAGGTCGTTGGCAACTTCTTCCAGGTGTCCAACCAGGTGACTCTGGGGCGGAGCGAGGAAGATCTCGTCGACGGCCTCGACCGGGCCGTGCGCATGGTCATCCAGAAGGAACTCGAGGCTCGTCAGCGGCTTCTTCGAGAGGCACGTGGCGTGACGGAGGATCGGATCTGGCGAGCCTACGGGACGCTGCGCTACGCCCGCTCGCTCGGATTCGAGGAGCTGATGGCATTCCTGTCCGGCGTCAGGCTGGGCATGAGCCTGCAACTGTTGCCCGGACTCCGTGTATATTCTCTCAACAAGATCATGATCTTCACGCAGCCGGCTCACCTCGAGCAGGCCGCCGGTCGTGATCTTGCCCCTGAGGAGTCCGACGCCCATCGAGCCTCGTACGTGCGTCGTGTCCTGGCCACCGAAGGCGATGTCTCGGCCGCCGACGATCCGTCGCACGGCGAGAACGCCCCTGAGAAGCCCTGACGGGTTATGAACTACAACTTCACCGACCGAGTCCGGAAAGTCCTGGCGATGGCCCGCGAAGAGGCCATCCGGCTCCAGCACGATTACGTCGGTACCGAGCACATCCTGCTCGGGCTGATCCGCGAGGGCGAGGGTGTGGCCGCGGCCGTGCTCCAGAACCTCAGCGTCGATCTCGACCAGATCCACGAGCGGGTCGAAGAGTCGGTGCGGAAAGGCAAGGCGACCATCGCCCTCGGCGAGCTCCCGTATACGTCCCGCGCCAAGAAGGTGCTCGAGTTCGCGATGGCCGAAGCCCGCGACCTCAACCACTCGTACGTCGGGACTGAGCACCTGCTGCTCGGCCTCCTTCGCGAAGAGAAGGGGATCGCCGCTCAGGTACTCAACTCGCTCGGCGTGACGCTCGAGGAGGCGCGGGGGGAGACGCTCAAGGTCCTCGGATCCGAGGTCTCTCCTTCGGAGCCGGCCGGCATCGCCGGCGCGACCGACCCCGTGACCACCGGGTCTCCCGGAAAGGCCGGCGACAAGAAGTCCAAGACTCCTGCTCTGGACCACTTCTGCCGCGACCTCACCGAGCTCGCGGCCCAGGGCAAGCTCGATCCCACCATCGGTCGCGCGGAAGAGATCGAGCGCGTGGTGGAGATCCTGTGCCGGCGCAAGAAGAACAACCCGGTGCTCATCGGTGAGCCCGGCGTCGGCAAGACCGCCATCGTCGAGGGGCTGGCTCAGCTCATCGCCAACGGCAATGTCACAGAGGCGATCAAGGACCACCGCGTCCTTGCCCTCGACATGGCGGCCGTGATCGCCGGCACCAAGTACCGGGGTCAGTTCGAGGAGCGCCTCAAGGCGGTCATGAACGAGATCCAGCAGACCAAGACGGTCATCCTGTTCATCGACGAGCTCCACACGCTGGTTGGCGCTGGTGCGGCCGAGGGCGCCATCGACGCCTCGAATATGCTCAAGCCCGCGCTCGCGCGCGGCGAGCTGCAGTGCATCGGCGCGTCGACGCTCAACGAGTACCGGAAGTACATCGAGAAGGACGGCGCCCTCGAGCGTCGCTTCCAACCGGTGATCGTGGATCCCCCGGCGGTCGAGGAGACCGTCGAGATCCTCAAGGGCCTGCGCGGCCACTACGAGGATCACCACCGGGTGGCCATCCCCGACGAGGCCCTCGAGCAGGCCGCTCGCCTCTCCGACCGCTACATCACCGACCGCTTCCTCCCCGACAAGGCCATCGACGTCATCGACGAGGCCGGTGCCCGCGCCCGTATCGCGAGCCAGGTGCCGCCGGCGGACGTGGACGAGCTCAAAGACCAGCTCGCCCAGATCGCCCGCCGCAAGGAGGAGGCGATCGGAGACCAGGACTTCGAGCGCGCCGCCGAGCTGCGCGACGAGGAGCGCGAGTTCGGCCAGCAGATCCGCGACCGGCAGGCTGCGTGGGAGGAGGAGCGCAAGCAGCACCGCCCCCGGCTCACGACCGAGGACATCGCCTTCATCGTCGGTCGATGGACCGGGATCCCTGTGCAGAGGATCCGGCAGACGGAGTCCGAGCGGCTTGTCCACATGGAAGACGAGCTCCACAAGCGCATCGTCGGCCAGCACGACGCGATCGTTGCGATCTCGCGTGCGATCCGCCGCAGTCGCGCCGGTCTCAAGGACCCGCGGCGCCCGATCGGCTCGTTCATCTTCTCGGGCCCGACGGGCGTGGGGAAGACGGAACTGGCGCGGGCGCTCGCAGAGTTCCTCTTCGACGACCGGGACGCGCTGATCCGCGTCGACATGAGCGAGTACATGGAGAAGTTCTCGGTGTCGCGCCTCATCGGCGCGCCTCCTGGATACGTCGGCTACGAGGATTCCGGGGCCCTCACGAAGGCCGTGCGTCGCCGCCCCTACTCCGTGGTGCTTCTCGACGAGATCGAGAAGGCGCACCCCGACGTATTCAACATCCTGCTGCAGGTTCTCGACGAGGGCCATCTGACGGACAACTACGGCCGCGTGATCGACTTCAAGAACACCGTGCTCATCATGACGTCGAACCTCGGCGCCCGTGACATCAGCAAGGGCGGGGGGCTCGGCTTCCAGACGGCCGACCCGAAGTCGAGCTACCGGATCATGAAGGACAAGGTGTCCCAGGAGATCGAGCGCGCCTTCAACCCCGAGTTTCTGAACCGGGTCGACGACACGATCGTGTTCCACCCGCTCACGAAGGCCGAGATCGGGGAGATCATCCACATTCTCATGGAAGACGTTCGGGCGCGTCTGGCCGAGGAAGAGATCACGCTCCGCTTCACCGACCCGGCGATCGACTTCCTCGTCGACGAGGGGTACGACGAGAAGTTCGGCGCGAGGCCACTCAAGCGGGCGATCCAGCGCCATCTGGAGGACCCGCTCTCCGAAAAAATCCTCCAGGCGGAGTTCAGCGCTGGCGACGAGATCGAGGTCGACCTCGACCCCCAAGGCGCGGGGCTCACGCTGCGTGCGGAGTCGGCGACCAAGACGTGAGCCAGCGAGTCGCGGAAATTCTCTCGGGGCTGGGAAAGGTCGCCGTCGCGGCGGCCTTCCTCGGCGTTTGCGCAGGCGTCCTGGCGCCCGCAGCCTCGGCCCAGGCGCCCGTGCGCGTCGACTCTCTCGAGGTCGTGGGCAACTCCAGAGTGCAGGCACAGGCGATCCTCGCGCTGTTCGCCGTGCAGCCCGGTCAGGAGATCACCTACCGGGCGGTGCAGCGGGGCACCAAGGAGCTGCTCGCAACGGGTCAGTTCGACGACGTGGTGGTCCGGGCGCGAGGTGGAACCCCGTCTCAGCCCTACGTGCTGACGATCGAGGTCGTCGAGGCCCCGATCGTGCGGCGCGTGGGCATCGAGGGGCTCCAGAACGTCTCCGCCAGGGAGGTGCGTGACACGACCGGCCTCAACTCCGGCTTTCCACTCAACCGGCAGCGGATTCTCGACGCGAAGGAGTACATACGTCAGGAGCTCGCCGGGGAGGGCATTCCCTTCGCGTACGTGAACGAGCGGTTCGAGCCCGTCGAAGGTGTGGCGAACGAGATCGAGCTGATTCTCGAGGTCTCGGAGGGACAGCGGGTGACCGTGGCCGATGTGGTCTTTTACGGCAACGACTTCATCGACGCTGCGGACCTTCAGGGTGCGATGTCCACGCGCGCCGAGGGATTCTGGTGGTTCCGCACGGGGTCGTACACGCAGGCCGGGTTCCGGGAGGATCTCGCGGCCAATCTTCCGAGGCTGTACCGGACGCGAGGCTTCCTCGACTTTCAGGTGATCGGCGACACGCTCATCGTCGATCCCGAATCCGGGAAGGCGCGCCTCGAGGTCACCGTCGACGAGGGCCCCCAGTACCGACTCGGGGCCTTTGCCATCGAAGGCAACACGGTTTTCGAGGACGAAGAGCTCGAGGAGATGTTCCGCTCCACGGGTGGAGGCGGGCTCCTCGGCGCGCTCGGGCTCTCGGGTGGCGGCGGTTCCGCCAACGAGGAGGGTGAGGTCTTCGACGCCGAGGCGTTCAACGGGGCCATCCAGTCGGTGCAGGACCGCTACCGGAACGAGGGCTACCTGTATGCTCAGGTGAACCCGGTCGTGAACATCCGCGAGGGCGAGGAGGGCGACGCGCCGGCGGTGGACGCGACCTGGCAGATCGTCGAGGGGCAGCCCGCCGTCGTGAACCGCGTGAACATCGCTGGTAACGAGTACACCTATGAGTGGGTGATCCGGAATCAGTTGTTCATCGTGCCCGGCGACGTATACAGCCAGCAGCGCCTCCTGCAGACGTACCAGAACATCTCGGCGCTCGGTTTCTTCGAGTCGCCCCTTCCGTTCCCTGAGGTCGTGCCGCTCGACAACGGCGACGTCGACATCACGTTCAACGTCGTCGAGAAGCAGACGGGCTCGGTCAACTTCGGAACCTCGATCGGGGGTGGGGTCGGACTCTCGGGCTTCGTGGGCTACGAGCAGCCGAACCTGTTCGGGCAGGCCAAGGCCGGGACGCTGCGCTGGGACTTCGGGCGGTTCATCAACGCCTTCGAAATGTCCTACACGGACCCGGCGCTCCTGCAGACGCGCACGTCCGGGACGATCTCGCTGTTCAACTCGCGAGACCGCTTCTACCAGTTCGCGACCGGTCGTCGCCGGCGCCTCGGGAGCAGCGTCCGGCTCGGCTTCCCGTGGCGGGGCTCGCAGTACACCCGTGTGTTCGTGGGCTATGCCATCTCCCGGACGAAGTACGAGCTCTTCAACGACGTGGACGACAACTCGCTCTTCGGCCGCCCGCCCGGGGTCCAGAGCCAGCTGTCCTCCTCGCTCACGCGTCAGACGCTCAACCACCCGATCTTCCCCACCGTCGGTTCGCGTCAGAACCTGACGGTGGAGCAGAACGGAGGCTTCCTGGGCGGCGACGGTGACTTCACGCGCCTGCTCGCGGACGGGACCTGGTGGGTGCCCGTGGGCCAGCTCGGTGGTGACGCCTCGACAGGCAGCGGGGGGGTCCAGTTCGCCCTCGGGCTCACCCTGCGCGGCGGGGCCATCTTCGGCGACGCAGGCGCCTTTCCCTTCGACCGCTTCTGGATGGGCGGCGTGCAATTCGGGCAGAATCTTCGCGGTTACGACGAGACCACGATCACCCCGCGTGGTTTCTTCCCGGAGCGTTCGTCCGACATCAACGACATCGATCGGCTCGGCGACGCCTTCTTCAGCCTGACCGCCGAATACGCGGTGCGACTCGGAGGGCAGCTGGGCGTACACGTCTTCTACGATGCGGGCAACGTGTGGCGCGATCCGGGTCAGTTCGACCCGCAGCGCCTTTATCGCGGCGCGGGCGTGGGTATGCAGATCGTGACGCCGTTCGGGCCTCTCGGGCTCGACTACGCCTACGGCTTCGATCGAACGGAGCCGGGCTGGCAGCTCCACTTCCGGATGGGCGGGATGTAGTCGGACGAACGCCGGCGGACTGTACTTCCGGCCCGTTCGAATCGACATTTGACGGCTGTAGCCCCGCCTCCGCATGGCGCGGTGGGCGGAACACGGGAACATGCCGGTCTCGGGCGGAATACGAGAGTGCGGCCGTACGACACGAAACGGAGCTTCACACCATGCGACGCACCTCCTTTGCGCTGATGGCGCTGGCCTTCCTGCTCACGGCCGGAGCCGTCGAGGCGCAGACGCTCAAGATCGCCTATATCAATTCGCAGGAGATCCTCCTTCAGGCGCCTGGCGCTGCGGCCGCCCAGGCCCAGTTCGACCAGGAAATGCAGGGATATCAGGCGGAGATTGCCCAGCTCGAGACCGAGCTCCAGAACATGGAGACCGCGCTCCAGCAGCAGCAGCTCACCCTCTCGCCAGAAGCCCGGTCGAACCGCGAGCAGCAGCTCCAGCAGAAGTTTCAGCAGTACCAGCAGCGGGCGAACCAGCTCCAGGACGTTGCCAACCAGCGGCGCGCGGCGCTGATCCAGCCCGTGATGGACAACATCACCCAGATCATCGAGACGATCCGCGAGGAGGGGGCGTACTCGCTGATCCTCGATGCGGCCGCCGGCTCCATCGTGTCGGCCGACCCCGCGCTCGACCTGACCCAGGAAGTGATCACCCGGCTGCAGTCCACCGGCGCCGGTCAGGGCGGAGCCCTTTAGAGCCCCCGAAACGGATTCCGACCCGATGGCCGGCCCGTTGAGCCTCGAGGCGATCGCCGACCTGGTCGGGGGTCGCCTCGTCGGCGAAGGGGCCCTGATCATCGACGGAGTGGCACCGGTCGACGAGGCTGAACCCTCGCGCATCGGCTTCCTCGCCGCCCGCAGGTACGTGAAGTACGCCGCGGACTCCCAAGCCGGCGCCTTCCTCGTTTCCACCGAGCTCGAGACGGCGTTGCCCGACGCGGCTTCGAGGGTCGTCGTCGAGGACGCCTATCCTGCGCTACGGGCGCTCCTCGAGCACTTCCACCCGGAACCCGGATGGCATCCGACGATCCATCCCACGGCGGTGCTGGGGCGCGAGGTCGAACTCGGGGCAGGGGTCGACGTGGGGCCGTACGCGGTCCTCGAGAGCGGAGTCCGGGTCGGTGACGGGTGCAGGATCGGGGCCCACTGCGTGATCGGGCAGGGCACGACGATCGGCGCGCGCACACGGCTCCATCCGCACGTCGTCACCTACCACGACACCGTGATCGGGGCGGACGTCGTCGTGCATAGCGGCACGCGCCTCGGCGCCGACGGCTTCGGGTACACCTTCATGGACGGCCGGCACGCGAAGATCCCTCAGGTGGGGCGCTGCGTGATCGAGGATGGCGTCGAGATCGGAGCCAATGCCGCGATCGACCGCGGCTCACTGGGCGACACGCGGGTGGGAACGGGCACGAAGATCGACAACCTGGTCCATCTGGCCCACAACGTCCGGATCGGCGCGATGTCGCTCGTTGCCGCCATGGTCGGAGTGGCCGGCTCCACGCGCATCGGCAAGGGCGTGTGGCTCGGCGGACAGGCCGGCGTACGCAACCAGGTCGAGATCGGTGACGGCGCGCGTGTCGCGGTGCAGGCGGGTGTCACGCGGGACGTACCGGCCGGCGAGACCGTGTCGGGTTTTCCGGCGCGTCCGCACCGTGAGGCGCTCGTAAAGGAGGCGAACGTGGGCCGGATTCCCAGGCTCCTCGAACGCATCCGCCGGCTCGAGGCGGACGTAAAGCGCCTCGGCGAGGAGGGCTGACCGGTGTGTGACGGCCACACTTCGGATTACCTTCCGGCTGTCGGAACACGCATGACGTCAACCGTTGCCCGCCGCTCCTTCCCATGACCGCCGTCTTCCAACGTACGTTGGCCCGCGAGGCCAGGCTCGAGGGGGTCGGCCTCCACTCCGGGCAGAGCGCTTCGTTGACCTTCCGCCCGGCCGGACCGGGCGCGGGGATCCGCTTCCGCCGCGTCGACCTCGAAGGGCATCCGGAGATCCCGGCGACGATCGATTGCGTGGTCGGCACCGAACTCGGCACGACGGTCGGCGTCGGCGAGGCGCGGGTCCTCACGATCGAGCATGTCATGGCCGCGCTGGCCGGACTCGAAATCGACAACGTGACGGTGGACATCGACGGGCCGGAGATCCCGATTCGGGACGGCTCCTTTCGAGACTACGTCCGCGCGCTGGACGAGGCGGGCGCGGTGGAGCAGAAAGAGGAGGCCACCGTCATCTCGGTCTCGGGCGTCGTCGAAGCCGCGGGCCATGCCGGTGCGACCTACGTCGCCACGCCTTCAGCGAACGGCCTGTGCGTCTCGGCCACGATCGACTTCTCGCATCCGGTGATCGGGCGGCGGTACGGATCGTTCCACGTCCGCGAGGACGTATTTCGCTCGGAACTGGCCGCCGCGCGCACGTTCGGTTTCCGCGCGGACGCCGAGGCGCTGCACGCGCGCGGGCTCGCCCTCGGCGCCTCGCTCGACAACGCCATCGTCATCGACGACGACGGGGTCATGAACGACGGGGGCCTGCGCTTCGACGACGAGTTCCTTCGGCACAAGATCGGGGACGTGGTCGGGGACCTCGCGCTTCTGGGCGCGCGACTCCAGGCGCACGTGATCGCCGAACGACCGAGTCACGCGGGCAACGTGGAGCTGGCCCGCCGCATTCGGACGCACGCGCGCCGCGGGGGCAAGGCGGTAGCCGACACCGCGAGGATCATGGACTTCCTGCCGCATCGATACCCGATGCTGCTGGTGGACCGGATCATCGACTTCGTGCCCGGCGAGAGCATCGTGGGCATCAAGAACGTCACGATCAACGAGCCCTACTTCCAGGGGCACTATCCGGGGCACCCGATCATGCCCGGGGTGCTCATCTTGGAGGCGATGGCTCAGTGCGGCGGCCTCCTCCTCATGGACCAGGTGGACGACCCCGAGAGCAAGGTCGTGTACTTCATGACCATGGACAACGTGAAGTTCCGGCGGCCCGTCACGCCGGGCGACACGCTCGTCTTCGAGCTCCAGGTGCTCCAGTTCCGTCGCCAGGTGTGCAGCATCGCGGGGAGGGGTCTGGTCGACGGACAGGTAGTCGCAGAGGCCGAGTTCAAGGCCCGGATCATGGACAGATGACATGGCAGAAATTTTGCTGAAGGCGCGGGGTGAGACCACGGTTCATCCCACGGCGATCGTGGACCCGGGGGCCGAGCTCGGCACCGGGGTGAAGGTGGGCCCGTGGGCGCTGATCGGGCCCGGGGTCGTTGTGGGAGACGGTACCGAGATCGGTCCGCGCGTCTACATCCAGCAGGACACCCACATCGGCGAGGACTGCTTCCTCGCCAATGGGGCGGTTCTCGGCAGCGATCCCCAGGACCTCAAGTTCAAGGGCGAGCGAGCGCTACTCGAGATCGGAGATCGCACCGTCGTCCGCGAGTTCGCGACGCTGAATCGCGGGACGTCGGCGTCGGGCCACACCGTCATCGGCAGCGACTGCCTCCTGATGGCGTATACGCACGTGGCCCACGACTGCGAGCTCGGCAACCATGTCATCCTGGCCAACTCGGTGAACCTGGCCGGGCACGTGCTCGTGGAGGACTGGGTGATCATCGGGGGCGTGACGCCCGTGCATCAGTTCGTGCGCATCGGCGCACACGCCTTCATCGGGGGCGGCTCCCGGGTCTCGCAGGACGTGCCGCCGTACTGCCGTGCGGCGGGCACGCCGCCCAGGCTGTACGGCCTGAACTCGGTCGGTCTCGAGCGGCGGGGCTTCTCCGACGAGGTCCGCAAAGCGCTCAAGCGGGCGTACAGCATGCTCTTCCGCAGCGACGTGAACCTCTCGAGGGCGCTCGACCGGGCCGAGGAGGAGATCACGGGCGTCCCGGAAGTGCGGCACCTCATTCAGTTCATCCGCGCGAGCGAGCGCGGGATCACGACCTAATCTCGGGCCAGCCTTCATCGGTCGCCTCGGGGCGGCGGGGAGCAGGGAATGTCCCTCATACGAACGCGAAAACGCCGCAAGAAGAACTGGATGGACGCAAGGAAGGGCATGCCGCGGGGCAAGCTCGTCGTTCTCCTCGCTCTCACGCTGGTGGTGATCTGGTACCTCGGCTGGGCGTTCTGACCGCGTGACCCGGGTCGGCTCCGGGGGGCGTCGCACGGTGCTGGTTCTGGCCGGAGAAGCTTCTGGCGATCACCACGCCGCCGCGTTCGCCGCGGAGCTACGGACACGGCACCCGGGCGTTCGTATGCTGGGAACCGGCGGTCCGCGGATGGCGGAGCAGGGGGTCGAGCTGCTGGCGGGGCTCGATCAACTGGCCGTCATGGGCTTCGCCGAGGTTCTGCCCCGGCTGCCGTTCTTCCGCCGCCTCGCGGCGCAGGTCCTGCGACGGATGGACGAGGACCGGCCTGCGCTCGTCGTGCTCGTGGACTATCCCGGGTTCAACATGCGCATGGCGCGCGCCGCACACGAGCGCGGTATTCCGGTGCTGTACTACATCGCGCCCCAGGTCTGGGCGTGGAAGCAGGGCAGGGCCCGCACGCTCGCGCGGGTGGCGGACCGGGTGGCGGTGATCCTGCCGTTCGAGGCCGGCTTCCTGGCCCGGTTCGGCGTGGACGCGCGGTACGTCGGGCACCCCCTGCTCGACCGAGCGGACGACGTGCCCCAGGCCGACGCCTTTCGCGCCCGTTGGGGGCTCGACCCCGAGAGACCGATCCTGGCGATGCTCCCGGGCTCGCGCGCGCAGGAGCTCGCGCGTCATCTGGAGCCCTTTCGCGAGATCGCAGCCGCCGTCGTGGCGCGGCGGCCCGACGTGCAGCCGGTCTTCTCCCGCTCGGAAACACTCGCCGTCGGCCTGTACCGCGATCTCGGGTACCCGGTGGTCACCGACACACGGGCCCTCCAGCGCCATGCGACGGCCGCGCTCGTGAAGTCGGGGACATCGACGCTCGAGACCGTCCTCGAGGGCACGCCCTTCGCCATCGGGTACCGGACGAGTCCGGTCACGTTCTGGCTCGCGAAGCGACTCGTGAAGATCGGGTACGTGGGACTGCCCAATCTGGTCGCGGATGCCCCGGTTGTCCCGGAATTCCTCCAGGACGAACTTCGTGCCGAAACGGTGGCGCCCGTGCTCCTCGACCTCCTCGATCCGCGGAGCACGGTCCGCGGGGAACAGGTGGCCGCGCTGACCCGCGTGCGCGCGCTTCTCGGCGAGCCGGGTGCCGCCGGAAGGGTCGCGGATCTCGCGGACGAGCTCTTCGGGGCCGATGGCAGCGGCTTGGCCGAGGGGGCGACGTGAGCGAGGTCCGCTTCCGGGTCGCAGGCCTGCTCGGGGCGGGGTTCGTACGGGGCCTCTTCCTGACGACGCGGCTCACGCGCGTGGGCGCGGAGCACTATCGGCGCTACCGCGACGCGGGCCGGCCGGTGATGATCGTGGTCTGGCACGGGCACATGCTGCCCGTCGTCCATTACCACCGGGATGAGGGCATCGTGGCGCTCGCGAGCGAGCACGGCGACGGGGAGTACATCGCCCGAATCCTGGAGCGGAACGGGTTCGGAACCGCGCGGGGCTCCAGCACCCGTGGGGGGCGCAAGGGGCTCAAGGGCCTGGTCAGGGCGGCCCGCCAGGGTCATGCCGTGGCCGTGACGCCCGACGGACCGCGAGGACCGCGGCACGAGTTCAAGCCCGGGGCGCTCGCCGCCGCTCAGATGGCCGGCCTGCCCGTGGTACCGATCGCGGTCAGGGTCTCCTCGGCCTGGCACTTCGACAGCTGGGACCGGTTTCTCGTGCCTCGACCCTTCGCGCGCGTGACCCTCGAGTACCTTCCGCCGACCCTCGTGCCCCGCGACGCCGGGCGCGAGGAGCTCGAGCGGATGGCCCGCGAGATCGGGGCCGCGCTCGACCGGGCCGGTGAAGCGTGAGGGCGCGCCTGCAGGGCTTCGCCCGGCGGTGGTGGGCGGGGGCGTACGGGTTACCCGGCCTCCTTCTCCGGCTGCTGCTGGCGCCACTGTCCTGGCTCTGGGCGCTGGAGACCGCCAGGAGAGCGCGCCGCTTCGACCGTGCCGGGGGGCGCGCGGTCGAGGGACTCCGGGTCGTATCGGTCGGCAACCTGGCCGTCGGAGGGACGGGCAAGACCCCCGTGGCGGCCTGGGTCGCGCGGGCGCTCTCGAGCCGGGGAGCGAAGCCCGCGCTGGTGCTCCGAGGGTACGGGCGCGACGAGGCGCTTCTGCACGGCGTATGGAACCCCGACGTACCCGTCGTCGTCGAGGCGGACCGCGTGCGGGGGGCACGCCGCGCCGCCGATGAGGGTGCCGACACCGTGGTCCTCGATGACGGCTTCCAGCACCGGAGCCTGGCCCGCGACCTCGACCTCGTCCTCCTCAGCGCGGATGATCCCTTTCCGGCGCCCGTTCTCCCGTGCGGCCCGTATCGCGAGCCGCCCGCGGCGCTCGCGCGCGCCGACGCGATCGTGCTGACTCGCCGGGCCGCCTCGGCGGATGCCGCCCGGGCGCTGGCCGCGGCCGTCGCCGCGATGCCGGGGGTCGCGGCCGTTGCCGTGGTGGCCAGCGTGCACCTCACGGCCGACGGTCTCGTGCGGCTCGCGGAATGGCGCGAAGGGGCGCGCCGGGGCTCGGGACATGGAATCCGGTCGTCCGCCGCGCCGCGCGACGCGGCTTCGGCCCTCCCGCCGTTCGATGTGAGCCGGGGGGTCCTCGTCCTCACCGGCATCGCCCGACCCGACACGCTCCGAGCGTACCTGCAGGCGCTCCTGCAGGGTCCGGTCGATCTGCTGGCCCGTCCCGACCACCACGAGTTCACGGCCGGAGAGGCGCGCGAGGCGCGGGCCTTGGCCGGCGACCGGCCGATCGTCGTGACGGAGAAGGATGCCGTGAAGCTCGTCGGCCATGCCGAGGTCCTGGGCGACGCCTGGGTGCTTCGGCAGCGGCTCGACTGGGACTGGGGGGAAGACGAACTCGCGGCGCTCGTGGCGGCGGTAGGCTCATGAGGGTGCTGGTGGTGGTGGTCGGCCGCGTCCGGGGTGAAGTCGCGGGGGCGGTGGCGGAGTACGAGATGCGCGCCGGACGCTACTGGAAGCTGGAGGTCGTGGAGGTGGCCGCGGGCGGGCCCGGGCGCGACGCCGGTCCCGCCGCGGTGAAGGGAGCGGAAGCGGAGCGTCTCCTGGCCCGGATCCCGGCCGAACTCGAGGTCGTCGCCCTGACGCGCGAGGGTCGGGGGATGGACTCCAGGGAGCTCGCGCGGTATCTCGAACGGCACGCGATCCGTTCCTCGGCCGGGGTGGCGTTCGTGGTCGGGGGGGCGTACGGACTCGGCGACGAGGTGCTCGCGCGGGCCAGCCGTGCGCTGTCCCTCTCCGCGATGACGCTGCCACACGAGATGGCGCGGCTCATATTGGCCGAGCAGCTCTACCGCGCGGGCACGATCCTGCGCGCGGAACCGTATCACAAGGGATGAGATGGAGTTGATCGTTTCGCGCCCCTCGGGCGCCCGGGTGGTGCAGGACTACCTGGCGGGCGAAGGCGCTGCCGCGGACTTCTACGGCCGTCGTTTCGACGAGATCGCTTCATTCGTCGCCAAGGCGGCGGAGGTCGACACGCGCTTCGACCGGGCCGCCCGGGAGCGTGCGGCCGCGGCGCTTACGGTGCCCCCGGGGGCCGATCCGTCGCGTCTGCGGCGTTTCGTCGACGAGGGCGGGTACGTGGTGACGACCGGACAGCAGCCTGGCCTCTACGGCGGCCCGCTCTACAGTGTCTACAAGGCACTGAGCGCAGTGCGGCTGGCCGAGGCTGTCGAGGAGCGCTTGGGCAAGCCGGTCCTGCCCGTCTTCTGGGTGGCTTCGGACGACCATGACTGGGCGGAAGCGAACCACGCGGACGTGATCACGGTGGACAACGAGCTGCGGCGTTTCGAGATCGACCCGCCGGACCCGAATCGCTCGCCGGCGTTGCACCGGATCTCGCTACCCCGGCAGGCGGACGAGGTCCTCGCTGCGTTCTGCTCGGTGCTTCCGGACACAGACTTCAGCGTGGAGTTCGTCTCGCTGCTGCGCGATGGGTACGGGGCGGGGAGCACGCTGCCGGGCGGCTTCCACACGCTCATGCAGGCGGTGCTCGGGCGCTTCGGGGTGTACTTCACCGACGCGGCCGACCCCGTGGTCAAGGACCGTTCCAGGGAGCTTCTGCTCGCGGAGCTCGACGGGTGCGAGCGCTTCGAGGAGGTACTCCAGGCCACCGGCCGGCAGCTCGAGCTCCAGGGCTACGACCTCCAGGTCCCGATCCTCGAGGGCGGCGTGAATCTCTTCCTGGAGGGCGCCGCCGGTCGGGAGCGCCTGTACCGCGAGGGGGACGGCTTCCGGCTGCGAAGCTCGGGCGAGGAGCTCGACGCCGCCCAGATCCGGGCGCGCGTCGAGGGCGATTCCCGCGTGCTCAGCCCGAACGTGCTCTTCCGACCGGTCGTGGAGAGCGCTGTCTTTCCGACCCTGGCGTACGTGGGTGGCCCGGGCGAGATCGCCTACTTCGCGCAGGTGCGCGGGTACTTCGAGGCACACGGAATCGAGATGCCGATCGTCTTTCCGCGCTGGTCGGCGACCGTCGTGGAGAGCAAGATCCGAAAGGTGCTCGACAAGTTCCACATGGAGCTGTCGCGCCTCGCACGGCCGTTCCACGAGGTCGCGTCGGAGATCGCGCGCGAGGAGGTGCCCGACGACGTGCGTGCGGCCATCGGGAAGCTGCGGGGCGCGCTCGGGACCGGGGTGAGCGAGCTCCAGAGCGCGGCGGCCGCCGTCGACCCCACCCTCAAGGGGTCGGTGCAGCACTTCCGCAGCCAGGCGTTCGCCACCCTGGAGGACGTCGAGAAGAAGGTGACCGCGGCGGTCAGGCGCGAGAGCGAGATCACGCTCGCACAGCTCGAGAAGGCACAGCTGCACCTGTATCCGCTCGGCAAGCCGGCCGAAAGGGTCCAGAGCCCCCTCTACTTCCTTACGCGCTACGGCGGAGCGTTTCTCGACCGGGTCTACGAAGCGTTCGCGGTGAGCTTCGAGTCATGAGCGTGCGCATGGGATTCAGGAGGGTGTGCCCTCCGCGAGCCGTGTTCTAACTTCGATCCATGATGCTGCAGCTGATCCTCGTCCTCGTCGTCATGATTCCGCTCCTGGCGATCGTTCTCGACTCGCAGGTCGGGCGCGCGCTTGCCTCGCGGCTCGAGCGACGAGGGCTCGACGCCCCGTCCGACGTCCGGTGGGAGCGCCTCGCCTACCTCGAGGCAGAAGTGGAGCGCCTCTCGGCCGAGGTGATGCGTCTGGACGAAGAGAGCCAGTTCGTGCACAGGCTTCTGACGGAGCGCATCGACGCGGAGGAAGGCAGGCTCCCGCCGGGCGGCGAATCGACGTGACCGGAGGGGCCGCCGTTCGGGTCGGTGCCGGCATCTTCCTCAGCAAGATCTTCGGATTCGTGCGCGAGCGCGTGTTCGCGCACTACTTCGGGTCCAGCGGCTTCGCCGACGCGTGGTGGGCGGCGCTGCGGATGCCGAACGTCATCCGCAACCTGCTTGGCGAGGGCACCCTCTCCGCGTCGCTGATTCCGGTCTACTCCGAGCTCCTGGAGGAAGGTCGGGATGAGGAGGCAGCGCGCTTCGCGGGGGCCGCCCTCGGGATCCTCACGACGGTCGCTGCGGCGCTCACGCTGGCGGGCATGGCGCTGGCGCCCGTGCTCGTGACGCTCTTCTTTCCCCGCTGGAGTCCCGAAATCCGGGACCTGACCGTCCTGCTGGTCCGGATCCTGTTCCCGATGACGGGCCTCTTCGTGATCTCGGCGTGGGCGCTCGGCGTCCTCAACAGCCACCGCAGGTTCTTCTTGTCGTTCGTCGCCCCGGTGTTCTGGAACCTCGCGATGATCACGGCGATGGTCGGTGGGGCGATCCGGTTCGGTCTCCAGGGACGGTCGCTCGTGGTCGCCCTGGCGTGGGGTGCACTCGTGGGTGGTGCGCTGACGCTGCTCGTTCAGCTGCCGCTGCTCGCACGCCACGCGCGAGGGATGCGGATCTCCCTGGGCCGTGGCGTGACCGGCGTGCACGAGGCGATTCGCAACTTCGTCCCGGTGGTGGCGGCGCGCGGGGTGGTGAATCTGAGCGGTTGGATCGACATGATCCTGGCCGGGCGTTTGATGCCGGGCGCCGTCGCGGTCATGGGGTACGCGCAGACCTTTTCCAACCTGCCCATCTCCCTGTTCGGGACCGGGGTCGCCGCCGCCGAGCTTCCCGAGATGTCGCGCATGCGCGGCGAGGAGCATCGTGTGCTCGCGGCGCGCGTCGCCGAGTCGCTGGAGCGTGCCCTCTGGTTCCTGATCCCGTCGTCGCTCGTGTACGTCGTGCTCGGAGACGTAATCGTCGGTGCGCTCTATCAGACCGGTGCGTTCGGGGACGTGCAGACGCTCGTGACATGGGGTGTGCTCGCAGCGTACGCGGCCGGGCTCCCGGCGTCGGCGAGCTCGCGGGTCCTCTCCTCCGCATTCTACGCCCTGCGGGACACCCGAACCCCCGCGAGGCTGGCGTATCTGCGCGTGGGTCTCGCGGTGGCGGCCGGACTGGCGCTGATGTTTCCGGCAGATCGTGTCGGCTTTTCCACGCTGCGTCTCGGCGCCGCGGGGCTCGCGCTCGGATCGACCGTGGGCGCGTGGACCGAGTACGTGCTTCTTCGGCGTGCGCTCGGGCGCGCGATCGGCCCGCACGCACCGCGCGGGCGCGTCCTCGCCGACGTTACGCTCGCGGCGGCGATCGCGGGCCTCGTGGGCGTCGGGCTGCAGCTTTCGCTTCCAGCTGCGCACCCCGTGGTGACCGCCCTGGAAACGCTGGTGCCGTTCGGTGTAGTCTACGTGAGCGTCACCACCTTGATGGGACATGGGCTTCCGATGGGGGGGCGCCGTTCCGCCTGACCTCTCCGAGCCGGTAACAGCCGCGCATCCCTTGTCCGTAGATCGAGACCGCCTCGCCAAGCTGCCCACCCGCCCGGGCGTCTACCTCTTCCGTGACGAGCGGAGGGAGGTGCTTTACGTCGGCAAGGCGAAGTCGCTGCGGCCCCGGGTCCGAAGCTATTTCGGCCGCCAGGCGGATCTGTCCGCGAAGAACCGCGAGCTGGTCCGTCTCGTCGAGGACGTCGAGACGATCGTGGTCGGGAGCGAGGGGGAGGCGCTCATCCTGGAAGCCAACCTCATCAAGGAACACCGGCCGCGTTTCAACATCCTCCTGCGCGACGACAAGCAGTATCCGTACATCAAGGTGACGGTCCAGGAGCCGTTTCCACGGGTCTACGTGACCCGGCGCGTGACCAACGATCGAAGCCGGTACTTCGGCCCGTATACCTCCGTCGGTCCGATGCGCCAGGCTCTGGAGGTCATCAAGCGGCTCCACACGGTGCGGTCGTGCCGGTACGATCTGCCCAAGGAAGGGCCGGAACGCGCCTGTCTCGACTATCACATCGGGCGGTGCAGGGCACCATGCGTGGGGCTTCAGAGCGAAGCGGACTACCGTGCCATGATCAACGAAATCCTTCGCATCCTCGAGGGGGATACCGAAGGGCTCCGCGCTCAGGCCGAACACCAGATGCGCGAGGCCTCCGCCGCGCTGGACTTCGAACGCGCGGCCAATATGCGCGACGTCGTCGCCGGGCTCGACGCGCTCGCCCGACAGCAGCGGGTCCACAGGGCGCAGGGCGGGAGCTTCGACGTCGTGGCCATCGCCCGCGACGGAGACCTCGGTGCCGGCGTCGTGCTCAAGGTACGCTCGGGTCTTCTGCTCGGCCGGGCATCCCATCGGTTCGTGGATGTCCGGGACGAGTCGGATGCCGCTCTGCTGGCCTCGCTCCTGTCACGGCACTACCTGAGCGGAGGGGACGCGGTGATGTCCGATCTGCCCCGGGAGATCCTCCTGCCCGGGGACTTCGAGGACCGCGAGCTGCTCGAGGGCATCCTCGGGGAGGCGGAGGGGCGGGCGGTGCGGGTTCTGGAGCCACGGCGGGGGGAGAAGCGGCGCCTCATCGAGCTCGCGGAGCAGAACGCCCGCCAGGTCCTGGAAGACCGCGTGACGGCACTCGCGTTCGCTTCCGACCGGGCCGAAGAGGCTCTGTTCAGCCTGCAGGAGGAACTCGACCTCAAGGTCGTGCCCCGCCTCATGGTGTGCTTCGATATCTCCCACACCCAGGGCACCGAGACCGTGGGCAGCGCGGTCGTGTTCGAGAATGCCGAGCCGAAGCGTGCACTCTACCGGCACATGCGAATCAAGGGCGAGTGGGGCAACGACGACTACCGCTCGATGGCCGAGGTCGTCGAGCGGTACTTCCGGAGGCTCCTTGACGAGGAACGGCCCATTCCCGACCTCGCGGTCATCGACGGCGGCAAGGGACAGCTGTCCGCGGCGGTCTCCGCGCTCCGGGGTCTGGGACTCCCGCACGTCGCGGTGGTCTCCCTGGCCAAGCGGGAGGAGGAGGTGTTCGTTCCGGACCGGGCGGAGCCCCTGCGTCTCGACCGTCGGAACCGTGCGCTCCACCTGCTCCAGCGCATCCGCGACGAAGCGCACCGCTTCGCCGTGCGCTACAACCGCAAGCTGCGGAGCCGCCGGACGATCCGCTCCGATCTCGCCGACATCCCCGGCGTGGGGCCGAAGCGCCAGACGGCGCTGCTCCGACGGTTCGGGTCGCTGAAGGGGGTCAAGGAAGCCACCCGAGACGAGATCGCGCGAGTCCCCGGCTTCTCCGAGGCGCTCGCAAGCCGGATCCTCACCTACCTGGGCCGGTAATACGGGACGACGCCACAGCCCGGGTGTCCGGGACCGGCCCAGGGGGGGTTGGCTCTCTTTTTGCGCGATTCTAACTTTCCCGGTCTGTACACCAAATCGACCCCAATGGAGGAACCCCCGGATGAAGATCCGCAGCGGACTCGTCCTGGCAATCGCGACCGGTTTCGCCCTCGGCGGCTGCGCTTCGGGCGGCGGCGGCGGTACCGGCAGCTCGATGGACGACATCCTTTCAGCTGCCGGTGGCGCGGGGCTCAACCCGCGGAACACCGACAACACCCGCGCCGCGCAGAGCGCGCTGGGGAACGCCGAGGACGCGGCGGACGCTGGCAACACCGACGAGGCGCGTAGTTTCTACGCGAGTGCTGCTCAGTCTGCCGAGCTGGCGATCGCCGAGGACCCGCAGAACCCGCTCGCGTTCCGTCTGGCTGCCATGGCCGCGATGGGGCTCGAGGACTACGAGACGGCGAGCGAGAACTTCGACAAGGCCCAGGAGCTGCGACCTGTCTACGAGTTCGACTTCGTCACGATCCGTGAGGCGAAGTGGATCGACCTCTACCAGGAGGCGACCCCGTTCGTCCAGGCCGGAGACTACGAGGCCGCCGCGACCTACTTCGAGCAGGCGAACGCGGTCTACAAGGGGCGTCCGGAGGCGATGATCACCCTCGGGCAGATCTACGCCCAGCTGCGCGAGCACGACAAGTCGGTCGAGAACATCGACATGGCGATCGCCTTCATCAGTGACACCGAGCGTCTCGCGAGCGCGGACTCGGCGACTGCGGCCGGCTGGCAGGAGCAGGTGGCGGAGCTTCCGATGCTGCGTGCTCAGGTGCTCGCCGACGCCGGTCGCTTCGAGGAGGCCGTCGGCACGTACCGCGAGATGTCCGCCGCGGATCCGGGCAACGTGGACCTCAAGCGTGGCCTCGCTGCCATCCTCACCGAGATGGGCAACAACGCCGAGGCCGCGGCCATCTACGAAGAGATGCTGCAGATGCCCGGGCTGTCATCCGAAGACTTCTTCAGCATCGGTGTGGGTTTCTATCAGGCGAGCGATTACGGTCGGGCGTCGAACGCCTTCGCGGGCGCAGCCAGGGCGAGTGTCAACGATCGTGATGCCATCGAGATGTGGGCGCGTTCGCTTCAGCTCGACTCGATGTATGCCGAGGTTCCGCCCGTCGCCGAGCGCTGGATCGAGCTCGATCCGAACAGCCAGAACGCGTGGTTGATCCTCGCTCAGGCCTCCAATGAAGCGGGTAATCAGGCCGACACGCAGCGCGCGATCCAGGCCGTCGACGCCCTCGATGTGAACGTGAACGACCTGACGCTGCGCCGCTTCGGCAATGGGGGCGGGGCCGTGGGGGGCAGCGTCATCAACAAGAAGCTTCAGGACGGTCAGAACGTGACGCTGCGCTTCACGTTCTATTCGAACGACGGTACGCCCATCGGCACCGTGACCGAGACGGTCGCCGTCGGCGCCGCGGGCATGGCCGAGGTATTCCAGGTGCAGTTCGACTCCGCCGAGACCGTCGGCGGGTACAGCTACCGGCTGTCGGTGAACTGACCGCGGGCGACACCCCAACACCGCGAACGGGCGGGCCGGCGAGAGCCGGTTCGCCCGTTTTGCGTTTCGTGCCGGAGCGCTAGATTTGCCTCCACGCGGGAGTAGCTCAGTTGGTAGAGCATCAGCTTCCCAAGCTGAGGGTCGCCGGTTCGAGCCCGGTCTCCCGCTCTTTGGTAACAGAAAGCCCCGGCAACGTCCTAACGGCGCTGCCGGGCTTTTCTTTTTCCAGCCGCGCTCTCCCATCGCGTCGGGGCTCTCCCTCGCCTTGCTGATCCCGGCCAGAGGGACCAAGATCGGAGCGAGTCACCCGTACCGACCCACGGAGGCGCTCATGCTCGAGGAATTCCGGGAGTTCGCGGTCAAGGGCAACATGCTGGACATGGCGGTCGGCATCATCGTCGGCGCCGCGTTCGGGACGGTTGTCCAGTCACTGGTGAAAGACGTCATCATGCCTCCGATCGGGTTGCTGCTCGGGGGCGTGGACTTCACCAACATCTTCCTCACCGTGCGCGCGGGAGCCGAGGTCGCGGGACCCTACGCCACCCTCGCGGCCGCCCAGGAGGCTGGAGCGGTCACGGTCAACCTCGGCGTGTTCGCCAACGCGGTCGTCTCGTTCTTGATCGTTTCGTTTTCCGTCTTCCTGGTCGTGCGGAACTTCAACAGGCTCCGTCGCGCGGAAAAGGAGGCGGCCCAGGCACCTCCGGCTCCCCCGGAGCCGTCGGCCGAGGAGAAGCTGCTGGGGGAGATCCGGGACCTGCTTAAGGCCCGGGCCTGACGGGATCGAAGTCGCACTGCAGCGGGCCCGCGCGGGAGCTGCGGACTCGCCCCCGCGCGGTCGCTCACCTTCGGATCGGATTCCGAAACGAGCACCGCTGTGCGTGACGCCTGGGCGTCGTGCGACGCGCCGTCTCCGGTCCGCCGTCGACATGGAGCCGCCCCGCGCCGGGTGGCATCGTTCCCGCGTCCACTCCCCGTTCTCGCTCTGCTCGTGCTTCAATTCCTGACCGCGGCCGCGTTCCTCGTACTCATCGGCGGATGCCGTGCGGACCGCTCGGAGGTCCGCGCTCAGCGGAGAGTTCAGGAGCGCCCGGCCGCGGTCCGTTCTGCCGCGTCGTGCACGATCGCCGAAGTCGCCCGACACCACCTCCGTCTGGCCGACGGCCACTACGTGTACGTGGAGCCCCAGCACTTCGCCCGGGGCGCGCAGGGGTGGGTCTTGGCGGGGCAGCCGACGTACAGGGTGCGTGTCGACCGAGACGAGGGCGGTGCCCTCACCGAATCCGGGGGCTGGTTCGGCGTCACCTTCACGGTCGACGAGGCGCGGCCGATCGCGCTGCCCCCCGTCCCCCCGGGTTCGAGAATCGTCTGGGCGCGTGGCGCGCCCGCGCGAGTCGCCGGCAGGTCGGGCTTCGTGTACGAGGTCGCCGACAGGGCCCCCGGGCAGCGAGGGGTGCCGCTGTCGCCCGCGCGACCCCACGTCCCGTCGCGGCTCGTGTTCGCCGAGTACGACGGGGTCGCCGGCACCTGGGAACCGATGGGTGAATTGCCCGCGCCGCGCGAGGGGAGACTGCGCGGCCTAGAAGCCCTGGCGGGGCCGCTGGACATGACCGAACCACCCGATGGCGTCCGTCGGCGCGGCACCGCCGCCCAGGTACTCGCGGTTCCCCACGAGCTGCCACGCGGTGGGGTCGACGTGCTCCTGTTCCGGTTGGGTGCCCGCGGGTGGACCTCGAGCCGGGTGTGGCCGCGCTGGATCGACGAGATCGCGATCGGGGCCGCGCCGGGCCGGGGTGCGGTCCTCGCCCTCGCCGGGCTGGACTCCGGGATGGAGGCGCGGCGCGCCTCCGTGCGCACGCTCTTCCTCGATCCCCCGCACGGCCCCGTCGACTCCATGTCGGCGCGAAGGCTCCAGAACGGGGAGCCCGGGGAACGTTTCGCTTCGCCCGCCTTCGCCTCAGCCGCCGGCCGCCTCGATCTGGGGTGGTTGCGACGAACCCCGGGCGCGCCGACGAGCGCCTGGGTGATGCCCGGCGTCCGGGAAGATCGAGGCCGCCCGCGGGTGGCGTCGGGCGGGCCCTACCTGATCGATCCGATGGCCGGGCTGATCGTGCCGGTCGATGGAGCGCACGGAGCCTCGCTCTGGCTCACCGCTCGAGCCCCGGGCCCGGGAAGGGGTTCGTCCGCCTCGATCCGCGCCACCCTCCTGGGTCCTGCCGGTGCGGTGGACGCCGGCCTCGTGCCGAACCCGTTTCACGGTCCGTTCGCCGCCGTGCGCGCGTCGCCCACCGAAGTGCTCGTCGTCGGCCCGGAAGCCCGGTTCGACCCCGTCCGTCCCTACGTCCGCAGCCTCGTCATCCGGTTGAGCATCCGCTGCACCCCCTGAGGCTCCCGCTGCCGACCCCTTCAAGGCACCACTCCACGCTCTCTCCACACTGGAGGCACGATGCCCCGAAGCTGCAGCACGGTTCCGACACCCCTCCTTCTCGCTCTCCTCGCGGCGGGTGGGTGCGACGGGTCGGACGCGATTCCCACGATGCCCCCGAGTACGGGTGACCTTCTGGCGCCAAGGCTGCCGGAACTTCCCCTCGTCACCTTCACCACCGTCGACTACGACACGCTGTCGCCCGCGGACGGGCTGCGCGCGGAGACCGAGATCGGGGACCACGACCTCTCGAACCGTCCGCTCCAGGAGCTCTTCAACGTGCGCACCGTAACGGGGCTCGCGGAGGACCACGGGTACGTGTTCGCGATCGGACTGCACGATTACATCGGCAACATGGGCGCGATATCGACCACGGCCCACGCTGCGTTCGGCGACCAGTACCTCGGCTCGTACACGGCGGAGCGACAGAACTACACACCATTCCTCCTCGACTTCGGCACCGTCAAGGACATCTGGGCGTCGGCCCGGGTGTACACCGACAGGACATGCGGGCTCACGGCGCTCGGTGACTCGAAGCACTCCGCCTGGTGGCAGTTCTTCCAGGGGCGCTCGGCTCCGATGTGGGGCGTGAGCATGAGCTACTCGCAGGCGCAGCCCACGCGTCAGCAAGCCTGCGGCTCGACTGCCACCGCGTCCGGGGGCGGGGACGACTCGACCACTGGGATGATCTGCTACGTCCTGATCACGTGGGATCTCGAGACGGGCCAGGTCGTGGACACGACCGTGCTCGCGTGCACCGGCACGGGCAACGACCAGTGGTGAGGTCGACCGGAGGCAGCCGCACCTGCCACGCCGCCACCCCGTTTCCTCTCAGGAGCCGACATTCCATGAACCATCCGGCCCCGGGCCGCCCGGTGCTCGCCAGGCGCCTGATCCCCCTGATCGCCCTCGCCTGGGTGACCACCGCCTTGCCGTCCTCGTCCGGTTGCCTCGCCGCGCAGGTCAGGCCGCAGACGGTGGTCGCGATTCCGGAAGTCTTTCCGGACGTCGAGTCGCGCTCGCTGCTCGTGCGGACCCCCGGGCTCGACGTCGTGCTGCTGCGCGACGACGATGACGCCGCCGACGCACTGCTCATGGCGACGGCACTCCTGTCGAAGCTCCGCGCGGAGCGTCCGCACCTCGACGCCGGCACCGGTCAGATGGTTCCGATCACGGGGTTCGTGATCACCCGGGCACCGGGGCCAGGGCAGCGCCGGCAGGTGGACGACGCGGTGCGACGGGTCCGCGCGGCTCCTCTCGCGGAGCTCGGCTCCGTGGGACGCGCGCGCTGGATCGACTATCCGGTGCGCTGAGGGCCGCGGGCGGGCGGGGGTGCGCTCCCGTCCGCCCGAGCCGCGCTGCCGCCCGGGAGGACCGACGCCCTTACGCTCCGGGCTGCTCCTGAGATGACGCGGAAGCCGGGGTGGCCGAACCGTCCGGCACCCAGCCGACCGAGCCCTCCGGAGCGCGAACGTAGAGGTAGCCCGCGTAGCGCCCCAGCACGGGGACTTCGGTGCCCTGGTCGATCCGGGCGATCGTCGGTGACCCCACGGTGGGACGCGCGTGCATGGACTCCGCGGAGGCGACCACCTGCGAAGCCACCGGCAGGTCGGCATCCTCGGTCAGGCGGGCCGCGACGTACCCCTGCACGCCGTCGGGTAGGCGGACGCGGAAGAAGTCGCCCGAGCCGGCCAGCACGCGAAGCGGCGTGTACTGCTCGAGCTCGCGCACGACGGGCGCGCGCGTGCCGGGTGCGGAGCGGAGCCGGATCCCGCCGTCCCGGAGGCGAACCCACGTGCCGAGCCGTTCGAGGTCGGCCGTCGTGGCGACGAGGTCGCCGCGGGGCGGGCGCAGGAACGGAGCGGGATCGACCGGGCCTTCCCCGCGGCGATAGATGCCGAAATGCAGATGCGGCGGGGTCGTCCGGGCGTTGCCGGTGTTGCCAACGAAGCCGAGGGTGTCGCCCGCCGCGACGCGCTGGCCGTTGGCCACGTGCTGGCTGTCGAGGTGGGCGAAGTAGATGTTCGCCTGCCGCACGGGGTCTCGCAGCCAGACCACCTTGCCACCCAGATTCGTGACGTCGACGCGGTTCACGATGCCGGCGGAGGTGGCGATGACCGGGGTGCCGCGGCGCGCGAAGATGTCCACGCCGTCGTGGCTCCGGCGGCCCGCGTCCCGATCGGCGCCGAACACGCTCTGCACGGCGGGCATTCCGTGGCCCTCGACCGGGAACGCGAGCTGGGCGCCGAGCTTCAACGTCACGCGGTATCGCCCGCCGCGCAGCAGCTCTGGCTGCAGTCGCAGAACGAAGTCCCCACCGCGCCACGGCTCGTGCACGAAGTCTCCCGGTACGGTCTCGGACGAGAGCACCGGTCTCGGCGGGTCATCTTCGTCCGACGCGATCCGGAACAGATCCACGAAGACCCGGGTGTCTTCGTCGCTCTCCAGCTCCACGGTCGCGGTGAGCTTCTGACCCCGCCCGACGGTGACACGATACGCCATCGCTCCCGGGGCTTCCGCCGTGATGAAGCCCTCTTCCTGGAAGGGCAGGGAGACGGGGGCGGCCTCGAGCAGCGCCGCAGTTCCCGCATCGACCCAGTCACGGGCCAGAGCGGTCTCGGCGAGGCCGGCGTCCGCGAGGCGGGCCCGGTACGCCTCGTGCGGCGTCATGTCGCGGAAGCGGTCCTGGACCACCTCCACCTGCTCGCACCCCACGATCGCCATCGCGACCGCCAGCGCTGCGGGGCCTGCTCGTGTGATGCGTGCCATCTTGCTCCCGTACTGGGGCCTGCGGTGCCGAGAACACCCTCTGGCGCCCGCGACCTGTCCGCATAGCTGCCGGCCTAAGGATCCCGAAGCTGCGTCCGGCCGCGGTGCGCGGTCAAGGCGAACGGGCTCCGGGCGGGTCGGCCAAATTGGCGGGGCTCTCGAACGCGGTTATTTTCCAAGGCTTTACGGGATCGCCGCACGATCGGTTCCGTTCCGCCAGTCCCGTACCTCGTCTCGAACCCCCGCCGTCGCCCGTGGTCCGCATCGCCGAAATCGAAGCCGGCAGCATCGCCGAAGAGCTGAATCTGGAGATCGGCTCTCGCGTGGTGCGCATCAACGGCGAGCGCGTGCGAGACGGGATCGACCTCACCTTCATGCTCTCGGACACCGAGCTCGAGGTCGAGACCGAGACGCCGGACGGGGAGACGATCGTCTACGAGATCGAGCGAGAGGCGGGAGACCCGGTCGGGATCGTTCCCGCGCCGGACACGATCCGCGAATGCGCCAACAAGTGCGTCTTCTGTTTCATCGACGGCAATCCGAAGGACGCCCGCCCTACGCTCTGGCTCCGTGACGACGACTTCCGGCTGTCGTTCACCTACGGGAGCTACGTCACGCTCACGAACCTCGGGCCCAAGGGCCTGCGCCGTCTGGTGGACCAGCGCATCTCGCCCCTGTACGTCAGCGTGCACGCCACGGAGCCCGACGTACGGGTCCGGCTACTGGTCAATGAGCGTGCCGGTCTGATCATGGACCAGCTCCGCGAGCTCATCGACGGGGGTCTCGAGATACACACGCAGGTGGTGCTCTGTCCGGAGTGGAACGACGGCGCGCACCTCGCGCGCACGATCGAGGACCTTTGGGCACTCGGGCCGGCCATCCGGTCTCTTTCCGTGGTGCCCGTCGGTCTGACGCGCTACAACCTCGGCCGCCCCGTCCGGCTGCTTCGTCCCGCGGAGGCGTCGGCCGTCGTCGACGCCGTCGACGCGGCCCGGACACGGGCGCTTGCGGAGCGTGACTTCGGGTGGTGCTATGCCGCCGACGAGATGTACCTGATCGCCGGGCGCGCCCTGCCCGCCGCCGCCTACTACGACGACGGCGCGCTCTACGAGAACGGCGTCGGCGCCGTGCGCCGTTTCCTCGACGGGTTCTCCGACGGGCTGGAGGACGTGCCCCGCTTCGACGGCCGCCGCCTGCGCCTGGTGACGGGCGGCTCCATGGAGCCCTTCCTGAGAGGCATCGCCGGGCGGCTCGAGAACGCCACGGGCGCCTCCGTCGAAGTGCTCGGCGTACGCAACGCGTACTTCGGCGAGACGGTCACCATCGCGGGCCTGCTGGCGGGTGAGGACATCGCAGCGGCGCTCGGGCGCGGGAGACCGGGAGACGTGATCGTCCTGCCGGCCGAGGCGCTGAACGCCGACCAGCTGTTCATCGATGGGCTCCCGCTGTCGGAGCTGCGGGCTCGGGTCTCCCCCGCCGAAGTCCGCACAGGGTACGAAATCACCGAAGCGCTGGGGACCGGATGAGCGGACGCCTTCCCGTCGTGGCCGTGGTCGGCCGTCCGAACGTCGGCAAGTCGACGTTCTTCAACCGGGTCATCGGCAAGCGCCTCGCCATCGTCGACGATCAGCCGGGCGTGACCCGCGACCGCAACTTCGCCCACGCGGACTGGGCAGGGCGAAGCTTCCTGATCGTCGACACGGGCGGCATCGTGGAGGGCGGCGCCGAAGGGCTGGACGTCCCCATCCGCGAGCAGGCGATGGTCGCCGTGGAACAGGCCGACGTCATTCTGTTCGTCGTGGACGGCAAGGTCGGGCTCCACCCCCTCGACGAGCGCCTGGCCGAGGTGCTGCGCAAAGCCGACAAGCCGGTCATCGTCGTCGTGAACAAGGTCGACAACCTGCCGCACGATCAGAGCCATCACGACTTCTGGTCCCTCGGAATCGGGGAGCCGGTTCCCGTGAGCGCGCTGTCCGGCAAGGGGTCGGGCGACCTTCTGGATCGGGTCGTGGCGGCTCTCCCCGAGGGGCTCGAGGCCGAGGAGGACGAGAGCGTGGTCCGCGTCGCGGTGGTCGGCAAGCCGAACGTGGGCAAGTCGAGCTTCGTCAACCGCCTCATCGGCGAGGAGCGTGTGGTGGTCTCGGACGTGGCCGGCACCACGCGCGACCCCATCGACAGTCCGTTCAAGTATCACGGGCGCAACCTCGTGTTCGTCGACACGGCGGGGCTGCGCCGGCAGTCGAAGGTCACCGACAGCCTCGAGTACTACTCGGCGATCCGGACCGACAAGGTCGTGCACAACTCCGACGTCTGCGTGATCCTGGTCGACGCCAGCGAGGAAGAGCTTCACGCCCAGGACATCCGGATCGCTCAGACCGCGTGGGACGCGGGGCGGGGGCTCGTGCTGATTGCCAACAAGTGGGACCTCGTCGAGAAGGACACGATGACCGCCCCCAACTGGGAGCGGAAGGTCCGCGAGCGGATCCCCTTCCTGCAGTGGGTGCCGATCATCTTCACCTCCGCGCTCACCGGCCAGCGCGTGCGCAACTGCCTCGACGTCATCCTGCAGGTCAACGACGAGCGCTCAAGGCGCATCGAAACGCACGAGGTCAACGAGGTTCTCGCCGAGCTCGTGCGTCGAGCGCCGCCGCCCCACTTCCGGGGTCGTCCGGTGAAGATCAAGTACGCCACGCAGGTGTCGGTCCGGCCGCCCACCTTCGCGGTCTTCGCCAACTTCCCGAAGGCGATCCCGGAACACTACATTCGCTATCTGCACAACGGCTTTCGCGACGCGTGGTCGTTCCTGGGCACCCCCATTCGCCTCCGCGTGCGCGGCGGCAAGGATGACGACTGACCCCCGTGACCTACGCCTTCCTCGGGCTCTCGTACCTGCTGGGCGCCACGCCGACCAGCTACTGGGTGGGCCGGGCGGTCCACGGTCTGGATCTGAGAGAGCACGGGTCAGGTAACCTCGGCGCGACCAACGCGCTGCGGGTCCTGGGGTGGCGCTCCGCGCTTCCTGTGATGCTGGTCGACATCGCCAAGGGGTGGGTTCCCGTGGCGGTTCTCGCCCCGATGGCCGGCCTGGACGTCGATGGTGCGGGCTTCCCGTGGGCGCTGGCCTACGGCACCGCTGCGATCCTCGGGCACATGTTCAGCTTCTGGGTCGGATTCAAGGGCGGCAAAGGGATGGCGACCAGCTGCGGGGTGTTCCTGGCACTCGCCCCGTTTTCGGTGCTGGGCGGCTTCGTGGTCTGGCTCGGGCTCACGCTCGGCACGGGGTACGTGTCGCTCGCTTCCATGGCGGCCGCCGCCGTGCTCCCGGCCCTGATCGCCTTCACGCCGCACCGCGGCGGCTCCACGCTCGTCTGGTTTTCGGTGGCGCTGGCCGCGTTCGTGATCTGGAAGCACCGCTCGAACATCGTTCGCCTGGCACGGGGAGAGGAGAACCGCTTCCAGCGGGGCTTCCCGAGGGGCGGGGCCGACGCGCCCGGCTCCGCCGACGCCGAGCCGGAGGGTACCCCGTGAGCGCGCCGCTCCGGGCCACCGTCGTCGGGGCCGGCGCCTGGGGAACCGCGCTCGCCAAGGTGCTCTGCGACGTGGGTCACGAGGTGCGTATCTGGTCGTACGAACCCGAAGTTGCGCAGTCGATCAACGAGCGTTCGACCAACCCCTATCTGAAGGGGATCACTCTGCCCGCCGGACTCCGGGCGGACGCGGATCTCGGCCGCGCCGTGGGTGGGGCGGAGCTCGTCGTCTCGGTGAGTCCGTCCCAGGTCGTCCGAAACGTCATGAGCGAGGCCGCGCCCCATCTTCGCGCCGACGCGACGATCGTGAGCGCGTCGAAGGGCGTCGAGCTGGGCACTCTGCTGCGAATGGACGAGGTGCTGGCCACGGTCCTTTCGCCGTCGGTCATGGAGCGCTTCAGCGTGCTCTCCGGACCGAGCTTCGCCCACGAAGTCGCAGCCGGAGCGCCGACCGCGGTTGTGGTCGCCTCTCGGGAACAGGCCGTGGCCGAGTCCGTCCAGGCCGCCTTCCAGACCCGGGTGTTCCGCGTGTACACCAACCTCGACGTCATCGGCGTCGAGCTCGGGGGCGCGCTCAAGAACGTTATCGCGCTGGCCGCGGGGATGACCGCGGGCCTGGGATTCGCCCACAACACGACCGCCGCGCTCATCACGCGGGGGCTGGCCGAGATCACGAGACTCGGCGTCGCTCTCGGGGCACGCCAGGCTACGTTCTACGGGCTGGCCGGCATGGGCGACCTGGTTCTGACGTGCACGGGGTCGGCGAGCCGAAACCGCACGGTCGGCTTCCGTCTGGGGCAGGGTGAGACGCTCGACGCGATCCTGGGGGATATGACGGCGGTGGCCGAGGGGGTGAAGACGGCCTCGGCCGTGCACGAGCTGGCGCGGAGGCACGGCGTGGAGATGCCGATCGCCGAGCAGGTCTACGCGATCGTCGAGAAAGGGCGCAGCCCGCTGGAGGCGCTGCAGGCGCTGATGGAGCGCGACCCGAAGCCCGAAGAGTGGTCCTGAGCGGAGGAGAGATGGAATCGAGTCGGCCGATTGCGAAGAAGGTCTACTACTCCATCGGGGAGGTGTGCGACCTGTCGGGCCTCAAGCCGCACGTGCTCCGGTACTGGGAGACCCAGTTCGACGTGCTCAACCCGACGAAGAACCGGGCGGGCAACCGCGTCTACCGAGCGCGCGACGTCGAGGTCGTAATGCTCGTCAAGAAGCTGCTGTACGACGAGAAATACACCATCGAAGGCGCGAACCAGAAGCTCGTCGACATGCGCCGGGAGGGAGGGCTCAGGAGCGAGGGCCACGAGGTCGTGGCGCCCGACTTCCTCAGCGGGATCAAGCAGGAACTCGAGGAGCTGCGCCAGCTCCTGACACCGGGCGCGCCCCGTTCGGACGGGTGAGCGCGGTCGAATGAGGATCCTCTGCACCAACGACGACGGGTATCTTTCGGCGGGGATCGGCGTGCTCGCGCGGGCCGCCAGCACGCTCGGGTCGGTCACCGTGGTCGCGCCCGACCGGGAGCAGAGCGCCTCGAGCAGCTCGCTCACGCTTCACTATCCGCTGCGGGCCCGGCGCGCGCGCGACGGGGCCTGGATGGTGGACGGGACGCCGACCGACTGCGTGATCCTCGCCGTAAACGAGCTCCTGCCCGAGCGCCCCGAAGTGTGCGTGTCGGGCGTGAACCACGGCTCCAACATGGGCGAGGACGTCCTGTATTCCGGGACCGTGGCGGCCGCCATGGAGGCGACGGTCATGGGCATCCCGGCCATCGCGCTCTCCTACTGTGGGCCCTTCCCGGAGGAGCTCGAGGGATTCGAGGAGCTGGTGTCGGCGGTGCTCCGCACCCTGCTGCGGCGCGACGCGTTTCCGCAGGACACGCTCTTCAACGTGAATCTACCGCCCCTTCCTCCAACGGACATCAGGGGAATCAGGGTAACCTCTCTCGGCAGAAGACGTTACGCCGATTCTATCACGCGTGCCAGCGACCCGTCAGGCAAGGAGTACTTCTGGATCGGTGGCGGGTCCGTGAAGTGGCGCGGAGTCCCCGACTCCGACTTCCAGGCCATCGCCGACGGCTTCGTCTCCGTGACGCCGCTGCACCTGGATCTGACCAACTACGGCCTCCTCGAGGACATCCGTTCGTGGGACCTGACGCTCTAGAGGACCGGCGCTTCGTCGGGTACCGCCGGAAGCTGATCGAGGAGATCCGCGCGCGCGGGGTCGAGGACCTCGAGATTCTCCAGCTCTTCGACCGCGTGCCACGGCACCACTTCCTCCCCGAGGGGATGTGGCCCCGTGCGTACGAGGACGCGCCCATCCCCATCGGCTTCGGCCAGACCGCGTCCCAGCCGTCGCTCCAGGCCCACTACCTCGAGCTTCTGCGCCCGAAAGCGGACGAAAAGGTGCTCGAGATCGGGACGGGGTGCGGGTACCTGACGGCGCTGCTGAGTCTCATGGCGGACCGCGTGTACTCGGTGGAGCGGGTGCGGGAACTGAGCACGAAGGCGCGCCGGGCGCTCGACGCGTTCGGCGTGAAGAACGTGGCGCTCATGGTGGGCGACGGAACGATCGGCTGGAAAAAGTACGCGCCCTTCGACGTGATCGTGGTGTCGGCGGCCTCGCCGTCGGTGCCACCGGCGCTCGTCGATCAGCTTGCCGACGGAGGCCGCATGCTCATCCCCGTCGGCGCCCGGGACGTACAGGAACTCGTGCTCGTTCAGAAGACCGGCTTCGCGGTCACCCAGGAGACCGTGGAAGGAGCGGTCACCTTCGTGCCGCTGCTGGGTCGTTTCGCGTGGACGGAGGAGGCAGGGGAGTGACGAACGGTCCAGAGGACGACGACGGGGCAGCGGGACCGGAGGGGGCCGCCGGAGCGTCGAACCCGCCGCGGGACAACATCGTCCGACGACTCTACGACTGGGTCCTGCACTGGGCCGATACGCCCTACGGCGTGCCGGCCCTCTTCGTGCTCTCCTTCGCCGAATCGTCGTTCTTTCCGCTCCCTCCGGACCCGCTGCTCCTGGCGTTGGCTCTGGGCGCGTCGAAGAGGTCGCTTCGCTTCGCCGCCGTCTGCACCGTGGCCTCGGTGCTCGGGGGCCTGCTCGGGTATGCCATTGGCGCATTCGCATGGGACCTCGCCCGCGACTGGTTCTTCGCGTACGTCCCCGGCGTGACACCCGAGGCGTTCGAGAGCGTGAGGGACTTCTACGACCGCCATGGATTCGCGGCGGTCTTCCTGGCCGGACTGACCCCGATCCCCTACAAGGTCTTCACGCTGGCCTCGGGCGTGTTCGGCATCAGCCTCGGGGTCTTCGTGCTGGCCTCGATCCTCAGTCGCGGCCTTCGCTTCTTCCTCATCGCCGGTCTCGTGTGGAAGTTCGGTCCTCCCATCCAGCGTTTCATCGACCGGCACTTCGACAGACTCGTGATGGTGTTCAGCCTGCTCTTCGTGCTGGGCTTCCTGGCGATCGAGTTCCTCCTCTGAGCGCGAGGGTGATCCGGGGCCGTTCGATCGGGTCCCGGCGCAAAACCTTTGTTTCACGTTGTCGCGAGCCCGTATATTGGCCGCGACGAGGAGGTTTGCACCGTCTGCAGCTTCATCCCGGAGACACCGTCGCATGAGAGAGAACTCGAACGGAAGCCGTCTTCCGCCTCCGGCGTTCCCTCCGGGGTCGCGCAGACGCCACGTGCGAAGCAGCGGCTCCGCCCCCGTCCCGGCGGAGGTCTCCGTGGACCAGGCGCTCATCTCACCGGACGAGCCACTGCCGGCCCGCGTGGACGCCGTAGGCGCGGCGTTCATCTCGCCCGACGAGCCCATGCCCGAGCGCAGGAATGAGCTCGCGCCCGGGTTCAGGGATCCGGAGGCCATCGAGCCCGGTGAAGAGGGGCAGGTGGTCGGGATGGACCTCGAGTCGCGACTGGATTCGGACGAGGTCGTTGCGGGCGGGGACCCGCACGTGATGGAGGTCATCCATGCCGTCACGAAGCTCGCCGAGGGCCTGAGCCGTCGCGGTGAGGGTGCGCTGCGCGCCGGGTCGGCGATGTCCCGCTTCGAAGCGACTCTCCGTGCTTACTGCGTCGGATACCTCGCCGGCCGCCGCGCCGAGGAGGCGCCGCCCCCGGTGCTGCAGGAGCCGCTTCCGAGCGACGGCTAAACGCTCGCACCTCGGACGCGAACAGCACATCCGGCTGACGCTTCACCGCTCGCGATCCTCGTGCGCCGACGGCGCTGACGACCCGTCGCGCGTCCGGTCGTCACACGGGCCCCGCGCCCCGTTCACCGAATGCCCGGCGGATGCTTCGGAGGCGTGTCAGCAGCCCATTCGCCTTCGGATGCGGCAGCCCGTGCTCACCCCTCCGTCGCCTGGGCGGGAATCGAGCGGAGGTACGCCCACAGCGCCTGGCGTTCCGTTTCGGTCATGTTGCTCGTGTACCCGACCACCGCGTCCATCGGCGCCACCAGCGCGCGGCCGTCCGGCCTCGTGCCCTCCGTCATCGCCGTGACGAACTGCTGGTAGGTCCAGTCACCGAACGCTCCGGCGACGGGCGTGAGATTCGCCGCCGCCGGCCAGCTCGGATCGCCGCCCCCCACCTTGCCTCCGGACAGGTCCGCCTTGTGGCACCCGGTGCAGACCGTGGCCAGGTGCGCACCGAACTCCGCGCTGGCCTCCGTGACCGGAGGCAGGGTCGCGTGCCCGCGCTCGTGGTCGGTGATCTCGTCGTAGGCGAGCACGATCTGCCCCGTCGCCATGAGAACGGTGCCCAGCGGGCCGAGGGTCGGCGCCTCGACCTCGGCGTCCACGGGCGGTGCGGAGCGGATCAGCACGACGATGTCGGACAGCTCCTGGTCGGACATGCCCTGAAAGTCCTGCGCGGGCATGGCCCCGGGCCGTCCGTCCGGAAGCAGGCCGTGTCTCACGATGCGATCCCAGTCCGAAGGGGTGTAGCTCACCACGCGCCCTCCTGCGCCCGACGTGATGTTCGGCCCCAGCAGCGTACCGATCATCGGATCGTCGACCATGACCCCGCCGCCGAAGTCCTCGCCATGGCACTCCGTGCAGGCGAAGCGCGAGTCGACGAGGTGACGACCACGCTCCATCGCGCGAGCGAGCGCGGCTGAGTCGGACTGCGCGGGGGTGAAGCCCGCCCGCTCTATCTCGGCCGGATCGAGGGGGAACGGGACGGGGAAGTCGACGCGGTGGACGTCGAGGCGCCGGTCGAGGATCTCGTTGGACTTGCCGCGGGCCCAAACGAATCCACCCGCACCGAGCAGTACCAGGGTCGCGAGGAGCGTACCCAGAATCTTCAGGGTGTTCATGGGAGAATGACCTCCGGACCTGGAGAAACGGTCAGATTCGAATCTCTTTAAGCTTAGGTTTCTTCGCGCTACCCCGCCATAAGGCCGCCGCCTGGGCGACGCGGTGCCTTCCGACAGCGACCTCTATCACCGCTACGTCGCCAACTGAGCGGCTGCGGGCTGGTCGCTCCCCGACGAGTTGCCGGCCGACCCTGACGTGCGCGAGGAGTGCCAGATGCGTGGCGTCATGGCGCCCGCGGCAACGAAGCGAAGGAAGTAGCACGACGGGCGGGCCTGCGCGCGGCTGACCCCTTGGTGAGGGGTGTCCCCACCGGCCGAGTGCCGGCGCCCCACGTTCGCGGGCCACCAGCCCGCAGGCGTCCATAGGACATCCGGCGTTTCCCCGAGCCCGCCGACCCGATGGGCGCTTATTCGGGTCCGCCGATCCCAGGAGAGCCTGGTAAAGCCGGGGCTTTGACAATCGCCGGACGCTGTCCGTTTACTCTGCAAGCTGCGTCCCGTGAGCGGGGGACGCCGGCACCCTTCCCGCAGGGCCGCCAGGCGTCGCACCGGACCGTGCAGGGCACCCAGCGCGTCCAAGACCTCCCGTTGAAGCTCGGCGGCTTCGTCGCGACGGTCGCGTCCCAGCGCTCGCGCGGTTTCGCGGGCAGCCGCACGCACCCGTGCGGGCGATTGGCGCCCGGATGGTGGAGGAACGCCCGTGACGTGGCTAACTTCGCCGTCCGACGTTTACGGTAGAGAACTCGCGTTGTCTCTCTTGAAACTGGTGACTCATTGGTGATTCAAGAAAACACCGGCGCCGTAAGTCGTTCCGCCCTCGTAGCTCAGGTGGATAGAGCGACTGCCTCCTAAGCAGTAGGTCCCGCGTTCGAGTCGCGGCGAGGGCACTGAGCGACATCTGGCCCCACAAGCCGAGCAGGCTTGTGGGGCTTTTTCGTGGGGTTGAGCAATTCTTGTGGGGTTGCGAAAACCTCTCGATCCGATCCGCCATCCGTGAGAGGTCGGTCCAGCGGGTACCCTCGGCGCCGGAGCGCCGGATTCGACCCCTGGTGCCCAAGCAGGATGATACCGTTGGAAGTACTTGCCCTAGCGCTGGGCGCGCGACAAGGTTGTGAGCGAACGCCGGCAGAGGTGGCTGCGTGCCGGGGATCTGCGCGGTCTGGCGAGTCACACCACGGCGTCAGATCTGGCCCGTCAGTTCAGCTTCTGACCCTTCGAGAGTCGTTCGTGCCCATGAGCATTCACAACTGGCTGCGCGAGGTACACCGCCGCTCCGTGTGGCAAGTCACAGGGGCGTATGCTGCCACCTCGTGGGCTGTCCTGAACGTCGTTGACGTGGTGACGGGATTGGCGGGCCTTCCAGACTGGACGCCGTCGATGGCCATCGTGCTGCTGATGCTCGGGTTTCCGGTCATCATCGCAACGGCCGTGATTCAAGGCGGACTGCAGCGCAATCTCCAGCAGACTGACGACCCATCGCTTCCGGGTCCGGTCCCCCTGTCAGCCCAGACCGCGCCGAGCCCAACGAACCGCGGCCTGCTGGCGCTCTTTACATGGCGCAACGCCCTGCTGGGGGGCGTTGGTGCCGGGGTGCTGCTTGCTGCCAGCGGGACGATCTATCTGGCCATGTGGAGCTTGGGTATTGGGCCGACGGGGTCCCTGGTCGCGCAGGGAGTACTCGAGGCGAGGGACCCGATTCTTCTGGCACAGTTCGACGATCGCACCAGCCGCGGTGACCTCGGCGTAATCGTCTCCGAGGCCCTGGCAGTCGATTTGGGAACCTCCCCGGTGGTTACCATCGTGGGGGAGGAGGCCACGGCCAATGCTCTGCGCCTCATGGAGAAGGATGAGCGGCAGCCCGTAACCAGCGATATGGCACGGGAAGTGTCGCTACGAGCGAACGTCAAGGCGTACATCGAGGGAGAGATCACGCCGGTTGGTTCGCGGTTTCTCGTGGTAGCTCGGATCGTTCGAGCGGACTCCGGTGAGGTGTTGGGGAGTTTCCGAGAAGAGGCCTCCGATGAAGACGGCCTGCTCCCTGCTATCGATCGACTGTCCCAGCGTCTGCGTGAGAGGTTGGGCGAATCGCTGAAGGACATTCGGCTGGGAGCCCCTCTCGAGGAGGTTACGACACCTTCCTTCGAGGCGCTCAGAAAGCTTTCTCAGGCGGAGGCTGCGGAGGAGGAGGGAGACTACCCCCTCGCTGAGCGGCTGCTGCAGGAGGCAGTGGGTCTCGATGAAGGCTTCGCGATGGCCTACCGGAAGCTTTCGGTCCTGATTTCCAATCGGGGTGGGCCTGTTGAATTAGCCCAAGACGCGGCTACGCGGGCCTTCGAGTTTCGTCACCGTCTCACGGATCGGGAGCGATACCTCACGGAGGCGAACTTCTACAACGAGGTCGAACACGACCAGGCGGCCGCGCTGAGGGCCTACGATGCGCTCCTGCGCCTTTATCCGGACGATCCAGCGGCTCTCAACAACTCCGGGCTGGCGCTTCGGCGCCTGTCGCGGGACTCGGAGGCGCAGGATCGGTTTGCGGCGGCTGTGGCGAAACCCGAAAGCCACACCGCGGTCGCGTTCGCGAATTACAGCATGGTCCTCCTGGGGAACGGAGACAGCGTGGGCGCGCTGGCGGCTGTTGAGGCTTATCGGGCCGCGTACCCATATCACATCATGCAGCAACTCACGGATCTTGTTGAAACGTTGGCTGCTGGAGAGGTGGAGGGGGTTGAGGGCCGAATTCGGGCTCTTCAAACGAGCTCGGACAATCCTCATTGGAGGCAAACGCTCGCACCGTTGTTCGGCATGTCACTGGCGGTGCAACGGGGGAGTCTCGATCGCGCGTTCGAGTGGTCCGAAATCCTCATGCCGCAGTGGAATGGGGTCAATGCGGGCATTCGGGGCATTTCCGTGGGTGCCGCAGACCTGTGGTTCTGGCTTTTGGATGATGCCGAAGGGGCGTCCGCGGCTCTGGTAGACGCGTACTCGGGTCCGTTTCAGGCCGTCGATGCCGAACTGCGCCTCTGGGGCGCTTTCATCGGTCTCCAGGCAATGGCCGGAGAGGGCGACCTGGCTCGACAATGGTTGATGGATTGGGACGCCGAGGCGCTTGCCGTCGATGTGACGAACGTGGCGAATCGTAACGTCGCTCAGGCGATGATTCGCGCCTCAGAGGGTGAGGCCGAGGCAGCTCTGCGGGAGATCGAGCAGGCGGAAGAAGACCTGGAGTGCCCCCGCTGCTTCGAACTGTACCGGGGCTGGTTGCTCGAGAAGCTCGAGCGCTACTCCGATGCCGTTGAGGTATGGGAGCTGGTGCGGGATCGCCCGAGCATGATTGTCGGGGGGTACGAACGTGCATTGGCTCAAAAAAACCTGGCCCGTCTATACGAGCTCGTGGGGCGCTCAGACGATGCGATCGCGGCCAACCTTGCAGTCGTGGCAACGTGGGAGTTCGCCGATTCGCGCATGCAGCCTCAGGTCAGCCGCGCCAAGGAGGCAATCGTTCGCCTGCAGCGGTGAGAACCGTAGCTACGCCCGCGGCCGCATCTCGCTCACGCTTTGCAGCCCCGTGGCAACCTCCGGGATGATGCCGAGCTCGGCGTAGATGGGCCGGATCAGGTCTCGAAGCGCCGGGAAGCGCCAGACGGCCCACGCCGAGACGCCCATGCACCCGAGCCCGCCCATCACGACGGCGGCGGGAGCCCCCACCCGGTTGGCGATGGCGCCGCCCACCAGGCCGCCGATGGGGGTGGTTCCCACGAAGGCCATGGTGTAGAGGGCCATGATGCGTCCGCGCATCTCCTCCTTCACAATGGTCTGCAGCACGGTATTGATCGATGCGCTCACGACGATCATGGAGCATCCGCTGAGCACGAGCAGGGCGCACGACAGCAGCAGGTGGCGTGAGAACGCGAACGTGACGAGGGACAAGCCGAACAGCCCCGTGCCCCAGGCGATGATCCTGCCGAGCCCGCGGACGGTGCTCCGCGACGCGAGGGCCAGGGCGCCGATGAGCGAGCCGGCGCCGGCGCTCGACGTCAGCAGCCCGAGCGTCCGAGCGTCACCGCCCAGCACGTCCGCGGCGAAGACGGGGAAGAGCACGACGTAAGGAATGCCGATGAGCGAGACGAGCGAGAGCAGGACGAGGAGATCGCGGATTGGCGGCGACCCGAGTGCGTACCGGAAGCCCTCGGCGATCGTCTGGAGCACGGCACCGGCCGGCCTGCCGGGCTCCCGCGGGAGTCGCAGCATGGCGAGGGCCCACAGCACGCCGGCGTAGGAGAGCGCGTTGATGACGAAGACGGGTCCCTCTCCGACGATGCCGATGAGCAGGCCGCCAAACGCCGGGCCGACGAGTCGGGCGGCGTTGAACATCGACGAGTTGAGCGCGATGGCGTTCGGCAGGTCGTCCGAACTGCCGATCAGCCTGATCATGAGCGCCTGTCGCGCGGGCACGTCGACGCCGTTGATGAGCCCCATCATCACGGCGAGCACCACGAGATGCCACACGGCCACGACATCGGTCATGACGAGCGTGGCCAGCACCGTCGCCTGGACCATCGAGAGGATCTGCGTGGCCACCACCATGCGGTAGCGGCTCCAGCGGTCGGCGAGCGCCCCGGCGAACGGCGCCATGAGAAACGACGGGAACTGGCTCGCGAAGCTGATGACGCCGAGCAGCAGAGCCGAGCCGGTGAGCCGGTAGACGAGCCAGCTCATGGCGACCTGCTGCATCCAGGTACCGACGAGCGACACCGCCTGTCCCGAGTAGAACAGGCGGAGATCACGGTGTCGGAGGGCCCGGAAGGCGAGTCGAAAGCGCGCTGGCACGCCGCACGCTAACAGACGACGCCGTGTCGATCCAGAACGCACGTCAACGTTGGGCGGGCCGTGCCGCCGCCGTAGCTTTGTGAACATGACGACTCCCGCCCACGCTTCCGCCGTCCCGCTCGCTGTGCGTCGCCGGCTCGGGATCCTCGTGGGCGTGGGGCTCGCGGGCTTCTGGCCTACGCTGATCACCTTTCCGAGCACGTGGAGCGCCTCGTACCAGGAGCACGGCTTCTTCCTGGCCGGTCTCGTGGTTTGGTTCGGGTGGACGAAGCGGGACCGCTTCCTGACGAGCGCGACCCGGGGCCTGGGCGACCTGATCCCCGTCGTCGCGTTCCTCTCCGTGGGGTGGCTCCTGGCTGCGATCATGGGCGTTCGCGCGGGGCATCAGCTCGCGTTCGTCGTGATCGGCGTGGCGTGGGCGTTCGCGGTGTTCGGCTGGGGCGCCCGTGTCCAGATCCTCACCCTCGGCGCCACCCTGGCGTTGGCGATCCCGATGTGGGGCGTGATCGTGCCGATCCTGCAGCGCATGACGGTCATCGCGAGCGGCGCCGCGACCCGGCTGGCCGGCATCGAGGCGGTGATCGGCTACGACACGATCGCGATCTCGACCGGGACGTTCCTGGTGGAGGAGGGGTGCGCCGGCATCAACTATCTCATGGGTGGGCTCACCCTGGGGGCTTTCTACGCGCACCTCTTCACGGATCGCTGGCGCACGCAGCTCAAGATCGTCGCAGTGGCCGGTCTCGCGTCGATCGTCGGCAACTGGATCCGCGTGACCGTTCTGATCTTCCTCGGCGAGGCCACGGCCATGCAGTCGCCCTACATCGAGGACCATCTCTGGCAGGGGTGGGTGATCTTCACGCTGCTCATGCTTCCCACCTACCAGCTCGCCCGAAGGATCGAACGACGGGATGCGCGCGCGGCCCGCCATGCGGACCCGTCGGACCCCGGGGCGGAACCCGGCCCGGACGAAGCACGTCCGGCGGTGGCGCAGGGGCACTGGACCGACGGCGTGCCCTCGCCGCGTCTGGCCACGCTCGCAACCGTCGCGGCGCTCATCGGCCCCGGCCTCTTCACGGTCATCGGGGCCATCCCCCGGGGGTCGGAACTGGACCGGGGGACGGACGTCTTCGACATCCACGCCGCCTGGGCCCCGCCACGCGCGGCGCCGGCTTCCTGGACGCCAGATTTCCAGGGCATCGACGACCGTGCCGACTGGACGGTCGGCGTGCTCGACCACGACGTGGCACTGTCGCGCTACTACTGGGTGGACCAGCGGCAGGGCGCGGAGCTGATCCAGTGGAACAACCGGATCGCGCCCGACTCGCTCGTGGTCGGCGAGGGCATGTACGGGCCGGTGGGGCCGGAGATGCGCCTCGTGCGCGAGGCGATCTTCTGGGCCGACGAACAGCCCCGCATCGCCTGGTACTGGTACCGCGTGGGCGGCTTCGTCTCGCCCTTCGACAGCAAGGCGAAACTCCTGGAGATTATCGCGTTCTTCCGACGCTCGACGGCCGCGGAGCTCGTGACGATGAGCGCCGCGTGCGAACCGGAGAGCTGCGAGGCGGCGGCGCGCGCCTTGCGTGCGTTGGTCGGGGGTCCGGACGCCGTGCCGCCCGGGCCGTCGGTGGATTCCGCGGCGGGCGCGACGTCTGGCTCGACGGGGCAGGTCACGCGCTAGCGTTGCCGCGCAACGGCGCGGGCCTTCTATTCGGCGGCGCGGCGGGTCCGACGGTCGCCGCGTCCGCCTGAATCCTCTCCGCCCCCCCCGACCCATGTCCGGCATCACCGTTCCGAGTCCAGCCGCGTCCCCGCGTCAGCTCGCATTCCTCGTTCTCTTGTCGGTTTCGCTTGGCGCGTGCGAAGCCGGTCGCGCCCCGGCGACGGAGGAAGCCGCCGCGCCCACCGTCCCTGCGCTCCCGCCGGGTGCCGAGGCGATCTCCTTCCTGGGCGACACGCTTTACGCACCGCAGCTTTCGGACGAGGTCCGGGCGATCTATCAGGCTCGCTATGACGAGGCCGAAGACGCGCTGGTGGCTGCGCCGCAAGACGTCGACGCGCTCATCTGGATGGGCCGCCGCACGGCGTATCTGGGGCACTACCGGGAGGCGATCGAGACGTACACGCATGCGGCGTCCCTGCATCCGGGCGATGCACGCATCTATCGGCACCGGGGGCACCGGTACCTGACCGTCCGCGATCCCGCCAGCGCGATCGCCGACTTCGAGCGCGCGGCGGCCCTCACCGAGGGACAGCCGGACGAAGTCGAGCCGGACGGCCTGCCCAACGCGATGAACGTCCCGACGAGCACGCTCCAGTTCAACATCTGGTACCACCTCGCCCTCGCCCACTACGTGCAGGGCCACCTCGAGGCCGCACTCGAGGCGCAGCGGCGATGCCTGGCCGTCTCGGTACATCCCGACTCGGTGGTCGCGACGTCGTACTGGCTCTACATGACGCTCCGGCGTCTGGGCCGGGACGACGAAGCCGCCGCCGTGCTCGATGCGATCTCCGAGGACATGGAGATCATCGAGTCCACGTCCTACCTGGACCTCCTCCTCCTCTTCAAGGGTGACCGGACGCTCGAGGAGCTGGTCGGTCCGAGCGGCGAAACGGCCACCCTCCAGAGCACGACGACCGCCTACGGGCTCGGGGTCTGGCACCTGCTCGAGGGGCGGGAGACGCAGGCGCGCGAGACGTGGGAGCGGATTCTGACCGGACGGAGCCAGTGGGGCGCGTTCGGCTACATGGCGGCCGAGGGCGAACTTGCACGAATGAACGGAGACGACTGATGAAGAAGCGACTGGCAGCAATCCTGGCCCTGGCCGCGGCGCACGCCGTGCTCGGCTCCGGCCTCTCCGCCCAGGCCCCGGCCCGGGTGGAGATCACGCCCGATCAGGCGGAGGTGGAGGTGACGGGCACCCTCCGGCTCGAGGCGCGTGCGCTGGACGGCGCGGGGCGTGAGATCCCGGGGGCCGCGGTGCGGTGGATCGCCTCGACGCCGGAGCTCGCCTCCGTCGACGAGGACGGCGTGGTCACCGGGCTCAACGCCGGCATGGCCAGGATCACCGCGGTGGCCGGCAGTCAGATCGGGAGCGTTTCCGTGGTGGTCCGGGCGCTGCCACCCTCGGAGCTGCGCGCCGAGGTCGGGACGCAGACCCCGTTCGCCGGTCAGGTCGTGCCGATCCGCGTTCGGGCGTTCAACCGGCTGGGCGAGCCGGTGGACGATCCCGTGCTCGGCTACGAGAGCAGCGACCCGGCGGTCGCGGAGGTCGACGCGGCGGGGCTGATCTTCGCGCGCCGTCCGGGAACCGCCCTCATCCGGGTCTCGGGCGCCGGGGTGACGGGCTCGACGGAGGTCACCGTGCGCCCCGATCCCGGCGTCACCTACGCCCTCGAGCCCGTCGAAGCCCGCGTGCGCACGGGAGACGTCGTGCGCTTCACGGCGACTGCTCGGTCCGGGGGCGAAGAGCTCCGGGCATTCCCCGAGTGGTCGCTGAGCGGCGTGGGCGCCCAGGTCGACGACGAGGGCGGGCAGGGGGTCTTCGTGGCCGAGGAGCCGGGCACGTACCGCGTGACCGCCCGCATGGGCGAACGGGACGTCGTGAGCGGTGTGGTGCTCGTCGAGCCTCGCGGGGCCGACGCGGAGCTGATCCAGGTGGGCCGCGGTGGCATCGCGGATCACCATTCGGGCGACGTCTGGGTTTTCGAGGGGGTCGATGGACGCGACTACGCGTACATCGGCACGTTCATGTGGGACTGGATGAAGATCTGGGACGTCACCGACGCCTCGCACCCGATCCTCACCGACTCGATCCAGCTCGATGCCCGACGCATCAACGACGTGAAGATCCACCCGAACAACCGCCTCGGCATCGTGACGCGGGAAGGCGCCTCGAGCCGACGCAACGGGATGGTCCTGCTCGATCTGAGCACGCCGGCGCACCCGACGATCCTGTCGGAGTACACCGAGACCCTCACCGGCGGCGTGCACAACGTGTGGATCTCGGGCGAGCACGAACTCGTCTACGCGGTGCACAACGGTACGAGCGCGGTGCACGTCATCGACATCTCGAACCCCGAGGCGCCCGCCGAGGTGGGTCGCTGGGGGATCGACAGCGCGTCGCGTTCGCTGCACGACGTGATCGTCCAGGACGGCTACGCCTACGTCTCGTACTGGGACGACGGGGCGGTGATCCTCGACGTGGGGGCCGGCACGCACGGGGGGACGCCGACGACGCCGACCTTCGTAAGTCAGTTCAAGTATCCTATTGGAAATACCCACGTGACATGGCGTTACGGCAGGTACCTATTCGTGGGCGATGAAATCTTTCCGGCCGGTTGGGACGCCGACAAGGCGATCCACGCGCGGGGCTACATCCACGTGCTCGACGTGAGCGACATCGAAAATCCGGTGGAGGTCGCGAAGTACGAGGTTCCCGAGGCGGGAGCCCACAACGTCTGGGTGGAGGACGACAAGCTCTACGTCGGCTACTACCAGGCCGGGCTTCGCGTGGTGGACATCTCGGGCGAGCTCCGTGGCGACCTCTACAAGCAGGGCCGTGAGATCGCGACCATCCTGACGACCGACGATCAGACCACGACGCCGAACTGGCCGATGGCCTGGGGCGCTCAGATCTTCAAGGGGCGCATCTACAGCTCGGACCTCAACTCGGGTCTCTGGATCACGGAGCTGAAAGAGCGGCCCAGGGTGGTGTTCTAGGGCCGGCGGGCGTGCCGAGCGTGAAAAGGCCGGCGCCGTGGACTCCGTGACACTCGATTTCGGTGCCGCCCGCGCGGCGGTTGCCCGCCATGCGGTCCGGACGCCGCTCGTGCCGGCCCGGCACCTTTCGGAGCGGCTGGGGCGGCCCGTGCTGCTCAAGCTGGAGTGCCTGCAGCGCACCGGATCTTTCAAGGTCCGGGGCGCCGCCGCGCGCCTGGAGTCTCTGGATCGCGAAGAACGGGTCCGGGGCGTTGTGGCGTGCTCGAGCGGCAACCACGGACGTGCGGTGGCCTTCGTCGCGGGACGCATGGGCGTGCCCGCCACGGTGTTCGTGCCGGAGTGGGTCGATCCGGTCAAGCTCGAAGGGATTCGGGCGTCGGGCGCCGATGCGCGTCGGGAAGGTGCGACCTTCGACGAGTCCGAGGCACTCGCTACGGCGTGGGCGTCGGAGCGGGGCCTCATCTACGTGTCCGCGTACGACGACCCGTGGGTGATCGCGGGGCAGGGTACCCTCGCGGGCGAGATCGCCGAACAAGCCGGGAACGGCGTCGCTTCCGTGCTCGTGCCGCTCTCCGGTGGTGGGCTGATCGGCGGGATCGCCGCCGCGTTCCGCGAGGCCGAGGCTACCGGCGGCGATCGCCGGCCCGAGGTCGTCGCCGTGTCGGCGGAGCGGGCGGCGGTGATGCTCGCAAGCGTCCGGGCGGGTCGCCCCGTGGACGTCCCGGAAGAGGACACACTCGCCAACGCCCTGGCCGGCGGCATCGGCCCCGACAACCGCTACTCGTTCCCGATGGTCCGGGATCTCGTCGACCTTCACGTGACGGTGTCCGAGAAGGAGATCGCCGCGGCGATGCGCTACGCCGTCGAGCGGCTTCGTGTGGTCGTCGAGGGAGGGGGCGCGGTGGGCCTGGCGGCCCTCCTGGCCGAGGCGGGCGGCGCCGGGGCGACACCGCGGCCGGCGGCGCGCGGAGGGACCGAAGCCGGGGCCCTCGTCGTCGTGGTCAGCGGCGGCAACGTGGCCACGGCGACGCTGCTCGAGGTCCTGTCCGACTCCGGCTGAAGGGCTGGGTGTTACCCGGCTCCGTCCCTCGGAGCCGGTGCGTACGCGGTGAGCGCCGGCAGGAGCTGGCCGGCTTCGCCGAGCAGGCTCACCTCCGCGCGGCGCGTCAGGGGCGTGGGCTCGAGGTTCACCTCGATGACGATGCCGCCCGCGGCGAGCGTGACTTCCGGCACGGACGCCGCCGGGTAGACGAGCGCGCTCGTGCCGACCACGAGGCAGACGTCGGCCGCCTCGGCGGCATCGAACGAGGCCCCGAGCACGTCCGGATCGAGCATCTCTCCGAACCAGACCACGTCGGGGCGCATGAGCGCGGCGCAGCGCGGACAGCGCGGAAGGTCGGGCGCGACCACGTCCTGGGGGTCTTCGTCGACCCAGCCGCATCGTGAGCAGCGGGTGCGGTGGATCGCGCCGTGGACCTCGTGCGGGAAGGCCGGCGCGGGGTCGGCCGTCCCCGCTTCGGCGCGGGCGGCCCGGTGGTGCAGTCCGTCGACGTTCTGCGTCACGAGCGTGGTCCGGCCCGGCACCTCGAGCGCCAGCCGGGCGAGTGCGTGGTGGGCGGGGTTGGGGCTGCACTCGCGCACGAGGGCGCGTCGCCACGCGTACCACTCGAGCACCAGGGCCGGGTCGCGTCGGAAGGCCTCCGGCGTCGCGAGATCTTCGGGCCGCAGGGACTTCCACATGCCACCCGGGCCGCGAAACGTGGGCACGCCCGATTCCGCGGAGATCCCCGCGCCCGTGAGCACGACGATCCGGCCGGCGCCCGACAGCAGTGCGGAGGCGCGCTCGATCTCCCGGGGCCGGTTCAGGCTCGAAGCGCCGACCACGCGAGCAGCGCCCACCCGCTGATGAACGCGACCCCGCCCAGCGGCGTGACCGCGCCCAGCCAGCGGGCCCCGGACAGCACGAGCACGTACAGGCTGCCGGAGAACACCACCGTCCCGATCACGAAGGCCCAGCCGGCGGCCTGAACGGTCTGGGTGTTCCACTGCGTCGTCGCCCACGCCACCACGAAGAGGCCGAACGCGTGGTACATCTGATAGCGCACGCCGGTCTCGAACGTGGCGAGGTCGGCCGCGCTGAGCGAGCTGCGCAGCGCGTGCGCGCCGAACGCGCCGAACGCCACGCCCAGCGCGGCGAACAGGGCGCCGAGCCCGAAGAACAGCTTCACGGCTCCCGACCTCTCAGTACGCCAGCGCGTAGGCCTCTCGCCGCGGGTCGGCCGCGGCGGAGAGCACGCCGGTGGACGGGTCCCACATGATCATCTGGGCCCCGCCGAAGGTGGCGGTCCACCCGTCGACGAGCTCCAGCTCGTGACCCAGCGCCACGAGAGCCTCCGCCGTGGCGAGCGACACGCGGTTCTCGAGGGAGACGCGCACGCCGCCCATCGAGCGGAACCGGGGCGCCTCGATGGCTTGCTGCGGGGTCATGCCGAACATCAGCACGTTGTTGACGATCTGAATGAGCGACTGCGGCTGGCTGTCTCCGCCCGGGGTGCCGAGCGTGAAGGCGAACGAGCCGTCCTCGTGCAGGACCATCATGGGCGAGAGCGTGTGATAGGGGCGCTTGCCCGGTGCGACCTGGTTGGGGTGGCCGTCCTCGAGCGTGTACAGCGCGCCCCGATTGTGCAGCAGGATCCCGGTCTCGGGCTCGAGCAGCCCGGAGCCGAAGCCGGCGAAGTTGCTCTGGATCCAGCTCACCGCGTTGCCCCAGCGGTCCACGGCGGTCAGGTATACCGTGTCGCCGCGGTCGTCCATGTTGTCGTGGTCCGCCTCCGACTCGGCCCCGAACCCGGGCTCGACCGACTCGGCCGCGCGGGCCGGATCGACGAGCTGCGCCCGCTGCCTCAGGTACTCTTCGTCGAGCAGGCGGGCCACGGGTACGTCCGCTTTGTCCGGATCGGCCACCCACCGGTCACGATCGGCGAACGCGAGCTTCTTGAGCTCGATGAGCGCGTGGAGGTAGGGCGCGCTGTTGTGCCCCATCTCGGCGAGCGGGTGCTCGGCGGCCATACGCATGTAGGCCAGCTGAGCCGGGCCCTGGGTGTTGGGGGGCATCACCACGACGGTATGGCCGAGGTAGCCGGCCAGCAGAGGGTCGACCCAGGTGGACGTGTGCGACGCGAAGTCGTCGGCCCTGAGGTGACCACCCTCGGCCTCGACGAACGCCGCGAGCTTGCGCCCGATGTCGCCCGTGTAGTAGCCGGCCTTGCCGCGGCGCGCGATGGTCTCGAGAGAGGCTGCGAGCTCGGGGTTCCGCAGGAGCGTCCCCACGGGGGGCGGCGAGCCACCGGGGAGGTAGAGGGCCCGGCCCGCCTCGTTGAGGACGCCGCCCTGCTCCTCGAAGTCCATCGAGAGTCGGGTCGACACCGCGAAGCCGTCCCGGGCGAAGTGGATGGCGGGCTGCAGGAGCTCCGCGAACGGCTTGGAGCCGAAGCGCTCGTGCGCGTCGACCCAGCCGGCCACGGCGCCCGGCACGCTCACGGAGAGCGCGCCGGACTGCGGGATGCGCTCGACGCCAGCCTGGGTGAAGAAGTCCGGTGTGGCGAGGGCGCCGGATCGCCCGCTCGCGTTGAGCGCGGTGACCTCGCCCGTGGACCCGTCGTAGAAGATCCCGAAGGCGTCACCGCCCACGCCGTTCATGTGGGGGCGCGTGACGGCGAGCACGCCCGCCATCGCGATGATCGCGTCCGTGGCGTTGCCCCCGTTCTTCAGCACCTCGAGGCCGGCCTGGGCGGCCAGCGGATGCCCCGCCGATACCGCACCAACCGTGCCCTGAATGTCGGGCCGGTTCTGTGGGGCGTACGTGGTCGTCACGAGCGGGGGCGCCGCCCCGGAGTCCGCCTCGGGGGCCGTGCAGGCGGCGAGCGCGAGGACGACGAAGGCGAGGGAGGACGAGGCTGCGCGGAGTCCGGCGTGGAATCGGGCGGTGGAGGGCATGCGGCTCATGAGTGAGGTCGGGCTCGGGTTCCGGCGGGCCTCGGCGGGCCTCCGGACGGGGATGCGAACCCGTAGGTTGGAGGCACCGGCCCGCGGGCGCCAGAGGACGCTGTGGATGGGCCGGGCGCGTCGTTATTGTTGGACTCGCGGGGGCCCGGTCGGTCGGCCGCGGTCTTCCGGTCCGAACCACCCACGGGGAGCGCCCAGCGTGCAGAACGTCGCCACGTCGACCATGCCTCCGGCGCGCGCGAACTCGGCCCTCCGGCTGGCGCTCGTGGTGGCAAGCGCCCACGCGGTCAACGACATGTACGCTTCGTTCGTGCCGCCGCTCCTCCCCCGGATCATGGGCGACCTCGGCCTGTCCATCGCGCTGGCGACGACGCTGTCGGTGGCGTTCTCGATCGCGTCGTCGCTGCCCCAGCCCCTTTTCGGCTACCTCTCGGACCGTTACGGACGGCGGGTCTTCGCGGTCGCCGGCCCCATCGTCACGGGCGTGTTCGTGTCGACCATCGGCTGGGCCCCCGGCTTCGTGACGCTCGTCGCCCTGCTGGTGCTCGGTGGAGTCGGAAGCGCCGCCTTCCATCCGCCGGGTGCCTCGTACGCGGTCCGGGTGTCCGAGGGAAAGGGAGGGGGAGCCCGGTACTCCGTTTTTTCGTTCGGCGGCGCTCTCGGCTTCGCGATGGGGCCGCTCGTCGCGGTGGGTCTCGTCCAGTGGCGAGGGCTGGAAGGGCTGTGGGTCGCGATGTTGCCGGTGCTGTTCCTCGCACCGTTCGTCTTCCTCTCGCTCCCGAGTGGGCGCGCGGAGGCGCGTGCGGCGGCCCGGCCCCTTCCTCCGCCTCCGTCCGTCGTGCTCGGGTACCTCCGCGGCCCGCTGGGCCTGATCTTCGGGGTGAGCGCCATCATGGCGTTCGTGCAGCGCGCCTTCCTCACCATGGAGCCGATCATCGTCGCGGAAGGCGGGGGCTCGGAGACCCTGGGGGCAGTCGCGCTGACCTTCTACCTCGGCGCGCAGTCCGTGGGCACGATCGTCGGCGGCGTGCTCGCCGATCGCGTCAACCGCCGGTTGCTCCTCGCACACCTGTGCTTCTGGGCGGTGCCTACGCACCTGTTCGCGGTCTGGATGGGTCCCGTGGGCCCGCTCGGGCTCGCCGCCGTGGCGGCCGCAGGCTTCCTCGGCATGGCGACGCTCCCGCCGATCGTCGTCATGGCGCAGGAGATGGTTCCGTCGGGGACCGGCGTGAGCTCGGGCATCGTCATGGGGCTCGCGTGGGCCACGGGGGCCGCGGGCGTGCTGGTGACGGGCGCGGCGGCCGACGTGATCGGGCCGACCGCGGCGATGCTGGCCTCGGTGCCCATGGCCCTCCTCGCGGTTGGCCTCGCGCTGCATCCGAGCCTCGAGCCGCACGGGAGCTGAGCCGCCGTGCCGTTTCGCCTCGATCCGCCGCGCGACCGGACGCTCTTCCGGCTGGTCCGAAACGCCGAGTCCGTGCGAGTGGTGAAGGGGCGTTCCCTCTACGCGCCCGGCGACGATGCGGACGACGTCTGGCTCGTGCGCAGTGGCTTCATGCGGCTGGTTCTGCCCGGAGTGGAATCCGGCCAGCGCCCGCGCACCGTCGCCGTGGCGTTGCCGTGGGAGACCTTCGGCAACGAGGCGCTCACCGAGGGGCTCCGGCGCTACGGGGCGATCGCGGGGTCGACGTGCGTCGTGAGCCCGCTTCCACGTGACGCGGTCCTGCGCGGACTCAAGACGGCCCGGAGCAGCCTCGACGCGTACCTGGAGGGCCAGGAGCGGGAGCTCTACCGTCTCCGCCACGGCCAGGGCGGGTCCCACGGGCCGAGCGTTTCGCAGCGCCTGGCCGAGGTCGTTATCGATCTCGGGGCCCGCTGCGGGGAGCCGTCAGGACGCGGCGTGGAGCTCTCCGAGCGACTCACCCATCAGGTGCTCGCCGATCTTTCCGGGGCGCACCGCGCGACGGTCACGACGCTGCTCAACGACTGGCTCTATGAGGGGATCCTCGGGTCGACGGCCGACAACCGACTGTCGATCCGCCGGCCCTCGGACCTGTGGGGCTGCGCCGGGTATCCCGCGGGGGCGCTCGCGAGGCGGGGGTCGGGTGCGGGCGCGGTCGAGGGCGACACCTCGCGTTGACCGCCTCGGGCCCCCCGTCTAGCTTTCGATGCTTTTTCCGCGGCCCGAGCCGCCCGAACCACGGTAGATCAGCCAGCATGTCGCAGCGCCATCCCGGAGCACGCCGGGCCAGCCAGGGGTCCCAGGACCAGGCGGACGACGTCTTCGTCGCCCGCGTCCTCGAAGCGTCCAACTGGGCGCAGGGCAATCAGCAGGTTCTCACCGTCGCGCTCGTGGTGGTGGCCATCCTCGTGGCGGGTGGGCTGTATTACCGGAGCTACCGGGCGCAGATGAACGGCCAGGCCGCCGACCAGCTGGAGGGTATCCACCAGTCGATCGCGCTCGGCGACGTGGAGGGGGCGAAGATCGACCTCGCCACCTTCATGGACCGGTTCGGGAGCACCGCCTACACGGGCGAGGCGCGTCTGATGCTCGGCGAGCTGTATCTCGAGACGGGGAGTCCGCAGCAGGCGCTCGCGGTTCTGGAGCCCATCGGAGCGTCGCCGGGAGATCCAATCGAATTCCAGGCGGCCGCACTTCTCGCCGCGGCGTACGAGCAGGAGGAGCGCTGGGACGACGCGGTCCGCACGTGGCTCCGCATCGCCGATCGCTCGGAGCTCGACTTCCAGGTGCGTTCCGCCCGCATGTCCGCGGCGCGCATCCATGCTGAGCAGGGCGACGTCGAGGCCGCGGTCTCTCTCTACGAGGAAATCCTCGAGGAGCTCGAGGCGAACGCTCCCGAGCGGGGCACCTACGAGATGCGCATCGAGGAGCTGCGGGCCCGGGCAGGTTGAAGCCTCGGGTCCCTCCGCGCTCCGGGGCGTATGCCGGCGAGGGTGACGCCGGGCGCCGGGCCGTGAGCGCCGGGTGATCGTCCCGGTTCCGCTCCTCACGCGTGCGGGCCTGCGATGGATCCCTCGCGCCGTCCTGGCCCTCCACTGGCTCTTCGTCGGGGCGGCGTTGCGCGGGGGTCGGGTCCCAGCGGGAGTGTCCGGGGGCGCTTCGGGGCCCGTCGGGGACGCCGCCTGGGTGCTGCCGGTCGTCTCTCTGGGGGTGCTGATCCTCCTTCAGGGCCTGGGCGGGATTCTCCCCAGGCGGCCTGAGCTGTTCAACTTTCCGACCCGGGAACGATTCCTGAGGCTCCCACGGAAGCACCAGGAACCCGGGATCGCCATCATGCGCTCCACACTCGACCTCGTGGCCGTCGAATCGTCGCTCATGCTTTTTTTCGCCCAGGTGGCAGAGTGGCGCAGTGCGCTCGGATACGAACCGATCGGGGAGCATCTGGTTCTCGTCTTCCTGGCCACGGCGATCATGCCATGGGTCTTCGTGATGCTCGGCCGTCTGGAGCGGGCCGTCCAGCAGGCCGAAGCTGCCTGGCAGCGAGAGGATTCCGACGCGTAGGCCCGCCCCGTCGCCGGCCCGGATCCGCTTCGTATAATATATATTATGTTAAGCTGAGGATTCGAGATGGATGGTTTTAAGGCGCGCGTGCCGACCGTTCACCCTCCCCCCGGGCTGCCCGGGGTTCGAGACTGCCAGGGCTCCACGGCCTGGACCCGCACCGAGGCGGTTCCCGTCTCGACCATGCCCAGTTCCACGGCGGCGGCGTGCGAAACGTCGATGATCCGGCGATCCGGATCCGAGAACGGCCCTCGATCGTTGACGCGCAGCACCAAGGAGCGGCCGTTGGCCAGATTCGTGACGCGCACCCAGGCCGGGAGCGGCAGCGACCGGTGTGCGGCCGACAGGCGGTCCTTGTCGAAAGGCTCCCCGCTGCTCGTGGGACGCCCGTGGAACTCGTCGCCATACCATGAGGCGACCCCGCGCTCGTCGTAGCCGTACGACGAGTCCAGGACGCGGTACCTTCGTCCCCAGATCTCGTATTCGGCCATGTTGCCCCCGGCACTCGGCGGTTCCGGAGCCCGCGGCGCGGCGGCGGCGGCCGGCACGCCTTCCGAGACCGCGGGACGCGCGCGCTCGGGAGACCGGGTCTCGAGCTCCGGAGAGCCGATCATGGTACATGCCCCCAGCCCGGCGAGGAGCGCCATCCGGCCTACGCGTCGGAGCTGCTGCATGGGTCGCCCTCCTGGTACGCAGTCTTCACCAGCTCTTTCTGCTTCGCCGGCGAGGATGTCGCCAGAACCGAGCTGATAAATCGGTTATCTTCTGTGACCTCACGTAACACATGAACCCCCTCGGGCGCGTCGGGCAGCGCGTCGCCTTCGTTTCCAAGCTCGATTTCCAGCAACGTCAGCCCCTCGAGCGGACCCAGGAAGCGGTCGAGCTCCCACGGCCCCAGCCGCCAGCGCACCTTTTCGATGACCCGGTCCGCCGCCGCGACCAGGAGCATCCGGGCCATCTGCTCGGAGACCACGGTCTCGAACTCGGTACGCCGGATCCCCCGTCCGCCCTTGCACGCCAGGACAGCCCCCCGTTCCTCTCCGGTGCGGATCCTGACCGAAGGGTCGCCGGCCACGAGGTACCCCTGCCGGAAGCGTCGTCCCTGCCCGAGCCGGGGCCAAACGTCCTCCTCCACGCGGGCCACGAAGCGTCGTTCGATCTCCCACGCCATGGTCAGAGCCCCGCGGACGGTGCGGGTTTGCGCCCCAGCACGGCGATTCGCCGCCGCAGGAAGGGCACGACGCGCTGCAGCAGCCGTTCCGCGGTTCGGAGACCCGGCACATGGGATTCGGCGTAGTACGCCCGCTCGATCTCGAACCCCGCGTCCGCCAGCAGTTCCTTCATGCGCGCCATGGACTTGTAGTCGACGTGGCTGACGTCGCGCTTGAGCACGATGTCGTTGTTCTTGAGCATCTCCAGGACGTGGCCCCTGTGCGGCGTCCACGTCACGAAGCGTCCCCCCGGGGCGAGGATGCGGAAGGCCTCCCGCGCCACGCGCGCCGAGTCCTCGGGGTACAGATGCTCGAAGAGATCGGCGGCGAGCACGACATCGTAGGCGGCGGACTCCAGACCCGTGTCGCCCCCGTCGGCGCAGAGGAAGCGGACGTTGCCGACCGGGGTTTCGGCCAGACGGGCCTCGCAGATCTCGATCGAGCGCCGGCTGAAGTCCACGCCGACGATGGAGCCGACCTGGTCGGCGAGTGCGAAGTCGAAGGTTCCCCACCCGCATCCGAGGTCGACGAGGCGGTCGTCCGGCCCCGGAGCGTGGATCTCCAGCACCTTGGCTACCCGGTAGCGCTGGAACGGGCTGTCGTGGTCGACGAGATGGGTCGTCCCGCGGTTCTCGAAATAGTCGCCGGAGTCGTAGAACTCCTTGCCGATGCGCGATTCCGGCATGGTCAGAGCTTTCCGAGCAGGTCCCGGATCCGGAGCGACCAGACCCTCCACACGGCCTCCCGCAGAATCCGCTTGGACATCTTCGACTCCCCGGTGTCTCGCTCCGTGAAGAGGATCGGTACCTCGCGCAGGCGGAAGCCCGCGCGCCAGGCGCGGTACTTGAGCTCGATCTGGAACGCGTAACCGTTGGACCGGACGCGATCCAGTCCCACCCGCTCCAGCACGTGCCTCCTCCAGCCGTTGAACCCGCCGGTCGCATCCCGCACGGGCATCCCGGTGATGACCCGCGCGTAGAGAGACCCGAAGTAGCTGATCAGGAGTCGGCTCATGGGCCAGTTCACTACCGTGACCCGCCCATCCACGTAGCGGGATCCGAGGGCGACGTCGGCGTCGTCGAGCGCCGCGATGAGCTTCGGGAGCGACTCCGGGGGGTGGGAGAAGTCCGCGTCCATCTCGAACAGGATGCCATATCCTCTAGAGAGCCCGTGCCGGAACCCCGCCAGGTAGGCTCGGCCCAGTCCCTGCTTGCCCTTCCGGTGGACCACGGAGACACGGGGCTCGCGAGACGCGATCGCGTCGGCGACGCGGCCCGTGCCGTCGGGCGAGGCGTCGTCCACGACCAGCACGTCGATGCGCTCGTCCTGCTCCAGGATGCGGGGCACGATCCGGGGCAGGTTCTCCGCCTCGTCGTAGGTAGGGATGATGACCAGGATGCGGGCGTCATCCATCGCGCGCCTCCCCTGCCCGACCGGTAGAGGCGAGGTGCCGGGCCCAGAACGTTGCGGCCGGCACGACTTCGACGAGCGTGGTCCAGAGACGGGCGATCACCGCGATGGCTCCGGCGCTGACGGCGCCGAGCTGGGGGGACAGGAGCGCGATCAGGAAACCTTCGCGCACGCCGATACCGGCGGGCGCGAAGATCATAAGGTATCCCAGAACGTAGGCCGCCGCGAACGCCGAGGCCGTCGCCAGGAAGGGCACGTCGAAGCCGAGCCCGGCGACGAGCACCCAGAACGCCGCGGCGTAGACGAGCCAGCCCGCCAGCCCGCCCGCGAGCCAGCCGATGCCGTGCCGCGGGGCCAGGCCCTCGGGACGCGGCGCGCGCGCCAGGCGGAACCACGCGTTGGCCAGCAGGTCGAACACCGTCGGGACGAGCCCGAGCCCGACACCGCCGAAGAGGGCCACCGGTACCGCCCAGCGCCAGGGAGCCCCGTCGGCCAGCGTCCACACCGCGCCGAGGCCGATGAGCGTCGCCGAGGCGAGGGACACGCCCTGCGCCACGATCGCCGCGGCGGTCGCCGTGCCGGCCGGAACGCCGTACTGGCGCGCCAGCGCCACCAGTCCCGCGATCTGCCAGACCTTGCCGGGCACGTACCGCCCGAGGTTGGCGATCATGAAGAGCCGGATGCTCACGCCTGGTGGCAGCGTCGGCCCGCCGAGCCCGGCGGTGATCCACCCCCAGAGCAGCCCCGTGCCAAAGTACCCGCCGAGCAGGATCGCGCAGCTCAGTGCCAGTACGCCCCACCGGGGCGACCAGTCGGCGAGGTCGAGCTCGGCGAGCTCGGCCAGGTGCAGGCCGGCGCGGGTGCTCACGAACCAGGTGACCAGGATCGTCGCGGCCAGCTGCGCGAGGCGGACGAGGATCCTCTTCAGGAGGTCGCCTCCCGGCGCTGCCACCACCCGAGGCCGCAGGCGCCCGCGAGTCCGAACAGGACGATCAGACTGAGCAGGAAGCTCCGTTCGAGTAGCTCCGAGGAATACCACATCTCGACGGTGCTCGAGCCGGCCGGCACCGCGACGGCACGCAGCGTGTGGTACGCGCGCAGGACTTCGGACTCCTGGCCGTTGACCCTCGCCTTCCACGCCGGATACCAGTTGTCGGCGACCACGAGGAGCGCGGGACGATCCGATTCAACGCGGAGTTCGTGCCGGTCCGGTCCACGCTCCACCCACGTGACGCCGCCGGTCACCGGGCCACCCTCGAGGGCGACGGGAGGATCGACGGCGAGCACCGCCTCGGTCTCGGGGGTGTGCGCGGGGCTCATGATGTACGCCACGGCCTCGTCGTCGGACTTGCGCACGGCGCTCGCCACGAGGCGGGCGCGGGGCAGCCCGCGGTCGGCCAGGAGGGTATGGTAAGGCCTCCCTTCCCCGTACTGCGTCCGGGAGACGACCGGCCCCTGAGGCGAGGAGCCCAGCTCGACGTCCGGCCAGAGGATGTAGCGGACGTTGAGCAGACCCCGGACGTTGGCGTTCAGGAGGTTTTCGGGGAGACCCGAACCGACCATCCCGATGAGCTCGCGGTAGCGGGACAGGTCGTTGGGGTGGTGTCCCGCGGCCAGTTCGACGCCGTACATGGCCGGCGAGACGTCCTGGCCGGCGCGGGCGAACGAAAGCAGCCGGTAGGGCTCGTCGCCCTGCTCCCGCTCGAGGAGCGCCCGGATGTTGGGGTCGGGCTGGGACCACGGGAAGAAGTCCATGGTCTGGATGAACGACACGTCGACGCGCACTGCGTCGACGACGACCAGGGCCACGAGGGCCGCCGTCACCGCACGCGCCGAGAGCTTCGCCTTCGCACCTGCCCACACCGCCCCCGCGGTGGCCGCGGCCAGCAGCGTGGCGAGCGCGGCGCCGCGCGCGATGTTGGGAAGATGCGCCGCAAGGATCTGGAGGCGGCGCTGGTCGATGGTCGGGTAGACCGTGCCGGTCCAGAGCGTGGTGAAGACCCCGCTGGTCATCAGGACCGCGAGTCCCCCGACGATGCCGGTTCCAATCCAGAGGACGCGCTGCACGCGGGCCAGCTCGGCGTCGTCGCGCTCACGGATGAGCTGCAGGACCCGGTCCAGGCCCAGTGACGCGAGGGTGATGGCACCGAATCCGAAGAGGAAGACGGCCATGCCGGGCGCGCGGAAGAGCCGGATGCCAGGCAGGAATGCGTGCAGGAGCCCCCACACGGGCGTGTGCGTACCGAGGCCGAACGCGAGGGCGAAGAGGCCGAGTCCCAGGAAGAAGAGGCGCAGGGAGCGACGCGCGGCTCCGAGGAACGACACGGCCGCCAGGAGGAGCACCACCAGCCCCGCGTACTCGTGATTGTCCTTGAGGGCGTTGCGGCCCCAGTACGTGCCGGAGGTCCATCCGGACCCGTTCGCCTGGTTCCCCGCGAACTCGGGGACGACGAGGGACATCGCCTCCTCCGGATGCATCGACCACGAGCTCGACCATACCCGACCCGTTTCCCCGGCCGAGTCGCGTGTCGTCTGGACGCGCCGCGAGTATTCGGTCACGTAGTCGACGGCCGGCACGAACTGGTATGCGGCCCCGGCCGCGCCCAGGACGGAGGCGGCGAGGAAGAGCGCAAAACGGATGGCACCGGCGCGCGGTCGCCCGTGGCGTGTGGACCCGTTCGCCCCGGCCTCGTCGGGCTCGGCAATGTCGGCGCCGCCGCGCGCGACCTGGATGGCCCGGAAGATGGCGTACAGCCCGACGCCCCCGAACAGGAAGTAGGCCATCTGGAAGTGCGTGGTGTACAGCACCATGGCCACGACGAGACCGATCGCTCCCACGGAGCCGAGGCCGGGCCTCGCGAAGTGACGCTCCGTCGCCCAGAAGAGGAGCGGAGCCAGCGCCGTGACGAAGATCTTGCCGTCGTGGCCCGGGTGGACGAAGCCGATGAGGAAGGGGGCGAGCATGTACGCGGCCCCGCCCAGGAGCGCGGCCGGTCGTGAGCCGCCGATGGCCCGGACCCAGGCGAAGAAGAAGAGCCCCGCGAGGAAGACGTGCAGCACCAGCTTCCACCCGAGGGCACGGTACGGCTCCAGGACGGCCAGCAGCAGGAGCGAGGGCGGATACAGGGAATCGCCCGCACTCAGGGCCTCGAGGAAGGGTGTGCCGCCGAGGATGTGCGGTGCCCAGCGCGGAATGCGGCCCAGGGTGTGCAGCGCCTCGGCGTACAGCTCGCGCACCACGTAGCCCATCGCGAGCGTGTCGGATCCGACCAGCATCCGGTCGCTGAAGATGAACTCCCGGAAGAGAAAAGCCGCGAGCACGGCGTAGAGCGCGGGGGGAAGCCACCGTGGCAGATCGACCGGCCCGTCGATCGGAGTGCGCCCCCGCTCGCGGCGGGACTCCCCGGTGTCCTTGCTCTTCTTCGCCATGGCTCCCTCAGGCCGCCTCGCGGCGGGCGATGAGTTCCCGATAGATCTCGACGTGCCGGTCCGCGAGCCGTGCGTTGCTCCACTGCTCGACCACCCGACGGCGCGCTCGTGCACCGACGGCGGGGAGGTCGCTTCGCCTCAGGAGTACCGAGACGCGCCGCGCGAGGTCCTCGGGGTCGGCGGGCTCGAAGAGCGTGCCCACGTCTTCGTCGACGATCTCAGGGAGTCCACCCACGCGCGAGGCCGCGACCGGGACCTCGCACGCCATGCACTCGAGTGCCGCGACCGACGTCGCCTCCATGAGCGAGGGGAAGACCGCGACGTGGGCGGACGAGAGGATTCCGGGCATGTCCGCATGGGGCCGTGCGCCCTCGAAGCGCACCCGATCGGCGACGCCGAGCTCCGACGCCAGACGTTCGAGGCGTGCCCGCTCCGGTCCGTCACCGACGAGCACCGCCTCCACGTCGACGTCTTCGGCGATTCGAGGCAGGGCGCGCACGAGGTACTCCACGCCGTTCTTCGGGAAGAGCCGCCGGGGCACGACGATCCGGCGCACCCCCTCCCCCGGCGCGGCGAGGGTTGGCTCGACCCGACGGAAGATCGACGTCTCGACACCGTTGGTGATCGCCTCGACCCGGCGTCCCGGGGCGAGTGCCTCGGCTACGTCGGCGATCTCGCGGCTCGCGGCCAGGCACGTGTCGACGCCGTCGACGAGCCTGCCCAGGAGCGTCCGCCATCCGGGCTTGGCGGCCAGGCGGAGGAAGTGGGAGGTATGAAGCGTCGCCACGAGCGGGGCGCCCCGAAGGGCCCGCACGGCCTGGAGCGGCGGAATCGACTGGAATGCCTGCGCGTGGAGAATGTCCACGGCCTGCGAAGTCCGATACGCTCTGGGGAGCGAGCCCACCGCGTGCGCCACCCAGCCGGCGGTCGACTTGCCCGGGAACCACGTCCGCCAGACGTGGACCCCCTCGAGCACCTCCGCCGGGGGCGCTCCGTCGATGGAACGCGACGTCACGACGTCGACCCTGTGACCGCGCTCCGCGAGCGCACGGCAGAGAAAGTGCACGTGGCTCTCGAGCCCCCCGACCTCGGGCGGGTAGTAGACGCAGTGCATCAGGATCTTCACGATCTGCCGCCGGGGTGGCGTGGGCGAGGTGCGCACAAGTCTACCGGGCGCCGCAGGGGGGATCAACGGTGAGACCCGGCGGCCGAAACCCCCGATCCTGCCTGCGTTCCGCCGACATGCCAGCCTCGATGCGCGGTCAGCCGTCCCAGTCCGTCGTCGTGCGGTGGGCGCCCGTGAGGGTGGCGACGAGAATGTCCGCGATCCGCTCGCCGGCCTTCCCATCGCCGTAAGGGTTCCGCGGGGGCGTCGAACGGTCGCGCGGCCCCAGTGCGGCCCGGGCTCGTTCCAGGATCCGGTCCGGATCGGTGCCGACCAGCTCGGCGACACCGGCCTCGATCCCCTCGGGTCGCTCGGTGACCTCGCGGAGCACGAGCACCGGGGTTCCGAAGGTGGGGGCCTCTTCCTGGATCCCTCCGGAGTCGGTGAGCACGAGGCTGGCGCCCTGGAGCGCGGCCACGAGGTCGAAGTAGTCGAGGGGCTCCACCAGGTGGATCCTCGGATGGCTGCCGAGGAGTTCGTGCGCGGGTCCCGCCACGCCCGGGTTCGGATGCACGGGGTACAGGACGTCGACGTCCTGGATCTCGTCGGCGAGTGCGCGGACAGCCCCGAAGACGCGCTCCAGGGGTTCGCCGAACGCCTCGCGACGGTGCGCGGTCAGGAGAACGAGTCGGCGCGCGGGGTCGGCCAGCAGCGTACGCAGCGCGGGGTGCGACGGACTCGCCCCCCTGGCCGCTACGTCGAGCAGGGCGTCGACCACGGTGTTTCCGGTCACGTGAATCGATTCCGCCCGGACGTTCTCCGCGAGGAGCATCGTCCGCGCGCCCGGCGTCGGCGCGAAGTGCAAGTCCGCGACGACATCGGTCATGCGGCGCAGGACCTCTTCCGGAAACGGTGCCCGCTTGTGCCCGCTGCGCAGGCCCGCCTCCACGTGGGCGACCCGGACGTCCTCGAAGTACCCGACCAGCGCGGCCACGAAGACCGTCGCGGTGTCACCCTGCACGACGATCACCTCCGGCCCGAGCGTCCGCACGACGTGTCGGAGCCCGTCGAGGGTGCGGTGGACCACGTCGTAGAGCGTCTGACCCTCCGTCATGATGGCGAGGTCGAATTCCGGGCGCAGGTCGAACGCACCGAGAACCCGGTCGACGAGCGTCGTGTGCTGTCCGGTGAACGCGACGTGCACCGAGACGGCCGGCTCGCGCGCCCGTAAAGCGGAGACCACGGGGGCCATCTTGATCGCCTCGGGACGGGTCCCGACCACGACCAGGATCCGATGTGGGGAGATGTCAGACCCCTTTCTTGCGAATGGCTTCGAGTTCGTCGCGGAGCTGCGCGACCTGCTCGGATACCAGGCCAAACCCGACGAGGAGGAAGCCGAGCGTCTCGAGCAGCATGATCAGGTAAAGAAGCGGACGGTATCCCATGGGAGGGATGTACGGCTCGAACCCAAGCATCGGGTGCACGAACCGGAGATAGACCGTCCCGGCGGCCACCAGCGCTCCGGCCGCCGCCAGCGCGATGCCCGTCCCGCCGAACAGCAGCAGCGGTTTGCGCGAAAAGAGGAGGAGGAACCACACCGAGATGAGGTCGATGAGGCCCACGAGGATCCGGAACGAGCCCTGGAACTTTGCCTTTCCAGCCCGCCGCGGATGCAACTCGATGTCGATCTCGGTGACGGTCGCTCCGCGCGCGTGCGCGAGCACCACGAAGAACCGATGCCAGTCGTGGCGAAGCAGAAGCCCGTCGAGAAGCTCCGCCCGGAACCCCTTCATCGAGTTCAGGTCGGAGACCGGCACGTCGAAGATGCGTCGGGAGAGCCGGTTGTAGACCGAGGACACGGCGCGCTTGTCGTACGATCCGACCTTTCGACCCGTCACGATGTCCCACCCCTCGTCGAGTTTGGCGAGGAAGCGCGGGATTTCGTCGGGCGTGTGCTGGAGGTCGGCGTCGAAGAGCACGAGGAGATCCTCGCTGGCTGCCTCCGCGGCCGTCGTCATCGCCTCGGTCTTGCCGAGGTTCCTCCGATGGCGCAGCACGCGGAAGCGCGCCCAGCCGGCGGCCTCGCGCTCGGCGATGTCTCCCGTTCCGTCGGTGGATCCGTCGTCGACGAGCAGCACCTCCCCGTCCAGACCGTGGCGCTCGAAGGCCGCGCGAAGCTCGCGCACGAGGTCCGGGATCACCGGCGCCTCGTCCAAGGCGGGGATCACGACCGTGAAGTCCGAGCGCAGCGCTCCGTGTGCCTTGCCCATGCTCAGACGCGCTTCCGCATGCGGGCCGAAAGGATGCCCAGCTGGTCCCGGTACTTGGCGACCGTGCGCCGAGCGATCTGCACGCCCTCGGCCTTGAGCGCCGTGACGATCGCCTGGTCGGTCAGCGGTTTGCGGGCGTTCTCCTCGGCGACCATCTGCTTGATCTTGTCACGGACTCCACGCGCCGAGATGTCCTCGCCGCTCGTGGTCGAGAGCCCGCTCGAGAAGAAGTACTTGAGCGAGTACACGCCGCGCGGAGTCTGAACGAACTTCTTGTTCGTAACTCGGGACACCGTCGACTCGTGCATCTCGATGTAGTCGGCGACCTCGCGCAGGGTCAGCGGCCTAAGGTACTGGACGCCCCGCTCGAAGAAGTCGCGCTGCCGGTCTACGATGAAGTTCATGACCTTGAGCATCGTCTGGCGGCGCTGCTCGATGGCCTGGATCATCCAGTTCGCAGCGTTGAGCTTCGCCGCGATGAACTCCCGGTTCTCGCCGGTGAAGGCGCGCTTGTCCTTGGCGATCTCGCGATAGGACTGCGAGATGCGGAGCCTCGGGAGGCTCGTGTCGTTTGCGAAGACCATATAATCACCGTCGATCTTCTCGACGATGAGGTCGGGGATGACGTACTGCTCGGGATCGATCGAGTACTTGAGACCGGGCTTCGGGTCGAGATGACTCAGGGCGTCCGCGGCGTCCTGGACGTCCCTGGGCGTGACGCCGAACGAGCGGGCGATCTCGGTCAGGTGCCGGTTAATCAGCGCGTCGAACTGTTCCGCGACGATCCGATACGCGAGTGAGTCTTCCTCACCTCGCTGCCGCAGCTGAATCAGGAGCGACTCGCGAACGTCGCGGGCACCCACGCCCGGCGGATCGAAGTTCTGGATCACCGTGAGCATCCGCTCCGCCTCGACCGGCTCGTACGGCTGGAAGATCGCTTCGATCTCGGCGAGCTCGTCCGCGCGCTCCTCGGCGTCGGCGATCTCGCTTGCCCGCGCGATCAGCGGCGGGCGCACCTCTTCGAGCCAGTCGTTGAGATGCGCGACACACTCTTCGGGTGTGCACACGAGCATGCCCGAGTCGTCGATGTCTCCAATGAGCTCTTCGCCGAGGCGCAGCTCCCGCTCCGAGATGGAGAGCAGCCGGAGCTGATCGTGGAGGTAGTCGTGCAGACCCTGGGCCTCGACGGGTGTCGGCTCGATGTACTCGCGGTACTCGAACTGCTGACGGCGCCCGCCCACGTCGAAGCCATCCAGGAGGATCTCCTCCCAGTCCACCCCGTCGTCGCCCATGGGCTCGTCGACGGTGTCTTCCTTGAGCTCGACCTCTTTTTGATCGTCCGCCTCGACCATCTCCAGGAGCGGGTTCTCCGCGAGCTGCTCCTTCAGATGCTGCTCCAGGTCCATCAGGGGCATGTAGAGCAACTCCATCGCCTGATACAGGCGCGGGTTGATCCGCATCTCCGGACGGAGCTGGGTGCTCTGATACAGCTTCGTGCTGAACTGGCTCATTCGGTCTCGGTCGAGGGACCCCGCTGTGCCCCGTCGTCCACGGCCCGGCGCGTGTCCCTACGGCGCCGGCCTGGCGTATCGTTGACGCATCCGGGCCGTCAGCGCCGGCCCCAGATAGATCTCCGCAACTTCGTCATTCCAGACGAGTTCCGAAACGGTGCCGCTCACGCGGATGCGGCCCTCGTACATGATGTAGGCGCGATCGACGATCTCCAACGTCTGCTCCACGTTGTGATCCGAGATCACCACGCCGATGTCCCGGTCCTTCAGACCCCGCACGATTTCCTGGATGTCGTGCACCGCGATCGGGTCAATGCCGGCGAACGGCTCGTCGAGCAGCATGAACTTCGGGCGCTGCACGAGCGCCCGGGTGATCTCGAGGCGCCGCCTCTCGCCGCCCGACAGCGAATAGGCCTTGCTCGTACGCAGACGCTGGAGGTCCAGCTCGCCCAGCAGCTCCTCGAGGCGCGACGTCTCCTCGGCCGACGACAGGCCCAGCGTCTCGAGGATGGCGAGCACGTTGTCTTCCACCGAGAGCTTGCGGAAGATCGAAGGCTCCTGGGCCAGGTATCCGACGCCCTTGCGGGCCCGAAGGTACATCGGCGTGCGCGTGAGCTCCTCGTCGTCCAGGTGCACCGTGCCCGAGTCCGGCGGTATGAGTCCCACGATCATGTAGAAGGTGGTCGTCTTCCCCGCCCCGTTGGGGCCGAGCAGTCCGACGATCTCCCCCTGGCGCACGGAGATCGCTACGTCGTCGACCACCTTCCGCGTGCGGTACGCCTTCGAGAGCCCCTCGGCCCGGAGGCGACTTCCGGACGGCGCGGGCTCGCCCACCGCCACCGCGGTGGCGGCCGGCGTGGACTCCTCGGCTGCCTGGATGGCGGCCTCCACCACGGGGTCGGAGGTATCCGGCGTGTCGCCGCCGGGCTCGTTCGCTTCTAGGGGCGTGTCCAAGGTCGTTTCTCCAGACGGGGTCGTTCGGGGGGGCGCGCGCGGTCGTCGCTCCGCGTTGGGCCGCGTCGGCTCGCTCGGTTGGCGGGGGGGGGCGGCTCGGCACGTGCGGCGGAGGCGGACCCCGTGTCGGGCGGGGCTGCGACGCTGTCGCGTGGCACGGAGAGCGTATCCGCTCCGGTCGTGTCCCGGGCCGCAGACCGCCGCAGCGGCTCGAAGTGCAGGCCGCGGGTCTGTCCCGTGACCCGCATGGCGGCGACCTCACCGGCCGCCATCTCGATGCGGATCTCGGCCCCGGTCACGTAATGGACCGCGGGTGCGTCCGTGCCGGCGACGGCCGTCGAGTCGGTCGATGCGAGCCGGTACAGGCTCCGCGCATCGCCGAGGGCCGTGATCTCGTCCACCTCCGCCTCCGCCGCGTCCGTGTCGTCGGGCACGACGAAGGTGATGATGATGGTGTCGCCCTCCAGCCAGTCCTTCCGCGCGATCTCCGGAAGGACGTCCACGTTGAGGGAGTCGCGGGACGCTGATTCGCTCCGGGCGCGTCCAGCCGCGAACACCCGTTCGATCCCCTCGCCGGGGGCCAGGATCTCCAGCGAGTCCGCGCGCAGCTCGAACTGCTCCACGATCGCCTCGGGGCGTATGAGGTCGATCGAGTCGGGCTCCTCTTCGGCGTCCGCGGCGGGCCTCAGGGGCGTGGCGACCAGGCGCTCCAGCGCGTCGTCCCGCAGGAAGGCGCGGATCAGGGCCGCGGTGAGCTCGAAGCCGTCCCCGAGCAGCCGCGCGTCTCGGAGTGCTCGGACCTCGCTGTATTCGGCGTCGGGCGACCCCATCGTGATCCTGCGCCCCACGAGCTCGTATGCCTCACCTTCGACGCGCGCGGAACCCTCGAGTTCCAGCGCACCCCCCTCCTGGTCGTAGAGGGCCGAGTCGGCGAAGGCGAAGAGCGAGTCGCGGACGATCTCGACGGCTCCCGCGGCGGTGAAGTAGCGCCCGGCCCGCAGGAACATCCGGTCGCTGACAACGGTGTACGGCGTTGGTGGCGTCGTATCGGACGCCTCGGCGAGGGTGTCGGCCGCTCGCGGGATTCCGGCCGTGTCGGCCTGCACGGCTACCCCGGCGGTGTCGGCCGGTGGGGCGACCGCGGTGGTGTCCGGTGCGGGCTTCGGGGGCGAGAGGGTCGCATGCGGGCGAACGGCGTCCTGGCCCGTCGTGATCGTCATCTCCTCTTCGGTCCGGAAGTCCGTCGCCAGAAGGTAGACCAGGTCACCGTTGCGAATGGAGGACCTCTGCGCGTCGTCCCGAATCGACAGGTTGCCCGACGCCTGCAGACGGCCCTCGACGCTGAAGTAACGCGCGCGGTCGGCGAGCAGCTCCCGTCCCGACTCGAGGTATCGGACTCTGCCGATCAGGTCGGACATGCCGCGATCACCCTGCGCGGCGGCCGAGTCGGCGAAGATCTGCACGCCGCCGTCGCAGACGAAGTGCGGTCGCTTGATGTGGGTCACGCGGCCGACGCCCGGGAGCGTCACCACGTTCACGAACTGGCTGCTGACCAGGTCGCATCCTTCCTGGGCTTCGAGCCCCTTTGAAACGCCGACGGTGAGGCCCACCGCGAGGAGGAGGACATGCCGTGCCCCCACGGGGCCTGCCGAGGGCACGGGTCTTCGCCCCTAGAAGATGCGACGAGTCGAGCCGCGCATGTTCTGGATGGTGAGGTTCTCGAACGACATGTCGGACTCGAAGGCCGTTCCCGTCTGCACGGAGCCGTCCTTCATGGTTCGCACCGTCGTCGAGTCGCTCCAGATGCGGTCGATGTCGGGCTCGTAGAAGATCTCGGGACTCTCGATGGTGCTGGAGTCGCCGTGGATGAAGAGCACGACGTCGCCGCGCGCGACCATGCGGTTGGTCTGCCGGTTCCAGTCGCCCTCCGTGCCGGTCACGGTGGCCCGCTCCCTGCCCTGCTCGTCGTAGAACACCAGGCTCATCCGGTGCAGCACCGCGCTCGACTCCTCTTCGAAGATGAACGCGGTGTCAGCCTCGATGCGGGCCTCGCGCACGCCCGACGCGGTCACGTAGGCGCGCATGCCGAATGCGACGTAGTCGGCCTCCATCGACTGCAGCGCCGAGGAGGCGACCCGGGTGCCCGCGTCTCCCCCGCAGGCCCCGAGGGCGACGGCCAGGCACAGGGCGGCCACTCGTCCGGCCCGGCGGGGGCGTGCATCCGTTCTCTCCGTCATCTCTAGACCGCTCCGGCTCTCATCAGGTCGTGCAGGTGGACCATCCCCAGCAGAACGCCCTCGGCGTCCACCACGGGAAGGGCCATGATCCCGTGCGCCTCCATCCTACTCGCGGCGGCGGCACCGAGTTCATTCGCCGACGCGGTCCGGGGAGACCGGGTCATGACGTCCGCGACCGGACATGCGAGAAAATTCGGATCGCGCTCCATGAGCCTCGTAAGATCGCCCGCCGTGACCACGCCGACTACCCGGCGCTCCCGATCGACCACCGGAACGGTGCCGCGCATCTCCGCCAGCGGCGCGATCGTGTCGCGCATGGAGCACCCCTCGGGCAACTCCGGATAGGCGTCGGACACCATGACGTCGGCGACCTTCACCGTGAGCTTGCGCCCGAGCGCTCCGCCTGGATGCAGCGCGGCGAAGTCCTCGGGGCGGAAGCCCTTCTGCTGCAGCACCGTGATGGCGAGGGCGTCGGCCATGGCCAGCGCGGCCGTCGTCGACGAGGTCGGCGCGAGGTCCATGGGGCATGCCTCCTCGGCCACAGAACAGTCCAGCACGACGGTCGCGTGATCGCCGAGCTGGCTGCGTGCCGCTCCGACGAGCGCCACGATCGGCACCGCGAGGCGGCCCAGGTGGCCGATCAGGCCGGCCAGCTCGTCCGAAGCTCCCGACTTCGAAATCAGGATCGCGACGTCATCGCGACCCACGATCCCGAGGTCGCCGTGTAGGGCCTCGACGGGGTGGAGAAAGATCGCGGGCGAACCAGTGGACGTCAGTGTGCCGGCGAGCTTCCTGGCGATGTGCCCGCTCTTGCCGATGCCGCACGTGACGATGCGCCCCTTCGCGCTCGCGACCAGCTCGCACGCGCGGGCGAAGTCCTCGCCGAGCCGCGCCTCGAGCGCGGCGACGGCCGCGGCCTCGATGGCCAGGACCCGGCGGCCTTCGGCGACGAGGGTGTCGCGGTCGGTCACGTGCGGCTCCGCTCCGCGACGTAGCGTTCGACGATCTCGTCGAGCACCCCCCGCGCCTGGAGGAGTGCGTCGCAGAATTCCCGTGCGGCCCCGCGCCCTCCGGGGCGCGTCGCCTGCCAGTTGGCGATTGCGACGATCGGCGCGGTCGCGTTTCCCACCGCGGCCCGGAGACCCACGCGGCGCATCACCGCGAGGTCGGGGATGTCGTCGCCGATCATCGCGACCTCGGCCCACGCCACGCCCTTGCGGGCCAGAAGGTTCTCGACCACCCGGAGCTTGTGCGCGTCGGGCTCCTGATGGCACTCCTCGATCCCCAGCTCGCGCGCCCGCATCGTGGTGGCCTCCGAGTGCCGGCCTGAGACGATCGCCACCTCGAGCCCGGCCCACATGAGCATCTTCATGCCGATGCCGTCCTGGATGTCGAAGCGCTTCAGCTCCACCGCGGTACCGTCGGCGGCCTGGCCCATGTAGACGCCCGCGTCGGTCAGCACGCCGTCCACGTCGAAGATGACCAGGCGAATGGAGCGGGCGAGATCGCCCGAGATGGGGTCGGACGCGGTGCTCATCGGGGGCCCTCTCCCGCGGCGAGGGCCTCGCGGATCCTGCGAACGTCGTCGATGAGCGCCGGCAGACGATCGAGCGGGAGCATGTTCGTGCCATCCGACGGCGCGCGGGACGGATCGGGGTGCGTTTCGATGAAGAGCCCGTCGCAGCCGGCCGCCACGGCCGCCCGGACGAGCGCCGGGATGTGCTGTGGGTCGCCTCCGCTCGATCCCTCCGCTTTGCCGGGACGCTGGACCGAGTGTGTTCCGTCGAAGATCGCGGGCGCGCCGGTGGCCTGCCGGAGGCGCGCGAACGAGCGCATGTCGACCACGAGGTCGCCGTATCCGTGACTGGTACCGCGCTCGGTGACCGTCACCGCGGCCGCTCCGGATACCCGCGCCTTCTCGATGGCCCCGGCCATCTCCTCGGGTGCCATCCACTGCCCCTTCTTCACGTTCACCGCCCTTCCGGTGCGGCCCGCCGCGACGAGAAGGTCGGTCTGGCGACACAGAAAGGCCGGAATCTGGATGACGTCGACTACCGCTCCGACCGGGTCCGCCTGCTGGGGTTCGTGGATGTCCGTCAGCAGCGGGAGGCCGGTCTCGGCGCGGACCCGTTCGAGACGTCGCAGACCCGCCTCGAGTCCCGGCCCACGGGGGGCGTCCAGCCTGGACCGGTTCGCCTTGTCGAAGGACGCCTTGAAGACGACCGGCATCCCCGTGTCCCGGGCGAGGATGGCGAGCGCCTCGGCGACCTCGAGGTTCAGCGCATCTTCCTCGAGCTGGCACGGGCCCGCGACGAGCACGAATCGATCGAACATCGGGTCATTCCTCGCAGGGCGTGGTCAGACGCCCGCGGCCTGCTCGGCGGGTTTGCCGCTCCCCCCGAGCGCGTGCCGCGCCGCGGCCTCGATGAACGAGGCGAACAGAGGATGCGGCCGCGTCGGACGGCTCTTGAGCTCGGGGTGAAACTGACCGGCGACGAACCAGGGGTGATCGGTGATCTCGATCATCTCCACCAGACCGCCGTCGGGCGAGGTGCCGCTGAAGGTCAGGCCCTTCGAGGACAGCGTGTCCCTGTATTCGTTGTTCACCTCCCACCGGTGGCGATGCCGTTCGGAGATCTCCCCGGCGTCGTAGATCGCCCGGGCACGCGTTCCCTCGGCCAGCGCGCAGGGATACGCGCCGAGGCGCATCGTGCCGCCCTTGGCGGTCACCTTCCGCTGCGAGTCGAGGAGCGCGATCACCGGATCCGGCGTGTCCTGACTGAATTCCGTCGAATTGGCCTGGGTCAGCCCGCAGACATTTCGCGCGAACTCGATCACGGCGCACTGCAGCCCGAGGCAGATGCCCAGGAAGGGGATCTCGTTTTCCCGCGCGAATCGGATCGCTGCGAGCATGCCCTCCACCCCGCGCGGGCCGAAGCCTCCCGGGATGAGGATGCCGTCGAAGTCACGCAGGCGCTCCACGCTCTCCGCGCCCTCGAAGGTCTCCGAGAGGAGCCACTCGATGCTGACCTTCACGTCGTGCGCGATTCCGCCGTGGATGAGCGCCTCCTGCACCGACTTGTAGGCGTCGACGAGCTCGGTGTACTTGCCCACGACCGCGATGCGGGCCTCGCCCGAGGCCGGGTGCTGGACCCGCCGCACCATGTCCGTCCACGTGCTCAGGTCGGGTTCCGGGAGCCCCACGATGCCGAGGCGGTCGAGAATCACGTCGTCGGCCTTCTGTCGCTTGAGCGCGAGAGGAACCTCGTAGATGGTCGAGAGGTCCGGCGACTCCAGAACCGCGTCGGTCTCGACGTTCGTGAAGAGAGCGATCTTGCGCTTGATCTCCTTGGAGAGCGGCTGCTCGGTGCGGCAGATCAGGACATGCGGCTGAATTCCGATCTCCATGAGCTCGCGGACGGAGTGCTGTGTCGGCTTCGTCTTGAGCTCACCCGCCGCTGCGAGATACGGCACCAAGGTGAGGTGCACGAAGATCGCGTTCTCGCGCCCGACGTCGACACGGAACTGACGGATCGCCTCGAGGAACGGAAGCGACTCGATGTCGCCGACCGTACCGCCGATCTCGGTGATCACGACGTCGTTGTCTCTCGAGAGCCGCGTGATCGCGGCCTTGATCTCGTCGGTGATGTGCGGGATTACCTGGACCGTCGAACCCAGGTAGTCGCCGTTGCGCTCCTTGTCGATGACGGTTTGGTAAATGCGGCCCGTCGTGATGTTGTTCCCCTGCGACAGGGACTCGTCGATGAAGCGCTCGTAGTGGCCCAGGTCCAGGTCCGTTTCCGCGCCGTCATCCGTGACGAACACCTCGCCGTGCTGGTATGGAGACAGCGTACCGGGGTCGACGTTGATGTACGGGTCGAACTTCTGGAGGGTCACGCGGAGCCCGCGCTCCTTGAGGAGCCGGCCGATCGAGGCCGCCGCGATGCCCTTGCCGAGCGACGACACGACACCCCCGGTGACGAAGATGTACTTGGTGGGCCTTTCCTGGTCGGTCATGATGTCCGTCATGCGAAGGTGGGGGCACTCAGTTCATTCAGTCTTGATTCCATGCGCAGCACGTCGGCCGGCGTGTCGACGCCGGGGTCGGCTGCACCGACCACCGCGACGCCAATGCGGAGCCCTGCCTCCAGGGGACGAAGCTGCTCGAGCATCTCGAGCTGCTCGAGCCTGCTCGGGGCGAGCGCGACCCAGTCCGACAGCGCGTCGCGCGTGTACGCGTACAGCCCGATGTGGCGGAGGAACGGTTCCCGTTCCAGCTCCTCGGGCGTCGGCCGGTCGTCTCGCTTGTACGGAATCGGCGCACGGGAGAAGTACAGCGCTCGACCCGACGCCGCACGGGCGACCTTGACCACGGAAGGGTCCTTGCGGGCGTCGTCGAAGAGGAGCGGCGTGGCACAGGTCCCGACCTGCCAGCCGCCGGTCCTCACCAGATCGACCGCCGCCGCGAGATGCGGTTCCCTGAGCAGGGGCTCGTCGCCCTGCACGTTGGCGATGAAGTCGAAGTCTCGGAAGCCGGGCCGATCCGCCACTTCGGCGACCCTGTCCGTGCCGGACGGGTGTTCGGCGGACGTCATCTCGACGGGCGCTCCCAGGGCACGGCAGACTTCGGCGACCTCGTCGGAATCCGTGGCGATCACGGCGTGATCGAGCACGGACATGGCTACGACCCGCTTCCAGACCCACTCGATGAGGGGCTTTCCGAGGAGGGGGTAGAGGGGTTTGCGGGGGAGGCGGGAGGACGCGAGCCGGGCCGGGACGATGCCGAGGACCCGGCCGCTCACGGCGTGTTTCCGGAGCCGGAGAGGCGGAGCGTAGATGCACGATTCACGCCGGGTAACCTACCGGAACCGGAGGGTGAGGGTCAACCGCGAGACACGGTCCGGCCCCACCGGCCCGGCCGGCGCACCGTGGAGTGCCCTCGAACGCGGTCATAGCGCGAGGAAATTGCGCAGGAGAGCGGTCCCGTGCTCGCCGAAGAGCGATTCGGGGTGGAACTGCACACCCCAGAGCGGAAGGGCGCGATGACGGATCGCCTGGATTTCTCCATCGTCCGCGGGATCGGCGCTCCATGCGACCGGCTCGAGCTCCCCGGGCAGCGCGGCGGCGTCGGTGACCAGAGAGTGGTATCGCGCCACGGCGAAGGGCGAGGGAATGCCACGGAAGAGCTCCGCGCCGGCGTGGCGCACCGGACCGGTCTTGCCGTGCAGGACACGCCGAGCCCGAACAGTCCGGCCTCCGAACGACTCGCCGAGGCTCTGATGGCCGAGGCAGACGCCGAGCATGGGAATCCCCGCCGCGCCGAAGCGCTGGAAGGCCTCGACGCTGACGCCCGCCTCGCGGGGCGTGCAGGGTCCCGGGGACACCACGACCCGCTCCGGGGCCAGCTTCGCGAGGTCGTCGAGAGAGCGTTCGTCGTTGCGGACGACCACGGGATCCGCGCCCAGCGCGCCGAGCGCCTGGACCAGGTTGAACGTGAACGAGTCGTAGTTGTCGATGACCAGCAGCATGACGGCGACGGCAGCGGGGGATGGGACCCGGGGGTATTCTCGCGTGTATCGCAGGGATCGCCAGCCCCGCGCCCCACGCAGCCTGCCGCTCCCCAACTGGATCGAGCCCGTGTACAGACGCTGCCTCGTGTGCTCCTCGCCTTTCGTGGCGAACGAGGAACTGGAGCGGGTCCCTCTGGGGAGACGCCTGGCCTTCGATCCGGACCGGGGTCGTCTGTGGGTGGTGTGCGGAACGTGCCGCCGCTGGTCCCTCATGCCGATCGACGCGCGCTGGGAAGCCCTCGACGAGCTGGAAAAGCTGACCCGCGACCGAGCGCGACTCCTTTCGCAGACCGACAACATCGCCCTCCTTCGGGCGGGTCGTATCGAGGTCGTGCGCGTGGGCCGGGCGCAGCGCACGGAAGAGGCGTGGTGGCGCTACGGGCGAGAGCTCGCCGCACGGAGGCGGAAGTGGAAGCAGCTCGGCACGGTCGGCACCGTGGCGGCCGGCGCCGTGGTACTGGGAGGCTGGGCGGCCGGCGGCGTCTCCCTGTTCGGGATCTGGCTGATCATGAACAACGGGGGCGACACGCTCCGGGACGGGGCCCGCTGGCTCCGGTTCGGGACCTCGGCGTGGCGTGGCGAGGAGCGCTGCCCGAGCTGCGACCATCCCTTCCGCGCCCTCGACTACCGGGACCGTCACGGTGTCGGGCTCTTCCCCGGTTCAGGCGACGGCGACGTCGACCTCGTGGCAAGGTGTCCGCGGTGCGGTCTCTACCGGGACGCGGGTCTGCGCCTCACGGGCGACGAAGCCACGCGTACACTGCGTCGAATCCTCGCCTACCACCACTTTGCAGGCGCGTCCGAGCAGCGCGTGCGCACGGCGTCGCGCCTGATCCAGGAAGCGGGATCCGCGTCCGACCTGCAGCGCATCGTGGTCCGCGACGGGAAGCGGCTCGGGGATCTCGGGCGCACGGGCGGGATCGCACTGGAAATCGCCGCGAACGAGCGGAACGAGCAGCACCTCCTGGAGCTGGAGCTCGCGGAGCTCGAGGCGCACTGGCGCCGGGAGGAGGAGCTCGCCTCCATCATCGACGGGGAGCTGACCCCCCTGCCCCTGCTGGAGCAGATGCGCCGTACCCTGAAGGCCGCCGTGTAGTGCGGGAAGGGTCGACTCCGGCAGCTGACCGGGGCGCACACCCCTGAAGACCCACCGGTCAGTAGTCGACCGGCCTCAGGTAGAACTCGCCGATCGCGCTCGAAGAAAGGACGGCAACCGTGGGCAGCTCCCGCTTCCAGTGCGTGGAGTCGAGCCTTCGGCGCACCACCTCCACAGCAGTCGCGTCGAAGCCGGCACGCTCGAGATCGCCGGGACCGTACCCTCGGATCATCCAGTGCAGGATCGGGTCGGCCTGGGCGTACGAAACGCCCATCTCGTCCTCGTCGGTGACGCCTTTCACGAGGTCGGCGGTGGCCGGCTTCTCGATGATGACGTCGGGTACGCCGAGGTGCCGGGCGAGCGCCCAGACCTGCGTCTTGAAGAGATCTCCGATGGGATTGATCGGAGGGGAGTCGTCGGCGTGCCACGTGAAGTAGCCGAGCAGTCGCTCGCTCTTGTTTCCCGTGCCGAGGGGCAGCGCGTGAATCCGGGCCGACTGGTCGAAAAGTATGACGGCTCTCAGCCGCGCCATGAGGTTGCCCCTGCGCAGCGGCGAGATGTCGGGCTCGTAGCGCTCGACGTATCGGTCGATGGAGTCGGAGATCTCGATGGTACGCGCGTGTGCTCCGGTCGCGTCGAGCGCGAGCTCGGCGTGCTCCAGACTCTCCGGGCTCGACGTCCGGTACGGAAGCCGAAACCCATAAACGTTCTCGGGACCGAGGGCGCGGCAGGCCAGGAAGAGGGAGACCGCCGAGTCGACACCGCCGGACACCCCCACCACCACGCGCTGGAATCCGCGTCGCCGACGGACTTCCTCCCTGATGAACTCCACCAGCGTCCGTTCCACGAGCTCGAGGTCCATCTCGAGGATGGCCGCGTCGTGCAGCGCGGGGTTGTCACCGGTGTGCTCGCCCGTGCCGCCCAGCACGGCGGGCGCCCCGTTCCCCGAAGAGTCCGCCCCGCCCTCTTCCTCCTCGGGCGTCCCTCGGCCCAGGGCCGCCTGCAGCGAGCGCTCGAGATGCGGCAGCACCTGCTCGAGGTCCGAGAGGAGCGGAGTCGCAGCGCGCGTCCGGTCGATCTCGGTGGCGTCGAGGGAGGCCACGGTCACGCCCTCTTCGAACAGCGGACCCCGTGCCACGACCCGTCCGTCGGGACCTGCGGCGATCGAACCACCCGGGAAGAGCTTGCCTCCTTCCGAGCCCGCGAGCTGTGCCACTGCGACGAAGACCCCGTGCTCGGACGCCATCGCGGGCGCCAGCCGGTCCCACTGCTCGAGGTTGATCGGAAGCCCGCCCCCCGAAGGGAGGAAGCCTCGAGCGGGGGAGGCGCTCACGACCACGATCAGTTCGGCGCCTCCCAGGGCCAGGATGGTCCCGGGCAGCGAGTGCCAGGCATCCTCGCACACGAGCATGCCGACCCGGCCGAACCGCGTGTCGAACGCGCGGAGGTCGGTACCCGGCTCCACGAAGCGGGCCTCGTCGAAGACGCCGTACGTGGGCAGAAACATCTTGCGGTGCACGTGGCGGACGGCAAACCGGTCCCCCTGCGGCTCGAGCCAAGCGACACTGTTGTGGAGCCGGCGTCGCCGGCGCTCGTAGAAGCCGATGACCACATCGGGCGCGTCGTCGGGCGGAACGCCCAGACCGGCGGCGACCTGCTCGGCCGTGCGCGCGGCATCCGCGACCCCGCCCTCGAGGAAGTAGCCCGAGAGGACGCTCTCCGGGAAGACGACGATGTCCGCTTCGGCCCGGGCGTCGAGCGCTACGGTGCGCACCCGCTCGAGATTGCCCGCGACGTCGCCCTTGCGGGGCTTGAGCTGCGCGAGCGCGACACGCAGGGGCGGGCGGGCGTGAGCTTGATTCATGGACGGGACCGTCGTATCGGTCTGTTCGTGGCGGCGCGATCGGTCATGGATGCGGCGTACGAAGATACCGTTTTCGGTGCCGCGCATGCAGGACCGGAACGCCCTCTCCCCGCGGGGGGTTAGAAGACGGCAATGACGACAATGACCCGGAAGGGCTTCGCATGATCATGAGATTCGCCGCAGTTGCCGGCCTCACGCTCGCGCTCCCCGCGCTTCAGGCGCAGGAGCTCGCCGCCCAGGAGTCGCCGGAGCGCCCCGCTCAGGTCGAGGTGCTTTCCAGCGCGGTCGAGGCGATCTCCAGGATGCACATGGAGGCGTTCAGCGACTCCATTCTCTGGGAAGCGGCCATCGACGGGCTGATCGACGCCCTCAACGATCCGTATGCGGAGCTCTTCACGCCGCAGGAGGCGGAGGCCTGGGAGGAGGGGACGACCGGCAACTACTCGGGCATCGGGCTGCAGATCACGATGCTCAACGACGAGATCACGATCACCGGTGTCTTCCGTGGATTCCCCGCCAGCGAGCACGGCATCATGATCGGCGACGTGATCGTCGGAGTGAACCAGTACGACGCCACCGAGTGGAACACCGACATGGCCGCCGATTCGATTCGCGGCCCGGTCGGTACGGAGGTCAACGTGCGCATCCGGCGTGCCGGGTACGCGGAGCCGCGGACCTACGTGATCACCCGAGCCGAGGTGCACGTGCCGGCCGTCGAGTATGGCGTCCTGCAGGGTGACATCGGGTACGTGATCATGGATCGCGTCGCGCGCAACGCCGCACGCGAGATGAACGAGGCGCTCGGCGTTCTCCAGGGCCGCAAGGGTCTCATCATCGACCTGCGCCGCAACCCGGGCGGCTTCCTCGACGAGTCGCTCATGCTCGCCGACCTCTTCCTGAAGCCCGGCTCGACGCTGGCCAGCACGGTTCAGCGCGTGCCCGGGGGAAGCGCGGCGACGCCCGAGACGGACTCGTACGGAGACCGCTGGCCGGCCCTGGTCCCGGATCTGCCGGTGGTGATCCTGGTCGACGAGTTCACCGCCTCCGGGGCCGAGATCCTCGCCGGCGCGCTCCAGGACTACGACCGAGCGGTCGTGCTCGGCGAACGGACCTTCGGAAAGGGTGTCGTCCAGACCGTCATGAACCTGCCGCATGGCCGCCGCCTGCGCTTCACCACCGGCTCGTGGCTGACCCCGCTCGGACGCTCCCTGCAGCGCGACCGCGACCGCCAGGGGATGCCCGTCGGCGAGGACGTCGACACCCTGCCCCGCGTGGCCACGGCTTCGGGCCGGCAGCTCATCTCCGGCGGGGGCATCTTCCCGGATCTCGTGATCGCCGACGACACCCTCACGACCACCGAGCAGGAGTTCATCCGCGCGACCAACGAACAGGAGTTCCCCCTTGGGCTTCGCATCGCGGAGTACGGGCTGTCCCTCGTGGCACTGCGGCGCGCCGAGGGCGCCCGGCCCGGCGTGCACGCCGAGGAATTCGAGACCTGGATGCGGCAGCTCGCCGCCGAGGGGCTCGGCGCCGAGTACGTCGACGACCCGCAGGTGCGCGATTACCTGCTCTGGCGTCTCGACATGACGGTCGCGCAGCGCATGGGCGACATCGGCGCGGAAGCGGACTACCGCACGAGGCGCGATCCCGTCCTGACCGAAGCGATTCGCCTCATCGAGACGACGATGTCGCAGCAGGAGCTGTTCGGCGCGGTGGACGCGCAGCCGGGCGCCACGCAGGGCCCCCGGGGCGGCTGAGGCCGTCGTTCCCGGGCGACGCCACGAGCGCCGGCGGCCGTCAGCCGCTCCGAGGGTGGAAGCGGCGGTGCAGGTCGCGCAGGTAGGCCCGATCGAGGTGCGTGTAGATCTGCGTGGTGGAGATGTCGGCGTGGCCGAGCAGTTCCTGGACCGCGGCGAGGTCAGCGCCGCCTTCGATCAGGTGCGTTGCGAAAGTGTGCCGGAGCGTGTGCGGTGAGACCTTGCGGCGGATTCCCGCGCGCCGTGCCGCGTTCCGGACCACGGCCCAGACCGACTCCCGGCGCAGGGGCCCTCCGCGGGCGTTGAGGAAGACCCGCCCCATCCCCTTTCCGCGGTCGAGACCCGGTCGGACTTCGGTCAGGTAACGGCGCAGCGCCCGGAGCGCGGGGGCGCCAACCGGGACCAGGCGCTCCTTGGAACCCTTCCCGAAGACGAGCGCGAAGCCGTCGTCCATGTCCAGCGAGGAGATCGGAAGGTCTGCCAGCTCGGACACGCGGACGCCCGTGGCGTAGAGGAACTCGAGAATGGCTCGATCCCTCCAGTACAGCGCGTGGCCGGGGTCCGGGGCCTCGAGTAGGCGTTCCGTCTCCTCGCGCCCGAGAAAGTCCGGAAGCCGACGGTCGGCACGCGGCGACTCGAGTCGGTCGGTGGGGTCGTGCTCTACGAGGCCCTCGGCCAGGAGGAATCCGTAGTAGGTCCGCACCGCGGACTGGGCGCGCCGGATCGAGGTCGCAGCCAGCCCCGCGTCCCTGAGTGTGAAGACCCACGCCCGCAGCATTCCCGTGTCGACGTCCGAGGGCCGCCGCGCTCCCTCGGCGGTCACGAACGCGATCCAGCGTCGAAGATCCCTGCCGTACGCGGCGATCGTACGCGCGGACAGCCCACGCTCGAAGTTCAGGTGATCCTGAAACGGCTCCAGCCGGAAGGCGCGCGCGCTGGCGTCATCCATCCGGAGGCCGCCGCGTCAGCACCCACCAGACCACCATGGCCGCCCCGAAAAAGAGGGCGACTCCGGCGAGGGTTCGGTTCACGTTTGCCAGCAGCGCGTCGAGCAGCTCGAGGTTCCTGCCGGCGAACATGCCGAGGCGCACGAGGCCGCCGTACCAGAGAGCGGACGCGACCACGATCGGCGGCACGACGTGCGTCCACGGCTGATGGGTCACCCCCGCGAACACCGGCACGATGGCGCGGATGCCCGGAAGGAAGCGCGAGAAGAAGATGGCAGGGGTGCCCCACCGGGCGTAGAAGCGCTCCATCCGCGCCATCTGGTGAGGGCGCAGGAGGTAGCGCCCGAGGCCGCGCTCGAAGAATGCCCTCCCGTAAAGGTGGCTCATCCTGTAGACGAACAGGGCTCCGGCGGCGTTGCTCGCCCACGTGCCGACCGCGACCCAGCGCGCGTCGAGAGCGCCGGCGCCGGCCAGAAAGCCCCCCAGCGCGACGAAGGTGTCGGCGGGCACGGCCGGAAGGAAGTTCTCGATGGCGGCACCGGCCCACAGGACGAGGTACACGACCCAGTCGGGCAAGCCGCTCATCCAGGAGACGAAGTCGTTCAGAGGGCGTCCGCGCCGCCCCGTTCCGCGCCGCGCTCCCCGATGTTGAGCTCCACCAGGGCGACCGCGTGGACCGCGAGGCCCTCACCGGCGCCGATCCAACCCATGCCCTCGTTCGTCTTGCCCTTGATGGAGACCCGGGTCCCGGTGATCCCCAGCGCCCCCGACAGCCGAGCGCGCATGGCATCGGCCCAGGGCGCGATCCTCGGGCTCTCGCAGACCACCGTCACGTCCACGTTCACGACGTGCCAGTCGCGGCCTCTGAGGACCGCCGCCGCCCGCTCGAGGAGGCCGATCGAATCCGCATCCTTCCATCGAGCTTCGGAAGGGGGAAAATGGCTGCCTACGTTGCCGGCGCCGGCCGCGCCCAGGACTGCGTCGATGACGGCGTGGGCGACGGCGTCCCCGTCCGAGTGCCCGGAGAGACCCGGGTGGTCGGGGATGCTGACGCCTCCCAGCACGAGGGGACGATCCGCGTCGAAGCGATGTGAATCGTAGCCGGTTCCGACCCGAAGGTTCGTCATCGAGCGGTCCTGTCCGCTCAGCTCCAGCCCCGGAGCGCGAGACAGGCGTTATGTCCGCCGAACCCGAAGGAGTTCGAAAGAGCGAGGCGTACCGGTCGTTCGATCATCCCACCGTGGGCGTATTCGAGGTCGCATGCCGGGTCGGCCGTGGAGAAGTTGGCCGTCGGCGGGATCTTTCCCGTCCGGCACACCATGAGCGACACGATCGCCTCGAGCGCCCCGGCCGCACCCAGAAGGTGTCCCGTCATCGACTTGGTCGACCCCACGACGATGTCGTACGCGCGGGGGCCGAGCACTTCCTTGACCGCTTCGGTCTCGATGGCGTCCGCCATGGTCGACGTGCCATGGGCATTGACGTAGTCGACATCCTCCGGGGTCGCCCCAGCGTACTTCATCGCCATGCGCATCGCCGCCTGGGCCCCGTAGCCGCCGGGCGGCGGAGAGGTAATGTGATAGCCGTCCGCGCTCAGCCCGTAACCCACGACCTCGCCCAGGATCTCGGCGCCTCGCGCCTCGGCGTGCTCGAGCGACTCGAGGATCACCGCCCCGGCCCCTTCGCCCATCACGAACCCGTCACGGTCGGCGGAGAAGGGCCGGCTGGCGCCCTCGGGATCGTCGTTGCGGGTCGACATCGCCTTCATCGCACAGAAGCCCGCGAAGGTCATGGGCGTCAGGGTCGCTTCGGCCCCGCCGGCGATCATGATGTCGGCGTCGCCGTAGCGGATGTGCCGCATCGCATCACCGATCGCGTGCGCTGAAGAGGCACACGCCGAAACGGTGGCGTAGTTCGGACCCCGAAGACCCCACCGGATCGAAATGAGCCCGGCGGAGATGTCCGGAATGAACATCGGGATGAAGAAGGGGCTGACGCGCCCGGGCCCCTGCTCGATGAGCCTCCGGTGCTGCTCCTCGAAGGTCGAGATCCCCCCGATACCGCTTCCGAAGATCACCCCGAACCGCTCCGGGTCGCTGCCTGGCGGCGGTCCCTCGAGACCGGCCGAGGCGAGGGCCTGAGCGGAGGCCGCGACCGCGAGCTGGGATACGCGGTCGTGGCGCTTGACGTCACGCTTGTCGAGGTAGTCGAGGGGGTCGAACCCCTTAACCTCGCAGGCGATCCTGCACGGGAATTCCTCGGTCGCCTCGAAGTGAGTGACCGGCCCCCCCCCGCTCCTGCCCGCGAGGAGGTTGGTCCAGCTCGTGTCCACGTCGTTGCCGACGGGGCACACCAGCCCCATCCCCGTGACGACCACGCGCCTCGGTCCTGCTTTGTTACCCATCGTCATGCCGTGCAGTCGAAATGCGCGAAAGCAGGGCGCGGCCTACTCCGACGCGTGCTGGTTCAGATACCGGATCGCGTCGCCAACCGTGCGCATCTGCTCCGCGTCCTCGTCGGGAATGTCGATGCCGAACTCTTCCTCGAAGGCCATGACCAGCTCGACCGTGTCGAGGGAATCCGCGCCGAGATCCTCAACGAACGAAGCGTCGTCGGTCACCTTCTCGGGCTCGACGCCCAGTTCGTTGATGATGATCTCACGGACCCGCGCCTCGGTGGGCTCGCTCATGTGTCCTTCCTCCTGAAAGTCTGAAGGTCGTGCTGCTGGTGAATAGAATGAAAAGGGCGGTGCCGGAGGGCTACATGACCATCCCGCCGTCGACCGCCAAAACCTGGCCGGTAATGTAGCGCGCGCGAGGGCTTACGAGAAACACCGCGGCTTCGGCGATGTCCTCCGGACCGCCGAGTGCACCCAGGGGGATCTGGCCGAGGAGCGCTTCCACCTGTGATTCGTTGAGCGCGTCGGTCATGTCGGTCTCGATGAAGCCCGGCGCGATCGCGTTGCAGCGGATCCCGCGGCTGGCGAGTTCCTTGGCCACGCTCTTCGTGAGCCCGACCATCCCCGCCTTCGACGCGGCGTAGTTCGCCTGGCCTGCGTTGCCCGTCAGGCCCACCACCGAAGTGATGTTGAGGATCGCGCCGGCGCGCCGCTTCATCATTCCGCGGGTTACGGCCCGGGTGAAGTTGAATGCGCCTTTGAGATTGGCTGCGATCACCTCATCGAATTCCTCATCCTTCATGCGCAGCAGGATGTTGTCGCGCGTGATTCCTGCATTGTTGACCAGGATGCCGACGGGCCCCTGCCCGGCCTCGATCGCGCCGACAGTGGTGTTCACCTGCTCGGGGTCGGCCACGTCGCACGCATAGCCGCCGTGGCCCTCGCCCGGAAGCTCGGCCGCGGCACGCTGCGCGCTCTCACCGCTTCGACCGACGACGGCGACCTTCGCGCCGGCCTGCGCCAGCGCCTGCGCGATGGCGCGGCCGATTCCCCGGGATCCTCCGGTCACCACGGCCACCGTACCGTCGAGTTCACTCATGTCAGATCTCCAGTCCCGAGAAGTCTTCGGGCTCCCCGGCGTACGTGGTCCTCGCGTCGCGCGCGTTTCGACGGTTGAGTGTCGCAAGCACCTTGCCGGGACCGAGCTCGAGGAAGCGGTCTGCCCCGCCCTCGACCATGCGGGACACCGAGGCGCTCCACCGCACGGGCGAAGTGAGCTGCTCGACCAGGAGCTCGCGTGCCCGTGCGCCGCTCGTGACCGGCTCCGCGGTCGCGTTCGAGATGACCGGAAAGGCCGGATCGTGGAATTCGATCGACGCGAGATGATCACGCAGCCCCTCGGCGGCGGGCTCCATGAGCGGGGAGTGAAAGGCGCCGGAGACGTTGAGCGGAACGACGCGCTTAGCTCCCGCCTGCCGCGCGAGCTCCATCGCCTGCTCCACACCGGCGACGTCGCCACTCACGACGACCTGGCCCTCGGAGTTGAAGTTTGCCGGTACGCACACCCCGGAGTCGACGCGTGCGCATACGGCCTCGACCGCGGCGTCGTCGAGCCCCAGGACCGCGGCCATCGTCCCTGGTCGGGCCTGGCCCGCCGCGTACATGAGATCGCCTCGGAGCCTCACGGCACGCAGCGCGTCCTCGAACGCAAGGGTACCGGCGGCCACGTGCGCGCTGAATTCGCCCAGTGAGTGTCCGGCGGCGAAGCCGGGCTCTCCGAGGCGGTCACCCAGCACCCGCAGGGCGGCGACGGAGTGCGTGAGCAGAGCGGGCTGGGCGTTCCGGGTGGCGGTGAGCTCGTCCTCCGGGCCGTGCGCCATGAGAGCGGAAAGCGGGAAGCCGAGGGCTTCGTCGGCGGCGCGGAGCACCTCGGCCGCGGCCGGCTCGCTGCGAGCGAGCGCCGCCGCCATACCGACGTATTGAGACCCCTGACCGGGGAAGATCAGCGCGAGAGACATTCGGTCGAGTGGTTCGGTCGTCAGAGGCGGATCGTCATCGCGCCCCACGTGAGCCCGGCCCCGAACGCGACGGTCATTGCGGTGGAGCCCGGGCCCAGACGGCCCTGCTCGATCGCTTCGTCGAAGGCGATCGGCACGGTCGCGGAGCTCATGTTGCCGTAGCGGTCCACATTCACGTAGACCTTATCCATCGGGATGCCGGCATACTTGGCCGTCGCCTCGATGATGCGGATGTTCGCCTGGTGTGGCACGAGCAGGTCGATGTCGCTGGCGGTCAGGCCGGCCTTCTGCAGCGCCAGGTCGCACGCCTCCGCCATCGAGCGAACGGCGTTCTTAAAAATCTCGCGACCCTCCATCTTGAGCAGGTGCCTGCCCTCGTCGAGCACGGTCTGGCTCAGCGGCTCGACCGCGCCGCCTCCGGGCCGGTACAGAAGCTCGGCGAGCTTTCCGTCGGACCGGTGGTGCGAGGAGAGGATCCCCCGGCCCGAGCCGTCGGCCTTCCGCACGACTGCCGCGCCGGCGCCGTCACCGAAGAGGACCGCGGTGCTACGATCGTCCCAGTCCATGATGGCGCTCATCTTTTCCGCAGCCACGACCAGAGCGACTTCTCCGCGTCCCGCGGCGATGTATCCCTCGGCCATCGTGAGTGCGTACAGGTGCCCGGTACAGGCGGCCATGAGGTCGAACGCGAGCGCGTTGTCGCACCCGATCAGCGACTGCATGTCACAGGCCGTGGACGGGAGCCAGCGATCCGGCGTGGCCGTGGACACAATCAGGATGTCCACCTCGCCCGGCTCGACCCCGGCCTTTTCCATGGCCTTTCGCGCCGCCTCCGTGCCCATCTGGGCCGCCCACAGCTCCGGCGGGGCGATGCGCCGCTCGCGGATTCCGGTGCGCGTCTGGATCCACTCGTCGGAGGTGTCCATGCGCTTGGCGAGGTCGTCGTTGGTGACCACGTTGTCCGGAAGAAACCGACCGGTCCCCGCGATCTCGACGATGGGCATGGGAGTCTGCATGATCGATCCCTGGCTAGGAGGGGTGCCCCACGTCCTCGGCGCTGTGTCGAACCAGGCCGGACCGGACCGCGCGCGCGGCCACGGCAAGGGCGTTCTGGATCGCCCTGGGCGGAGAACTTCCGTGACAGATGATGGAGACGCCCCCCAGTCCGAGGAGGGGCGCGCCGCCGTACTCGGCATAGTCGAGCACCCGGAACACGTGGTCGAGGTCGACCTTGCGATCGGGGACCTTGTCGAGCTCCACGCGCAGGAGGTCCACGATGTAGCCGGCGACGGACTCGTAGAACTTCAGAAGGATGTTCCCGACGAAGCCGTCGCAGACGATGACGTCGCAGTCCCCGCGCACGATGTCGCGGCCCTCGATGTTTCCGATGAAGTTCAGTCCGGACTCGCGTGAGAGGAGCTCGTATGCTTCGGCGGTGAGCGCATCTCCCTTGCCGGGCTCCTCGCCGATGTTGAGGAGACCCACCCGCGGGTTCGCGCGGCCCATGGCGTCCCTCGCGTAGACGGAGCCGAGGTGGGCGAACTGGACCAGATGAGACGGCTTGCAGTCGATGTTGGCGCCGGCGTCGAGCAGCAGGCAAAGGTCGCGCGCCGTGGGCAGCAGCGTACCCACCGGGGGGCGATCCACTCCGGGCAGCGGGCGGAGGATGAAGAGCGAGGCTGCCATGACGGCGCCGGTCGAGCCCGCGCTGACGAAGGCGTCGGCCTTCCCTTCCTTGTGCAGCCGGAGGCCCACGGCGATCGAGGAATCAGGCTTGCGACGGATCACCGAAGCCGGCGAGTCCTCTGCCGACACGCGGTCCGCGGCGTGGTGGATCTCGATCCCTGACGGGATGTCGCCGAATTGCGCCAGCTCCGCCCTGATCGCCCCTTCATCCCCGACAAGGAGGACCTCGAGATCACCCATGTCCTGCGCGCGAAGCGCAGCCAAGGCACCCGCGACCTCAGGTCCGGGTGCCCGATCGGTTCCCATCGCGTCGAGGGCTATTCGCACGGGGATTTCCGGGGTTGGGGTGACGGGGCCGGGCGGAGGGCACGCGTGTCAGCCGTCCGCTTCGTCCTATGTCGGCGACCGTCGATCAGTCTTCGACGATGTCGAGGACCGGCTCGCCCTTGTAGTGTCCGCACGTGGGGCAGACACGATGCGGGACTTTCGGGTCGCCGCACTTGGGGCACTCGTGGACGGTCACGCCCTCGGCCTTGTAATGGGTGCGCCGCTTCCGCTTGCGCTGCTTGGACGTGCGCTTCTTTGGAACAGCCATGTCTCACTCGCTCTTCAGACGCCGGAGTGCTTCCCAGCGGGGATCGAACTCATTCTCGCTGCAGTGGCAGGGGCCCTCGTTGAGGTCCGCCCCGCAACGCGAACAGAGCCCTTTGCACTCCGGATCGCAAACTACGTAGGGATTGACCGCGAGGACCACTTCCTCGCGGACTGCTTCGCCAAGGTCCAACTCGGCCTGGTCGGCGTCGAAACCGTACGCGCCGCCATCGCCGTCCTCCTCCGAGCCGTCCGACACGAACACCAGCGTGAGGGCCTGCGCATAGGGGGTGTCCACCGCCTTGAGGCAGCGCCGGCACTCCTGGCGAAGCCTCCCTTCGACGGTACCCCTGGCGACGACCTCTCCCGTTCCAGCGAACGTCGCCTGAAGCTTCACGACGACGTCACCGTCCCAGAGGAGACCGGCGCCGTCCCACAGCCCGTCCTCCGCGGGAATACTGGCTTCCACGGCGACCGAGCCCTCACGGTCCAGTTGCCCGAGATCAACTCTGAGCATAGTCGGGAAAGCTAGCAACCGCAGGAGGAATGTCCAGCGACGCGGGGTGCCCCCCGGGACGGGCTCAGAGGCCGAGTCGCTCGTGCATCGAGAAGAAGAAGCCGATCTCGATCGCCGCGTTCTCGTCGGAATCCGAAGCGTGGATGGCGTTGCGTCCCTTCGACTCGGCGTAGAGCCTCCGCACGGTGCCCTCGGCCGCCTGGGCAGGATCCGTGGCGCCGATCGCGTCCCGAAGCTTCGCCACCGCGTCATCCGCCTCGAGGACCATCGGCATGACCGGTCCGGACGTCATGAAGTCGACCAGCTCGTCGTAGAACGGGCGCCCGGCGTGCACGGCGTAGAACGCGCCTGCCTGGGTCTTGTCGAGCGTGGTGAGGCGCAGGGCGCGGACCGTGAAGCCCGCGGACTCGAGGTGCGCGAGGATCTTACCGGCCTTTCCCGATCCGACCGCGTCGGGCTTGATGATCGCCAGTGTGAGGCTCATGAACGTTCGTCCGGGTTGTCTGAGGGTTCTTTGTGTGCGGGCCGGAGCGCTTCGAGGACCGCGTCTCTCGTGATCAGGCCCACCAGCTCTCCGTCGCGGACGACGGGGAGCTGCTGGACCTTCCTGTTCACCATCGTGCGCGCGGCGTCGACCAGCGGCTGCGTCTCGGACACGCAGAGCACGGCACGCGTCATGACGTCCCGCGCCCTTCTCGGGGTACCGGAGCCGACGCCCCCGACCCCCTCCCTTCGTCTCTCCTGGGCAGCTCCGTCATCGAGGACTTCACGCAGGGCGTCGCCGGCGGTGATGATTCCGAGGACCTCGTAGCGTTCTCCAACCACGGGTACCGCCGGCACGGAGCGGCGGACCATCAGATCCACCACCTCCGCCAGAGGCGTGTCCGCATAAACCCGGTACTGCACGGGCTGGATGGCGTGCTGCACGAGCAGCTTCTCACCCGTGGGCTTCTTCACGATGACCTCCCTCGTTGCACGCCCCGGGAACCCACGGGGACGGAGGACGGTGGTCCGCACGTCAGGCGATCGCATCTTGGATGAGTCCCACGATGTCGGCCGGACGCTTCGCCACGGCGATGCCGTTGTCCGCGAACGCCTTCATTTTCTCTTCCGCCGTGCCCGCCGACCCGCTGATGATCGCTCCCGCGTGGCCCATGCGGCGGCCCGGAGGCGCCGTCTGACCGGCGATGAAGCCCACGACGGGCTTCGTCATGTGCTCCTTCACGAAGGCGGCCGCTTCCTGCTCGTCCGTGCCGCCGATCTCGCCGATCATCACCACCGCGGTCGTGTCGGGGTCGGCCTGGAAGGCCTTGAGACAGTCGATGAAATTCGTTCCGATGAGCGGGTCACCGCCGATGCCGACGCACGTGGTCTGGCCGAGTCCGACGTTGGTCAGCTGGAAGACCGCCTCGTACGTGAGCGTCCCCGAGCGGGACACGACGCCGATGGGGCCCTCCGTCACGATCTGAGCCGGCAGGATTCCCACCTTGGACTTTCCGGGGGAGATCAGGCCCGGGCAGTTCGGCCCGAGGACGCGCACGCCCTTGTCACGGGCGAACGCGTGGGCGCGCGCCATGTCCAGCACCGGTACGCCCTCGGTGATCGCCACGACGAAGGTGACCCCGGAGTCGGCGGCCTCCAGCACGGCATCTGCGGCGAACGCGGGCGGCACGTAGATGACCGAGGTATTGGCCCCGGTCTCGGCCACGGCCTCGTCCATGGAGTTGAAGATCGGAGCGGTCCTGCCGCCCGGGCCTTCGAAGGTCTGTCCACCCTTGCCGGGAGTCACGCCGGCCACGACCTGCGTGCCGTACTCCATCATCTGGCGGGTGTGGAAGGAGCCGTCGCGTCCAGTGATGCCCTGGACGACCAGCCTGGTATCGGAATCGATGAAGATCGACATGTCTGTGCGCCTTACGCGTTGGCCAGCTGAACGGCCTTTTCGACGACCGCGTCCATGGAGGTGTAGGCCGAGAACCCGGCCTTTTCGAGGATCTCGAGCGCGAGCTCTTCGTTGGTGCCCGTGAGACGAATCACGATCGGGACGTCGATCTGGATCCGCTTCGTGGCCTCGACGATCCCGTTGGCCACGTCGTCACAGCGGGTGATTCCACCGAAGATGTTGAAGAGGATCGACTTGACGTTCGGATCCGAGGTGATGATCTCGAGCGCCGCCACGACTTTGTCCGGATTGGACGATCCGCCGATGTCGAGGAAGTTCGCCGGCTCGCCGCCGTAGTACTTCACCAGATCCATGGTCGCCATGGCCAGGCCCGCGCCGTTGACGCAGCAGCCGACGCTTCCGTCGAGCTTCACGTACGAGAGACTCGCCTCGCGGGCCTTCGTCTCCGACGCCGGCTCGGCCGAGTTGTCGCGCATGGCTGCGACGTCGGGCCGACGGAAGAGCTCGTTGTCGTCGATGCTCATCTTGGCGTCGATCGCCTTGACCGCTCCGTCGGGGGTCGTGATGAGCGGATTGATCTCCGTCATCGAGGCCCCGGAGTCCACGAAGGAGTCGTAGAGCCGGGCGATCACGCTGGCGGCCTGCCTGATGTGCGCCGGTTCCTCGTACAGGAAGTTCGCGAGCCAGTAGGCCTGGTGCGGAAGAAGACCGTACCGGGGATCGACGGCAAGTCGGCGGATCGCATCGGGGTTCGTCGCGGCGACCTCCTCGATGTCCATCCCGCCCTCGGCCGAGACCATGAAGGTCGCCGCCTGCGTCTTCCGGTCGACGAGGACCCCGACGTACGCCTCGCTGGCGATGTCCTCTGCCGGCGTGACCAGGACCTTCTCGACCGTCAGCCCCTTGATGTCCATCCCGAGAATCCGGGAGGCGTGCTCACGGGCCGCGGCGGCGTCGGCGGCGTACTTCACGCCCCCCGCCTTGCCCCGGCCTCCGGAGTGGACCTGTGCCTTGACCATGACCGGACCGCCGAAATCCCTCGCGATCGCTTCGGCCTCGTCGGCGGTGGTCGCGATCCTGCCCGGGGGAACGGGAATCCCGGCCGCGATGAAGCGCTCCTTGGCCTGGTACTCGTGGATGTCCATACGTTGTCGGTCGCTGGTTTCTGGTTGTCCCGCGCGTTAGGCCGCGGGAGAGCAAAGGAACCTACCAGAGCACCGGGGGGCGATCAACGGTAGAGGCCGGGGGTCGCGAGGGCCCTTCGGGCTGCGTCACCCGCCGCCGCCCTGGAGCCGCCGCAGGAGTTCGCGGAGCTCGTCCAGGGCCACGCCGTACCCCTGCCAGTCCCCGGCACGGGCGCGGGTCTCGGCCTGCTCGAGGAGCCGCAACGCCTCGACCGGCCAGCTTCCGGTGGCCTGGCCCGTAACCGGCGGTTCCTGGGGCCACGGAGCGTCGGCGACCCCGGCCGGCGCCGGGGCGGCGCGACCGGACAGCTGGACGAAGGCCTCGGGCAGCGTCTCGGTCATGACGACTTCCCTCCCGTCGCTCACCACGAAACGACGAAGCTCGGGAATGGCGTCATTCGTCGCCGCGAGGAAGACCGGTTCGACGTAGAGGAGCCGCTCGCCCACGGGCACCAGGTGCAGGTGCCCGGTCCAGACCTCGCTCCCTCCCGTGCGCCAGAGGGAGAACTGCTGCGAGATCACGGGATCCTGCTCGACCTGTGCCTCGATCTGCCTCGGGCCGAGCAGCTGCTGGTCCACCGGCACGTCCATCAGGACCGTCTCGGGGCGGCCCGCTGCGTCGGTGCGTCCGACGAAGATGGCCGTGAGGTTCTCGCGGCCGCTCGGGACGAAGACGGTGGTGAGGTGAAAGCGCGCCTCCTCCTCGCCCGGAAGCCGCCAGATCCCGTATTCCGCTTCGTACGGCACCGGGCTGGTGCTCTTGGCGAGCTCCTCCGGCTCGCTCCAGACGTCCTGTTGGCCGTGGAAGACGGGTGCGGTCTCCTGGTGGTACTGCAGGAGCACCCTCGACTGCAGGGCCAGGAGCGAGCGGGGGTAGCGCAGATGGCTGCGCAGCCCCTCCGGCATCGACTCCATGGGTTCGAGGAGCCCCGGATACGCCTGGTCGAGGGCGTCGGCGAGGGGATCGTGGATGGGCACCCTGTAGAAGCGGACGTCACCGGTCACCGCATCGACCGTGACCTTGACGCTGTTGCGGACGTAGCGGACGAACCGGCCCGACGTACCGAGGGCGCCCATCGGGTGCACGGCGGCGAGCGGGAAGGCCCTCGTCCCGGTGAACGCCTCAAGGACCCAGACGATCCGTCCCTCGTGGATGACCGGATAGGGCACTTCCGGAAAGCGGAGGAAGGGCGCGATCGCCTCTGCGCGCTCGACGACGTCCCGTCGGTGGATGAGGCGGCTTTCGGAGTGGATCTCAGAAGAGAACAGGAGGTTCGCGGTACCGAACCGCCAGGCGAGGAGCGCGGAGCGCAGCGCCGAGGAGAGCGGGATCCCCTCGGGGAAGTCCTCGCCGGCGAGCCCGACCACGCCATCGGGGTTTCGGTACTGGTCGTCGCCCGGGGTGACGATCGCGTAGTCGCCCCCCCCGGGCAGCGACCCCGAGCGTACCGCGTATGCTCCGTAGTAGACCTGGGGACGCTGCAGCGTCAGGGGAGTCACGCCGGCGGTACTCTGCGCGGCGACCGGCGGAATGCCGGCGAGGAGCATTTCCGGCCGCCCGTCGGGCGAACGGCGGTTGGCGACGGACGCTACCGCGCCCATCCCGGACACGTATCGCTCGCGGAGGCGCGTGTTCTGCCAGTTGCTTCCCTGGATTCCCTGGATGCCGGCCGGGTCGATCTTCCGGACCGCGATGGCTACGGGAGTCAGCCCTTCCGAGGACGGGTACCGGTCGATGAAGACTCCGTCGAAGTCGTAGTAGGAGAAGCGGGCTTCGACTTCCTGGAAGGTCGTCCGCAATGGGTCCCTCCCCCACACGGGCAGGCCGGCGAACTGACGCGCGGCCTCGTCCCAGTCCAGCGCGACGTCGGCGTCGTGCTGCAAGCTGCGGCGCTCGGTCTCCTCCAGACCGAAACCGCGTCGCGTGAAGTCCAGCGCGTGCTCGATGTAGGGAGTCTCGCGCTGCAGCTCGTTTGGCTCGACACGGAAGTTCTGGATGAGCGACGGATAGACGTTGCCGATGAGGACCGTGGAGAGGACGACGACCGTGAACGAGGTGACGAGCGCCCACCCGCGGTCTCGCAGCGCGCCCCAAGCGGTCGCGGCCCCCGCGCCCGCGCTGATGACGGCGAGGGTGCGGAGCGCGGGAAGTCGGGCATGCGCGTCCGTGAACCCGAAGATCCCCTGCACCGCCGAGCTTCCGCTCATGAGAAGCTCGTAACGGCCCAGCCAGAGTCGCAGCGACAGCAGGAGGAAAGAGATCGCCAGAATCATCCCGAGGTGCACGCGGGCGATGCCGTGCGCCTGAAGGCGCCCGCGCGCCCACGAAACCGCCCCGGTGGCCGCGTACCCCGCCGTGGCGAGCGTGAAGACCAGGATGGCCAGGATCATGGCGTAGGTGATCGCGCTGCCCAGCACCGGGTACCAGAAGACGTAGAAGCCGAGGTCCCGGTTCAGGACGGGATCGGTGACGCCCCACGCCGGGGCTGAGATGGCCAGCAGCGCCTGTCGCCCGATGCCCGGCGGCACGGCGGCCCCGAACCAGAGGCCGATGAGCACCGCGGCGGTGCCGAGCGACCAGGTCACGTACCTCCTGGGGATCTGCTCGGAGATCTCGATGTTCCCGAACCGCCGCCGGATCTGGATGCCGCCCAGCGTGGTCGCCGCGACCCGGAGGTTGAGGAACACGACTGCCGCCACGAGCACGCCAGCGGCCACCTGCACCCCCCACTCCCAGGCCACGCGGCGCCAGAAGACGCCCGCGTAGCCCGCCTGCAGCTGCCAGAGCACTTCGACGTAGAGTCCGGTGAGCGCGCGACCGACGCCCGCGACCAGACCGATCGCGACGAGGATCACGATCAGCCGGCGCCCTCCGTGCAGCGCGCCCGTTCCTCCCCGTGACGAGCGGTTCATCGCCTCTTCCCGATCGCGATCAGGGGAGCGACACGCCCTGATCCGCGAGCCAGGCTGCGACCTCGCCTCGGATCTCCGCGAGCCGCTCCGGCGAGCGGGCTTCGAACCGCGCCACGATGACCGGCTGCGTGTTGGAGGTGCGCAGCAGGGCCCAGCCGTCGCCGAAGAGTACGCGCACGCCGTCGACGTCGATGACGTCGTGCAGCGCGCTGAAGTGCTCGACGGCCCGCTCGACGATCTCCCATTTCTGCTGCTCCGTCACGTCGATGCGGATCTCGGGGGTCGAGACGTAGCGTGGAAAGTCCGCGACGCGGGCCGAGAGGGGGCGCTGCGAGCGGCTCAGAAGCTCCACCAGCCGACAGGCGTCGTAGAGCGCGTCGTCGAAGCCGAAGTAGTCGTCGGCCACCATGATGTGACCCGAGAGCTCGCCCGCCAGCAGCGCCCCCGTCTCCTTCATCTTGACCTTTTGAAGTGAGTGTCCCGTCTTCCACATGATCGCCTCGCCACCCGCCGCATCGAACACCTCCGGAAGCGCCTGGCTGCACTTGACGTCGAAGACGAGCTTCTGACCCGGCCCCCGCTTCTCCAGGAGGTCCAGGCCGAACAGGAGCAGCAGCATGTCGCCGCGCACGATGGCTCCGTGCTCGTCGACGGCCCCGATCCGGTCCGCGTCTCCGTCGAAGGCGATCCCGAGATCGTGGGGCGCCGCTCGCACCGCCGCGATGAGATCTTCGAGATTCTCGTCCACGGTCGGGTCGGGATGGTGGTTCGGAAAGGTCCCGTCGGAGTCGCAGAAAAGCGGCGTGATCTCGACACCCATGGCCTCGAAGAGGCGCTCCGCCACGAGTGCTCCGCTCCCGTTTCCGCAGTCCACGGCCACCTTCATCGGCCGTGCGAGGCTGAACCGGCCGGCGACGTCTTCCACGTAGCGGTCGAGCACGTCGACGCGCTCCACGCTTCCTTCCCCCGAGTCGAGGTCGTCGTCCTGGATGCGCCGCAGGAGGCCCTGGATCGCGTCCCCGTAGAGAGCCGCCCGCCCGCACGTCATCTTGATCCCGTTCCACTCCGGCGGATTGTGCGAGCCCGTGATCTGAACGCCTGCATCGGTCCCGAAGGTGACCTCGGACCAGTACAGCACCGGGGTCGGCACGGTGCCGACGTCGAGCACGTCGCCACCCGCGGCGGTGATTCCGCGGATCATGCCGGCGGCGAGGTGGGGGGACGACGTGCGGTTGTCGTGTCCGACGGCGATGCGCGGCCTCTGCCGGCCCGACGAGGCGCGAACGTGGGAGGCCATCGCACGGCCGACCGCCTCTGCGACTTCCGAATCGAGATCCTGCCCCACGATGCCGCGGATGTCGTACTGACGGAAGATGTGGGCCTTCATGGTGACTGCCTCGCCGGCACGGGGTCGGGGCCGCCCCCGGTCGTCCGGGGCCGGATGAACGGAGCTACTGGCCCAGTCCGAGCATGCTCCCGCTCAGGGCGCCGAGTCCCTCGACACTGCTCCGGGCGAACTCGAGAGCCGGCGCCGGGAAGATCCCGGTGTAGATGACCACGACGGCTGCCACCATGAGCGCGACGCGCATGGGGAGCGGCACGATCACGAGGTCGTGCTGGTCGTCGCTGATCTGCCGCTTCATCCACATGAACCACGCGAGCCGCAGGTAATACCAGTACGACGCGATGGTCGTGAGGACCAGGACGACGGAGAGATACCAGAGCTGCGCGTCCGCGGCTCCCTGGAGAAGGTAGATCTTCCCCATGAATCCGCCGGTGCCTGGGAAGCCCGCCAGCGAAAGCAGGAAAACCGTGAACACCACGCCCATCGCGGGCTGCGCCCAGCCGAAGCCGGCGTAATCCTCCACCTGCAGGCGCTCCTCCCCCTGGTGCGCCACGCTGATGACGACGGCGAAGGCGCCGATGTTCATCACGGTGTAGACGAGCAGGTAGAAGAGCATGGCCGCGGCCGCAGTCTCATTCGAGGCGGTGACCGCGACGAGGAGGTAGCCGGCGTGGGCGATGCTCGAGTACGCGAGCATCCGCTTCACGTTGGACTGCACCAGCGCGATGACATTGGCGATCACCATCGTTACGGCCGCGAGCCACCAGACGATCGGGTACCACGAATCGTAGGCGCCGTCGAGCGCCACCATGAACACGCGCATGAAGGCGATGAACGCCGCGGCTTTCACGGCGGCGGACATGAACGCCGTGACCGGCGCCGGCGCGCCCTCGTATACGTCCGGGGTCCACATGTGGAACGGGACGGCCGAAACCTTGAAGCCGAAGCCGACTGTCAGGAAGGCGATCCCTGCGGTGAGCAGCGCGGCCGGGGCGGTTCCCGACGCGACCACCCGCCCGATCTCTGCCACGTTCGTGCTGCCCGTGGCACCGTACAGGAGCGCGATGCCGTAGAGGAAGAATCCGGTGGAGAAGGCGCCGAGCAGGAAATACTTCAGGCCAGCCTCGGCCGACTTGCGGTCGCGCCGGTTGAACGCCGTCAGGGCATACACCGCGATCGACATGACCTCGAGGCCCAGGAAGACGACGATGAGGTCGCGGGACCCGGCCATGAACATCATCCCTGCCGTGGAGAGCAGGATCAGGCCGAAGAACTCTCCGGCCTGCAGCCGCTGACGGTACACGTAGGTGAACGACACCAGGATCGAGAGAGCCGCCGCAACGAGGAAGATCCAGTTTGCGAAGAGGCGGAAGCCGTCGAGCGCCACCATCGAGTCGCGGCCGACCTCGTCGACGCCGTACAGCCAACCGTTGGCCATCCCGGCCAGGAGCACGCCGGCGAGCGCGAGCCAGCCCAGGTCCGCGGCGCCACCGAAGCTCGGGTCTCCGCCCTCGGTGGCCGCCCCCTTCCTGTGCCGGCCAGAGACCCCGGCCACCAGGACGGCCATGCCCCAGACGCACAGGATGATCTCCGGAAGGAGCGCCCAGAAGAAATGCAGCTGTCTAGAGAAATCCAGTTCCATGTGTGGCTGTCCGGCTCAGGCGCCTGCGTCGGCGGAGATGCCGGCCTCGGCGCCGGACGGGGTCGGATCGGAATCGGTGACTGCGTCGCTCTCGCCCCGGGTATCGAGGTCGTCGACCTCGGGCCCACCCGCAAACTCGATGCCCGCGGTGTCGAAGCCGGAAGCCTGGGCGTTTGCGCCCTCGACGCGCTCGATCACGGCGCGCACGCTGGGCTCCATCCGGTTGAGCACCGGCGTCGGATGCCACCCGAGGACGATCATGAGTGCGACCAGCGGAGCGAGGATGACCATCTCCCGTGAGGAGAGGTCTTCTATCTCACGGTTCTCGTCCTTCTCCAGCTTGTTGAAAAAGACCGTCTGCACCATGGGGAGCATGTAGTAGGCCGCGAAGATCACGCCCAGCGTGGCCACCATGGCGATCACCGGGTGCGACTCGAACGTGCCGAGCAGCGCCAGGAACTCACCCACGAACCCGCTCGTGCCGGGGAGGCCGATGGAGGCGAGGGCGGTGATGACGAAGGCCGTGGCGAACCACGGCGCCACGCGCGCGATCCCACCGAAGTCGGCGATGGCACGGGTGTGGCGCCGCTCGTAAAGCATGCCGAGCAGGAGGAAGAGCGCGCCGGTGCTGATCCCGTGCGAGATCATGACCACCAGGCCGCCCTGGAGCCCGTTGACCGTCAGGGCGAAGACCCCCAGCACCACGAAGCCCATGTGCGCCACGGACGTGTACGCGACGAGCTTCTTGGCGTCGGGCTGGACCGCGGCCACCCACGCCGTATAGAGGATGCCGATGACACCCAGCACCATCATGGTGGTGACCACCGTCGGGTGCTGGGCGGCGACCGGGAAGAGCGGGAGGAGGAAGCGGAGGAAGCCGTAGGTCCCCATCTTGAGCAGGACCGCCGCCAGAATCACCGAGCCGGGCGTGGGCGCCTCGACGTGGGCGTCGGGCAGCCAGGTGTGCAGCGGGAAGACCGGCACCTTGACGCTGAAGGCGAGCGCGAACGCGCTGAACAGCCAGAGCTGTTCGGTTCCCGTCAGCGGGATCCGGAGCATGTCGGCGTAGGCGAACGTAGGCACGCCGAGCATCGTCTTCGCCTTCCAGAACATGTACAGGATGGCGACGAGCATGAGGAGCGAGCCGAACGCGGTATACAGGAAGAACTTGATCGCCGCGTAGATGCGCCGTTCCCCACCCCAGATGCCGACGATGAAGTACATCGGCACGAGGGTCAGCTCGAAGAATACGTAGAAGAGGAAGACGTCGGTGGCCGTGAACACCCCGACGACGGCCGCCTCGAGGAGCAGCATGAGGGCATAGAACGAGCGCTCACGCTTGGCGATGTAGTTGAACGAACCCAGGATCGCGATGGATGTGCTGAAGGTCGTCAGCATCACCATGAAGAGACTGATCCCGTCGACGCCCAGGGAGTAGCTCACGCCCCAGTCGGGGATCCACGGCACCGAGCTCTGCATCTGCAGGCCGGCCTCGGCGGGGTCGAACGCCCACCACAGGCCGAGGCTCAGGACAAAGACGCCAATGGACCACCAGAAGGCGACCGACTTCGCGCGTGCCTCCTCCGAGGCGAGGACGAGGCCGACACCGAGCACGGGGAGCCAGATGAGCGCGTGCAGGGCCCAGCCGGCGTAGCCGATCGAATCGAGAAGTGCGGTCATGATGGGCGCCTCCTAGAACAGGCTGGCGCCGAGGATGACGAGCACCCCGACGGTGAGGATGAATGCATACGTGTTCACGCTACCGGTCTGGAACATGCTGATGCCCCACCCGAAGGCCTTGGCGATCCAGCCGACGGCGTTGACCACGCCGTCGATGATGAGCGAGTCGATGACCTTCCAGCAGAAGCGTGAGCCTTGGACGATGGGCCTCACCACGACGCGATCGTAGAACTCGTCGATGTAGTACTTGTTGTAGAGGACCTTCGAGAGACCGGTCAGCTCCGTGGTGTCCTCGGCCACCGCGACCACCTTCCGTCCACCGACGAACCGGATCGCGACCGCGACCACGATCGCCGCAGCCACTGTGGAGATGACAGCCCACATGACCTCGCCCCCGCCGAACGGCGCCGCGTGTGCCAGCTCGCCGAGGTGCTCCTCCTGGATGTGGTGGGCCTGAGCCGTCAGGGGCTCGAGCCAGTGGTGCAGCCATTCCGTCATCGGCAGAGCACCAGCTCCGCCCAGGAACGATGCGCGAATCGCCTCGGGGACGTTGATCCACCCGCCGAACACGGAAAGCACCGCGAGCACCGCGAGGGGCAGCCACATGACCACGGGGGCCTCGTGCAGGTGCCTGGACTCCTCGGCACCCGTGCGGTTCGCGCCGTGGAAGGTCAGGACCATCATGCGGGTCATGTAGAACGCCGTGAGCATGGCCGCAGCGAGCGCCATGACCCAGTACACCGTGTAGAGCGCCGTGTACGGTGCACCTGCGGCGCCACCGAAAGCCGCGGTCTGCCAAATGATCTCGTCCTTAGAGAAGAAGCCCGCGAACGGCCAGATCCCGGCGATGGCGAGCGTGGCGATCCACATGGTGGCCCAGGTGATGGGCATGTGCGCCCTGAGGCCGCCCATGTTCCTCATGTCCTGGGCGTCCTCGTGGCTGTGGGTGCTGTGATACGCCTCGTGCATGGCGTGGATCACCGCGCCGGAGCCCATGAAGAGGAGCGCCTTGAAGAAGGCGTGGGTCATGAGGTGGAAAACGCCAGCCGCGTACGCGCCCACGCCCACGCCCAGGAACATGTACCCGAGCTGGGAGACGGTGGAGTACGCGAGCACCTTCTTGATGTCGTTCTGCTTGAGCGCGATGGTCGCCGCGAACAGCGCCGTGAGCGCGCCGATACCGGCCACGACGGCACTGGTGAGGGGTGCGAGCGCGAAGAGCACCGAAGAACGGGCGACGAGGTACACGCCCGCCGTGACCATCGTGGCCGCGTGGATCAGCGCGGAGACCGGCGTAGGACCGGCCATCGCGTCGGGAAGCCACACGAAGAGCGGGATCTGCGCGCTCTTGCCGATGGCGCCCACGAAGAAGAAGAGCGTGATCGCCGTGACGAGTCCGCCGGCGTAGGCGAGGCCCTCGGCATCGTGGAAGACGGGGACGTAATCGAGGGATCCGAAGTTCGCGAACACCATGAACATCGCGATCAGGAAGCCCGCGTCGCCGATGCGGTTGACGATGAACGCCTTCTTGCCAGCGTCCGACTTCTCACGGTCGGAAAACCAGTACCCGATCAGGAGATACGAGCAGAGCCCGACGCCTTCCCACCCCACGAACATCAAGGCGTAGCTCGATCCCATGACGAGGACGAGCATGAAGAAGACGAAGAGGTTCAGGTACGCGAAGTATCGCGGATACCCGGGGTCCTCCTTCATGTAGCCCACGCTGAACACGTGGATCAGGAAGCCGACGCCCGTGACCACCATCATCATGATCATGGACAGCTGGTCGAGCTGCAGCGCCGCATCCACCGTGAACGTCCCCGTGGCGATCCACGTCCAGTAGTGGACGACCACCGGCTCCTCGAGGTGCGCCCCGAGCATGCGCGTGAAGTTCACGAGCGTGATCAGGAACGCGAGCCCCATCACCCCGGGGCCGACCCAGGTGGGCAGCGTGTGCGTGGCGGGTTTCCGATCGCCGAACGTCAGCTCGCCGCCGGCCCGGACCGCTGCGGCCGAATCCCGCCCGTGCTTCAGGGCCAGGATTCCGTTGATGACGAACCCCAGGAGGGGTAGCAGGACCACCAGGCCGGGCAGGAAAGGCTCGAAGTGCCCGGCCTCGGACGCGGCCGCATCTCCCCCGCCCTGCGCGAGCGCCGTCAGGAACGCGTACATGCCCGTCACCACTTGAGCAGGTTGAAGCTGTCCACGTTCACCGTCTCGTAGTGGCGGAAGATGGAGATGATGATCGCGAGGCCCACCGCGGCCTCCGCGGCGGCCACGGTCATCACGAAGAAGACGAAGAGCTGCCCCTCGATGCCCCACATCCGCGAGAAGGCGACCAGGCTCAGGTTGACCGCGTTGAGCTGGAGCTCGATGCAGAGGAACATGATGATCGCGTTGCGTCGAACGAGGACTCCGAACGTGCCGATCACGAAGAGGATGGCACTCAGGACCAGGGACTCGGTGATCATCAGACCTCCCTCTTCGCCAGGACGAGCGCCCCGACGATGGCGACCAGCAGCAAGATGCCCGTGATCTCGAAGGGGACGACGTACGTCGTGTAGAGCGGCTCGGCGATCGCGCCGAGTGCGCCGTGCTCGGCGATGGCCGCGTCGATCGCGCCGGCGCCGGGACCCGACAGGGACCCGGTGGCCCCGAGCTGGCGCGCCAGAAGTCCCGCGATACCGCCAATCACGCCGAAGGAGAGCACTGCGAAGGCGCCGCCCCTGAGATCCTTCTGGTAGTCGTGCCCCAGGTTCAGGAGCATGATCACGAAGAGGAAGAGCACCATGATGGCGCCCGCGTACACGATGATCTGGATCGCCGCGAGGAAGTGCGCTTCGAGGAGCACGAACGTGCCCGCCATGGCGGCCAGCGTCGTGACCATGAAGAGCAGGCTCCCCACCGGGCTTTTCGCCATCACGACGCCGACGGCGCCGCCGATCGCGAGCCCCGCGAAGACGTAGAAGAGAATCGACATCACTCGGAGGTCGGGTCGGAGGGGTCCCACAGGAGCGTGGACGGGTGATCCTGCTCCATCAGACGATCGAGGTCGTAGACGAAGCGGTCGCGCGTGTACTCGGCATTCTCGAAGTGCCGCCCGACGTGGATCGCCTCCACGGGACACACCTCCTGGCACATCCCGCAGAAGATGCAGCGGAATTCGTCGATCTCGTATACGAGTGGATACCGGTTCCCCTGGTCGTCTTCACCACCCACGAGCCGGATGCAGTTCGCCGGACAAACCGTCGGACAGAGTCCGCACGCCACGCACTTCGGGCGTCCGTCGGCGTGGGTCTCCATGACGTGGGTCCCGCGCCAACGTGGGTCGAGGTCCGTCTGCTCCTCGGGGTACTGCTGCGTCACCTTGACCGGGTTGACCATGTGCCGGAAGGTCAGTGCCATCCCGCTGAGCGCCGCCCGGAGGTAGGACGTCGTCTCCGGCGCGGGCCGGTGCATGACCTTGACTGAAATCGCCATCGATTCGGTTCCTGGCTGTCAGTCGCCCGCGGGTGCGGGCGTGGCCCCCGCCTCCGTGGCGGCGACCTTCGTGGGAATGGTCTTCACTTCGACGCGCTGAGTCCGCTGCGCAGCCGCTCCGGTGATGGTGCGGCCGCGGTCGAGGAAGAACATGAATGCGAACGTGGCCGCCCCGCTGACCGCGGTGAGCGCGAGTCCGTAGCCGAAGCCGTAGGCGACGCCCAGCTCGTCGAGGAGGAGGATCGTCATGGCGACGAGCATCACGTAGGCGAGAGCGGTCGGGAGCATGACCTTCCAGCCCAGCGACATCACCTGATCGTACCGGAAGCGCGGCAGCGTCCAGCGGATCCAGATGTAGACCAGGAGGAAGAAGCCGGTCTTCGCCCCGAATCCGAGGAAGGTGAGGAGCGTCTTGAGCGCACTGGGCTGGGCGAGGATCGCGGCGCCGTCGGCTCCGAAGCCGCTGATCAGGATCCCGTTGTACCAGTACGCATCGTCCCACGCACCCGGCAGGTCCCAGCCGCCGAGGAACAGCGTCGCCATGAGGGCCGACGCCGTCACCATGTGGCCGAACTCGGAGATCATGAACGCCGAGAACTTCATGGCCGAATATTCGGTGTGGTACCCGGTGACCAGCTCCGACTCCGCCTCGGGCATGTCGAAGGGGAGCCGGTTGGTCTCTGCGAACGCCGAGATGACGAAGAGGATGAAGGCGAGCGAGAGCGGGAAGGCGAACCACATGCCGAGCTGCTGCTGCTGCCAGATCACGTCCGTGAGCGTCACGTTGCCGGCCATCATGAGCACCGCGATGAGCGAAAGGCCCAGCGCGACCTCGTAGCTGACCATCTGGGCGGAGGCGCGGAGTCCGCCAAGGAAGGCGTACTTGTTGTTGGACGCCCACCCTCCGAGAACCACCCCGTAGACGGCGAGCGAGCTGAACGCGAGAACCCAGAGGATTCCGATCGGCACGTCGGCGATGACCATGTCGACCACGCCCCAGGGCGTCGGCAGCGGCGCGGCGATCGGAATCACGGCGAAGGTCACCATGGATGGGACCAGCACCAGGATCGGCGCGAGCACGAAGAAGAAGCGCGACGCCGTGGCCGGCAGTGTCTCTTCTTTCAGAATGTTCTTGATGCCGTCCGCGATCGGCTGCAGGAGGCCGAAGGGGCCCACGCGGTTCGGACCACGACGGTCCTGGATGAACGCCGATACGCGTCGCTCCGCGAGCGTCGCGTAGGCGACCACCAGAATGACGAGCGTGAATATGCCCACGTTCTTGAGCATCATCGCGATCAGCGCGGGAATGCCCTGAATCGGTTCCAGCATCGGCTCAGTCCCCCGTCAGGGAAACGGATTCGTTGACGACGGCTCCGCGCGACCCGATGTCGCCGTAGCCGATTCCGCTGAACGCGGGCACGGTCGATCCGAGTGCCGCGAAGGCGTCGGGCGCGGTGCGCGCGACCCCTCCACCCGTTCGCTCGGCGGTGAGCGCCCCGAGCACGAGCCACGCAGGCCGGGCCATGCCAGGAGCCTGCAGTGCCGGTTCGAACCGCTGCACCCGCCCTTCCCGGTTCGTGAACGTCCCTTCCGACTCCGCGTGCGTGGCCACGGGCAGTACGAAGTGCGCCGCCGACGCGCCGGGGACGTCATGCGTGCCGAGATAGACGTAAAGGCTCGCCTTCTCTCCGAAGTCGGCACCGACGTCGTCCAGGCGATCGCCCAGGACGATCACGACCCCCTCGTGCGAAGCGACACCCTCGAGACCGCCGGTGGCGTCGTCTCCGCCCACGCGGGTCATCCCCATGAGGTTGGCCCCCGTGGTGTTCGGCGCGAGATCCCTGCGGCGCGCGAGCGTCGGATAGCCCTTAAGTGGGATCTCGTCCGCGGCGCGCGCGGAGCGATAGACGATCTCCCCTCCGCCGAGCGCATCCACGAGCGCCCGGAGTGCTCCGAGATCCTCGTTGGAGGAGCCGGCCGAGGCGATGGCCCTGACCCCGCCACTGGACGCAGCGGCTCCGTCGAGCACCCCACGCAGGGCGTCCTTCCACCCCGTCGCGCGGGAAGTCGATCCGTCACGCGCGAGGGGCGCCTCGAGGCGGTCGCCCCGGTTCATCCACTCGTAGTCGTGCCGGCCGTGATCGCAGATCCACCAGCCGTTGACGTCCAGGTTCTCACGCGGCTTGATGCGCTGCACGAGGTTGTCGCGCGTGTGGAGGTCGATGTTGCACCCCTGCGAGCAGCTGGTGCAGATCGAGGGCGTGTGCGTCAGGTCCCAGGCGCGCGCCTTGTGGAGGAAGTCCTTGGAGACGAGCGCGCCCACCGGGCAGATGTCGACGATGTTGCCGTGCCAGTTCGTTCCGTCGAGGCCTTCAGCGAAGAAGGTGTCGATGACGGAGCGGTTTCCGCGCTCGACCACGGTGAGTCGGTCGTCCTGTTCGACCTCGCTCATGAAGCGCACGCAGCGCGTGCACATGACGCAGCGGTCGCCGTAGAAGAGCACGTCACCGCCGAAGTCGTCTCGCCCGAAAACCCTCTTGGGTTCACGACCGCGGCCCTGCTTGCGGCCCTCCTCGTGAACGTAATCCTGGAGATTGCACTCGCCCGACATGTCGCAGATCGGGCAGTCGAGCGGGTGATTCACGAGGTAGAACTCGAGCACACCCTGGCGGTTCGCGAGGGCCTTCTCCGACTGCGTGTGCACCACCTGACCGTCCATGACGGTCGTGACGCAGCTCGGCATCGGCTTCGGCGCGCCCTCGACGTCGACGAGACACAGACGGCACATCGCTGGGGACGACATGCCCGGGTGATAGCAGTAGTGCGGCACCTCGGTGCCGACCCGCTTGGCGGCCTCGAGGATGGTGGTGCCCTTCGGCACTTCGAGCTCGTGTCCGTCGATCGTGACCTTGACCATGTCGGCCATCAGGCAGCCCCCACGCGCTCACCGCGGCGAATCAGAGCGAGATACTCGTCCCGGAACTTGTTGATCGAGGACTGGACCGGCGCCGCCACGGAGTCGGAGAGCACGCAGATGGTGGTGCCGACCATCTGCTGCGTCGTGTCCATGAGCGTGTCGAGGTCCTCCTCGGTCCCTCTTCCCTCCTCGATGCGGCGAAGGATCCTCGCTGTCCACGCCGAGCCCTCACGGCAGGGCGTGCACTGACCGCACGATTCGTGGGCGTAGAAGTCGACCATGCGCCGTACCTGCTTCACCACGTCGGTCGTTTCGTCCATGACGATGACCGAGGCGCACCCCAGCATCGTCCCGACCGCGACACACCCCTCGTAGTCGAGCGTGCAGCGGGAGACTTCCTCGGCGTTGATGATCGGAACGGAGGAGCCTCCCGGAATCACGGCCTTGAGGGCGTTCCCTCCGCGCATCCCGCCGCACACGTCGTCGATGAGCTTCTGGAGCGGGAAGCCGAGGGGCAGCTCGTAGTTGCCCGGGCGATTCACGTGTCCGCTCACGCAGAACAGCTTCGTGCCAGGGCTCTTCTCGGTGCCCCACTGGCGGTACCAGGCGCCGCCGTTCGCGACGATGTGCGGCACCGTGCAGAGGGTCTCGACGTTGTTGATCGTCGAGGGCATGCCGAACGCGCCGACCGCCGCGGGGAACGGGGGTTTGACGCGTGGCTGGCCGCGACGGCCCTCCAGCGAGTTCATGAGCCCCGTCTCTTCGCCGCAGATGTACGCCCCTGCGCCCTGGTGCACGGTGAGGTCGAGGTCGACACCCGATCCCATGATGTCCTTGCCGATGTAGCCCCGGGCGTAGGCGTCCTCTACTGCGCGGGCGAGAACCTGGTTGGTCTCGAAGAACTCGCCGCGGCAGTAGATGTAGACGTGCTGGGCGCCGATGGCGTACGCGCCGATCAGGCACCCCTCGATGAGCTGGTGCGGATCCCAACGCATCAGTTCACGGTCCTTGAAGGTGCCCGGCTCGGACTCGTCGGCGTTGCAGAGCAGGTAGTGCGGCTTGCCCGTGCCCTTGGGCATGAACGACCACTTCACGCCGGTCGGGAAGCCCGCCCCGCCCCGTCCGCGGAGACCCGAGGCCTTCACCTCGTCGATGATCTTCTCGGGGCCCATCTCGAAGGCCTTCTTCAGCGCACCGTAGCCGCCCCGCTCGACATAGGTGTCGACGCGGCGCTGCATCGGATCGCCGAAGTGCTTGCTCAGGATCCGGACCTCGTGGTCCGAGACGTAGGGGTATGCCATGCGCCTACTTCCCCTCGGACTTGAGGCGCTCGCAGATCTGCGGCACCTGGTCGGGGGTCACGTTTTCGAAGTAACGGGAGTTGATCTGCACGCAGGTCGGGAAGCCGCAGGCCGCGAGGCATTCCGCCTCGATGACGGTGAAGTGGCCATCCTCGGAAGTCTCGCCGAGCTCGGTGTCGGTGTAGCGGAGAAACGCCTCCACGACCTCGTCGGCCCCGTTGAGGTTGCACGAGATGTTCGTGCAGACCTGCACCAGGTGCCGACCCACGGGGCGCTTGTTGTACATCGTGTAGAAGGTGGCGACACCGCGCACGTATGCCGGAGACAGATCAAGGAGCTCGGCCACCCGGTCCATCGAATCCGGGCTGACGTAGCCGCGGATCTCCTGCGCGAGCCCGAGCGCGGGGAGCAGCGCGGCCTGCTTCGTCGGATACCGGGTGAGGATCTTCTCGAAGCGCTCCTGGTACTCGCCCTCGAAGAGCGCCACGTCGGGGTTCTTCTCCGCGAGCATGTACGGCATCGCACCCGCGCCCGAGGCGTGGCCTCCGTGCGCGGGACGGTCGCCGACGAAGTCCTCGCCGCGGACCTGCTCCTCGGTGAGGTCGAACTCACCGGTGTTGCCGGCCCAGCCGGGGTTCCGAAAGGGGGTTTCGCTCATCGGTCGATCTCCCCGAGCACGATGTCGAGGCTCGCGTTGATCATGATCAGGTCGGACACCAGGTGCCCCTCCGCGAGCTTCGGGATCACCGACAGGTTCACGAACGAGGGAGGGCGAACCCGCCAGCGCACCGGCTTGGTGCTGCCCTCTTCCGCAACCACGTACATGCCGAGCTCTCCCTTGGAGGCCTCGATCGCCATGTAGCAGTCGCCCTCGGGGGCCGGGATGCCCTCGGTGATCAGCTTGAAGTGGTGAATCATGCTCTCCATGTCGGACATCGCGTCCGTCTTGGAGGGAAGCGAGATGCCGGGATCCTGAACGTTGATCGGCCCCCCGGGCAGGCGCCGCATCGCCTGACGGATGATGCGCACGGACTGACGCATCTCCTCCATCCGGCAGAGGTAGCGGTCGTAACAGTCACCGTGCTCGCCCACGGGGACGTCGAAGTCGTACGACTCGTAGTCGTAGTACGGGCGGTCCTTGCGGACGTCGTACGGAACGCCCGCCGCGCGGAGGTTCGGGCCGGTGAAGCCGTAGTTGATCGCTTCGTCGGCGGTGATGGCGCCGATGCCCTGCGTCCGCCCGATGTGGATCTGGTTGCCCGTGAGCAGGCTGTCGACCTCGTCGAGCGTCTTCGGAAAGTTGTCGAGGAAGTCGAGGAGCTGGTCGAGCCACCCCTCCGGAAGGTCCGCCATCATCCCGCCCACGCGGGTGGCCGACGTCGTGATCCGTGCGCCGGTGAGCGTCTCGTGGAGCCCGTAGATCTTCTCGCGCTGCTGGAACGAGTAGAGGAACGGCGTGAACGCCCCGACGTCGATGGCGGTGGTGCCGAGCCAGAGCAGATGCCCGAAGATCCGGTCGAGCTCCATGATGATGACCCGCACGACCTTGCAGCGCTCGGTCACCTCGATGCCCATGAGCTTCTCGACGGACATGACGTAGGCGCAGTTGTAGATGAGCGGCGCCAGGTAATCCATCCGGTCCGTCAGCGGGACGATCTGATTCCAGGTCCGGTACTCTCCGAGCTTTTCGAACGAAGAGTGGAGGTAGCCGATATGCGGCACGACCTCGGTCACCGTCTCGCCGTCGAGCTCGCACACCAGACGGAGCACGCCGTGCGTCGCCGGGTGCTGCGGCCCGATGTTGATGAGCATCCGCTCGGTGCCGATGTCGGGCTCGGGAACGTCGAACGGAGCGAGGGGACTCGGCGTGCCGACTCCGCCCGGGCCCATCTCCCGGCCCTGGCCGACGGTGAACTCCACGGTCTTCGTAGCCATCAGCCCTCGCCTCCCTGGTGGCCGACCTCGGCCCCGCCGACTTCCTGTGGCTCGCCGTACGTGAGGTCGTCGGCGAGGTAAAAGCGCTCCACGTCCTGGTTCAGCGCCCGGCGGGTCTGCTCTGCGCGAGAGAAGCGACCGCGCAGCGGGAAATCCTTCCGAAGCGGGTGGCCTTCGGCATAGTCGTCCGGCATCAGGATCCGCCTGAGGTCCGGGTGCCCACGGAACGTCACGCCGAAGAGGTCGTAGACCTCGCGCTCGAGCCAGTTCACGCTCTTCCAGAGGTCGTAGACCGAGTCGATCTCCATCGCGTCGAGCGGGAGCGGGCAACGGATGCGGAGCTGGCGCCCATGCGGGGTGGAGTACATCTGATAGACGACCTCGACGGGCCGCCCGGACCCGTAGTCCACGGCGGTGACGTCGGACATCATGTCGTACCGGTGGTCGGCGTCGTCCCTCAGCCAGGCGAGAATCTCGTGACTCCTGTCGGGCCGGAGCCAGACCACGTACTGGTCTCCGGCGTTCAGACGGTACCGGAGGACCTCGTCGGGATACTTGCGCACGAGCGCAGCGACCGAGGCGTGGTCGTCGGGCGAGCCCGTGGAACCGCCGGCGTCCGCCGACTCCGCTCCCGACGCGACCGGACCTTCGTCTACCGCGTCGAGTGCGCTCTTGGTTTCGTCTGCCATGTCGTCAGGAGAGCAGGTCGTCGGCCGGGGCGTCCGGGGTCACGACGACACCAGTGGAGAGCTTGTCCTGCTGCGTCGAATTGCCGAACGGCCCCGTGAGCCCCACGACTTCGATCTCGCTGGCGCGCGGGCGCGCGACCAGCGCCGGATCCTCCGCGCGGTGCTCGAAGTGCTTCGTGAGGCTTTCCTGGCGGATCTTCTCCTGAATCATCATCAGGCCGTAAATCAGCCCTTCGGGGCGCGGCGGGCAGCCGGGGATGTAGACGTCCACCGGAATGATCGTGTCGATCCCCTGCACCATCGAATACACGTCGAAGACGCCCCCCGAGCTGGCGCAGGCGCCCATCGAGATGGCCCACTTCGGCTGCGGCATCTGATCCCAGATGCGGCGGAGGACCGGAGCGAGCTTGTAGGGCACCCTGCCGGCGCAGATGAGCACGTCGGCCTGACGGGGGCTGAACGACATCCGCTCCATGCCGAAGCGGGCGAGGTCGTAGTTCGAGGCGGCCGAGGCCATCATCTCGATCGCGCAGCACGCGGTGCCGAACGGCATCGGCCAGAGCGAGTTCAGGCGGCCCCAGTTGATCAGGGCGTCGACCTTGCTGGTGAGAAAGGTCGGGCTGCCGGGCCCGAACATCCCGCCGGTGGTCTTCGCGGAGCCGCCGCCGGGCAGCTTGTCCGTCAGTCCCACTCCAGACCTCCCTTCTTCCACTCGTAGACCAGGCCGATCGCGAGCACCGCGACGAAGATGCTCATCGACACGAACGCACTCCAGCCCAGCTCGCGCATGTGCACCGCCCAGGGAATCAGGAAGATCGTCTCGAGGTCGAACACGATGAAGCTGATCGCCACCATGTAGAACTTCACCGAGAAGCGGGCCTTCGTGCTGCCCAGGGGAATCATGCCCGATTCGTAGGGCATGAGCTTCTGCGGCGTATCGCGGCGCGGATTCAGTATGTGCGACGTGACGACCATGCCGAGGGCGTTCAGTACCGAAACGCCCAGCAGGATGAGGAGGGGGAGATAGGCTCCCGACATGGGGTCGCTGGGGTTTGTGAAATGTTTCACGAGCGAGGCCGAACGGGGAAAAAGGTACCCGGGCGCGGCGCGCAGTGTCAACCGGACGAAGCAAGGCATTTCAAGGAATTTCGCCGGTTTGACCGGGGTTCCCCCAACGGTCTATCTTGCGCGCTCCGGCGCGCCCGCTTCGGCGTCGCTCCGACGCCCGCCCGCACGACGCGCGGGGCCCCGCATGACCTCGACATTCCATGGGAGAAGGCCCGTCGATGCCCATCAAGAGTGACAAGTGGATCCGCCGGATGTGCGAGGAGCACGGCATGATCGAGCCCTTCGAGACCGGTCAGGTGCGCGACGGGAAGATCTCCTATGGGATCTCCTCCTACGGCTACGACATCCGCGTCTCGAAGGAGTTCAAGGTCTTCACGAACGTCCACAGCGCGATCGTGGACCCGAAGAACTTCGACGAGCGCTCCTTCGTGAACATCGACGGGCCCGAGTGCATCATCCCGCCGAACTCCTTCGCGCTCGCCCGGACCGAAGAATACTTCCGGATTCCCCGCGACGTGCTGGTCGTGTGCGTGGGCAAGTCCACGTACGCCCGCTGCGGACTGATCGTGAACGTCACGCCGCTCGAGCCCACCTGGGAGGGGTATCTGACGCTCGAGATCTCCAACACGACGCCGCTTCCGGCGAAGGTCTACGGGGGTGAAGGGATCGCGCAGCTCCTCTTCTTCGAGGGCGACGAGGAGCCCGAGATCGCCTACGCGGACCGGAAGGGAAAGTACATGAAGCAGGTCGGCGTGACCCTGCCGCGCATGTAGGCAGCGGCGGTCGCCGGGCGACACGCCCGGCCGCCCCACGCAGATGGAACGATGACTTCCTCTCACCGCCCCCTCTGCGCGATCCTCCTCGCCGTCGCGCTCGCCGTCGCGTCCGGCTTCCCCGCGCTCCTCTCGGCCCAGGACGCACCGCCCGCTCCGGGGGGCGGCCCGGCCGGGCGCCTGACCGGCGTTCTCTCGGCGATCGCACCGGAGTCCCTCGTGCGCGTCACGACCGCGGGGTATCGACTGGAGGCGGCGGCGGTCGCCGGCTTCGACGCCCGGACCGTCACCCTGCGCCAGGAGGACCTCTCCATCGACATCCCGCTCGCAGACGTCCGCGGCGTGGACGTGCGCTCCAGCCACTGGCTCCAGGGGATGCTCTGGGGCGGCCTGAGCGGGACGGCCCTGGGCAGCGTGCTCGGAGTGATCGTCGGGTCGTGGGGCTGCCTCACCCCCGACGAGTGCAATGACGCCGAGAACCGGGGCGGCGTCCTGGGCGGCGTGGTGGGGGGCACGGTGGGCGGGTTGACCGGCTTCATGATCGGCCGGCACTCTCTCTATTGGCGGCCCCTCTTCCCCTGACGGCCGACCGTCACCACGCGGCCGCGCACGACCGCCCCCACCGGGATCACGGGCGGAATGTCGCGACCTATCAGCCCGCCCCGGCCAGCTCCTCCGCCATCAGGTCCAATGCGAGGTTGCTGAGCCTCACCAGGTGAGGGTGCGCGGCGTTCCCGTTGGTGAGGAGGACGACGCCGAAGCCCCGGGTCCGGTTGCCCATGACGAAGGCCGTGTAGCCGGGGACGCTTCCGGAATGCGCGAAGAAGGCGTCGCCGGCGCGCCGGGTGGTCCACCACGTCAGTCCGTAGCCCGGCCGCTCGTAGCCCCAACCTCCCGACATCGGCTCGCCGGAGAATTCTTCGAACTGCAGGCGCTGCATCTCCAGGAGGGTCTCCTCCGTGAGCAGGCGACGACCGCCGGCCGTCCCGTCTCCGAGATTGAAGGCCAGCCAGCGCGCCTGGTCGTGGATGGTGCCGTAGGTGATGCCGGCCGGCCAGACGTTCGCCTTGAGCCGCGCCGTGGGTAGGGGGCGTCCCGTGATCGAGTCGGGCACGTACGGCGTCGCCATGCGCTCCTCCATCTCGGGCCGGAGGTCGAAGTCCGTGTCGCCCATACCCAGCGGGGACCAGACGTTCTCCCGAATGTACCGCTTGTAGGGAACCCCGCTGAAGCGTTCGACGAGGTGGGCGACGAGCGAGTACGCCATGTTCGAGTATACGACCGCGGTCCGGGGGGGGGCGTCTACACGCAGTGAATCCGCCAGGTACTCTCCGAGCGGGAGCGGAGACGTTTCGCCCCACACCGGGTGGGGCCCGAAGTCGACGGGCATGCCCGAGGTGTGGGTCAGGAGATGCCGGAAGAGGACGGGGTGAGTCGGATCCTCACCTCGGATCGTGATCCCTTCGAGATGATCGTGCACGGGGTCGTCGAGCTCGAACTTCCCCTGCTCCATCTGCTGGAGCAGCGCCACCGTCGACTGGGCCTTGAACGTGGAGCCGATCAGGTACACGGTGTTCGTCGAGGCCGGCGTGCGTGCCCACAGGTTCGACTCGCCGTACGCGGCGCTCCACATCTCTCCGCCGCGGTCGACGAGCGCGACCGTGATCGACGGGATCGTCCCGTCCAGCATTGCGCGGTGGATCTCCGGCTCGAGTCGCGCTTTCACCCTCGCGAGCGCCTGGGCCTGCCCGGAGCCGTCCTGGGCGAGGAGCCTCGTGGCCGAGGCCACGGGCACTCCCCCGGGCGCCGTCCACGCCGCCGCGAGCGCGGCAACGGTCAACAGGATACGGTTCGCGCGCGTGCGACTCGTCATCGATTCACCTCCCTTCCGGGTCCGTACAGAACGTGTCCCGGGCGCGCACCGGTGTGTACGCCGCCCTCGTCGATCACGACCACGCCGTTGACCAGCACGTACTCGATCCCCTCGGGAAAGAGCACGGGCTCCTCGTACGTCGCGCGGTCGTCCATGGTCTCGAGGTCGAACACCGTGATGTCCGCCCAGGCTCCCTCGCGAATGACCCCCCGGCGCTCGAGGCGCATCCTGGTGGCCGGCCACGACGTCATCTTGCGTACGGCCTCCTCGAGGCTCAACGCCGCGGTGTCCCGGACATAGCGGGCGAGCACGCGCGGAAAGGTGCCGTAGCTGCGGGGGTGCGGCAGGCCGAGTCCGTCCACGACGCCAGGGTCGAGCGCCGCGCCGGCGTCGCTCCCGACGCTCGTCCACGGGCGCTGGAGGGCCCAGCGGACGTCGTCCTCGCTCATCATGTGGTAGATGGCCATGACCCGCCCCGAGCCCTCCGCTACGATGTCCCACGCGGCATCCGCAGGCTCCTTGCTCTGCGCCCGTGCGATCTCGGAGATCGACATCCCCTCGAAACGCGCATTGTCGGGGTTCCTGGCGTTCACAAGCACCACGCCGTCCCATCCGCCGGCGGCTTCGACGATGTTCCACCACCCCTCGTAGCCGGTCTCGACCTCCCGCTTGAGTCGGGCGCGAACGTCGGGGCGCCCGATGCGAGCCCGGACCGAATCCATCCCACCGTCGAAGACCCAGCTGGGAATGGTCGCTTCCAGCCCGGTGCCGCCGGCGGTATAAGGATAGACGTCGGCCGCTACGTCGACGCCCCGTGCGCGCGCGGCCTCGATCTCCTCGGCGGCTTCGCGGATGAGTTTCCCCCACCCGGGCTCGAACGCGGCCTTGTAGTGGAAGATCTCCACGGGCATGCCCGACCGCTCGCCGACCTCGATCGCTTCCCGGACCGCGCCCACCAGGCCGGCCCCCTCGTCGCGGATGTGGCTGGCGTAGATCCCCCCGTATTCCGCCGCCGCCTGCCCGACGGCGACGAGTTCGTCCGTCGAGGCGAAGGACGAGGGCGGGTAGATGAGGGCGGTGGTCATGCCCATGACGCCCTGGCGCATCGCGGAGCGCATGATCTCGCGCATGCGCTCGAGCTCCGCGACGTCCGGCGCGCGTGCGACGTTGCCGAGCACCGTCATCCGGGCCTGGGTCTGGGAAAAGTAGGTGCCGAAGTTGATGGAGATCCCCTCCTCCTCCAGCCCGGTGAAGTACGACTCGATCCCGTCCACCGGCACCGGCGTGCCACCTTCGCCTCCGATCGCCGTGGTCACGCCCATGCGGAGCTTGTTTTCCGCGAGGCCGTTGCGGGGAAGCACGCCGCCCGACTGGTCCATCATGTCGATGAAGCCGGGGGCGACGTAGAGCCCCGTGGCGTCGATCTCTCTCCGGCCCGCGCCCTCCACGCGGCCCACCCGCACGATGCGCCCCGAACGCACCGCCACGTCCGCCCGGATCCACGGGTTGCCCGACCCGTCCACCACGCGGCCGTTTCGGATCACCACGTCGTAGGCCGCTGTGGGGGCCTGCGCAGGCGTCGCCGTCTGGGCGTCGGCGGGGATGCTCCCGAGACCGACAAAGACCGCGACGAGCGCGGCGACCCGCCCGACGGTGAGGGGCACGGTGCCGATCCTGCCGGCGGGCGAGGGGTCACTCATCATCGGAAGCCGCCCCCGCTTCGCCTGCCCAGTTGTCCACGACGACGGCCGCGGTGATCTGCCCGAGCAGGTTCACCGTCGAACGGAACATGTCGGGGATTCGATCGATTCCGAGCAGGATCGACAGACCCGACAGGGGAACCCCCACGGCGTCGAGCGCCGGCGCGAGCGTCATGACGCCGGACGAGGGGACGGGCGCGACCGTGAGCGAGACCATGAAAGTGGCGAGGATGGCCCCGCCGACCGCGGCGGGCGGAATCGACACGTCGAAGAGGTGGGCGAGGAAGACCACGGCCGCGCCCTGAAAGAGTGCCGAACCCGCGCGGTACATCGAGGCGCCGAGGGGCAGCACGAGGTCCGCGACCGGCTCCGAGACGCCCAGCTTCCTCTTGGCCTCCTCGAGAGTCACGGGTAGCGCCGCCGCGGTGCTCGTGGTGGAGAAGGCGATGGAAGCCGCTCCGAAGGTCCCAGCGAGGAAGCGCACCGGTCCGATCCCTCCCACGATCCTCAGCAACGGGAAGTAGACGGCCGAGATGTAGACGGCGAGTCCGACCACCACGGCCACCACGAAGACCGCCAGGCTCTGGATCAGGCCCCACCCCAGCTGGGCGGTGACGGGAGCGGCGAGGCCGAAGATGCCCAGGGGCGCCGTCCAAAGAATCCACCAGACGAGCTTGATGAGGGCGTCGCTGAGCGCCTCGGCGAAGTCCACGAGTCGCTGCCGGGCGTGCGCCTCCAGCGTCCCCGCGGCGGCCGCCAGGAGAGCCGTGAACACGATCAACTGGAGCAGTGCGCCCTCGGTCGCCGCGGCGAAGGGGTTGCTCGGGATCAGGCCCACGAGAAAGTCGACGATGCCCGGGAGCGCCGGGGCGTCGCCAGCCACGGCCTCGGGCGGCGTGATGGCGGGGGCGAACGAGAGGGCGGCCCACATGACGCCCATGCCGATCACGATGGCCGGCAGCACCGAGCCCCAGAAGAAGAGGAGCGTCGTGCCCCCGAGGCGGCCGAGCTTGCGGGGATCGCCGAGGTTGGCGACGCCCGTGAAGACCACGGCCATCACGAGCGGGATGATGACCATCCGGATGGCCGAGATGAAGGCGCGCCCGAACGGCTCCGAGGCCATGGAGACGGTGAGGAAGAGTTCCGAGCCGGCGGCGCCGAGCAGCCCGGCTCCGATGCCGAGCATGAGGCCCGCGGCGATGGCGATGTGGAGCATGCGTCAGTGACCGAGGGGTGAAGTGCGGACGAGGACGGCGGTGACGAGCAGTACGAGCTGGGCGAGAGCGAGCTCGATGGTGGCCGAGCGCCGAAGCGCGGCCGGTCCCTCGCTCGTGCCCAGGACCGGCGTGAGCCGCTTCCAGTTGCGTAGACCCAATCCCATCACCGCCGCCACGAGCGCAAGCTTGCCGAGGAGGATTCGTCCGTACGGTGTCGTGGTGAGGGCGGCCAGTCCCTCGAGCTGCGCCCACGACCCAACGACGCCGGTGAGCAGCAGTACGCCGACGCTCCCGACGGCGACGGGCGAGTACGCGGAAACCAGTCGCGGGAGATCACTCGCCCCGAGCGCCTGCCGCGAGCGCCGGTCCGCGTACAGCAGAAAGGCGAGCCCCCCCACCCAGACCCCCGCGGCGAGCACGTGCGCGGTGTCGGCGGGGATGGTGATGCCGGTGAGGTCACCCGTACCCGACGCGTGTCCCGAGAGCGCGGGGTAGGCCGACAGTCCGATGGCGAGCGGGGGGGCGACGAGCCAGCCCCACGCCCGCGCGCGAGCGATGAAGATCCAGACCGCGACCGCGGCGAGCGAGACGCCCGCGGCCATGACGAACGTCGAGCCCCACTCGGTGGCGCGGAGCAGGAGCGACGCGTCCTCGCCCAGCGTCGCGAACGGATCTCGGAACTCCGCGAGCTGCCGATGGAACACCAGGGCCATGGCAACGGGGAGCAGGAGGGCTCCGGCGAGACCCATCCGCGCGGCGGAGGCGATCACACGGTCACGGTCATCACCGGGCCCGAACGCGCGAGGAATCACGAGCCAACGAGCCGCGCTCGCGCCTACCATCAGCACCAGGCCGGCGAAGAGCAGCCAGCCGGTCGCGGCCCCCACCAGGGCGTTCAAGCGCCGCTAACGCTGCGCCGCGACGGTGAACCCGAAATCCCCGCGCACCACGTGCCCGTCGTCTCCGATTCCGCGCCAGGCGACGGTGTACCGGCCGTGCGCGAGCGCCGTGCCGACGGCGACGAAGACTGTCGTCGCGTCGTTCGGGTCGCTCTGCAGCTCCCCGGTCTCGACGAGGTCACCGCCCGCGTTCACAAGTCGGATCGTGGCGGAGTTCTCTTGCGGCACCTGGGTGAAGGTGAGGCGAATCTCCTCGACGGCAGCGACGGTGGCGTCCGCCGCCGGCGACGAGGAGCGCAGTCCGAAGTGCACGAGGTCCGTCACCCCCGGGAACGCCGTCGCGCCGGTCATCAAGGAGACCGCGAGGGACAGGAATGCGAGTCGTTTCATCGTGGAACTCCGGGAGACTGCGGGGACGATGGAGCCGAAGCTAATCGTCGGACGTCTGCCAGGCGACGGATGCTGAAGATCCCGGCTGCGGGCCCGAGCGCGAGAAAGGCGAATCCCCACCGCCACGAGAACGTGTCCACCGCCACGGGCAAGGCCTGGATCGTGACCATGGTGAGCAGGAAGCCCATCGAAGTCTGGAGCATGAGGGCGGTCCCTACCGAGTCGGCGGGGGCGACCTCGGTGACCAGTGCGCTGAACTGCGCGGAGTCGGCCACCACGAAGAATCCCCAGACCCATGTCAGCACCGCCAGCGCCACGAAGGGAAGCCCGGTGGCTGGACCCGCCAGGAGGCAACATACCCCGCTTACGCCCATCGCCAGATTCACCACCCGCGCACGCCCTATCCGGTCGGCCGCGAGCCCGCCCCAGACGCAGCCCAGGCCCCCGGCAGCGATCGCACCGAAGGCGACGAGGTCGACGGTGCCCGTCGAGACACGCCCGGCAGCCGCGACGCCGAGGAAGGTCGGCGCCCACGTCCACATGGCGTAAAGCTCCCACATGTGTCCGAGGTATCCACCGGTCGCGAGCATCGTCTCGCGGTGGCGGAGAATCCTCCCCACCCGGGCCCATTCGAAGGGTCGGCTCGGAAAGGGGTACGGCCCGTCTCGGTAGCCCGCGGCCACGAGGAGCGAGCCGGCCAGTCCGGCGACCGAGGCTCCGGCCACGACGGCGCCGAGGCTGGCGCCCCCCGCCGCCTTGATGAGCCACGGGGTCGCCTTCCCCACGGTGAGCGCACCGACGACGGTGCCTATGGCGAGGCCGCGCGCGGAGCGGAACCAGGTGGAGACCATCTTCATGCCGGGCGGATAGACCCCGGCGAGGAACGCGCCCGTGAGGAACCTCAGGGCGAGCGCGCTCGCATACCCGGGTGCGAGGAGGAGCCCCGCGTTAACGAGTGCGGCCATCAGCGCCGACGTCGCGAAGAGGGTCCGGGCGCGCACCACGTCGGCCACGTTCAGGACGGCCGCGAGGGCCGTACCCGCTACGAAGCCGAGCTGGACGGTCGTGGTGAGCCACCCTACCTCGGACGTCGTCAGCCCCCAGCGTACCTGCAGTTCGGCGCCGACGGCGGTCGCGGTCATCCATGCGCTGAGCGAAAGCAGCATCGCCGCGGAGACCACCGCCAGGGCGCGCCAGCGTCCTGGATCGTCGTCGCCCGGCCACGGGCCGACGGAGGCCGGAGTCACCCGATCATCTGTTTGGCCACGAACCAGAGGTTCGCCGGCCGCTCTGCGAGACGCCGCATGTACCAGGGGAACCACGCGGAGCCGTAGCTCACGAGGACGCGCATCCGGTACCCGGCCCGGGCCAGTCGGTCCTGTTCGTTCCGCTGGATCCCGAACAGCATGGAGAACTCGTACGCCTCCCTGTCGACGCCCAGCTCGTTCGCCAGCCGGTTCGTCTCGGAGATCATCCGGGGGTCATGCGTCGCGAGCACGGCCGTGCCCCTGCCCCCGTCGCGCCGCGCCCGCAGGAGGCTCTCCGCGAGCGCCACGAAACTCCGGTCCACGTCCCGCTTGTCGGGGAACGCGATCGATTCTGGCTCGTTGTAGGCGCCCTTCACGATCCGGATGTCGGGATCGAGCGGCAGGAGCGACTCGAGGTCGGCGGCGGTCCGCCGCAGATACGCCTGGATGCACAGCCCCACGTTGCTCCGCTCCCGCTTGACCGTCCGGAAGATGTCGAGCGTCTGATCGACGTAAGCCGAGCCCTCCATGTCGATCCAGACGGTGGTCGGCGTGGCGGCGCAGAGCTGTGCGAGGCGCCGGGTCGCTTCGTCCACACCAAAGTCGAGACCCAGCTGCGTGGGCTTGATGGAGATGACCGTTCGCAGCCCCTGTTCCTCAATGGCCCGGAGGCTGTCGAGGTAGTGCGCGACCACAGCGTCGGCCTCGTCCAGCGACGTCAGATTTTCCCCCAGGAGCGTGATCGTCGAGGAGATGCCGCGCGCGCCCAGTGTGGCGCACTCGTTCAGGGCGTCCTGCCGGTCCTCGCCGGGCATGAACCGTTTGGTCGCTTTCTGGACGAACCGGTAGCGCGGCAGCTTCTGAGCGAGCGTGGGGTTCGTGGAGGCCCAGAGGAGGGCGTCGCGCAGCATCGCAGTGTGGGGTTCAGGTTTGGACGAAACGATACATCAGCCGGATGAGTCGGTACGCCTGATCGGCACTCGTGGCGGTGTACTCCACCGTGAAGCCGTCGACCTTCGTCATCCCCGGAATCGACATCAGAATGTCGACGTGGATCGTGGTGGCGAAGCGTACCCGGATCCGCACAGGTGTTCCGAGATCGAACGCCTCGTACCCTCCCCTCTCCAGACGCTCCAGCGCACGGGCCACCCCCTCGCCGAGCATGCCCCGGACTACCTCGGGGTGCAGCAGGCGGGCCGCGGCGGGCGTCTCGGCGGTCTTGGTGGTGACGGTCTCGGTGTCGAGGAGCGCAGAGAGCTCGGCGGAGGCCGCAGAGTCACCCGACGCGAGGATCACGGGCACGCCGTGCGCGCCGGCGAAGGCCGCGTTCATCCCCCCCTCGCCCACCTCCACGTCGTTGAGCCAGAGACCCTTCACGGAGCCCGTGCCCGTGTGCGCGAGGAAGCCGTCCGGGTCGCCCGCCTTCGCGTGGTAGCCGACGAAGATCACCCCGTCGAAGGTGCCGTCGAGCCCCTGCACCATCCCCAGCGGCTTGAGGGCTCCCTGAATGTAGACGACGCGCGGGTCGAGCTGCGTGTGGAGCAGATTCTGATGGTCTCCGTGCGCATCGTTCACCACGATCCGGGCCCGGGCGTCGTGCGCGAAAATGGCCTCGACCACCGTGTTGACCTCGTCGGTCATGAGCTCGCGACCGGTCGCGTAGTCCTTCCCGCCGGCCGACGTCATCGCCCCTGTACCGATGCCGCCGATCCCCTCCATGTCCACCGAGATGAAGAGGCGAAGCGGCTCCTGCGCTCCGAGCGGCGCGGCGTGAACGCCGGCGCACAGCGCGGCGGCGAGCGCGAGTCCACGGACCGCGGGCGCGGGCTTCACCGGCCGTCTCCGAACGTGGGGTGCGTGACGACCCGATGGAAGCGCTCGGAAGATTCGAAGCCCCTCGACGCCCAGCTGCGGCCCCCGTCCACGGACTTGAACAGACCCCGGCCCACGCCCGCGCGGTTGCGCGGGTTTCCCTCTCTCCTGCCCACCCAGACAACGTCGGGGTTCGGCTGGAAGACGCCTGCGGCGGCCGAGCCCACGTAGACCATGCTCCGGTCGGCGAGCACGACCTCTGCGTCGGAGGCCCTCCCGCTCATGCCGGCGAGCCCGCTCTCCGTCCCTTCGAGCGCAGCGAGGGTACCCGCGTGCTGCTGGGTGGTGAGCGGCGTTGCCGCGAGAAACAACGTAGCGATGATCGGGAGACGAGACGGCCTCATGGGCGCTCCGGTCGTTTCCATTCGGGGACAATCCGCTCCGCGGGGGGACCGGGGACCGGGGAGCGTGAAGTTGAGCCGAGGAGCGCCGCCGGGCCAGACCCCGGAGCAGCGCGGAGCGCACGCCCGCCCCGAGGCGTGGGACCGAGGCGGTTGCCGTGTCGCCGGCCGGTGTCCATCATGGCGCGCCACCGCGGCATCCGTCGCGCACCCCGACCCCACGATCCATGACCCACCGGCTCCAGCGCACCGCCCGGCGCACGCACTCCTTCACCGAATCCGTCATCCGCGAAATGACCCGCGTCGCCCGCGAACACGATGCGGTGAATCTGGCGCAGGGATTTCCCGATTTCGCCGCCCCGGAGCTTCTCAAGGAGGCTGCCTGCGCGGCCATCCGCAGCGACGTGAACCAGTACGCGATCACGTGGGGTTCCCCGAGTCTCCGGCACGCGCTCGCGAGGAAGTACCGTGAGCACTACGGGATGGAGGTCGACACCGAGCGCGAGATCACGGTCACCTGCGGCGGCACCGAAGCCATGGCGTCGGTCATGCTCGCGGTCGTCGATCCGGGTGAAGAGGTGATCGTCTTCGAGCCGTTTTACGAGAATTACGGCCCGGACGCGATCCTGTGCGAGGCGAAGCCGGTGTTCGTGACGCTCGAGGCTCCGGATTACCGGCTCGAGAAGGCGATGCTCGAGGCGGTCGTCACGTCGAGGACGCGGGCCATCGTCATCAACACTCCGAACAACCCGACCGGACGCGTCTTCACGCGGGAAGAGCTGCAGGCGATCGCGGACGTGTGCATCGAGCACGACATCCTCGCCATCACCGACGAGATCTACGAGCACATCTACTACGAGGGGGAGCACATCCCCCTCGCCACCTTCCCGGGCATGCGCGACCGGACGATCACCATCTCCGGACTTTCGAAGACGTTCAGCGTGACCGGTTGGCGCATCGGCACGATCATCGCCCCGCCGACCCTTACCAACGCCATCCGAAAGGTGCATGACTTCCTCACCGTGGGCGCACCGGCGCCGCTCCAGGAGGCGTGCGCCGTCGGGCTCAACGAGCTTCCGGCTTCGTACTACGAAGACATGGTCACGCAGTACCGGGAGCGGGGCGGCATTCTGGTCGCGGCCCTCCAGGAGGCCGGGTTCGCGTGTCGCTTTCCCCAGGGCGCCTACTACGTGCTCGCGGACTTCTCGGCACTCAGCGACGAGGACTCCATGACGTTCGGGAAACGTCTCACGCGGGAGGGTGGCGTGGCGCCGGTACCCGGCGGGAGCTTCTTCAGCGTCCCCGAACGCGGGCACTCACTCGCACGCTTCGTTTTCTGCAAGCGGATCGAGACGCTGCACGAGGCGGGCGAGAGACTCCGGGCCTTCGCCGCGAAGGGGTAGCCGGCGTGGCCAAAACCGCGCCCGGCACCTTCGACGCCGGGGCGCAGGCGACCCTCTTCGGGTTCGAGCCCGTGCACGTGCGCGTCCGGGTGACGGCGCGGAGCTCGGCCTGGCGGGTCGGTGGCGCCGTGCGGACCATGGCCGTCTTCGCGTTGGTCGCTCCACTCGCGGCGATCGTCCCGCCTCACGCCGTGTGGCCGATCGGGGCCCTCGTGACCGGCGCCGCGCTCGCCCGGCGGCGCTGGATCGAGCGGTTCACGCTGCAGACCATCGACGGCGCGTGTCCGAGGTGCGGCCACGCCCTCCACGTGAAGCCCGCCCGGCTTCGCGTCCCGCATCCGCTCCCGTGCGACGGATGTCACCACGAAGTGACGCTGAGACTGCCTGCCGACCTGCTCGCGGCGAACGCGCTGAACTGAAGCCGCGTCTCGGGACTACTCGGGCGCCTCGCGGAGCACGGCAAGCGGCGGCCTGCGCAGGAGCTCGCGCGAGCCCAGAAGCCCGGTCACGACCGTGAGGGACACGACCACCGCCCAGATGGCCGCCGTGGAACCGAGCCGCACCGCGTAGTCGATCCCGAACACGGTCGGGACCACCACCGCGGAAGCGACGATCGCGAGCAGGAGCCCACTCGCCGTAGCGATCGTGCCGAGCGCGAGGTACTCCGCGAGGAGGACGGTGAGCACCTGCCGGCGCCGGGCGCCGAGCGTCTTCAGCAGGGCCCCTTCGCGCAGACGCTGGTGCCGTGAGGTCGCGAGGGCGCCCACGAGCACGATGACGCCGGCGAGGGCGCTGAACCCCCCGAGGAACGCCACGGCCTGCCGGACGCGGGACAGCACCGACTCGATCGCTTCCTGGACCCGGGAGAAGTCGAGGGCGGAGACGTTGGGAAAAGCTCCCACGAGCTCCCGCTGGACCCGGTCGCGCTCGGCCGCGTCCGCGATCCGCGCGATCATGACCACGTTCTGCGGGGCGTCTTCGAGCACTCCGGGCTCCAGGATCGCGAAGAAGTTCGGCTCCAGGCGGCCCCAGTCGACCGTCCTGAGGCTCGTCACCACGGAAGGGATCTCCACGCCCGCCACGTCCCACGTGATCGTGTCACCCAGACCTACGCGCAGACTCTCCGCGACATCGACCTCCAGCGAGAGCCTGGCCAGCCCACCGGCGACGACCTCCGTCGCGTCGTCGCTGCCCGGCGTCCCGTCCCACCAGCGACCCGAAACCAGTTCCTCCGCCCGGCCCAGCCGCTCCCGGTACGTGTTCCGGTACTCACGCCGCAGCGCCCACCCCTCGGGCCGCGACTCCCGGTCCGGATCGTCTCGCAGTTCCTCTGCGGTCACGCCGTTGATCCGCGCGATCCGCGAAGTCACGAGCGGCGAGGCGTCCACGTCGGCTTCCGGGCCGAGGAGCCCGCGCACCCCCTCGGCCTGGTCGGTCTGGATGTCGAAGAGCAGGAGGTTGGGCTGTCCGCTCCCGAACGAGAGCGTAAGGTCGTCGCGCAGACTTCCCTCGATCTGCACGATGGTGCCGATCACGAAGGCCCCGAAGCCGAGCGCAAGCGTCACCGACACGGTCTGGTTCTGGGGCCGAAACAGGTTCGAGATCCCCTGACGGATCGGGTAGGAAGCGCGGGTCGGGAAGAAGCGGCGAGTCATCCGCGTGATCCCCCACCCCACGCCGGCGATGAGCGCGGCCGCCACCGCGAGCGCGGCGGCGAAGCCGAGTCCGAGCTCGGGGTCCGGCGCCTCGTACGCGCACAGCGCGAGCACGCTGGCGCCGAGCAGCGCGTAGGCTACGAGCCGGACCGGATCCAGGTGGCCGCGGCGAACCTCGAAGTCCTGTCTCAGGGCCGCGAGGGGGGGCACGTCCCGGACCTGCAGCAGCGGAATCAGCGCGAAGACCACGGCCATCCACACACCGATGCCCAGGCCGGCGACGATGGAAGGGAAAGAGAGTCTCGTCGTCACGTCGACGGGAAGCACCCCGGCGAGGATCGTGGGCATGAGTGCCTGCAGCACGACGCCCAGCGCCGCGCCGGCCGAGGCGCCCAGGAGGCCGAGCATCGCGGCCTGAATGAGGTAGGCCAGAAACGCCGTGCTCTGACCGGCCCCGAGGCAGCGGAGCACCGCGATC
>JAURER010000035.1 GCA_030827315.1 Gemmatimonadota bacterium | reverse complement strand
ATGCGGTGCCGCCCTGTCGAGGGGAAATGGCGCCCGCCCCGGCGGCCGCGGCCGCCCGGGGACGTGAAGAAGGGGCGGCGACCCCGGGTCGCCGCCCCCCCCCCGCCCCACGACCCTTCCCGCCGGATACAGGCCCGGGGGAAGGCGGCGGGTCAGGTGATGAGGCGCTCCGCGTCGATGGGATCGAGCCCGAGCTCCCTCAGCAGCTCGTTGAGGCGGGCCAGATCCTGCTGGATCACGAGAGTCATCTGCTCCAGCTCCGTCTCGAGCTGGCCGGACAGAGCCTCGAAGACCTCGAACGACTGGTCCGTGGGCCGACTCTCGGCACCTTCCACCAGGTTCTGAAGGGCAGCGATCTTGTTGTTCAGCTTGATCGGGTAGTTGAGCGGATCCTGGCTCGACTGATTCTGAACCTGATAGATCTCGCCCTCGACGCCGCTGAGACGGCCCGCCACCGTACCGCCGAGCTCCTGGAGCTCCGCGTTGTCGTTCTGACCGAGTCGATCGTCGATCTGCGTCTTGATGGAGCGGATGCGGAGCACCGCCTCGTTGGCGTCCGTCACCCGGTCCCGGATCCGGAGCGCGAAGTCGAAGCGCGCCTGCAGGTCGGCCAGCGTGACCCCCTGTGCGACGGCGCGCGGATTCATCCGGATCTCGAAGTCCTGCGTCATGCTCTCGCCGTCGACCGTCAGGCGGACCTGGTACCGGCCGGGCAGCACCGACGGCCCCTGGTTGCCGGCAGCCCAGAAGATGCGGCCCTCGAAGTCCGTCCAACCCGCCAGGCGCTGATTCCAGCGAAACCGGTTGGCGCCTGCGGTCACGGCCGGCGTCTGACTGCCGCCGCCCCCGAAGAATCCCTCGGACTCGTCCGGCGCGCCTCCCTCTTCCGCCTCCGGGTCCGGAGACTCGAATGTGGCGAGCACCTCACCGGCCGCGTCCATGAACTCGAGCACGACCTTGCCGGCGTCATCGGCCAGGTGGTAGTCGATCTCGACGGTGCCGTCGAATCCGCGCACCGGATCCTTCGGGTCAAAGAGCCAGAAGCCCGCCGAGGCCACCTCCGGCGTGAGCTGACGGAGCAGCCCGATGCTCCTCATGACCCAGAAGGAGCGGCCGTGCGTCGCGATGACGAGGTCGTTGTCCTCCACCACGAGATCGGAGACCTGCGTGACGGGCAGATTCATGGTCAGTGGCTGCCAGGAGGCCCCATCGTTCCACGACACGTAGACCGTGCGCTCCGAGGCCGCGTAAAGGAGCCCGGGCCGGACGGGATCCTCACGGACCGCGCGCACGAAGTCGTCGGCCGGAATCCCGGTGACGATGCGGGTCCACGTCTCGCCGTAATCCTCGGTCTTCCAGATGTAGGGGCTGCGATCGTCGTCGACCAGGTAGCGGATGCCGGCGACGTACGCCTTGCCCGGCGAGTTCGGCGAAGCCTCGATCGTGTTGATGCGAACGAAGTCCGGGGCGTCGGGGGGTGTCACGTTCTCCCACGTCGGGGCCGCCGCCCGGGCATTGCGCGTGATGTGCACGTACCCGTCGTCGGACCCCGCCCAGATCACGTTCCCGTCGTGATACGAGGGTGCGATCGCGAAAATCGTCGCGTACGTCTCGACGCCGGTCTGATCCTTGGTGATCGGACCTCCCGACGCGCCCACCGTCGCCGGGTCGTTCCGGGTCAGGTCCGGGCTGATCTGCGTCCAGCTCTGTCCCTCATTCGTCGTCTTCCAGACCTTCTGCGTACCGGTGTACAGGACGTCGGCGTCGTGACGGTCGAAGACGATCGGGAAGGTCCACTGCACCCGCTCGCGGAGATCCTCGGCAGACTGCCCCATCGGATTCTCCGGCCACACGTTGACGGACCGCGTGAGCCCCGTGGCGTGGTCGTAGCGGGAGAGGGAACCGCCGTAGCAGCCCGCGTAGAAGATGTTCGTATTTTCCGGGTGCGGCGCGATGTACCCGCTTTCGCACCCGCCCACGTCGTAGAAGTAGTTGCTGCCCCCGCCGAAGCCGCCCGCCGCGGAGAGGTGCCCCCATCCACCGGACGGCGTGCACGCCGTCGAGTTGTCCTGCTGCGCCCCGCAGATGTGATACGGCTCATGGGCCGTCGTGATGACGCGGTAGAACTGCGCCGTCGGGTAGTCCTGACCCGTCCAGCTGTCTCCGCCGTTGACGGAGACGTTGCCGCCGCCGTCGTTGGAGTTGATCATGCGCGTGGGGTCGGACGGCGCGATCCACAGGTCGTGGTTGTCACCGTGCGGCACCCGGATGGAGCGCGGGAAGGTCACGCCCCCGTCGGTCGACTTGTAGAAGCCGGTGTTGAGGGCGTAGACCACGTCCTCGTCCTGCGGATCGGCGTAGATGCGCGTGTAGTAGAAGGCGCGCTGCCGAAGATTGCGCTCGTCATTGACGTGCTCCCAGGACCGGCCCGCGTCGTCGGAACGGTAGACGCCTCCCTCGGCGTCGTGCTCCACGATGACCCAGACCCGATCGGAGTTCGCACCGGACACGGTCACCCCGATCTTGCCGATCGGGCCCGCCGGCTCCAGGCCGAGCGTAGACGTGATGTCGCTCCACGTCTCGCCGCCGTCCGTGGACTTCCAGAGGCCGGAATCGAAGCCGCCGGAGCTCATGCCCCAGCTCTTGCGCCACGCCTCCCAGACGGCGGCGTACAGCACGTCGGCGTCATTCGGATCGACGATCAGGTCGACGACGCCGGCCTTCGGGCTCTTGAAGAGCGTCCGGTTCCACGTCTGGCCCCCATCCGTCGTCCTGTAGACGCCACGCTCCGGGTTCTCCACCGAGTGCTTGCCGAACGCGCCCACCCACGCGACGTCGCAGTCGTCGGGGTGGATGCGGATGCGGGAGATGTTCTGCGTCTCGACCAGACCGAGGTGCTCCCAGGTCCTACCCGCGTCGGTGGACCGGTAGACGCCGTCACCCTGCATCACGTTGCCACGGAGCTGGGTCTCGCCCGTCCCGATGTAGACCACGTCGGGGTTCGCCTCGCAGACGGCGACCGCGCCGACCGAGGAACTCGTGATCTGCCCGTCGGTCACGGGCCGCCAGGTGGTGCCCCCGTCGGTCGTCTTCCAGAGACCGCCGCCCGTCGCCCCGAAGTAGTACTCGTTGGGCCTCGAGTCACTGCCCGCGACGCCGGTGGAGCGCCCACCCCGTGCGATCCCGGCGTTCGTCCAGTTCAGCACGTCGTAGAGCGACTCGTCGTACTGTTGCGCCGTCCCCACGGGAGGCAACGCGAGCGTGAACGCCGCGAGCAGGAGTGCGGCACGGCCGCGAAGTCGTAGCTGTCGTCGCATGATTGAGGCTTCCTCGGTCCAGACCATCCATGACCCGGTTCCGCGGCGCGGCGCGGACGGGCGCGCGAACGCGCGGGTGCGAAGCGAAAAGATAACGTGGCGGCCTACGGGGGTCAGCGAGTGGCTCCGACCTTAGCGACCGCCCGACAGCGCGCCGATGAGTCCCGCAAGGACGGCCGGGTTGATCACGAAGGCACCTTGCGGGCCGCCACCGTCCGGAGGACCGTCACCCGCCGCCCCGCCGCCGACGCCGAACGCCACAGCCGCCGCGGCCGCCACCACGCCGGAAATCGCCAGCCCGAGACCGATACTTCGGCCCTGCGAGAATTCCTTGAGCTCGATCCGGGCGATCTGCGAGACTCCCAGGCGCAGCGTGTCGAACTGCACGATCTCGCGGTATGCGCCCAACTCCCGTCGGGTCTCGGTGGCGATGGCTACGCTGTCCCCGAGCTCCAGCAGGCTCCCCTCCACCGTCACGGTCTCCGCCGCCCGCCCGGGGATGTCTACGGAGCTCCCGACGGGAATGTGCACGCGAACACTCGCACCGACCGGCGCGGACTCCACGGGCCGGTACGCGTAGCACCCGTTGAGAGCCGCGACCAGCGCGAGCACGGCCGCGGCACGAGTCAGGCTGCGGGTCATGGTCAGATGATCACCTGGATGGATTCGGTGAATCGGGTGTTGTACTGGTAGACGAACTGCCACGGCAGGGCCGGAAAGAGGTCCCCGTTGCGCGCGAACACGTTGCGGTCGTTCACGTCGACGCGAACGTCTACGTTGACCGTGTCCGTCGGCTGAACCTCCGCCTGAATGAAGATGCGGCGCTCGAGGCGCACGTCGATGAGCGTATCGATCGGCAGCGTGTGCACGACCGTGTCGGCCCGGAAGATCTCGACCTCGGTGATCCCCGCCTCCGTCACGCCCGCGACGAACTGTTTCGAGTACAGGACCGTCACGGTGACGCCGGCGGGCCCGTCCATGCGAAACGACACCGTCTCCGGCGTCGGGTCCTCGAATACCTCGCAACCAGAAGCCAAGGCCACCAGCAGGCCGAGCGCGGCGAATCTCTTGAGTGTCTTCATGGGCGTAGAATCTAACCGGAACGCAAGAGAAGGCGAGGCGCATCCGCAACAGGTACGGATGCGCCCGCCTTCTCTTACCGCCGACCCGTCACCAGCCCGGGTCGTCGAACTTCTACGTCAGTTGCCTCAAGGGTTGATCGAGGCGCACGTGACGTTGTCGAGGTACGGATTCGCGCGGCACTCCACGATCGTGATCGGGAGCATCTGACCCGCGCTCTTCACCGTTTCGGCGCCCGCCTGCCACTTCGGGTCCTTGAGGCCCCAGCGGTACATGTCCTGCAGACGGAGCCCCATCCACAGGGTGTTGACGCGCCGATGATGCTGAAGCGCCTGTACCGCGTTGCCCGCCGTATACGTGTAGTCGCTGTCGTACGCGTCGTAATCACGCAGGTGATTGATGTGGGTTTCGAACGACGCCGTGTTGTTCGAAGCGAGCGCGTTCTCGGCGAGAATCAGGTGCATGAGGCGCGCCGAGGTCACCGTGATCGGGGAGTACTGCGCGGCGCCGAACTGCGTCAGCGCCGTCTCCACCGCCGGATCCTTGGTGCCCGCCACCGCAGCAAACGGATCGTCCAGGTTCGACTTGCCCGTCCGGCCCTTGGAACCGGTCTTGCTGCCGGTCAGGACCGCCAGCGTGGGGTCCCACTGCTGCTCACCACGGTTGTTGACTTCCCCGTGCAGGTAGCTGGACCGCGAACCTGAGGAGTAGTTCATGTTATAGTACCAGTCCGACGTGCCAGCGTACGCAAGCACATCCGCCGCGTCGGAGAGCGCCTGGGCCGGGTACGTGATCGCCCCGCCAACGGTGGCCGACGGATTGATCTTACTCCAGATGGCCCGCGACATGTGCGCGCGTGCCCGAAGGGCCTTCGCGGTGACCGCCAGCTCGGTCTTGCCCTCGGCCTCGAAGTCCGCGATCGCCGCGGTGAACTGCGCGATTGCGTCGTCGAGCACCTTGAACATGTTCGCCGGCCCAACCGCGGGCGCGGCGTCGGTCTTGTCGGAGAACGTCATGTCCTCCTGGGACTCGCCGGTGATCATGAGCGCGATCCCGTAGAACATCTGGGCGCGCCCGCGATCGAGCCGGTAGGCGTTACCGAGCTCGTCGACGTGACCCTTCAGCACATTGACCGCCTTGCGGGCGAGCCAGACGGCCTCGCCGAGCTGGGGGAAGGCCGCGTCGGTGAACTCGTTGAGAGGGTCACCGACGTACCCCTGGTCGAGCTGACCCCACGCGTCGCGGGAGCCGGTCCAGTATGCCTCGTCGGAGGCGACAGCGAGCGAGAGCCCCATGTAGGACACCGCATCGCCGACCTCGACGAGCGCGCCATTGGCGAGCCCGTTGGCCGCCGCAGGCAGCTCGACCGACGACTCGTTGAGGCTGTTCGGATTGTCCACGTCCAGCAGGTCACCCACGCAGCCCGAAAGCGTCAGGGTCGCGATGGCGGCCAGGGCGGGAGCCTTGATTCTGTTCATCATGGTCAGTCTCCCTTAGAACGTGACGCGGGTGGACAGCGTGAAGCGCCGCGGGATCGGAATCGCCCAGCCCTCCGTCGACTGCAGGAAGTTGCAGTCCAGACCGCCGTTGCAGCGGCCGATGACGTTGGTCTCGGGATCCATACCCGGGTACTCGCTTCCCGGCATCCACAGGTGAATGTTCCTCGCGCCCAGGTTCACCGTGGCGGAGGAGAGCCCCCAACCGCCGACCAGGTCGGACGGCACACGGTAGCTCAGGGAGAGCTCGCGGAAGCGGATCATGTTCGCGTCGTAGATTCCGTTCAAGCCGGACATCGGCGACAGACCCTCGATCTCACGCGCCCACGAGACGGCCGCGTCGACGCGCTGCGCCGGCGTCGAGGCCGGATTACGCATGATCGATTCGAGCTCCGACGCCCGCGGCGTGTTGCGGCCGATGACCGCATTCGCACGACGGAACATGCCAGACAGGTCCTGCGCCTGACCGCCCCACTTGTAGTCGAAGAGCGCGGCGAGCTCGAAGTTCGTCGCAAACGACATGTTGAAGCCGAAGGCACCGGTGAAATCCGGGGTCGGCTTGCCAAGATCGCTCAGCAGGAGGCCGTCACCGCAGTTGTTCGACGCGAGGCCACCGTTCGGCGTACCGAAATCGGAGTTGCCGATGGCGAGCGGCTTGAAGCTCGTCGGGTTGACGGGCCCGGCGAAATACGCCTCGGCCTGGGCCTGCGTCGGCACGGTGCACGAACCGTCGAGGTTCAGCGGGATCGCCACGTCGGCGATCCGGGCACCGAAGTACTGCCCCGGCGCGTAACCCTCGAGGATGTAGTTCCGGTAGCGGGGGTACGAGCCACCGGTCTTGAGCGGCGGCGCGCCACCGAGGTCGGTGACCTCCTCGTTCAAGTATGCCGTGTTGGCGAACACGTTGAGCGAGATGCCGTTGCCCTGGTACGCGGTTCCGCGGATGCTGGCCTCGACACCCGAGCCCACGAGCTCGCCGATGTTGACCAGCTGGTTGGCCACGAAGCCACCCGTCACCGAGAACTGCTGCGAAACCATGGCCTTGTCGACCGTACGATCCCAGTAGGTCAGATCCAGCGACCAGCGGTCGTTGAACAGACCGAGCTCGGTCCCGATCTCCCACTCCGTGGAGACCTCGGGCTCGAGTGCGTCGTTTCCGAGGTTGCTCGGCGAGAAGCCGGGGCCCTCTTCGGACGGCGCGGGGCTGTAGGTCGTGAACTTGGCGAAGGCGTCGGGCTGCAGACCGGACTTTCCGAGCGCGCCGCGGATGCGGAACGTCGAGAACGTCTCGTTCTGCCAGTCGAGGCCCTGGCTCGGCACGATGGAGGCCGACACCTTCGGGTAGAAGGCCGTCGTGAAGTCCTCACCGAACGCCGAGTTCGCGTCCCAGCGACCACCGACGGTCAGGAAGATCCAGTCGTCGATGCCCAGCTGATCCTGCAGGTATCCACCGAGCTGCGTCACTCGCACCCAGCTCTCGCTGGCGGAGCTGTTCGCCAGCGCCGACAGCGTCTCGAGTCCCGGGCCGGGGAAGACACTGCCCCCACCGCCGGCCGACTGCCTCTGACGCAGGAAGCCCTGACCACCGAACATGAACTGGTTCTCGAACCGGTCGCCGAAGTTGCTCGTGTACGAACCCTTCAGGTCGGCCGTGATCTCACGGCTCCGATCCTCGGAGACCGTCCGGCTGCCGAACGTCTGATTGGTCGTGAACCCGTCCACGTTGTAGGCATACGGGCTGTAGAACACTCGGTCGTCGGACGTGAAGTCGACGCCGATGGTCCCGTCGAGGCGGAACTCGTCGGTCGGCGTGAAGCCGATCGTCGTGCTGCCCGCGAAGTGCTGCGACGACGCGTTGTTCAGCTGGTAGCTGAACTCGCGCGTCGTGCCGAAGGTCGGCGCGCCGAAATAGTTCGAGCCCTTATCGGTCGCGGACTGCGGCGTCGCCCGGCGAAGCTGACCCATGAGCATGGAGCTGAACACGCCGTAGATGTTGTTGCCGTTGTCGGGCGTGTGCTGCTTGGTGTCCGTATAGAGCGTGCTGACGCCGATGCGGACCTTCGAGCTCGGAATCACCGTGAAGTTCGACGTGAACTGCATGCGGCCGTTCGTGTCGTCTTCGGGCTCGATGCCTTCGACCTGCGGGAAAACGTCCTTCACGTTAAGAACGCCGTCTTCGTAGGCGTAGCGGCCGGACACGAAGTAGTTGAACGAATCCGTACCGCCGGTGACCGAAGCCGAGTAGGCCTGGCCGAAGCCGGTGTCGAGGATCTCGGGGATCGTGTTCGACTCGAAGACGTCGTAGGGGCTCGAGGGAGTGATCCCGAAGCGATCCTGCACCCGAGCGCTGCGCGCGGCCATGGTCGCCGCGTCGTTCGCACCCGTGCAGGAGAGGTTGGAGCAGTCCCGCCCGATGAAGTCGGCGAGCGGCAGAATCCGGTTCGTCGGCACGGAGATGCCCGTCCAGTCACCCTGCGCCGTGAACGACGGAGCACCGGAGCGGCCACGCTTCGTGAAGATCTGGATCACGCCGTTCGACGCCTCGGTGCCGTACAGCGTCGCCGCCGCGGCACCCTTGAGGATCTCGACGCGCTCGATGGCATCCGGGGGGATGTCATCGAGACGGCTCGGGTTACCCGTGCCGCTGAGGCCCACGGCGTCACGGTTGATCCGAATGCCGTCGACGTAGATGATCGGCTCGTTGAGCTGCGAGAGGCTGGACGAACCACGAATGCGGATCGCCGCGCCTTCGCCGGTCGCGCCGGACGAGGGGAGCGCCACGACGCCGGGCTCACGGCCCTGGATCATCTGGCTGAAATCCGCGATCGGGGCGTTGTCGAGCTGGGAGGCGTCGAGCGTCGCGATCGTGTTGCCGAGCTTCCGCTTTTCGGTCGCGACACCGGCGCCCGTGACGACGATCTGCTCGAGGCTGATCGCCGTCTGTTCGAGCGCGAAGTCGGCGACCACCGACGCACCCGCGGCGACCGTGACGGTCTGCGAGCCCGAGCGGTATCCGACGATCTCGGCGACGAGCGTGTGCTCGCCCGCCGGGACGTTGAGAAGCAGGAAGCGGCCCGCGGCATTCGTGAGTGCACCGATACCGGTGTTCGCGATATACACCTGGACCGCCTCCAGCGGACGCTGCGACGCAGCATCCCGCACCGTTCCGACGAGCGTGCCCGTTGCCTGGGCCGCCACCGGAGACGGTGCCCATCCGAGCAGTGCGGCCAGAGCCAGAACCAGGCCTCCGCGCACCAGCCCGGACGTGAGACGTGCTGACGATGTAAACGTCATGTCCGTCCTCCATCTGGGGTTGGACTGTGGAAAAAACCACCCTCTATCGACTGCTCGGGGCGAGGCCCCGCCAGGGTGCTGAACAACACACAAACACCCCTGACGAGTCGATCGGATCGCGACCGACATGGCAGGGGCGAAATCCCGTGCTACGGAAAATCAGTCTTCAGATCTCCTCTCTGGGACCGAAGGCAAGCTAGGAGGCGCCCGGCGCCCACGCAACAGGGCCCGGAAAGCCCGCCTGCGCCCCACGGAGCAGCAGCGAGCCAGGGCCCTTCACTCAGCCGATGCGGGCCACGCACTCGATCTCCACGTCGCAGAATTTCGGCAGCGCTCCCGCCTGCACGGCGGCACGGGCCGGCCGATGCTCCGCGAAGTGCCGGGCGTAGACCTCGTTCATCTCGGCGAAGGTGTGCATGTCGGAGAGAAAGACGGTCGTCTTCACCACGCGATCCAGAGACGAACCAGCGGCCTCCAGCACCGAACGGAGATTGTGGAGGACGAGATCGGTCTGCTCGGCCACACTCCCCTTGAGCAGCTCACCGGTCTTGGGATCGAGCGGGATCTGGCCCGAGCAGAAGACCCACCCGTCGACGACGATGGCCTGGGAGTAGGGTCCGATGGCCGCGGGGGCGTGGTCCGTGTGGACGCGGCGGAGTTCGCTCATGGATGTTCCTCGAGTTGGAGCGTGGGCGTTGTTGAACGTACCAAACGGCCGCGCCATGCCAGCGCGTCGTCCAGGAGGCGGGTGACCTGCGTGACGTCGACGCCGGTCATGCACGGATGGCCATCGACGACACAGTCGGTGTTGCGAAACCTGCGATCGGCGCACGCCCGGCACGTTTGGCTCGACCGTGTGGCGAAGACGAAGGGGCGCCGAGGCGCCCAGAGGCTCATGGGACTCGCGCCCACCCCCTCGTCGTCGGCGCCGAAGAGCGCGACCGTAGGGCACCCCACGGCGGCTGCCACGTGGAGCGGGCCGGCGTCGACGGTGACGAGCGCTCGGGCCCGTTCGAGTGCGCCCGCGAGCTGCAGGAGCGGCGTGCGCCCCCGCAGATCGACGAGCGCGGTCTCGGCGAGCAGAACGTCCTCCGCGTCCCCCGCGTTGTAGAGGGCGCGCTGCGCAGCCGGGGGACTCCCCACGAGACCCGCGGACAGTCCGCGCTCCTCGATCGCGCGCATGAGGCGGAGCCAGTGGCCCGTGGGCCACAGCTTGGCCTGCCGGGTCGTCGTGACGTGCACCAGGACGTCGGGCACCTCGAAGTCCGGGGGAGCGCTGCCGAGTTCCAGCGCGAAGAAGTCGGTCTCTACGTAGGCGATGCGGCAAAAGATCTCGGCGATGTAGTTCGACTCGAGCACGTCCGCGTACCGGGCGAGGAACGCCGGACTGTTCCAGTCGTCATCGAGCAGCATCCTGTGCTCGGGCCGCGCTCCGGCCGGCATGCGGCCCCTCAGGTCGGGAGACAGAGCGCCCCCGGCGATGTAGCGAGGCTGCACGAGCGTGACGGCCACCACGTTGAGCTCGGCGAACTCGTCGCAGTTGATGGCCAGATCGTAGGGCCCCGCCACCGCCCGGCGCTCGGCGACCGCCGAGGCCAGCGTCTCGAGGAATCCACCGGGCCGGCCGTACAGGCTGAAGCGGAAGTCGACGTGGGGGCACGCTTCCTCGAACCCGCGCGTGGCTTCGCTCCCGAAGAAGTCCAGCGTCGCGCGGGGGTACTTCTCCTTCAGTCCGCGCAGCAGCGGGGTCGTGACCACGAAGTTTCCGACCTTGCTCGACGAGAAGACGGCGATGTGCGGAGCGGCGCCGAGCGGCTGGTCCTCGAAGCGTTCCAACTCAGCCGCCCGTGCGGGCCCGTCCCCGCGCCTCGATCTCGACCGGCCGGTACCCACGGGCATCGCGTGCGAGGACCCGGTCCTGAAGGTTGACCGAGACGCAGACGTGGTTCGGCACGATATGCACGCGCTCGCCGATCCGGGGGCGCCAGTCCGTCTGGCTCAGGTCGAGCACGCCGTGTTCCTCCGACACGCTCGAGACGACGACGTGCGGTCGATCGAGCAGAATGCCGAATCCGTCCGCCGCCCCCCGCGACTCGCGGGCCAGAGCCTTCGACCCCGCGTCGACCACGGCATGACCGGGGACCGAGGTACTCACCACCGTCGCCAGAACCGTGTAGGCGAGGTCCTCCTGCCGCGCGACGCCGACGTCGAGCGCCTCGCGGTCGAAATAGATGCACGACCCCGAGCGGATCTCGGTCAGGCCGGGCATCTCGTGACTCCGCCATAGCGTGGGCGTGGAGCCGCCGGACACGATGGAGGGCTCGAGTGTCGCCGCGTGCAGCGCCTCGAGCGTGCGCGCGAGGCGGTCGGCGACGCCGGTGATCGGCTGCCCCTGCCCGCCCTGCTGCATGCGGATGTGACCCGGGTAAAACAGGATGCCGCGGAAGTCGACGCCGCCGAGCTCGGCGGCACGGCGCGCGAGCTGGACGACCGCTTCCTCCGTCTGAACACCCACGCGTCCCATGCCCACGTCCTGCTCCACGAGCACCCCGACCGTGCGTCCGGCGGCCCGGCACGCGGCCGCGAGGGGTTCCAGCACCTCGGTCGAGTCGAGCGCCACCTTCAGGTCGAGCGACCCGGGCAGCTCGACCAGCCTCGCCAGCTTCGCGTCCCCGACGGGCGGGTAGGCCAGCAGGATGTCGTCGGTGAGCGCGGCCATGACCTCCGCCTCGCGGAGCGTGGCGACGGTGAGCCCGCGGGCACCGGCGTCGAGCTGGAGGCGGGCGAGTGTGCGCGACTTGTGGGTCTTGATGTGGGGTCGCCACCCGAGACCATGCGCCGACGCGTACGCAACCACCCGCTCCGCGTTCGCGCGGGCGCGGTCGAGATCGACGACGCCGACGGGGGTCTCGACGAGATCCGGGTCGACCGTGGACGCCACGCTCACGACAGGGCATCCTCCAGCGCGCGCAGGAAATCCGCGTCGCCTTCGGGAATCGGTCCGTAACGCATCCATCGGAGCACGCCTTCCCGGTCGATGAGGAAGGTCGCGGGCAGGCCCAGGACCTGGTACAGCTCCATGCCCCTCATCTGCGGGTCGTGGAGAATCGTGTACGTGACACCGAACTCCTCGACGAACATGGCCACGTCCGCTGCCGCGTCGCCGGTATCCATGGAGACGCCGACGATCTCGAAGCCGCGATCCCGGTGCTCCTCGAAGACCTCCTGCAGATATGGGGTCTCCAGGCGGCACGGGGTACACCACGTCGCCCAGAGGTTCAGAAGCACGACGCGGCCCCGGAGCGACGCGAGCGTTACCGTGTCGCCGGCGAGGGTCGTCGTCTCGTACTCGCGGGCGAGCGCGCCGACGCGCGGTGGCCCCGCGTTCTCGACGGGCGCGCAGCCGGCCAGCGTCGTGCCGACGAAGACGGCCACCGCGAGCCACCTCGAACCCGTCCGCGTGGGCCTCATCGGGTCCGCTCCACCTCGAGCCTGGTCACGCGCACCTGGGGCGCCGTCTCCGCGACGTCCGTCCAGGCGAGCAGGTAGGCGCCGTCGCCCGCCCCGAGCGGCGCGATGCGCGGGAAGCCGCTCGCGCGCGCCGAAGAGGACTCGGTCAGCGTGTGACTCGCGCTGGCCGACCCGTCCGGCTGGACCACGCGCAGCCGCACGGCGGCACCCTCGCCGCCGGTTCGCTCAAGCCAGGTCACGAGCGCCGCTCCGTCCTCGAGCATGCGGACGTCCACCCGGCCCGCAGGGGCGCCGTCGTCGACGACGACCGGCGCCCCGAACGAGGCACCGGCGTCCGGGGAGAAGGCGACCTTGACCCGCGCCACGTCGCCGGGAGCCGCGAACCAGGCGACCGCGACCGCGGAGCCCCGCGCGTCAATCGCGGGTCCGTTGACCGGGCAGGCAGCGATGTGCCATCCGTCGTCGAACACCGGCACGCCGTCCGTCCACGCCCCATCCACCCGGCGGGACACGTAGATGTCCCTGATCTCGTCCTCCGTGCGGTTGCGATATGCCGCAACCGGACCCGCATCGGTGGTGGTGACCGCGGTCTGGCAGCAGTCGCACACGCGCCCGTCGACCACCAGCTCCTCGCCCGGCACGCCGTCGCTCGACATCGTGCGCTGGCGCAGCGTCATCTCCTGAACACCGCCGCCGGGGGCTGCCGGATCCGCCTTGCGCCCGTCGAGCCAGAGGAAGCCCATGCCGTCGCCGTCGACAAAGGCGGAGACGAATCCGTGCTCCGTCGGTGAGTCGTCGTCGTGCGGGGTCCACGGCTCCGACCAGGTGGCGCCACCGTCGTGCGACCGCGCCACGCGGACGCCGTAGTCGTACGTCCCCTGCCCGCCCCGCTGGAGCCAGTGCGCCCATAGCGTGCCGTCAGGCCCCGTCCGCAGCGACGGAAAGTCGGCCCAGTTCACGAAGAAGTCGTCGCCATGCACCACCACGCCGCCGGCGTGCCACGCGGCTCCGTCAAATCGGGCGAACCGGAGATCGTGGCCATCGCCGGAGCGTTCGAGCCAGCTCAGGTACACGTCGCCGCCGTGGGCGGCGACGAAGGGTTCTCCACTCCCGGGTCCCGCCGGCGTCTCAAGTTCCGACACGGCGACCGCGAGCCCCGGTCCCGGCGCGGGCGCCTCCCCGCAGGCTGCGATGGCAACCACGAGGGCGAGTCCAGCTGCAGCTCGGGAAATCCAGTGTCTCGTCATGGCGTACTTCTCTCCGGGAGGAGGAGGAAACGGAAGTGGCACCCCTGCGTCCGCGCGAAGTATAAGGTGCATGACGCCTCTCGCGAGATCCCGCCGCAGACCCGATTGTGTGCAAGTCCGCACGGGAGCATCGTCAGACGGACTGGATGAGTGGCGAAAACCCTGCAAGAGGTCTCGATGAGAAATCCCCTGGCACCCAGGTCGGGAATTCGCCGTTCCCTGTCGCTTCTCGGCGCGGCGGTGGCCCTGGTCACCCTCCCCGCGGACGGCGAGGCCCAGTACTTCGGCCGCAACAAGGTCCAGTTCGACAGCTTCGACTTCCGGATCCTCGAGTCCGACCACTTCGACTGGTACTACTACCCGGAGGAGCGCGAGGCCATCCTCGACGCCACGCGCATGGGCGAGCGCTGGTACGAGCGCCTCGCCCGGACCTTCCAGCACGAGTTCGAAACGTCCAAGCCGGTGATCCTGTACGCCGACCATCCGGACTTCCAGCAGACCAACACGCTCTCCGGCTTCATCGGCGAGGGCACGGGCGGCGTGACCGAGTCGCTCAAGAACCGCGTCATCATGCCGATGACGGGATCGTACTGGGACACCGATCACGTGCTGGGACACGAGCTGGTGCACGCGTTCCAGTACAACATCGCGCAGTCGCGTCGCGGAGGCGGGCTGCAGGGCCTGGGGCTACTCCCTCTTTGGCTGATCGAGGGCATGGCCGAGTACATGTCGGTCGGGCGTGACGACCCGCTGACGGCCATGTGGATGCGCGATGCGATCCTGCGCGACGACCTGCCGACCATCCGTCAGCTGACGCGTGACTCCCGCTACTTCCCCTACCGGTTCGGGCAGGCGCTCTGGGCCTACATCGGCGGCACCTATGGTGACGACGCCGTCGTTCAGGTGTTCCGGCGGGCGCTGCGCGTCGGTTTCGAGGGTGCGATCGAGCAGGTGCTGGCGATGCCCACCGACACGCTGTCGGTCCGATGGAAGGAAGCCGTCGCCCGCGAATACCTGCCGCTCATCGAGGGGCGCGACGTCCCGGCCGACATGGGCCAGGCCATTCTCTGCCCCTGCACCGGCTCCGGCTCGGTGAACATCTCGCCCGCGCTGAGCCCCGACGGGAAGTACATCGCCTTCCTGTCCGAGAAGGATCTCTTCTCGGTGGACCTGTACATGGCCGAAACCGCCACGGGGAAGATCATCCGGAAGCTGTCGAGCGCGAACTCCGATCCGCACATCGACGCGCTCCGCTACATCGACTCGTCCGGCACGTGGTCGCCGGACGGCGAGCTGTTCGCCTACGTGGTCGTCGCCGACGGCGACAACCAGCTGGTGGTGGTGAAGGCGGACAACGGGCAGGTGGAGGACCGCATCTCCCTCTCGGACATCGGCGCTGTGGCCAATCCGGCGTGGTCGCCGGACGGCCGGCTCATCGCGTTCTCCGGATCGGTGGGCGGGATCTCCGATCTCTACCTGTTCGACCTGGACACCGAGGAGATCACGCAGCTCACCGATGACAAGTACGCCGACCTGCAGCCCACGTGGTCACCCGACGGGACGACGCTGGCCTTCGCCTCGGACCGCGGCCCGGAGACGAACTTCGAGGCGCTGGTCTACAGCAGATTCCAGCTGGCAACGATCGACGTCGCGACACGCGCCGTCCGGGTGCTTCCGGTCTTCGGGAACGTGAAGCACATCAATCCGCAGTACGCGGGCGACGGGCGCAGCCTCTACTTCCTGTCCGACCAGGACGGCGTCTCCGACATCTACGAGCTCGACCTGGAGAACGGCGACGTACGCCGCCACACGAACGCCGCCACCGGCATCAGCGGGCACACCTACCTGTCACCGGCCATGTCGCTCGCGCCGGACGGGACGGTGGCCTTCACCGTCTTCGACGCCCGCGAATTCCACATCTACACCAACAACGTGTCCGAGCCCTCCCAGCGGGTGACGGTCGTGGACAACGCGGACATGCAGGAGGGTCGGCGCCTGGTGCCGATGAACCCCGAGCGGTTCAGCCGCGTCGAGACGTACCTCGGCGACGCCACGACCGGCCTGGTGGCCTCCGGGACCTGGGCCGACGAGGACGCCGAGGACTACCGGACGCGGATGTCGCTCGACTACGTCGGGCAGCCGAGCATCGGGGTCGGTACCGACAGCTATGGCAACTATGTCGGCGGCGCGACATCGGCCTACTTCAGCGACATGCTCGGCGACAAGGTGCTGGGCGTCGCGGTCCAGGCGCAGGGCACCTTCAAGGACATCGGTGGCATGGCGTTCTACGCCGACCAGACGAAGCGCTGGAACTGGCTCGTGAGCGGTGGCCGGATCCCGTATCAGTTCGGCTACTACACGCTGGGCCGTGACAACCCCTCCGACCCTCTGTCCTCGTACGTCGGCCTGCTGCGTCAGCGGGTCTTCATCACCTCGGCCACCGGCCAGATCCAGTACCCGTTCTCCACCACGGAACGGATGGAGTTCGGGCTAGGGATGACGCGGTACAGCTACGACCGCGAGATCGACAAGTACTACAGCTATCCCAGCGCGGGCTACGGGTACTTCGATCGCGAGTCGCTCCCGGCGCCGGCGCCGCTCAACATGGTGACCGCCTCCGTGGCGCTCGTGGGCGACAACTCCTTCTTCGGCTTCGTCTCGCCCATCCGGGGCTCCCGCTACCGGCTCGAGGTCGAGCAGACGCAGGGCACCGTCGACTACACCACGTTCATCGGGGACTTCCGGCGTTACTACTCGCCGTCCATGAACCTCACGGTCGGCGTGCGCGCGCTGCACTACGGGCGCTACGGCCTGACCGGCGAAGAGCTCGGCGACGACGAGTTCGGTCTGCTCAATCCCCTCTTCCTCGGCTTCGAGACGTTCGTTCGCGGCTACGCCTTCGAGAGCTACGCGTCGAGCGAGTGCGAACTGGGTCAGACCGCCACCAATACCTGCCCTGCCCTGCGGAGGCTCTACGGAAACCGCATCGCAGTCGGTAGCGTCGAAGCGCGGGTTCCGTTCATCGGCGTCGAGCAGTACGGCATCATCAACTTCCCGTTCATCCCCACCGAGCTCGTCGCGTTCGTCGACATGGGCGCGGCCTGGGACTACCCGTGCTTCCAGACTACGGGCACGTGTACGGCCGACGACCTGGAGTGGGAGTGGAGCCGCACCCCCACGGGCCGCGTGCCGGTCGTCTCGACCGGGTTTTCGGCCCGGATGAACGTCCTCGGGTTCATGGTGCTGGAGGCCTACTACGCCTACCCGTGGCAGCGTCCCGACAAGGGATGGCACTGGGGATTCAACCTGGCGCCGGGCTGGTAAGGAACCTCGCGACCTCGGCAGCGGGCGGGCACCCTTCCCGGGAGCCCGCCCGCTCTTCGTACGGGGGTCCGGCACGGACACCGGCACTCCGGGACGTGCCCCGAGGGCCGATGATCGATCCGGGGCGCTCGCCTCGCGACGCGCCCCCGCGGTCAGAAGATCGAGATGTTGATGTACTTCTTCGGGTTCGCCTGCAGGTCCTCGAGCAGCGCGTTCAGCGAGGCCGCCGCGCCGTTGAGGCTCACGTAGAGCGTCTCGTCGGTGGAAAGGCGACCCAGCGTCCCCTCTCCACGCTCCATCCGGCCGAGGATCTCGCCCAGCGAAGCCGCGGCGCCGTCGAGGCTCTCGGTGGTCCGGTTCAGCATCACCATGGCCGAATCGGCACGAGCCACCGCGCTCGCGATGTCGGGGCCTGCGTCGGACGCCGACGCCAGTCCCTCGGCCGCCTCGTTCAGCGTGGCGGTGAGGTCGGACAGCGATCCCCGCTGCTCGCGCGTGACGGCCGAGAGCTCGGAGAGCAGCGACTCGAGCTCCCGCGCGGTGCCCTGCACGGAACCCACGGTCTCCTCACTCAGCATCGCGTCGAGTGACTCGAGCACCGACTGCGCGCGGGCGCTGAGCTCGTCGACCGACCCGAGCAGCCCGCCTCCGGACGCCCCGACACCGGGGATCGTGTCGAAGTCGGAGTAGTAGCCCGGGCCGGAACCCCGCTCGATGTCCAGTACGCGTCCACCGAACAGCCCGGCCTCGCCCATGACGGTGGTCGACCCGACGGGAACCTCCCACTCGCCCTCGATCTCCATCGTGATGAACACGCGCGTGTCCGCGAGCATCTCGAAGCCGTGCACCCGGCCGATGTTGACCCCCTGCATCTGGATGGGATCGCCGGAACGCACCCCGCCCGCGTTGCTGACCTCGGTGACCAGCATGTACCGGCCGCGGAACGTCGCGGGATCGGTCATCCAGAACAGGACGATGATGAAGGTGATGAGTCCGGCGATGACGAAGACACCGACCTGTGCCTCCTTGCCGCCCGTCCCGCGGGGCGTCGCCGCCGCCATCTCCGCATCGGACGCCTGCGGGCGCCCCTTCGACGTTTCGCTCATATCAGGTCGATGCCATGTCCAGGGCGGCCTCAGCCGCCGCGCGATCCACGAACGCCCGGACCACCGTGTCCGGGCTGTCTCTGAATTCCTGAGGGGTCCCACAGAAGAGCAGCGTTCCGCTGTGCAGCATGGCCACGCGGTCGCACATCAGAAGCCCGCCCTCCACATCGTGCGTCACCACCAGCGACGTCACCTCGAGCTCCCGGGAGAGTCGCTTGATGAGGCGTTCCACCGCCGCGGTGTTGACGGGATCGAGGCCCGTGGTGGGCTCGTCCCAGAGGAGGATCTCGGGCCGGCCGACGATGGCCCGCGCGATCCCCACGCGCTTCTTCATGCCCCCCGACAGCTCCGAGGGCAGCTTGGCGAGGATCTCCCGCGGCTCGAGGTTCACGATCTCGAGCGCCTCCCACACCTTCCGGACCACATCCGCCCTCGGCATGCGGGCCAGGTCTTCCTCCGGGATGCCCATCGACACGTTCTCGAAGACGTTGAGCGAATCGAAAAGCGCCGCGTGCTGGAAGACGTAGCCGACCTTGCGCCGGACACGCTCGAGTGCGTCGGACGGTCCGCGGTACACGGAGAGGCCGTCGATCTCGACGTCGCCCTGGTCGGGGACGATGAGTCCGATGGTGGTCTTGAGCAAAACGCTCTTTCCAGTCCCCGACGGGCCGAAGAGCGCGAACATCTCGCCGGTCTCCACCGTCATGTTCACCCCCGTCAGCACGGGGATGTCGAAGGACTTGTGGATGTTTCGGTACTCGATCATCGGTCGTCCCCTACTGGAGCAGGAGGGGAGGAAAGAGCGCGTCGACGATCAGGATCGTGAGGATCATGAACATGACCGCCTGCGTGGTCTGAAGGCCGACGCCGGCCGCGCCACCCTTGGTGCGGAGGCCCATGTGCACGGAGATCACCGGAATCACGAATCCGAAGACCACCGACTTGCTGAAGCCGTAGAACAGATCCCAGCTGTGCCAGAACAGGCGGGCGCCGTAGAGGAACGTCTCGGACCCGAGTCCCACGTCGAAGTCAGCCATCAACATTCCGGCCCAGATGCCGATCACGTCGGCGAACCCGACCAGCAGCGGCATCGTGAGCACGCCGGCGATGATGCGGGGCGCCGCGAGGATCGCAATCGGATCACGGCCGAGCGACTGGAACGCGTCGATCTGCTCGGAAACCACCATCGTGCCGAGTTCCGCCGTGATGCGGGCCCCGATCCGGCCCACCAGGACGACAGCGGTCAGGAGCGGCCCGAGTTCCAGAACCACGCTCTGGACGACGAGCGTTCCGAGCACGTAGCGCGGCGAAGACGAGATGAGCTGGTAGCCCCCCTGCTGGCTCGTCACGATGCCCGCCAGCGACGCCGTCACGAACACGATCGGGAGGCTCTGGATGCCCATGATGTGCATCTGCCTGAGCACCTCGCGGAAGCTCACCCTGAACCGCACGATGGCCTTGGTGCAGTCCCACACGAGCATGCCGAGCGCGCCGGCGTGCTCCACCGTGATGCGGTACGCCCGACCGACTTTCGCGAGCCATCCGAAGATGGTCGACGTGAAGGGAAGTGCCACGGTCCTGGACTTCACCGGATCTTGAGAGAGGGCGAACGAGGTCCGATGAAGGACGGCATCCCGCCATCGGAGAGCAAGGAACCTTCGACGAAAGTCACCGCAAAATCAACTGCGTCCGGCGGGGTCCCGACCGGGCTTCGCAGCAGGCTGCGCCGCGTGCACCTTCGCGCAGCCGGGCTTCGGCCGGGTGAGGCCCGAGCCATGGGCGCACGGTTGATCACCGGCCCGTCCTCCCGTACCGTCCGGCGCCCGTTCCGTTCAACCCCCGAGACCCCATGTCCGAAGAACGCCCCCTGACCAGCCGCACCGCCCTGGTGACCGGAGCATCGGCCGGAATCGGCCGGGAGACGGCGCGTACCCTGGCACGGGCCGGCGCCGCCGTCGCTGTGACTGCGCGGCGTGCCGACCGACTCCACGCGCTGGTCGCGGAGATCGAAGCCGAGGGCGGACGCGCGTGCGCCTTCGAAGGAGACGCCGCGTCCCTCGAGGACGTGCGCCGCGTGGTCGGGGCCGCCCTCGAGGCGCTCGGCCGGATCGACATCCTGGTCAACAACGCGGGCATCATGAAGATCGCGCCGATCACGTCGAACGCGGTGGACGACTGGACGCGCATGGTCGACGTGAACGTGAAGGGGGTCCTTCACTTCCTGTCGGCCACGCTGCCCCACATGACCGACCGGGGTTCCGGGCACATCGTGAACGTGGGCTCCGTGGCCGGACGCCGGCCGTTCCCGGGCGCGACGGTCTACGCGGCCACGAAGTTCGCCTGCCGCGCGATTTCGTGGGGTCTGCACCTGGAGCTGGGGAACGCCCACGGCATCCGCGTGACGGACATCCAGCCAGGGTACGTGGAGACGGAGCTGCTCCATGACCAGCCGGAGACCAACGCCGCGTGGGACGAAGCGTGGAAGGGCCGGCGGACGCTTCGTGCCGAGGACGTCGCGCGTGCCATCGAATTCGCGGTGAAGTCGCCGGACCACGTCTCGGTGAGCGAGCTCCTCGTGCGGCCGACGGATCAGCCGACCTGAACGCGACGAGGGCGCCCGGATCGTCCGGGCGCCCTCGGGTGCCTGCCCCGGCGCGAGGCGCAGGGCCGTTACTCGGAGACGCTACTCGGAGATCGGGCGGCCGTCCGCGGCCCCGTAGTAGATCCCGTTGAACAGGAAGCCGAACGTGCCATGCGGCTGCGCGCGGAAGGTGATCTTCGGCCCGAACAGAAAGATCTTCCCCTCGCCGTAGTCGGCCTCGATCGCACCGACGCCGTTCTCGAGGTAGCGCTCACCCCAGGCCCACCCGCTGCGCAGCGGCGTGGCCGAGTCGAACCATCCGATCCTGCGCACGCCCTGAGACTCCGCGCCGGCGCGGAGCGAGAACGTCGGCGAGTGGCTGAACAGGACGTTGGCCCGTTCGCCGAGTCCGTGCGTGAGCGGGCTGGCGTGCTCCACCTTCATGTCGAGCACCGATCCCGGCGTGAAGTACTGCTCACGCGTCAGCGGGCGCCCGTCTTCCACGAGGTGGTCGTCCACGGGGAGCCCGGCATGGTACGCGAGGCTGGCCGACGAGCCGATGGCGATCGCGGCGCCCCCCTCGCGCACGAAGTCGAGGATCCGCGGGACGGTGCGCTCCGCCGTCACGCTGCCCATGCGACGACGGTATTCCTCGGGGACGGTCGCCGGGTCGGGCCCACGGCCCCGGAATCCCTCTCCGCCACCGCCCCCGGCCCCCGGGATCGCACCGTCCTCGAAGACCAGCACGTCGTACGTGTCGAGGTCCCCGCCGTCGAAGTCCGGCGCGTACAGGACGTCGAAGTCGAACTCGAAATCCTCCAGGATCATGCGCGTCCAGCCCGATGGCATGGAGCCGCCGTATTCGTCCCAGAGCGCGATCTTCACCGGCTCGAGCTGCATGGCGTTTCCGCCGGGGCGCTGCGTGACCCCCACGAAGCTCAGGCCCTTCTCCCTCGCGAGCCGCTCGACCACGTCACGGTCGGTCTCGAGGTAGAATGCGCCCGCCGGGAAGGTCCGACCGCCGGCGGCGATCTCGTCCGTGTACCACCACGCCCGGTCGCCCGCCGCCAGTACGCGGTTCACCGCGACGAACGCGTCGTTGACGTGATCCACCACATAGCCGCGGGCATCGGCCGCACCGGCCACGACTCCTGCCGGGGGTGAATCCAGTACCTCGGGGATGAGCTCGAACGGTCCGTCGAAGCCGTCGAGGATGCGGTCGAACTCGACCCCCATCTGCCACGCGAGCGTCCAGCCGGTGTTGTCGTACGGTGCGGTGGGTGGCGCCCCCGGATACGCGAAGTCGTTGGGGTGCTGCTGCTTCTCGAACATGTCGAGCACGTGCGGGCGGAACGCCTGGTTCGCCTTGACCACATAGGAGCCCGCCGGGTACCGCGTGCCCCCGACCTCGAAGTCCGCGGTGGCGCGGTGCACGTCGACCCCGTTCCAGAGCAGCGTGTTGACGAACTTCGTGGCCGTCAGGAAGTCGCGCTGATCGGAGGGGATGACGAAGCCACGAGGATCGCGGTCCGCCGGGTCGCGCAGGAGGCGCTGCCAGTCGTCACGCGTGCCCCGTCGGACCGTCTCCGCGGCGGCGTCGATTTCGAAGGGGAAGGTCGTCCACGAGTCCGTGTTGCCCCGCGCGATCGAGTTCTGCCCCATCTGCCAGATGTTGAACAGCAGATGGTCGGCGTTGCGTGAGGCGTAGTCGAGCACGGCCCAGTTGGCTGTCTGCGAGTACTCGACGGACTGGCGGAAGCGCCAGACGCCCGGCTCGACCGGGAGGGGAATGTCCGCCCTCGAGATCTGCTGAGCCGGGATGAACGGGATCTCGACCGGCGTCGGGTTTCCGATCGTCTCCGTGAGGAGCCCGATCATGTTCTTGAAGTAGGGCGTCGTGCGCAGGCCTCCGTTCCACCACGTGGAGTACGAGGCACCGGAGCGCATCGTCGTGCCACCCTTGCCCTCGAGCACGAAGCGCTGATGCATCGCGGAGCCCACGCCGTCCAGCGACGTGATGATGAGCGGATCGAGGTAGTGGTTCGGCGGATCCCGAAACGGGGGCGCGAACATGACTGTCCCCGCCGGCCCCGTCTGGTGGTGGTTGTAGACGATCTGCGGAAACCAGTCGCGGTACATCGACCGGTTCATGTTCTGCGTCTCCGCGAGCGCCGCCATGTAGAAGTCGCGGTTGTTGTCGTGGCCCGCGTACTTGTTGTACAGCACCGGAACACCGGACGTCGATCGGGCCATGGGGTCGTCGACGCGCATGTACCAGTCCGAGACGAGCGTCATGCCGTCGGGATTGGCGTGCGTCGCCAGGATGATCACGTCGTCGAGGATGCGCGTGGTCTCCGCGTCCGTGTATTCGTTGAGCCGGTAGACCATCTCGGTGAGCTGCGCCGCACCCAGGACCTCGGTGGCGTGAAGCCCTCCGTCGATCCAGACGACTGCCTTGCCCTCCGCGGCGAGCCTCTGCGCTTCGGCTCGGGAGACACCGTCGGCCCTCGCGAGCCGTCGGCTGATCTCACGGTACCGGTCGAGGTTCGCATGGTTGGCCGGCGAAGTGATGATCGCCTGGATGTGCGGGCGCCCTTCCTCGGTGTAGCCGATCGTGTCGAGGACCATGCGGTCCGATTCGCCGGCCAGCCGGATGAAGTAGTCGTGCAGCTTCTCGTAGTTGAAGAGCAGGTAGTCCGCCCCCACCTCGTGCCCGAAGAAGTCCACAGGGCTCGTGACCCGGTTCTGCGCGGCGAGGGGAGCGGCCGCGATCAGGAGGGTGACGAGGAGTGGCGCGATTCGCTCGTGGGCTCGTTGCATTTCTTCGGCGTCTCCGTGTCTGGACCCGCGGCCGGAACTCGTACTGCAGGGGACACGCACGGGCGTCGTGTCTGTTGAGTGCTCCAGCCGGAGTCAGCCCGCGGGCTCCATCTTCCAGAAGACGATGCCACCCGCCTGCTGGCCGACTTCGGCGGACCCGACCAGGGCGAACGTGCTCAGGTCATAGACGTCGACCTTGCCCGGCTCCGAGCCCTTCCCCTCGACGCTCACGAAGGCGTAGCGCGAATCCGGTGAGACCGCGATGCCGTGCGTGACCGTCGTGGTCGACGGCACCGTGGCCAGCGCCTCACCCGAGGCGGCGTCGAAGAACTGCACCTGACCCGCGCTCTTCAGAGACGCGACGAGCAAGCGCCCGTCCGGGGTGATGCCGAGGTTGTACGGCGCCCGGCCCGCCGGGAACCTGCGTACCAGCGACCAGGTGGCGCGGTCGATGGCGAGGATCTCGTCGGACTTGTTGCACGCCACGAAAAGCGTTTGGTCGTCGGGAGCCGGCTGCACCCACGTCGGGGAGCACGACGGGTCCACGCGGTGGGCTGAGTGATCCATGCCCGCCATGGCGCCCGCGGGGCGCGACATCCCGTTGGGGCCGGTCACGATCTCCGGAACCTCCCAGTCCACGAGCGCGGCTTCACCACCGGTCGCCACAGAAAACCGGCGCGATACCTCGAAGGTGCGGGTGTCGATCTCCACGAGCTGGTCGTCCATCATGCACAGCGTATACGCGAAGACACCGTCCGGAGCCAGTCGCAGACCGTGCGGCATGGTGCACGTCGCGATCTGTTCGACCTCGACCATGTCGGGCGTGAAGACCACAGACACCGTGGAAGGCACGTGCTCGCCGTGCAGGTTGAAGTTGGCCACGAGCGCGTAGAGCCCGTCCGGGGTCAGGTCCAGGGTCGCCGGGAACTTCCCGAGGAGAATCGGCCTCGAGACGAGCGTGTCCGGACCCGCGGCGAACTTCCAAAGCTTGCCGTCCGGCACCCCGTGCGCCGTCGTCATGTAGAGATACGCGCCGTCGGGCGAGACGTTGAGGCCGTGCGGGCCCTCGTTCTCCACCGCCATCTCCCCGACCGGCGTGGTGCGGTCCACCGACACGCCCGACGCGTCGAGCCGGATCCGGTGAACGAGGTCGGCCGACTCCGCGCCCACGTAGGCGTAGTAGACCGCGCCCGGGTCGACCCGCGCGACGGTGCCGGCGGGCGGGGCACCCGCGCACCCGACGGCGGTGGCGGCGACGAACGGCAGGAGGGCTCGGCGGAGGTGCATGGTCTGGGCTCGCTGGCGCGCCGCGACCCGGTTGCTGGTGCGGCACGGTGACACGATTGTTGGGCGTAATAGGCTGAACCGGAAGTTCCATATCAAGGGAGTCATGGCGACCCTCGTCACGATCGTCGCACTCGCGCTGTCCGTCTCCTTTCTCTGTTCGATCCTGGAGGCGGTCTTCCTCTCGGTCACCCATTCGCACGTCGCGGTGCTGCAGAACCGCGGGGAGTGGGCTGGCCACTGGCTCGCCAACGCGCGCAAGAACGTCGAAGAGCCCATCGCTGCAATCCTCACGCTGAACACGATCGCGCACACCATCGGCGCGGCGCTGGCCGGCGCCCAGGCGGCGACCGTCTTCGGGGACCGGTGGGTCGGCGTCTTCTCCGGCGTCCTCACGCTCGCCGTCCTGCTCGCCACGGAGATCGTGCCCAAGACCATCGGGGCGAGCTATTGGCGTCAGCTCGCCAAGCCCTCGGCGTACGTGCTGCGCGTGATGATCGTATCCATGAAGCCCGTCCTCGTGCCGCTCGGCTGGATCTCCAAGCTCCTGAGGCCGTCGGGCGAGCGGCCGATTGTCAGCCGCGCGGAGCTCGAGGTGCTGGCCGAGATCGGCCGCCGCGAAGGGACACTCGACGAAGACGAGTTCTCGGTCATGAGCAACGTCATTCGTCTCGAGGAGGTGTCGGTGGGCGAGGTGATGACACCCCGCACCGACATGGTCGGGATCCCGTCCAACGCCACCATTGACGAGGCGCAGACGATGATGCTGGAGACCGGCCACCTGCGGCTTCCGGTCTACGAAGACAGCCTCGACCGCATCCTCGGCGTCCTCATCGGCCGGGATGTCTGGCGCGCCCAGCGCGACGGCGAGACGTCGATTGCGCCGGTGATTCGACCCGTCCCCTTCGCACCCGCGTCGAAGCCGGTAGAGGACCTGATTCCCGAGATGCGCGCGCAGCTCACCAAGATGGTGATCGTGGTCGACGAGTTCGGAGGAACCGCCGGTCTCGTGACGCTGGAGGATCTGATCGAGGAGATCATCGGCGAGATCCAGGACGAGCACGAAGGAGACGAGCCGGAGGACTTCCAGTCGCTCGGCGGGCACCGCCTGAGGGTCTGGGGCGGGGCGACGCTGCGCGACGCCTCCCAGAGGCTCGGCTTCAGCCCCACCGAGGACGAGGAGGAGGGGTACGACACGATCGGCGGCTTCGTGTTCGGGCGCCTGAACCGGATCCCCGTGGTCGGGGACGAGGTCGTGCTCGAATCCGGGACCCTGCGCGTCACCCAGATGAACGGACGACGGGTCGACTACCTGCTCTTCGAGCGGAGCCGGACGGAGGCCGAGGGACGGGACTGACCCGGGCGCGCGGAGCCCCGCGGCGTCTCAGCTGGGCTCGCCGGGGGCGTCCGCAGCACCGCCCGGGGCCGCGAGCTCGACCGCCGCCGCGTCCCGCGCACGCTCCTGCTGCTCCTCGATCCAGAAGGAGATCGCGAGGAGGATCGCCCCGCAGGTGATCGCGATGTCGGCAACGTTGAAGATCGGGAAGTTCCAGAGGCCCAGATCGACGGGGCCCAGAAAGTCCACGACGCCCCGGTCCCACCGCACGCGGTCGTAGAGGTTGCCGACGGCCCCGGAGACCACGAGCGCGATCGACGTGATGCGGAGGAAGTCACGGTCCGCTGCCTGCCGGTAGAGCACACCGAGCAGCACCAGCGCGACGAGCGTCACGGGAATGAAGAACCAACGGGAATCCTCCCCGACGCGCATGCCGAAGGCGGCCCCCTTGTTGAACGCGAGGGTGAGCGGCATGAGGCCGCCGAAGAGTTCTCGGCTCTGCACAGCCAGCGCGTCGAGCGCCCAGCTCTTCGTGACGAGATCGAGCGACACGATGGCCGGGAAGGTGACGCCGAAGATGAGATGTTTGGGCCGCACGAGAATCGGTGTCTGCGAGGAGCGCGCCGCCGGATCGGAACCGACCGGGGACCCGAAAATATGGACCCTTCTTCGCCGTCGTCCACGCCGCGGGCCCGATCCCCCGAGGGGACCCGGTCCGCGCGGAGCCCCCGCGCTTCGTTCCGCTCGAGGCGCGAGGTACCCATCCGGACGCCCTCCCCGCACTTGTCGGCCGGGTGGCGCTGCTTGGCTTCGCCGGGCAGGGCATAAAGCTTTGAACTTAAGCCGTTTCGCGCTTGGACCCGCCCCGAGAAGGCCGCGGGGCCGGGCTTTTTCTTCCCCCAAAAGCAGTGTGTTTCCACCCATCCGTCGAATTCGCCGCAGCGGGCTGGCGGTCGGGAGCTT
>JAURER010000069.1 GCA_030827315.1 Gemmatimonadota bacterium | reverse complement strand
GGGAGAACTCGCCCCTGCTCCGCTTCCGCCAGGAGGGGCTGCAGCGGGAGGTGACGCTGCAGGCCTCGGTGCTCACGACGCTGATCCAGTCGTTCATGCAGGCCCGCATCTCCGAGGTCCGCGACACCCCCGTGATCACGGTGCTCCAGCAGCCGTACTTTCCCCCGCGCCACGACCCTCGCCGGCGGGTGCTCAGCGCGGCGCTGGGCCTCGTCCTCGGCGGTATCCTGGGCATCGTCATGGCCTTACTCGTGGAAGGGTTCCGGCGCCCGAATCCCGCCGATCCGGCCCGGGAGGACTTCGAGCGCGCCTGGCAGGGCTTCCGCCGCTCGATCCCGTTCATGGGCGGTACCGGGGCCTGACCGCCCCACGCGCGGGGCCGCTCCCGGCTCCAGTACAGTCCGAGGGGTAACGCCGTTAGCTTTCAGGGCTATTCACCCTGAGCTGTACGCCCTCCGGGGCGCCCCGATAGAGCCATGTCGATCCGCAACATCGCGATCATCGCGCACGTCGATCACGGGAAGACGACCCTCGTCGACCAGATGTTCCGCCAGGCCGGCGTCTTCCGCGAAAACCAGGCCGTGGAGGAGCGCGTGATGGATTCCAACCCGCTCGAGAAGGAGCGGGGGATCACGATTCTCGCCAAGAACACGGCCGTCCAGTGGAAGGACGTGAAGATCAACATCGTCGACACCCCCGGGCACGCGGACTTCGGTGGCGAGGTCGAGCGGATCCTGCGCATGGTCGACGGCGTGGTCCTGCTCGTGGACGCGGCCGAAGGGCCGATGCCGCAGACGCGCTTCGTGACCCGCAAGGCGCTCGACCTGGGGCTGCACCCCCTCGTCGTCATCAACAAGGTCGATCGCAGCGATGCGCGACCCCACGAGGTGCACGACGAGGTGCTCGAGCTGTTCATGGATCTCGAGGCGTCCGACGAGCAGCTCGACGCCCCCTTCCTCTACGCCGTCGGCCGCGAGGGTTGGGCATCGGAGAATCCCCGGGACATGGGCGGTGACCTGTCTCCCCTGTTCGAGAAGATCGTGTCGTATTTCCGGGAGCCCGACGTGGACCGGAACGGACCGTTCCAGATGCTGATCTCGACGCTCGACTACTCGTCGTACGTGGGTCGCATCGCGATCGGGCGCATCGAGCGGGGCGTTGTGCAGGTGGGCGACCAGGTCACCCTGCTGGATCTCGGCGAGGTCGGCATGGTTTCCGACGCTTCGGAGGCCGAGTTCTCCAGAGTCTCGAAGCTCTACACGTTCAGCGGACTCGATCGGATCGAGGTCGACGAGGCGCATGCCGGAGACATTGTGGCGCTGGCCGGCCTCGAAGGTGTGGAGATTGGCAAGACGGTCACCGATCCGAACCATCGCGAGCGCCTGCGCGGCATCGCCGTCGAGGAGCCGACGCTGTCGGTGGACTTCGCGGTGAACAACTCGCCCTTCGCGGGCCAGGTGGGAAAGTTCGTCACGACGCGGCAGCTGCGTGAGCGGCTCTACCGGGAGCTCGAGCGAAACGTCTCGCTCCGCGTCGAGGACACCGAACAGCCCGATACCTTCACGGTGAGCGGGCGCGGTGAGCTTCACCTGACCATCCTCATGGAGACGATGCGAAGGGAGGGCTACGAGTTCCAGGTGTCCCGGCCCCGCGTCATTACCCGGAAGTCGGACGAAGGACAGCTCCAGGAGCCCTACGAGCAGGCGGTCATCGAAGTGCCGTCCGCGCTGGTTGGCACCGTCATCGAGAAGCTTGGGTCCCGTAAGGGCGAGATGACGGAGATGAAGCCGATGGGTGACTCCGGGGCGACGCGCCTGCGGTTCAAGATTCCCGCGCGCGGACTCTTCGGATACCGGTCCGAGTTCATGACCGACACGCGCGGAGAGGGCATTCTCCACCACAACTTCCTCGAGTGGGATGCATGGGCCGGGCCTCTCAAGGGCCGGACCCGGGGGGTGCTCGTGGCGGATCGGCCGGGCAAGGCGGTGGGCTTTGCCCTCTTCGGGCTCCAGGAGCGTGCGACGCTCTTCGTGAAGCCCGGCGAAGACACCTACGGTGGCATGATTGTCGGGGAGAACGCCCGCACCGACGACATGGAAGTGAACGTGAGCAAGGAGAAGAAGCTCACGAACATGCGGACCACCTCCTCGGACGAAAACATCAAGCTCGAGCCGCCCCGGCAGATCACGCTCGAATTGGCGCTCGAGTTCATCCAGGACGACGAGCTGATCGAGGTCACGCCCGACGCCATCCGGCTCCGCAAGCGCGTGCTCGATCCCAACATGCGGAAGAAGGCCGCCAAGCAGGCGGCCCAGATGGCCTGACCGGTCCGGGAACCCTCGCGGCCCGGCGGGGAAACCGGATCCGGCGCATGGGCCGTGGTGAGGCGCGGGCGTGGTCGAGCACGGACAGGAACGGTGGTGAGCATGCACACGCTGAACCGGGATCGCTTCGAGAGCGCGGCGACGTTCGAGCAGTACCTCGACTCCGTCGTGAAGAACCGGGAGCTGTGGCGCGAGGTCCACGACCGCGCACGGCTCCCCGAGGACGTGCTCGAGGAGGCGCGCCGCGTTCCCGGGCGGTGGCATCTCGTGGCGCTCTCGGAAGACTGGTGCGGTGATGCGGTGAACACGCTGCCCATCGTCGCCCGCCTGGCGGCCGACGCCGGGTGGGACATGCGCGTGATGAGCCGGGACGAGAACCCCGACCTCATGGACGCCCACCTGACCGACGGTCGAAGCCGCTCGATTCCCGTGGTCATCGTCTACGACGAGGAGTTCCGCGAGGTCGGGTGGTGGGGGCCGCGTCCGGGTGAGATCCAGTCCTGGGTCATGAGCGAGGGCCTCGCGATGCCTTCACCCGAGCGGTACAAGGTCATTCGGCGCTGGTACGCCCTCGATCGCGGACGGACGACGCTCACCGAGCTGCTCGACCTCTTCCCGCGCGCGGCATGACGGCGGAGGCTTCGCACGCCGCCGAGGGCGGCGGGACGGTGCCCCCCGGGGATCCCGCGGTCCGGGGCCTCCGCCGATCCGGCATCTTCGCGCTGGCGTTCGGGTCCGGCTTCGCCGTGCTCGCCATCGAGATCGCCGGGGCGCGCCTGATCGCGCCGGTCTTCGGCCTCTCGGTGGTGCCGTGGACCGCGGTCATCGGGGTGATCCTCGCTGCCCTCGCGGTGGGCAGCCACGTGGGCGGTCGCCTGGCCGACGAAGGACGCGTGCCGCTCTCCCGCATCCTCGTCTTCGCCGGCCTCACCGGCGCCCTGCCGGTCGTGGGCGCCGGCTTCCCCTGGCTCGCCCGCGAGCTCTTCGGCTTCATTCCGGGCGCGGTGGTCAGCGCGCTCGTGCTCTTCGCTCCACCGGTCGTGTGCCTGGGCGCGGTGGTGCCCTTTCTCGTCCAGGCGGAGACGGAGAGCCTCTCCTCCGTGGGTCGTCGCGCGGGGGACATCGGCGCCGCGGCCACGGCGGGCTCGATCCTCGGCTCGTTCCTCACCGGATTCGTCCTCCTCCCCGCGATGCCGCTCACGGTGCTCCTGGGTGTCACGGCGGGCGCACTCATCCTGATGGCGGTCGCGTCGGCGCGGCTGCTCGGTGGTCCCAGGGACGACGTGCGCATGGCCGTGGCGATCGTGGGGCTGCCTGCCCTGGGCGCCCTCGGCGCGGGTCTGCCCTCCGATACCCTCCATGCGTCCCAGACCCTGTACGGGGCCGTCGCCGTGACGGAACGACCGTGGGCGGACGGGCGCGTGGTGCGCGAGCTGTGGCAGAACGGGGGCTCCTCGTCGGCGGAGTACGTGGAATCGGGGGAGCCGGCCCATGTCTATGCCCTGACCAGTCTGGCCATCCTCGACTCGCTCGGCCTTCGCCCCGCCCGCACCCTGGTGCTGGGGGGCGCCGCCCTGACCCTTCCCGTCGCCCTGGTCGCACGGGCCCCCGAGACGTGGGTCGATGTCGTCGAGATCGACCCCCGGGTGACCGCACTGGCGAGCACGCACTTCGAATACGGGAAGCGGGAGCGCGCAGCGATCTCCGTCGTGCACGAGGACGCGCGCGTCTTCCTGCGTCGACCGGGGGAGACGTACGACATGCTGTATCTCGACGTCTTCGACCACCTGCTCACCGTTCCGTGGACGATGGTCACGGCGGAAGCCTTCGCCGACATGGCATCGCGCGTCGCACCGGGCGGCGTCTTCATGGCCAACGTGCTGTCTCCCCTCGAGGGACCCGGAACGGAGTTTCTCGCCCGGCTTCGCGCGACGCTCGAAACGGCCTTCGCGGACGTTCGCGTCTACCTGACGGGTCCGTCGACCGATCCCCGCGTCACGCAGAATCTGGTGGTGGTGGCCTCGGTGGAGTCGGGCGTACTCCCCGCCCTGCCGTGGGTGGACGCGCCGGTCGCGGCCCAGGGGCGTCCGCTCACCGACGCATGGGCGCCGGTCGAGTATCTTCAGGGCCGCGTGTTCGTGCAGGGCCTCCGCTGGCGTTGACCGCCGCAGACAAGGACGTGACTCGAGAGATGACGCTCATCTTCAAGGACGGAGTCCCGGAGAACCGGCATCCACTGAACCTCGTGGCCCGTCCCGGGGGCGGTGCGACCCCGGCGGGTGGTGAGGAAGCCGGCGCCGCGGACGTCGTAGAGGGACAACCGGAACGCCCCCCGCTGTTCGAGGTCTACATGCGCATGGCGGAGGAGCTGGCCAAGAGATCGACCTGCGCTCGCCTGCAGGTGGGCACCGTGATCACCGACGCCCAGCTCGAAAACGTCGTCGCCATCGGGTACAACGGTAACGCACGCGGTTTTCCGAACCGCTGCGACTCCGACGAGGCCGGGAGATGCGGCTGCATCCATTCGGAGATGAACGCTCTGGTGAAGTCACCCGGCCAGATGCGCGACAAGGTCGCGTTCGTGACCGCCAGCCCATGCGTGATGTGCGCGAAGCTGATGGTGCAGGCCAGCGTCGCCCACGTGTTCTATCGGCACGAGTACCGGGACCGGCGGGGCATCGAGGTCCTGGAGCAGGCAGGCGTGGTACCGGTACACTATACTCGCTGGCAGCACGCCTGGCGGGACTGAGGCCCCGTGGATTGCCTCAGATGCCGAGCACCGCACTGGGGGGCGACGACAGGCACCTCTTCGACTATCGATCAACGGGACCACCGATGCTGACCGATCTGCAGACGAAGAAGCTGACGCGCTACTTCGAGGTGTACGACATCGACGACGACGGCGTGATCCAGGCATCCGACTTCGAGCGGATCGTAGAGAACGTCCGGCTTCTGCACGGTGTCGAAGGGAACGGGCCGGATGCCCTCAGGGACGCGTACATGGCGCTCTGGGACCGCCTCCGCGCCGGATCGGACCGGGACGGAAGCCGGGGCGTCGATCTGGACGAGTGGCTCGGGTACTGGCAGCTGGCCCTGGAGAACGACGCGCGTTACGAGGAGGAGGTTCAGCGGATCACGGACCGCCTCCTGCACGTCTTCGACCTCGACGAGGATCGGACGATCGGACCGAACGAGTTCGCGGACTTCTACGGTGTCTTCGGGCTTTCCGTCAGCCTCGCCGAGACCGTCTTCACCGAGCTGGACACGAACGGCGACGGACGGATCACGCGTGACGAGCTGCTCGAGGTGAGCCGCCAGTTCTATCGCAGCGACGACGTGGAGGCACCGGGCAACGTCCTGTTCGGGCCCTTCGGGGCGTGAAGCTCACGTTCTGGGGGGCCGCCCAGACCGTCACGGGCTCCATGCACCTGCTGGAGTTCGAGGGCGGGCGGCTGCTCATGGACTGCGGGCTTTTCCAGGGCCGCCGTGCGGAGGCGGCGCGCATGAACGCCGAGTTCCCCGTAGACCCGGCCACGGTCGACGTGGTTCTTCTGTCCCACGCGCACATCGATCACTCGGGCCTCCTGCCGAAGCTCTGGCGAGAGGGGTTCCGTGGCGCCGTATATGCCACCAGCGCGACCCGTGACCTGTGTACGTCGATGCTGGCCGACAGCGCGTTCATCCAGGAAAAGGACGCGGCGTGGGTGAACCGTCGTGAGCGCCGGCGCGGTGCCGACGAGATCGCCCCGCTGTACGACATCCGTGACGTGGAAGGCGTCATGGCGTGCTTTCGCGAGGTGGCCTACGGCCAGTTGTTCGAGCCCCTTCCCGGCCTGAGCGTGGAGTACCGGGACGCGGGGCACATCCTCGGGTCCGCCACCATGATGCTGACCGTGCGCGAGGGAGGACGGACGGTAAAGCTCGGCTTCACCGGCGACGTCGGACGGGAGCAGCGCCCGATCCTCCGCGATCCCCAGCCGATGTCGGAGTGCGACTACCTCATCTGCGAGTCGACGTACGGTGGAGAGGTGCACGATCCCCCGGACCTCGCCAAGGGCCGGCTGGCGGAGGTCGTGGCGCGCACCGCGGCCCGGGGAGGGAAGGTGATCATTCCCGCGTTCGCCGTCGGGCGCACGCAGGAGCTCGTGTTCCGCCTCGACGAGCTCGCCAACGAGGGACGGCTGCCGTCGATCCCTGTCTACGTCGACAGCCCGCTGGCGGTCAACGTCACGGACGTCTTCAAGCGGCATCCCGAGTGTTACGACGAAGACCTTCTGGCGTACATGGAGAACGACCCCGATCCGTTCGGCTTCGCGCGCCTCACGTACATCCGGGACGTCGAGGAATCGAAGCGACTCAACACGTCCAGGCTGCCGATGGTCATCATCGCGGCGTCCGGAATGGCCGAGGCCGGCCGGATCCTGCACCACCTCCGCAACAACATCGAGGACCCGAAGAACACCGTTCTCATCGTTGGCTTCAGCGCGCCGCACACGCTCGGCAGGCGGATTGCGGAGCGGCAGCGCGAGGTGAAGATCTTCGGGGAGCCCTACCAGCTTCGCGCGGAAGTGGAGGTGATGAACTCCTATTCCGCGCACGCCGACGAGCCCGAGATGGTGCGCTTCATCCGCCACCTCGATCCCGGCCGCCTGAAGCGGATCTTCCTCGTGCACGGAGATCCGTCCCGGCAGGTCGCGATGCGCATGGCGTTCGAGAAGGCCGGATATCCGGACGCCTGCGCGCCCGAGCGGGGGGAGAGCTTCGAGCTGTAGGTGCGCGCCGGACCGGCGGACGCGGCCCCGGCCCGGCGCAGTCCACACGCTCAGCGAGGTGCCAGACGCTTTCGCTCGGCCTCGGAGTCTCCAGCGCGCTAGGAGACCGCGTCGGCCAGGAGCACCGCCGGGTGCACCGCTTCGCGACCGGCCCCGTCCGCGATCTGCGCACGGCAGCTGGTACCGCCCGCGACGATGCGCGTCCCGTCCGGGGCCGAGCGAACGGCCGGCAGGAGGGACAGTTCGCCCATCGCCATCGACGTCTCGTAATGCTCGGCGTGGTAGCCGAACGCGCCCGCCATCCCGCAGCAGCTCGACTCGATGGCCTCCACGTCGAGGCCGGGGACCCGCCTCAGCATCGAGAGCGTCGCGCCGGTTCCTCCGAAGGCTTTCTGGTGACAGTGGCCGTGTACGAGTACCCGGCCCGTGCCGCCACCGAGAGGCACCTCGCGCCCTTCCGCCCACTCCGCGTCGAGGAACTCCTCGAGCATCAGGGCCCGCGAAGCCACGATCGTAGACGCCTCCCCGGGGACCAGCGCGGGGATCTCGTCGCGGAGCGTATACAGGCACGAAGGCTCCAGGCCGACGATCCGTGCGCCGGATGCGGCGACGGGCGCCAGCGCCGCAACGAGACGCTCGGCTTCCACGCGCGCCTCGTCGAGCATCCCCGCGCTCAGGTAGGTGCGGCCGCAGCACAGCGGGCGCTCGCCCCGCGGCGGTTCGACTGCGGAGATACCCCAGGGGCCCGCCGCGAGGACCTTCATCGCGGCTCGGGCGTTCTCGGGCTCGAACCAGCGGGTGAAGGTGTCGACGAAGAGGGCTACCTCCGGGGCGGCGGCGGTTGCACGGGATGGACCCGGACCGGCTTCGCGCCCCGATATGGCCTCGGAGTCCCGCCAGGGCCTCGGACTCCATCGGGGCAGGGGTCGTCGGGGTGCAAGGCCAAGCGCGCGCTTCGCCACTCCGCCCCCGAGGTTGAGCAGGCCGGCCACGCTCGAGGCCATCGGGGCCAGCCTCGGGATGGCAGCCAGCGCCCGCTCCCGCAGCGGCACGCCGGCGGCGCGATTGCGCGCGTGCTGCCACTCGAGCTTCATACGGGCCATGTCCACACCGGTCGGACATTCTCGCCGGCATCCCTTGCACGAGACGCAGAGGGACATCGCCTCGGCCATCTCCGGCGCGTCGAGCCCGGCCGGCCCAAGCTGGCCCGAGAGCGCCAGGCGAAGCGCGTTGGCCCGTCCGCGCGTGCTGTGACGCTCGTCGTGCGTCACGCGAAAGGAGGGGCACATGACGTCGGGCCGATACTTCCTGCAGGCGCCGTTGTTGTTGCAGCGCTCCACGGCCGCGAGCATGCCGCCCGACTCCGACCAGTCGAGGACCACCGGGAGCGTGCGGGCGTCCGAGTACCCGGGCGGATACCGGAGGAGGGTACGGTCGTCCATGCGGGGCGGGTCCACGATCCTGCCCGGGTTCATGATCCCGTCGGGATCGAACGTGCGCTTCACCTCCGCGAAGGCCTCGGTCATGCGCCGCCCGAGCATCGACTCCAGGAATTCGGAGCGGAGGATGCCGTCCCCGTGCTCTCCGGAATGCGTGCCCCCGAACATCCGTACCACCTCGTGCGTCTCCTCGGCGATGCGCCGGAGGAGCGCGACGTCGTCGGGGTCCTTGAGATTGAGCGCCGGGCGCACGTGCAGGCAGCCCACGGAGGCGTGGGCGTACCAGGTGCCGTCGGTGCCGTGACGCGCGAAG
>JAURER010000053.1 GCA_030827315.1 Gemmatimonadota bacterium | reverse complement strand
GGACGAGGTGCTGAGTGAGCGCGACCGGGTGAACGACCGACTGCGGGCCATGATCGACGAGCAGACGGAGGAGCCGTGGGGCATCCGCATCAACCTCGTAGAGGTTAAGGACGTGCTCCTGCCGGAGTCGATGCAGCGCATCATGGCACGCGCGGCGGAGGCCGAGCGGGAGAAGCGGGCCAAGATCATCCACGCCGAGGGTGAGTTCCTTGCGGCCGAAACGCTGACGAAGGCGGCGCACGTCATGGGCACGGAGCCGATGACCTTGCAACTGCGCTACCTCGAGACGCTGGTCGAGCTGGCGGGTGAGGCGAATTCGTCGATCATTCCGCTGCCGCTCGACATGATCAGCTTCGCCCTGAAGCAGCTCGGTTCGGGCACCGCGGAGGGAGCGAAGTCCTAGGCGGCACGAGGGGTGCGGGCGCAGGGACTCAGAAGCCCCACCACAGCCTGAGCCCCACAAGCGTCCCGTCGCCGTCGGACGCATCCCGCTGGACCTGCTGATACCCGGACAGGAGCACGCCCACGTTCCGGGTCAGGCGATATGCCAGCGACGCTTCCTCGCGGGAGACGTCGTGGTCCCAGTCATGGCCTCCGGGCCAGGGCGATGCGTACCCCGACCGAAGCCCGCCGGCCGTCGGAGCATGCCGGACGCGGGGACTTCCCGGACGGGGTCGATTCCGTCAGGATCCTCGCGTGAGCCTTCCGACCGTACTTCTCAAGCGAGGGCGCGACGCCTCGTTGCGCCGCCGGCACCCCTGGGTCTTCTCCGGGGGGATCGCCTCCGTGCGGGGGGACCCGTTTCCGGGCGAGACGGTGGAGGTCCGGGCGCACGACGGTCGGTGGCTGGCCCGCGGCGCGTATTCACCCACCTCTCAGATTCGCGTGCGGGCATGGACGTTCGACGAGGGTCAGTCGGTGGACCGGGCCTTCTTCCGGAGACGTATCGAAGAAGCACTCGCCGTCCGGAGCGCGAATCGACAGGGTGAGCGCGAGGCCCGCAGGCTCGTGTACTCGGAGTCGGACGGCCTCCCGGGCCTGATCGTCGATCGGTACGGAGCCCATGTGGTGGTGCAGTTTCTGTCGGCGGGTTCGGAGCGGTGGCGTGACGTCATCGTGCGCGAGCTCGCGGAGGCCACGGCGTGCGAAGGCGTCTACGAGCGGTCCGATTCGAGCGGGCGCCGGCTCGAGGGGCTCGAGGAGCGGACCGGCGTCCTGTTCGGGGTCGAGCCTCCGGACGTGGTCGAGATCGAGGAGGGTGGGTGCCGCCTGCTCGTCGACGTCCGCGCGGGTCACAAGACGGGGTTTTACCTCGATCAGCGGCAGAATCGGGCGCTCGTCCGTGAGCAGGCCCGGGATGCCGACGTCCTGAACGCCTTTTCGTACACCGGGGGCTTCGGCATCGCCGCCCTCGTCGGCGGGGCTCGCGCCGTGACCAACGTCGAAAGCTCGGGGCCGGCCAACGAGCTCGCCCGCCGCAACGCAGAGCTCAACCACTTCGGGCCCGACCGGTTCAACGTCGAGGAGGGCGACGCGTTCCGGGTGCTTCGCCGGTTCCGCGACGAAGCGCGAAGCTTCGACATCGTCATTCTCGATCCGCCGAAGTTCGCCGAGTCGGCCGCCCAGGTGGAGCGTGCGGCCCGGGGGTACAAGGATCTCAACCTGCTGGCCTTCCGGCTTCTCCGTCCGGGCGGCCTGCTCTTCACCTTCTCGTGCTCGGGGCACATGAAGCCGGACCTCTTCCAGAAGATCGTCGCGGACGGGGCCCTGGACGCCGGTCGGGACGCCCGAATCGTGGGGTGGCTGCACCAGGCGCCCGATCACCCGACGGCGCTCGCCTTCCCCGAGGCGAGCTACCTGAAGGGTCTCGTGGTGCGGGCCACGTAGGGCGGCGGGCCACCGGCGAATCCGGCCGGATCGGCGTGTCGACGCCGGTCGCCGCGGGTGGAATTGTCCTACAGACGGCTCAGGGAAGCCCCGACGCCACCCTGTCCCTCCGGTCCGTACCTTTGTGTACTGGAAGTCGGACGCTTCCGCCCCTGCCGAACGGTTCCGCTGTGCGTCCCGGTCCGACGGGACGGAGGGGGTAGACCCATGCTTCGCTCGATTCTGGTTCCCCTGGATGGCTCGGAGTTCAGCGAGCGAAGCCTGCCCCTGGCGGGCGAGGTCGCCCGAGCCAGCGGGGCGGCCGTCCATCTCGCCCACGTGCACGTCCCGAAGGAGCCCGAGCACCTCATCGGGACCGCCGGTCTCCCGTACGAGAGCGTCGACGTCGCCGGGTACGAGCAGCGTCAGCTCCGGCGGGAGCGAGAGTACCTCCACAGCGTCGAGAGGAAGTTCGACGGCAACGGCACCGTGGTCGACTCCACGATCCTGGAAGGGGAATCGGTCGTCGACGAACTCGCATCGTACGCCCGCCGGGTCGACTCCGACATGATCTTCCTCACGTCGCATGCCTACGCCGGGCTCCGGCGCGCGTGGCTCGGAAGCACCATGGAAGGCGTGCTGCGGAAAACGTCCGCACCGATCCTGGTGATCCATCCCCCGCGGGAGGCGCTCGACGCGGAGCCGTTGACGAGCTTCCGGCACATCCTCGTTCCTCTGGACGGTTCGCCGCTCGCCGAGAGCGTGCTCCTTCCGGCGGCGGACCTAGCCAGGGCCACAGGAGCGCGCGTGACGCTTCTGAGCGTTCTGAACGAACCCGTCCTGCTGGGTCCGACGATTCAGCCGGTCACGCCCGACCTCGGCAGCGCGGATCGCGACTTCGCCGTCGACTATCTGGAGAGGGTGGCAGACGACCTCCGCGGCGAGGGCCTCGCAGTGACCGTGGAGACCCGCCGTGGAAATTCGGTGTCGAGGACGATCACCGTGGTCGCCCGGGATCTCGAGGCCGACCTGATCGCGATGGCGACACACGGCCGCAGTGGTCTGCGACGCACGCTTGCGGGCAGTGTGGCCGATATGGTGCTGCACACGATAGACGTGCCCCTGCTTCTCGTGCGTCCGCCGTTCCTGGCGTAGAGACGGCGCAGCGGAGATGGGGGTGGCAACCAGGTAACGAGCCGCGGGAGGTCAGCGATGTCCGTCGGAAAGATCTGCACCCGGATCACGCACACCGTCGAGCCCGACGAGTCGGTGAGAATCGCGGCGGGGAGAATGACGGAGCGGCGCGTCGGAACGCTGGTCGCGGTCGATGACGAGAATCGACCGGTGGGGATCGTGACCGACCGCGACCTGGTCACCCGCGTCCTGGGCCCGAACCTCGACCCCGCGACCGTGACCGTGGGCGAGGTGATGTCGACTCCGCCGGTGTCGGTCGAGGAATCGACTCCCATCGAGTCGGCCCTCAGCCTCATGGCCGAGCGGGGCATGCGACGTCTCGTGGTCGTGGGTGGAGACGGTCGCCTGGTCGGGATCCTCTCCCTGGACGACGCCGTGGAGCTCCTCGTCGAGGAGGTCGGCGCCGTCGGGCGGGTGCTCACCCACCAGACGCGGGCGACTTCACCTTTCCTGTGAGGGAGCGTCTTCGGGCGAGGTAGTCGGAGAAGTGGCCCTCGTAGCGCGACACTTCATCCAGGAGATAGTCGTCGCCTCGCACGACGCCGCGGCACTCCCTCGCGCCGCAGGCGCAGTTGAACGGGGGCATACGCTCGTCGTAGAACGTCGCGTAGTCCAGCACGATCTCCTCCCCGCGCGCGATGGGGCGTCTCGCGACGACATCGAGCCCGCTGAGCCAGGCATTCGGGTCGCACCCGTGGTTTACGGGACGCCACTCGCGCGGGTCGTCGCTCCAGGTGACCCAGACCTCGTCGGTGAGCGGCCACGCATAACGCGCGAACCAGTCCCGGTGTCGCTCGTCCCACGCGCGCTCGACGTGTGATCGCGTCACGAGGTTGTGCGGTCTGCCCTCCCATGGGATGACCGTCTCCCCCTGCGCGATGTCACGCGCCGCGAAGACGCCGTAGTCCTGAGACGCACGAGGGAGCACCTGCCACGGTCGCTGACGGCGGGCGTGTCGGGCAAACGCGGCCTCCACGATGCGTCGGGTGAAGCCGACGTGGCCCTCGGCGTCGTCCATGAGAATGAGGTCGGCGCTCCCGGGATCCGTGCGCGGGTAGTAGACGCCGCAGTTCGGGTTGATCTCGAGCATGAACGGCCGTCCGTCATGGTCGATGCGAATGTCGCAGCGCCCGTAGCTCGCTCCCCCGATGCCGCGGAAGAAGTCAGAGGACATGCGACGGAGCACGGCATCCAGATCGGGGTCCTCCACGGGAAAGGCGGAGAGACCGTGGAAGTCGATCCATTTCAGGTCGTAGTGCTTGAATGACTCGCCCTCGGGAAAGCGGTACATGATCGAGCGGTACGCGTGGGGCCGTGTCGGATCCTGCGCGTCTTCCACCACCAGCACCGTGGCCTCGGTGCCGTCGATGAACTCCTCGAGCAGGGCGGCGCCGTTGTCGGCGATCATCTTTCTCGCCAGTTCCCGCAGTGTCTCTGCGTCGGTCACACGCGAGTTCCTGGTGATCCCGAAGCTCGCATAGCTCTGCGGGTGCTTCACGATGATGGGGAATCTCAGATGCTCGACGGCCCGCTGGATGTCTTCGTCCGTCCGGGCGATGACGTATCCCGGGGTGTCGATGTCCCACGCCCGGCACACGCGCTTCATCGTCTCCCGTGAGGGCTCGAAGAAGCCGGAGTCCGCGCCGGTGAACGGGACGTTGAGCGACTCCAGCGTATGAACCACTTCGATTCCCACCCGGCCTTCGTCCCACGCGCCGTCGCAGAGGTTGAAGTACAGGTCGAACCCCGACGAGACGGCCTGCGTCACCTGGGCCACGGCGCTGTCCTTGGAGAGCGTGCGCACCGTCCACTCCGCGTCGGGCAGAAAGGGGCGCGGGTCGCACGGCCAGTCCCCCGGCGGGAACGGGTCGGCGTCGAGGTCCTGGTCGGTGAAGAGGCAGATCTTGAGGGGCATGATGGTCGGCGAAGGGGAACTGTGTCCGGGGATGGGGTCGTGCTAACGGATGACGAGCGCTTCCTCGGCCGCCGCGGCCTGCCTGCGTCCCTCGTCGACGTTGACGAAGAGGAGCAGGAACGCTCCGACCACGAAGAAGGAGATCAGGAACAGGATCGCGTTCCGGCTGTTGCCGGTGCTGAGCGCGATGACGCCGAAGAGGAAGGGTCCGAGCACTGCCGCGAACCGCGAGAAGACGCTGTAGAAGCCGAAGAACTCTCCCGACTTGTGCTTCGGGATCATGCTCGCGAAAAGCGATCGGCTGATGCCCTGAACCCCGCCCTGCACGAGGCCGACGAAGATCGCCAGGATGAAGACGTGCGTCGCCGTCTGCATGTAGTAGCCCAGAACGCTCACCCCGATGAACACGGTCAGGCCCAGAAAGACCGAGCGCTTCGCGCCCACCACGCCTGCGAGCCAGCCGTAGGCGAAGGTAGCCGGGATGCCCACGAACTGGATGAGGAGGATGGCCGTGATGAGCGCGCCGGTTTCGATGCCGATGCCCTCTCCGTAGATCGTGGCCATGCGCTGCATCGTGCTGATGCCGTCGTTGTAGATGATGAACGCGAGGAGCATGAGTGCTGCCTGCCGGTACGACCGCAACTCCCTCAGGGTCTCCCCGAGGCGCGTGATCGCGACGAGGAACGGATTCAGGCCCGGCTGCTCGTCGGCCTCGAGCGCGCGCCGCGGCTCCGGGACGCCACGGAAGAGCGGGATGGAGAAGAGCACCCACCATACCGCGACGGAGAGGAACGCGAGTCTGGTCGGAAGGGTGGCCTGCGCGTCCGAGAGGCCCGCTCCGGACGGGAGTCCGAAGAGGTCCGGGCGCTGGATCCACGCGAGGTTCAGGGCGAGGAGGAGCCCACCGCCCAGATACCCCATGGCGTAGCCGGCCGTCGATACCCGGTCGATCTCCGTCTCGTCGGCGAGGTGGGGGAGGAGGGATTCATAGAAGACCCTGCTTCCCTGCGCGCCCACGCCCGCGAGCACGAAGAGCACGAAGCCCAGCAGCCACTGGCCGGTCTGGACCAGGAACATGGCGCCGGTGGCGAGCAGCCCCCCCGCGAGGAAGACCGCCAGGAGCTTCTTCTTCACGGCGGCGTAGTCCGCCATGGCGCCGAGGATCGGTGAGAGAAGCGCCACGATGAGGATGGTGAGGCTGTTGGCGAAGCCCATGTAGGCCTCGCCCGTCCCCTCCGGCAGATTGGCCGCGGCCACCGCGCCGAAGTAGATGGGGAAGACCGCCGTGACGATCGTCGTCTCGTACGCCGAGATCCCCCAGTCGTACATGGCCCACGCCCGGAGGTCCGGCCGGTGGAGGCCGAGCGTGTCGAGGGTGCGGGCCCAGCGGGAGGGATGCTCGGTCACGGCCAGCGCCCTCCGTTGGAAGGAATTTTGACGAGTCTGTACCGGCCGGATCCCTGTGCGACCATCAGTTCGAACGAGCGCCCGCCGGCGACGTCGAACGAATAGCGGGCACCTCCCATCTGCCACACGCCGTCACCCACGTGCACCGGACGGGCGCCCTGCGTCTGACCGCGGCGCGTGAAGACGAGATCCTCGCCGTCGCGGGTGACGGTCATATGGAGGTGGATGCCCCGGGCAGGGCCGGCGTACTCTCCCACGAGCGCGTCGAGGTCACCGGCGAATGGCACGCTGACGGGACCGGGCTCGGGACCGAGTACGAGGTCGGCGAACGCATCGCCGAGCGCCCCCGGACCCCGGGGTCCGGCCGTGTTCTGCAGCACGATGGTCACGAGATCCTGCGCGGGATAGTAGCGGCCGTCGCTCAGGAAGCCGTCGATGCCGCCCGAGTGAGAGATCGCGGGCTGGCCGTTCCGCTCGGTCACCGCCAGGCCCATCGCGTACGTGAGCGTCGTGCCGTCCCGGAGCGGCTGCGGCGTGATCATCTCGCGGTACGCGTCGGAGCTCAGGATTCCACCCCCGTGCAGCGCGCGGTTCCAGCGCACGAGGTCGCGCACGGTCGAGCACAGCGAGCCGGCCGCGTACGGCCACGTGTGGACGAGATATCCCTGCCGCTGCAGCCCCTGCTCGCCCGCTTCGTACCCGTGCGCCCGGCCCGCCCGCACGGCACGCTCGGAGCAGTAGTACGAGCTCGCCATCCCTGCCGCGTCGAAGAGGTGCTCCTGGACGTACTCCGCGTAGGGCTGACCCGACACCTTCTCGATGATCAGGCCCAGGAGGAAGTACGCCGAGTTGTTGTAGATCTGGGCCGTGCCGGGCTCGAACTCGAACGGCTCTGCTTCGACGAGCGAAACGAGCGTGTCGCGGGGAAGGTCCTTGAGGGAGATATCGGAGAAGACCTCCATCTCCGTGTATCCCTTGATGCCCGAGGTGTGGTCGAGGAGGCGACGAAGCGGGACCGTGTGGCCGCGGGTATCGAAGTCCGTCACGTACTCCGTGAAGTCCGCATCGAGGTCGAGCCTGCCCTGCTCGACGAGCTGCATGACCGCGGCCGCGGTGAACTGCTTCGTCACGGAGCCGATCTCATAGCTGGCCGACGCGTCGGCGGGCGTGGGCACGTCCCACTCGAGGTCGACGCTGCCGTACCCGCGGACCAGGAGCGTGTCGGTTCCGCGCACCACCGCGACCGAGATCCCGGCGACGCGCTCGTCGGCCACGTGCGCCCGCGCGGCCGAATCGAGCGCGGCCACGAGGGCCGCCCGATCCGCGATCTGGGCGGAGAGCGGCGCCGCCAGAACCGGGAAGAGGCCGGCCAGTGCGGCCCGGAGGATGACCAGTCGTCGCATAGGGCGGGATTCGCTCGCTTCGGGGATGACCACGGTGCTTACTTCGGAGTCACGGCATAGGACGGCCGCGACGGAGGCGGCGCAAGTCGCATCCGCAGGCACGTCCGTCCCTCGCGGCCGGGGCCCGGGGGTGCGAGGTTGCCCGCTCCATCGAGTGTGCCCGGTCACACCGGGGGCTGAACGCGATCAGGTGCCTCAGGTGCCGAGGAGCATGGATGACGGAGCCGACCCTGCCGGACCACCTGACGCCCGAGACGCGAGCCTTCCTCGCGGGGCTGGCGGGGCTGGGTCTGCCTCCGCTCCATACGCTCACTCCCGTGGACGCGCGACGAATGAGGGCCGAGGCCGCCCGTCTGGCGGGTGCGCCACAGTCCGAGCCCGTGGCTTCCGTGGCGGACGCGACCCTGGATGGGCCCGGGGGCGGCCTGGGTGTGCGCTTCTACGAGCCGGAGGGGTGGGCGCGGGGCGGTGGCTCGATCGTGTACTTCCACGGCGGTGGCTGGGTGTTCGGCGACCTCGATACGCACGATGCGCTCTGCCGCTCGCTGGCCAACGCCTCCGGGCTTCGGGTCATGGCCACGGAGTATCGTCTGGCTCCGGAGGCGCCCCATCCGGCCGCACTCGAAGACGCGTGGGCCGCCACCGCGTGGATGGCGTCGAAGGAGCCGGGTCCGCTGGTCGTGGGCGGAGACAGCGCGGGCGGACATCTCGCGACGAACGTGGCCGCGCGTGCGCGCGGAACCGAGGTTCGGATCGCGGGGCAGCTGCTGATCTACCCGGTCATGGATCTCGATCGGATGGACACGGTCTCCTACGATGCCTTCGGCGAGGGGTACTGGCTCACGAGGGCCTCCATGGAATGGTTCCGGGGCCACTATGTGCCGGATGAGGCCGTCCGTCACCACCCGGACGTGTCGCCTCTGCGCCGTGACGACCTGTCGGGGATGCCGCCCGCCGTCGTGCTGGCAGCGGCGTGCGACGTGCTCGTGGACGAGGGGCGTGTCTACGCCGACCGTCTCGCCGACGCCGGCTGCGACGTGCAGTACCGGGTGTGGGCGGACGTGATCCACGGCTTCGCGGCGATGCCCGGCACGATCCCGGAGGGACGCGCGGCGCTCGCGTGGGCGGGCGACGCGCTGCGACGGGCGTTGGCGCGGTGATCGTGCTTCCGGTCCTGGCGGCGGCTCGGGCGTCCGCGTAGCGACCCGGGCGGGTGGTGCCTAGCTTGGCGTCATGGACGAGATCGCCCCGTGAGCTTCGCCGGGTTCGCACTGCGCTACCTGCTCTTCGTGACGCCCCTCCTCGTGGGGTACGGCCTGGTGGCGCGCTTCGGGCGCGTGAACCCCAGGCTCCTCAGCCAGCTCTGGTCGTTCGCAAACCTGGGCGTCGTCGGCTGGCTCGTGGTTCGCGGCGTCGCCGAAGGTGGGCTGACGATCACGCGCTCCGTGGCGTACGGGGCGGGTGCGATGTTCGTGGTGCTGGTGCCGCTCTTCGCGTCGGTACTGCTCTTCGCGGAGCGTCGCGACGAGGTGGCGGCGCGAGACGTACCCTCGGAGTGACCGACCCCATGGGGTCGCCGGGGACCGGGCAACAGCGGCCCGCGCCTCAGCCCCCGACGAGCGCCCGCATCACGAAATAGAAGACCGAGGGTCCGAGCAGGCAGCCCAGCCCGGTGTAGAAGGTGGCCGTCATCGCGCCGTACGGGACCAGACGCGGATCCGTCGCGGCGAGACCTCCGGCCACCCCGCTCGTCGTGCCCATGAGGCCCCCGAAGACCATGGCCGATTTGGCGTTGTTCAGGCCGATGGCTTTTGCCACGAACGGTGTTCCGGTCATCACCATCATCGACTTCACGAGACCGGCCGCGATGGAGAGTGCGATGACGTCGGACGAGGCGCCGATGGCGGAGCCCGTCACCGGTCCGACGATGTACGTCGCCGCACCCGCCCCGATGGTGGTCATGCTCACGGCGTCCCGGTAGCCGAACACGAAGGCGACCGCGGCGCCGACCACGAACGAGCCCAGGACGCCCACGACGAGCGAAATCGCGGCGCCGACGCCGGCCTTGCGGATCTCGTCGAAGTTCACGCCGAAGGCCGTCGCCACGATGGTGAAGTCGCGCAGCATGCCCCCGCCCATGAGGCCCACGCCCGAGAGCACGGAGATGTCAGCCAGTCCCCGCGAACCGCCGGTCGCCGTGCCCCCGAGCCACGCCAGCGCGAGCCCGCCGAGGATCGCGATGGCCGATCCGTGGATGCGCCCGCCCGTGAGAAGGTCCGAGACGAGGTACGACACCCAGATCACGATGCCGACGAAGGCGAACGCGGTCACGAGCCCGTTGCCCTCCAGGACCCGGGCGAGCGTGTCGAGGGGGCTCATGCGTCCCCCGCGGTGTCGGGTTCGGGCAGGGGCTCGCCCGAGCCACCCAGCCGACTGAGCACGGGAACGAGCAGGAAGCACGCCACCACGGCGAGCGCGCCGGCCGTGAACGCCATCACGCCTCCGTCCAGGGCCGCCACGACGTCCTGGCGCGCCGCCATCGCGACGATGACCGGGATGTAGATGGCGCTCCAGAACGCGACGCCCTGCCGCGTCACGGGCTTGATGCGTCCGCGTTTGATGAGCGCGTCCGAGGCGAGAATCAGGAACAGCATCGCGATGCCGACGCCGCCCACGTTCGCCTCTACCCCGATGACCTCCCCGAGCAGGTCGCCCAGAAAGACCCCGGCGAGGTAGCAGCCCGCCAGGAGCCCGGTGCCATAGATGACCAAAGTGTCTCCTTGTCCGTCCGCGACCTCCGGGCCGGCAGGGGACCGGTCGGACGGCGTCGCGGTGCGCCACAACTGGTCCGCGCGCCCGCGAGGTGTCAAGCGGCGCCGGGCTCGGTCGGCATGCGGTCGCCGAACGCGGACCGCACCGGCTGGCCCTCGGTGGGCATTGCGCAAGGTCGCCCGGTCTGCTCTCGTGTTCGCAGTTTCGTCGCCGATCCACGGCGCCCTTTTCGTGCTCCGGTTCCCCGATCCCATCCCACCATGATCTCGCTCGAACGAACCCGCATCTCGACCGTTCTCCTGCTCGCCGGCCTCTCGGCGGCGTGCACCGCCACCGCTCCGGCCGAGCCCTTCGACGTCGTCGAGGCCACGATCCCCGAGATGCAGCAGGCCATGGCCGAGGGACGGGTCACGTCGCGCCAGCTGGTCGAGGCACATCTGCTGCGCATCGCCATGTACGAGGAGCGCGTGAATGCGACCATCGCGGTGAACGAGCGCGCGCTCGAGGAGGCCGACCGGCTGGACCGGGAGCGTGCGGAGGGTCGGGTGCGCGGGCCGCTGCACGGGATTCCCATCGCGCTCAAGGACAACGTCCACACGACCGACATGCCGACGACGGGCGGCGCGCTCGCATTCCGCGACTTCGTGCCTCCGTACGAGGCGACGCTCACGACGAACCTTCGTGAGGCCGGTGCCGTGATCATCGCGAAGACGGTCATGACCGAACTCGCCAACTACGTGGCGAACGGGATGCCCGGCAACTACAGCTCGCTGGGCGGCTACGGCATGAACCCGTACGACCCGCGCCCGGAGCCGAGAGAGGGTCGCTACGACGGCCGTCCGGTCCTCGGAACCGGTGGCTCGAGCTCGGGCATCGGGACCGCCATGAGCTTCTGGGCGGCCAACGTGGGCACGGAGACGTCGGGTTCGATTCTGTCTCCGGCGAATGCCAACATGCTGGCCGGCGTGAAGCCGACGGTCGGGCGGGTGAGCCGGTGGGGCGTAATCCCGATCACGGGTGACCAGGACACGGCCGGCCCCATGGCCAGGACGGTGACCGACGCGGCGATCCTGCTCGGGGTCCTGGAGAGCGCCGCCCCGGATCCGAACGACGCGGCCACCACGCGCTGCGAGCCGCCGGCCGGCAACGACTACACCCCCTTCCTGAACGCCGAGGGGCTCCGTGGCGCGCGCATCGGCATTCCCCGCGCCCTCTATTACGACTCGGTCCAGGTGCCCGGCTCCGACGGCTACCGGGGCGGTCTCTCCACCGAGGGCCGCGCGGTGATGGCGGAGGCGATCTCCATTCTCGAGGCGCAGGGCGCCACCGTCGTGGACCCGGCGGACATTCCGAGCGTCGTCGATCCCGACCCCGACGAGAATCTCGTCGTGAACGGGGCGAGCGTCGTCCTCGACTACGGCATGAAGAGGGACTTCAACAGCTGGCTCGCCACCCTCGGGGCGTCGGCCCCCGTCAGGACGCTCACCGAGCTTCGCGAGTGGAACCTGGCCAACGAGCGAGCCGGAACGCTCAAGTACGGGCAGGCGCGCCTCGACGAATCCGACGCTCTGGACCTCGAGCGGGACCGTGCCCGATACGAGTCGGACCGGGCGCAGGACCTGCGCCTGAACGGGGAGCACGGCATCGACGAGGTCATGGAGGCGATGCAGCTCGACGCGATTCTCTTCCCCGGCTCGGGCGGCGCAGGCATTTCCGCCCGCCCCGGCTACCCGACGGTCATCGTGCCCTTCGCGCTCGTGCAGGACGAGTACACCCCGCCCATGCCGGAGGGCTTCGACGTGAAGCCGAGGCCGTTCGGCGTGAGCTTCGCCGGAGGCGCCTGCGACGAGCCGCGGCTCCTCGAGCTGGCGTACGCGTTCGAGCAGGCGACGCTTCGTCGCGTGCCCCCTCCCGGCATGAACTGACACACTCGCGTCCCCTGACCCCGGCGCGGCCACGCCGGCGGCGTCGCGACCTGCCCAGCCTGAACGCGTGGACGGCGTGATGTTCCCGTTCCGGGCGTAGCCGTTCCCGTCCGGCGCCCGGGATGGTCGCCGATCTGGTCGCGGTGGACGGCCAGCCCGACACCGAGATCGAGGCGCTCCAGCGGGTGCGCTGGGTCATGAGGGCCGGGAGCGTCGTCGTCGGTCTCTGAGGTACGCGCTCCGCGTTCGCCCCGTTACCGGCTCACGGGATCCCTGCGATACACCGCACGCCCCTCGAACAGCGTCAGGTCGACCTGCGCGTCCGAGATGCGCTCCGGGGGAATCGCGAAGAGATCGGTGTCGAGCACCACGAGATCCGCGCTCTTTCCCATCGTGATCGACCCGGTCTCTCCCTCCATGTCACCCGCCATGGCGGCGTTTCGCGTGTAGGCGACGAGCATCGTCTCGAGGTCCACGCGCTCCTCGGGAATCCAGGACGGACCCTCGTCGAGCGCGGGGTCGCGCCGGGTGATGGCGACTTCGATCGCGGGCAGGGGGTTCATGGTGCTCACGGACCAGTCGCTCCCGGCGGCGAAGATCGCCCCCGTCTCGAGGACGCTGCGTGCCGGGTAGAGCCACCGCGAGCGCTCCGGCCCGAGCCTCGGTTCCGTGAGATCGGTGATGTAGCCGTCGGCGAAGAACCAGAGCGTCTGGAAGCTCGGGACGACACCGAGCTCCGCGAAGCGCGGGATGTCCACCGGGTCGAAGAGCTGGATGTGTGCCATGACGTGCCGGGGGCCGGCGCCGCCGTCTCGGGCCCGCTGCGCCTCGAAGGCGTCGAAGGCGACGCGGATCGCGCGGTCGCCGATGGCGTGGACGTGGACCTTGAAGCCGGCGTCGTCGAGGGCCGCGACCAGGGCGTTCAGCGAGTCCGGCGTCATGTTCAGCTCGCCGCGCCACCCCGGGCGGTCCTCGTAGTCGTCCAGCAGGGCTGCGGTCTGGCCCTCGATCACGCCGTCCAGGAAGATCTTGGCCGCCACCGGGCGGACGAGACGGGATGCGTAGCGGTCGCGCCGGTCCGCCAGCTCGGCGACCTGCGCCGTGCCCCGATCCGAGTCGATGCCGAGCGCGATCACGGCGCGCGCGTTCAGGAGCCCGTCGTCGTCGAGGCTCCGGTAGGCCGCGACGAAGGCCTCTGAAGCGCTGGCCTCGTGGACGGTGGTGATCCCGTACGACGAGGCGAGGTCGAGCCCGCGCTTCAGCCCCGCGCGCACCTCCTCCGCCGACAGCTCGGGAAGATGCCGGCTCACGAGCCGCATCGCGCTCTCGCGCAGCGTGCCCTGGGGCGCGCCGTTCGCCGCGCGCACGATCACCCCGTCGGGCGGCGGGTCCGCGGTGGCCGCCGTCACGCCGCCGATCTCCAGGGCGCGCGAATTTACCCAGGCGGAGTGTCCGTCCGCGGAGCTCAGGAAGGCTGGCCGATCCGGCACGAGGCTGTCGAGGAGCTCCCGCGAGGGCGAGCCGCCCGCAAAGAGGGGGAGGTCGAACCCGCCTCCGCGCACCCATGGCGCTTCGGGGCTGCGGCGGGCGCAGTCGGCGACGCGGTCGATTACCTCCTGGCGTGACGTGGACCCGTTGAGGTCGCACTCACTCAGCTCGATGCCACCGGAGGTGGGGTGCAGGTGCGTGTCGATGAAGCTCGGCAGGAGCATGCGGCCCTGCAGATCGACGACCTCGGTGCCCGAACCCACCAGGGCCTCCACGTCCGCCGCGGAGCCGACGAAGACGATGCGGCCGTCCCGAACCGCGACGGCTTCGGCCCGGGGGTTCGCCGCGTCGGCGGTCCAGATGGTGCCGCCCCGGAATACGACGTCGGCCGCTTCTTCGTGCGATCCCGAGCAGGCGGACAGGAGCCCCACGAGGGTGCACGCCACGAGGGGCGGCCGGCACCACGTCGCGCGGCTT
>JAURER010000063.1 GCA_030827315.1 Gemmatimonadota bacterium | reverse complement strand
CTGTCGTCGGCCAACGAGATCGGAGAGGACATTCGGGCGGTGGTCGGGGCGTACGGTGCGCGGACCGTGCGGATCACGCTGCGCGAGGACCCGCTCCACCGCGGCCTCTCGGTCATGGTGATGATTCCCCGCGACCGCATGTCCGAATCCGTGCGCAAGACCATCCAGGCGGCGCTCGTGGAGGTGTACCGAGGCGAGGTGCTGAACTACCACCTCGCCCTGGGCGAGGGCGACCAGGCTCGCCTGCATTTCTACCTGTCCGGAGACCCCGAGCTCATCGCGTCGGTGAAGCCCGCCGACCTCGAGGAGATGGTCGGACAGCTCATCCGCACTTGGTCCGACCTTCTGCAGGAGGGTCTCCGGCGGCGCTGGGCGACTGACGAGGCCGACCGGCTCACCGCCCACTACGGGGAGGCGCTGAGCCGCGAATACCAGGCGGGAACGGAGCCCGACGTCGCGGTCGCGGACATCGCCGAGCTGGAGGCGATGGTCGAGCACGAGCAGGCGATCTCGATCCGGCTCACGAACCCCGGTGGGGCGGTATCCGTGGTGGGCATTGCCGGGGCGACCGAATTGAAGCTCTTCCTCCGCGGCGAGAGCCTGGTCCTGTCGGACTTCATGCCGATCCTCGAGGATGCGGGGCTGCGCGTTCTGGCCATGAAGCCCTACGAGGTGGGCCCGGACGAGGATCCCGAGGCGACGATCTACGTCTTCGCGGTCCAGGACCAGCAGGGCACGTGCCTCGACGTGGATCTGCGCGGCGAGCTGCTGTCCCAGACGATCCTCGCGGCCCGCGCGGGCGACGTGGTCAGCGACTCGCTGAACGCGCTCGTCGTCAGCGCCGGTCTCCACTGGCGTGAGGTCGACGTGCTTCGGGGTTTGGCGGGCTATGCCTTCCAGGTCGGCGCCGTGCCGAGCCGTACCGCGCTCCCCAATGCGCTGGTAGCCTATCCGGGGATCGCCCGGGTGCTCTTCGAACTCTTCCGCACGAAGTTCGATCCCGCCCTGGGCATGTCACGCGATGCGCGTTTGGCCGCCATGTCGGACATACGCACGGCCTTCCACGGATCGCTCCGCAGCGTGGGCCTCCTGTCGGAGGACAGGGCACTCCGCCGGCTGGACGGGCTGATCGGCTCGGCGGTGCGCACGAACTACTTCCGACACGGGGCCGTGGAGCCTTCGAAGCGATCGGGCGGCGTTCCCTACGTGTCGTTCAAGTTCCTCGTGGGGAACCTCGCACATTCGCCGCCGACGGAGCTCCTCTTCGAGGTCTGGGTGCATTCGGCGCGCATGGAGGGGGTTCACCTCCGCGGCTCGACTGTCGCGCGCGGCGGGATCCGCTGGAGCGACCGCGCCGACGATTTCCGTACGGAGATCCTCGGGCTGGTCGAGACGCAGATGGTCAAGAACGCCGTCATCGTTCCCGGCGGCTCCAAGGGCGGCTTCGTGACGCGTTCCATACCCGCGGATCCGGACGAGCGCTTTCAGGAGGGCCGCCGTCAGTATCAGACGCTCGTTCGCGGGCTGCTCGACCTCACGGACAACATCGTGGACGGACGGACGGTCCCCCCCGAGGGCGTCTACGCGTACGACCCGGCGGATCCCTACCTCGTGGTCGCGGCCGACAAGGGCACCGCCACCTTTTCGGATGTCGCTAACGCGGTGTCGCGGGAGTACGGGTTCTGGCTCGACGACGCGTTCGCCTCCGGTGGCTCCAACGGGTACGACCACAAGGCGGTGGGAATCACCGCGCGTGGCGCGTGGGAGTGCGTTAAGCGCCACTTCCGCGAGAAGGGCAAGGACATTCAGGCCGAGCCCTTCACGGTGGCAGGTATCGGTGACATGAGTGGCGACGTCTTCGGCAACGGCATGCTGCTCTCCGAGCAGATCCGTCTCATCGCCGCGTTCGACCACCGGCACATCTTCATCGATCCCGATCCCGATCCGGCACCGACGTTCGCCGAACGGAAGCGTCTGTTCGAAATGGGTCGCTCGAGCTGGGCGGACTATGAGCAGGCCCTCCTCAGCGAGGGCGGCATGATCATTCCACGCGGAGCGAAGGAGGTCACGCTCTCGCCACAGGTGATACGCGCCCTGGGCCTCGGCGAGGACGACGAGTTGCCGGCCGACGGCGAGGCGCTCATTCGCGCCGTGCTGCGGGCGCCGGTCGAGCTTCTTTGGAACGGCGGAATCGGCACCTACGTCAAGTCCCGCTCGGAGACCGACCAGGCCGCCGGAGACCCGTCGAACGACGCCGTGCGCATCAACGCGGACGAGCTCCGCTGCGACGCGGTCGGGGAGGGCGGCAATCTGGGCCTCACCCAGAAGGCGCGCATCGAATACGCACTCATGGGCGGTCGACTCAATACGGACGCGCTGGACAACGCCGGGGGCGTCGACCTGTCCGACCACGAGGTCAATCTCAAGATCCTGCTGGCACCCGCGGTGCTGCGGGGAACGCTCACTCCGCAGCGCCGTAACGAGTTGCTCGAGGAGCTCACCGACTCGGTCGCGGAGCTGGTGCTCGACAACAACCGCTCGCAGAGTCTGGCGATCTCGCTCGACGAACTGCGGTCGAAGGAGTCGCTCGACGACTTCCGAGACCTGATGTACTCGCTCGAAAAGGCGGGCGAGCTCGACCGCGCAGGCGAGAAGCTCCCGTCCACGGACGTGCTGCACGAGCGGCGCGAGCGAGGCCAGGCGATGGCGCGACCGGAGCTCTGCGTGCTCCTCGCGTATGCGAAGCTGTCGCTCAAGACCCACATGCTCGCCGGAAGTCTCCCGGACGATCCTGTCGCAGAGAGCTACCTCCTCGGCTACTTCCCGCCGGCGGCGATGATGGCCGCGGGTCACGACAACCTGTCGGACCACAGGCTCCGCCGCGAGATCATCACCGCGCAGATCGCCAACGACCTGGTCGGCCTCATGGGCGCGGGCTTCGTGACGCGACTCACGCGCGACACGGGGCGAAGCCCGGAGGATGTCGTTCGGGCCTGGCTGATCGCGTCGCGCATGGCGGACCACCGTGCACTGCTGAGCCAGATGGCGCAGCAGACGGATCCGCTCAACACGCAGGTGGCGTACCGCTGGCTGCTCGGACTCGCACGCGTGCTCGAGCGCACGACCCGCTGGGTGCTGCACAACGTCGAGCCCAGGGAGACTTCCTCGCGGACCGTCGACGAGAATCTCGCGGGCCTTTCGGAGCTCCGTGAGCGCTTCGCCGAGGTGGTCCGGGGCGAGGAGCGGAAGCTGTTCGAAGCGCGTGTCGGCGAGATCCGGGAACTCGGGGCGCAGGAGGCGTTTTCGCGTCGGCTCATGACGCTGCGCTTCCTCGATCAGCTCCTCGAGATCCTCGGGATATCCCGGGAAACCGGCTTCGACGCCGTGATGACGGCGCACGCGTACTATCAGGCGTCCGAGGCGTTCGAGATTCCTTGGATTCGCCGGCGCATGTTCGCCGCTGCGGGTGTCGGAGCGTGGGAACAGCGGGCGGCGCAGGCTCTTTCTGACGACCTCTCGCGGGCCCACAGAAAGGTGGCGATCGGTCTCCTGCGCCGTGCCGTGAACGGTACCGAGGGAGCCGCCGGGGGCGCGCAGGCCGGGCACGACTACCTCGCGTCGCTGCGGGCCCCTGAGACCGATCGTTTCCGGAGCGTCCTCGAGGAGCTCAAAGCCGAGGAGTCCGTCGGGCTCTCGGCCGTCTCCGTCCTGACCCGCGAGATGAGCATGCTCGCCGACCGCGTGGCGCGAAGTCCCGACCAGGTGGATCGCAGATAGTGAAGCGAGCCGGCTTCACGATGATCGAGCTCACGGTCGTGGTGACGGTGGCCGCGATCGTGATGAGCCTCGGAGTGCTCTCGTTCGCCGGATTCTTCCAGAGAAACGCCGCACGGCACGCGGCCCGACTCTTCGCGCAGGATCTGCTCGCTGCCAGGAGTTTCGCGGTGCGTGCTCAGGAACCGGTGGTCATCCGGTTCTACGAGGCGACGCTGTGGTACGAGGTCGAGAGCCGGTCTACCGCCACGGAGATAGCCCGTCGACGCTTCGGCGCCGCCGGAGAGATCGACCTGAGCGCCGTCTCGATGGATCTGGCAGGGGACTCCCTGGTCTTCGACGCGCGCGGGATGGCCGACATGACCGGCGCCGGCGGCGCGCTCGGGGTCGCGACCTTTTCTTCTGGCGCCGTGACGTACACCGTATGGTTCAACGGTATGGGCGCTTCGAAGATCGAGCAGACTTGAGCAACGACGGTGATTCATGGCGCGATGCCCGGCCGCATGGATTCACCCTGATCGAGGTGATCGGGGCGCTCGTGATCCTGTCGGTGGGCATTCTGATGGTCATGCAGACCGGCAGCGCGCTGACCTGGAGCGTGCGCCATTCGGGTGCCCGCTCCGAGATCGTCGTGCTGGCGTCCGAACAGGTCGACTCCGTCGAGGCGACGCCCTTCGACTCCCTGACCCCGGGAACGACGCGGGATACCCTGAACGTCCAGGGATGGACGTACACGAGGAGCGTGGCCGTGACTCTGCTCACTCCGGTCCTGGCGCGCATCGAGGTCAGCCTGGTGCCGGTCGAAGGCCAGGGTCCGACGCACCGCGTCACCTCCTACACCTCCGCGGTCTGGTAACGCGAGCCGGCTTCACGCTCGTCGAGACGCTAATCGCGATGGTCCTCGGGTCCCTCGTGATCGCCCTTGTGAGCCATGCCTTCCTCGTGCAGAACCGCCTGTACACGACGCAGGCCCTTCGGACCGACATTCAGGACAACGTTCGAGCGGCCACGGAACTCGTTGCACGGGACGTGCGCGAAACCGCGCTCGGTGGCGTGATGGTTGCCGGGCCCCGCACGCTCACCGTGCGCTCGCCGGTCGCCGTCGCCGGCGTCTGCTTTCGTCAGGGCAGCCCGGATGCCGACGTGATGAGCGAGGGGGGCGCGGCCGCTCTGGACGCGGATGCGATCGCGGGTGTCGCGGCCTGGCGGGACACCGCGTGGGTGTACCGAGGTGTGCCGTGGAGCGCGCTGCGCGGGAACGATGCGTCTTCCGCCGCGAACTGTGCCGCGACGGGGGCCGACACCGTTGGCGCGCGCGAGTCGTTCTACCGCCTGTCTGATCTGAACACCCTGTTTCCGGGTGGCGTTCGCGTCGGCGACGTCGTGATGCTCTTCCGGGAGACGACCTTGACGATCCGGGCGTCTCAGCTGGACTCGACCGCTCTGGGACTCTTCCGCGCGGACTACGGGCGGGCGGCGATGGAATTCGCGACGGGCGTCGACACGACGGCGCGGTTCCAGTACCGGATCGGGCCGGACACGTACGTGGACACCGTGACGGCCTCGGGTCTCGCCCGTGTGGACGCGGTCCGCTTCGTGGCCGGCGCGCGCCGGCCGCCGCCGACGGGTGCTGCCGATCCCGTCACGTTCGGATGGACGGTCAACCTCGCGCTCAGGAACGTTCGATGAAGCGAGACGAGCGGGGCTTCGTCGTCGCCTTCGTGGTGTTCATGCTCTTCGTCATCTCCATGGCGGCCGCGACAGGCTATGCGCTCGTCGCGTCGGAGTTCACGCTGGCGCGCTACGGTGGGGATGGCGCCGAGGCGCTCACGGTGGCGCGGGCCGGGCTGGAGCGGTACGTGGCCGAGCAGCTCGGGACGCTCACGGACACCGCCAGCTACGCGCTCGGCGACGGGGTGGCGGTGGTCACGGCGCGCCGACTGGCGAAGGAGGACCCGGTCACGGCCCTCTACTATATCCGCTCGGAAGGGACGGTTCACGACGTCTTCTCGCCGAACACGTCGGTGCGCCGGGTCGTCGGTGGGTACGCCGTCTACCGGCGGCGTCCGCTGCCACGGCACGCCGCGGTCGTCATCGGCGCCGAAGCGATTCATGCCGAATCGGGCGGCAGGATCGACGGCCGGGACCAGAGCACGTTGGCAGATTGCCCCGGGGGTGCGGGCTCCCCCATCGCCGGTGCGATCGCGCGCCTGTCCGTGTCGGAGGCGAGCGACGACGACGTCCGGGGAGATCCCGAGAGTCGAATCTGGCCCGGGGGCTGGGCCGCCATCCGCGACTCCATCCGCATCCGGTGGGATGTCCTGTCCGACCCCGATTTCCCGCTGGAGTTCGAGAACAGGCTCCCAGACTTCGGGTCACTCCCGGCGGATTCGTTCCCGGTCGTTCGGTACTCGGGCTGGGTCAACGCATCGTGGTCGGGGCGGGGTGTCCTGATCGTCGACGGCGTCTTCGATCCGACGCCGTCGTTCAGCTGGGACGGGATCGTGCTGGCCGGGCACGCCGACGACCACATCCAGGGCCATATCGACGGCATGCTCATCGCCGGACTCGACGGGCCAAACATGTACTCCACGGTCCGCGTGCTGACCGACGTCGCCTATCACTCCTGCGCCGTCGATGCGGCCAACGAGTCGCTCTCGTATCTCGAGCTGATCCCGAGCTCGATCCACGAGACGAACTGACTGGGCGGTTCGGAACTCGACACCGAGCAACTGGGGCCGGGACCGCACGGAGCGGAGGGAGGTCCGTGGGATGTCGGCGCGGACCGCCGCCGGCAGACGCAACGCGGGCGCCACCGCGGCGTATGAAGCGATTGCAGGGACAGCATGACATCCCGACGTACGATCGGCGGACGAGGCCCCGGTCGTCGAAGTGTCCGAGCGAGGTGACGACATGAGGCGCTGGCTACGGGAGATTCTCCTGGTCACGGTGGTATTCCTGGCGGCTTCCAGCCGGGCCGTCACAGGTCAGGTGGAGATGCCCGCCGGGGTGCCCGGGGCCGGCGCCATCTTCGAGGGTCAGATCGTGGACTCCATCACGGGCGATCCGATACCGGGCGTGATGGTCCGGATGGACGTGGGTCCCGAGACCTTCACGAACGCGCTCGGGCAGTTCCGGTTCGACTCCCTGCCTCAGGGCAACCGTCTCCTGGCCATCCTCACCGCCGACTGCCGGATCACATGGGCCGAGATCACCCTGGTCGAGGGGATCCCGCGCAACAAGCGGTACCGGCTGCCGCCCGCCTTCGGAGCGGTCGCGGCTGAAGAGGTCAAGGAGGCGGATGCTCGCCGGAGGGCCGGCGGCGGCCGTCGACTGACGGCCGAGGAAATCGACCGCATGAACGTCCGCTCGGTGACCGAACTCATCCGGAGCATCGCGCCGCAGGTCCTCACGCCCCAGCAGGGGGATCCGGGAAATGATTCCGGGCTGCGCTCGGCGCGCGGGCGCTCGATGACAGGAGAGACGGCGCCTCCCGTGCTGGTGGTGGACGGCGTGCGCATGCCCGGCTTCGAGGGCGTGCTCGCGGCCATCGAGCCCTCCGAGGTCGCGCTCCTCGAGGTCCTGCCCGGCGCCGCGGCGGGCTGGGAGTACGGTTCTTCGGGCGCCAGCGGGGTCATCAAGATCACGCTGCGGCGAGGACTCCCGGACGGCGCGGACCCGACCCTGGAGCGGGCGGCGTGCGTCGTCCCGTCGTTTCCGCGGCGGTAGCGTCATCGGGCACCTGATGCCCGCGTTGAGGGCGCCGTCGCTCTCCCCGTCGGTGGCTCTCGACACGACCTGAGGGGAAACACCCGGTGCCGTGCTGCAGGGAAATCTCCCGCAAGACGGTACGGATTTACCTTGACATTGGCTGCGCCGGGTCGTAAAAAGTATCGGTTGGGTTGGGATGTGGCGGAGGGGTTCGTGTACCCTAGGGTCAAGTCAGGAGGACTTATGACTCTTCGGACGTTCGTCAGAAGTACAGTGAAGGCCGGGCGCAATCTGATGATTGCCGCCGCCTTCGTTGCGTTCGGTGCGGCGGGAGCCGTCGCTCAGAACGCAGGCACCGTCACCGGTCTCGTCCGTGACGCGGTGAGCCTCGCGCCGCTGGCCGGTGCGCAGGTTTCACTCGAGGGGACGACCATCGGTGGCCTGGTCAATAACGCTGGCCGTTATCTGCTGCTGAACGTTCCCGCGGGAACGTACACCGTGAATGTGACCATGATCGGTTACTCTCTCGGGTCGCAGTCGGTCACGGTCTCGGCCGGTGGTACGGCCACCGCCGACTTCACCCTGCGCGAGCAGGCGCTCTCCCTCGAGGGCGTCGTCGTGACCGGCACCGCCGGTCAGGCGCGTCGTCGCGAGGTGGGCAACGCGATCGAGTCCGTCGGCTCTCGCGACATCGAGATCGCGGCCGTCACGACGGCTTCCGACGTTCTCCAGGGCCGTGCGGCCGGCGTCCAGATCGGTGGAACCGAGGGTTCGCCGGGCGCCGGATCCGAGATCCGCATCCGCGGAAACAGCTCCGTGACGCAGAGCAACCGCCCGCTGATCTACATCGACGGCGTGCGCATGGAGACCAATACGCTGAACAACTCCGACGAGGCCGCGGCGACGCCGATGGCCCTCGACGGCATCAACCCGAACGACATCGACCGCATCGAGGTCGTGAAGGGACCGGCAGCCACGACGCTCTACGGCACCGAGGCCGCGGGCGGCGTGATCCAGATTTTCACCAAGCGCGGCAACGCGGGTGGCTCGGCCTGGACGCTCAGCGTCGACGGCGGCGCGTCCGTGATGCCTCACCAGGGTCCGCGCGATGGCGATGACGTTGACGTCCTCGCCAACGACTTCTCGCTGAACAACCCGGACATTTATCCGGACGGAACGCTGGGCGTTGACTTCCTTATCCCGGCCGGGGCCGACATCAACCCCAACGGCCTGCGCCTGAACGACTGCGCGTCCGGTCACAACATCAGCAGCATCTTCCCGAACCACCCTGCCGGCAACATCGATGGCTCAGGCCAGGGTTACTCGGCTGAGCCGGGCTGCCCGGAGACGGGCTCGTGGTTCCGCGACGCCTACATGCAGCGCTACAACCTCAGCGTGCGTGGCGGTGGCGAGAACGCGACCTACTTCGTGTCCGGCCGCTGGGCGGACGAGCAGGGCACCGTCCAGACGCCCCAGAACGTTCTCGATCAGGGCATCGACGATCAGGGTCAGCAGTCGTACAACCTCCGTGCGAACGTGCAGTTCCAGCCGTTCGACGGGCTCGACATCTCCCTGAACAACATGTACACGCGCCGCAACATCGCGTGGATCCCGAACGGCAACAACGCGTCGGGTCTGTTCCTCAACGTGCTTCGCGGAACCCGCGGCTACACGCCGGGCAACGACGACAGCCTCGTACTCATCAACAACGTCAACTCGTACCTGAGCCAGTGGGTCACGTCTGCGAGCCTGGGCTGGTCGCCGACCGCCGACTTCTCGCACCGGCTCAACTTCGGCATGGATTACACCTACGCCGACTACGTGGATTTCAAGCCGTTCGGCAACTACGAGAATCCGCTCGGTTCCCGCGAGAACTCTCAGAACTCCGACCGTAACATGACGTTCGACTACAACGGCTCGTGGCGTACCGACGTCACCGAGTCCATTGCCTCGTCGTTCTCATGGGGCGGTCAGATCTACGAAGAGTTCTCCTGGTCCCTAGTAGGAACCGATGGCGTATTCGCCGGCCCGGGCGCCCAGCTCGTCGGTGGCGGTACGGATCAGCGCGTGGGCGAAGGCCGTCTAACGGTTCGCTCCGGCGGCTTCTTCCTGCAGGAGCAGGTTGGTCTCGGCGACCGCCTCTTCCTGACCGGTGGTGTCCGCTGGGACGGCTTCTCGACGTTCGGCTCGGGCTTCGGCCTCGCGGCCTACCCGAAGGTGTCGGCGGCGTACACGCTGTCCGACGAGAGCTTCTTCCCTCAGGGCACGTTCATCGACGCGCTCAAGCTGCGTGCTGCGTGGGGTAAGTCCGGTCGTGCGCCGGGCGCCTTTGACGCGGTGAAGATCTACGCGGCGACCCAGGCCGATGCGAACGTGCCCGGCCTGGTCATCTCGAATCTCGGTAATGCCGATCTCGGTCCAGAGATCAGCACCGAGCTCGAGGCTGGCTTCGAGACTTCGCTTCTCGATGGCCGCGCGAGCTTCGACTTCACGTGGTACGACCAGACCACCACGGATGCGCTGATCGGCATCCCGCCGGCGCCGTCGTTCGGCACCAGCAAGGAGACGCTGACGAACCTCGGTGAGACGGCGAACTCCGGAATCGAGCTCGTCGCCAACTTCGTTCCGATGCGGACGGACAACCTCGAGTGGTCCATCAGTGGAACGT
>JAURER010000017.1 GCA_030827315.1 Gemmatimonadota bacterium | reverse complement strand
GTGCAGCCGTCGTCGTCCTGGCCGGAGGCCTCTTCATCGGCGCCCACGCCACGGCCCGTCTCAAGGCCTTCAACCTCGAGGCTCGCAACGAGGCGCTCGCGTCGGAGCTTTCCGAGTTCCAGACGCGGCTTCGCGAGCTGGAGTCGACGCTCGACCGAGTGGCCTCCAACGGCGCCCATTTCCGCAGCATCGCCGGACTGGACGTCATCGATGCCGAGGTCCTCGAGGCTGGTGTCGGCGGCCCTGGACTCGGGATCCCGGCGGCCTCTCCGCTCTGGGCGGTGGACTCGACCACCACCAAGGCGGTGTTCGCGACAGGCTACGACCTCAGCGCGCTCGAGCGTCGGGCGCGCCTCCTGGCCGAGAGCCTCGAGGAGGCGACGGACTCCGCCCTGGCGCATCGCGAGCTGCTGGAGTCCACCCCCTCGATCCTGCCGACCCGCGGCTGGCTCACCAGCCGTTTCTCGCAGTCGAGGATGCACCCGGTGCACAACCGCCCCCTCCCGCACGAGGGGATCGACGTCTCGGCGTCGGTCGGGACGCCCATCTTCGCCGCGGCCAAGGGCCGGGTGATCCGCTCGGGATGGGTCGTGGGGTACGGCCTGACCATCGAGATCGACCACGGGTTCGGTTTCACCACCCTGTATGGGCACGCATCGAAGCTCATCGCCCAGGTGGGTGACGAGGTGACCCGGGGCGACGTCATCGCCCAGGTGGGGAGAACCGGCATCACGACCGCCCCGAACCTCCACTACGAGGTCAAGGTGAACGGCGTGGCGCAGGACCCGTCCCGCTTCGTGCTTCCCGACTTCATCCGGAACTGATCGAGCCGGTGCCCCCCGGGGTACCCATCGCCGGACGCGGTTGCTCGCGATTTTCCGGCCGACTAACTTTGGCCGCTATCACATTAATGCGTTCGACACCAACGGAGTCCGAGCCATGAGAAGGTCCCTCCCGTTCGCCCTCAGCCTCCTGCTCGTAGCCGCGGCCTGCGGTCCGGCCGAGGTCGTGGTGACGATGGAGATCGACGTTCCCAACCCCGACGGAGAAGGCATGGTTCAGCGCCAGCTCTCCGACATCGAGGTGCAGATCATCCCGTTCGACCGCGATGCGGTCTTCGATTCGATGACCGCGGCGTACGGGACACCCGAGCCCGCGGTTCCGCAGGAGCTCATCGACGCGCGCACCGAGGTTCAGTCAGCCCAGGAAGCCTGGGATGCCGCGAACCGTCGCTGGGCGACGATCCGGGACACGCTCCAGAAACTCAACGACGCCATGGAGCCGCTGGCCCGCGGTGAGGCTCGCTACGTGGCGCTCTTCCGCGAGTGGCAGGACTGGGACAGCCAGTACGGTGCCGCGGAGCGCGAAGTCGAGCGCACCTTCGCTGTGTTCGACGAGCTCCAGCAGGGTACGATCCGCGCCTCGGATTCCGTACGCATCCTCAGGGACAACTGGGCGGACGAAGTGTTCTCGGAAATCGGGACCGTCTTCTCCCTCAAGGAGCGCGCCTCGGCGCTCGACTGGGTCGTCGACACGACGGACGCGAGCGGCGTCGCCCGCGGCAACCTCATGGTGAAGCCGGGCAGCTACTGGGTCCACGCCCGCTACGAGCTCCCCTACACCGAGCTCTACTGGAACGTCCCGATCACGGTCGAGGGCGGTGAGCCGCTGACGGTCACGCTCACGCGTGCCAACGCGCAGGAGCGCATCAAGCTCTAGGCTCCACCCCGACACCGCAGTCTTCGGGCCGCCCGGGCGCGCAGGTCGCGTCCGGGCGGCTTCCTTTTGGCCCCATGTTCCGTATTGTGGTGGGATCCTCGTCCCCTCTCGTGACCCGGCGATGACGCAGAGCCGCAGCCCCACCTTCGACATCGACGCCGACCGGATCGGCTGGGTCACCTTCGACGACCCGGAGCGCTCGCTGAACGTGCTGACGGAGCCCGTCATGCTCCGATTCGGTGAAGTGCTGGACGAAGCCCGCGCGGCGGCTGGGGAGGCGCGCCTCCTCGCGCTGATCATCCGCGGCAAGGCCGATTCCTTCATCGCGGGCGCGGACGTCGCCGCCATCGCCGGGATCGAGGACCCCACGGAGGCGGAAAAGCAGATCACGGTCGGCCAGAGCATCTACGGCGACCTCGCCGCCCTGCCAGTCCCCACGGTGGCGGCGGTGCATGGGGTCTGTATGGGCGGTGGAGTGGAGATGTCGCTCGCGTGCGACTACCGCGTCCTCTCCGACGGCCCGAAGACGGTCATGAGCCTCCCCGAGGTCCAGCTCGGCATCCTTCCGGCGTGGGGTGGTACGACCCGTCTGCCACGGCTCATCGGACTTCAGGGAGCACTCGACCTGATCCTCACGGGGAAGCGGGTGGACGCACGGCGGGCGAAACGGATCGGGCTCGCGTCCGAAGTGCTCCCCGCGGGAGGCTTCCACGACGCCGTACGCGCCTTCACGCTCGGCGTGGTGCGCCACGGGAAGAGCCCCGCCCCGCCCCGGCGCAAGCTGGTGACCCGCGCGCTGGACGAGACGCGTCCCGGGCGCCGCATCGTGCTGACCATGGCCCGCCGAAAGGTGATGGCGACCACCGGCGGGCATTACCCGGCGCCGCTTCGCATTCTCGACCTGCTCCACGACCACCTGGGAGGGAGCGTCGAAGACAGCCTCGCGGCGGAAGCCCGTTCCGGCGCCGAACTGGTGGTCGGACCCGTGTGCAAGAACCTGATCCACGTGTTCCACATGCGGGAGGCGGCCCGCAAGGGCACGGGCATTCCGGCCGCACCCGACCGCGAGCGAGCCACCGCTCGCCCCGTGCAGACGCTCGGCGTCCTCGGCGCAGGCGTCATGGGCGGCGGCATCGGGCAGCTCGCGGCGTCCCGGGGCATCCGGGTCTACATGAAGGACGTCCGGCACGAGGCCGTCACCGGTGGACTCCGGCACGCACGCTCCCTCTTCGACGGGGCGGTCTCGAAACGGCGGATGACGAAGCGCGAGGCGGTGCAGGCCCAGGAGCGTATTTCCGGCGGTCTGGAGTATCACGGACTCTCCGGGGCCGACCTGGTCGTCGAGGCGATCGTCGAGAGGATGGACGTGAAGAAGACCGTCCTGCGCGAGACCGAGGGCCACGTGTCCTCCGCGTGCGTCCTCGCCACGAACACCTCGTCGCTCTCCGTGGCCGAGATGGCCGAGGCGCTCGAACGTCCCGAGCGCTTCTGCGGCATGCACTTCTTCAATCCGGTGCACCGGATGCCTCTCGTGGAAGTCATCCGCGGTCCGCGCACCTCGGACGAGACGATCGCGACCGTCTACCGGCTCTCCGTGGAACTGGGCAAGGTCCCGGTGGTGGTCGGCGACGGCCCGGGCTTTCTGGTCAATCGCATTCTGGGCCCGTACCTGAACGAAGCGGGGTTCCTCCTGACGGACTTCGGATCGGTCGCGGTAATCGACCGTGTGGCCAGGGAGTTCGGCATGCCGATGGGCCCCCTGCGGCTCATCGACGAGGTGGGCATCGACGTCTCGGGCCACGCGGGAGCATCGCTGCACGCGGCGCTGGGCGAGAGGCTCGCACCGTCGCCGGTCCTGAAGGCGCTCGCGGAGACTGGACGCCTGGGCCGCAAGGGCGGGCTCGGCTTTTACCGTTACGAGAAGGGCATCGAGAAGGGCGTCGATCCGGACGTATACGCGTCGTTCGGGCTCACAGCGCCGTCTTCGGAGACGGCGGCTTCGGAAGAGACCGTCAGCGAGATCAGGCGTCGGCTCGTGGTCGCCATGGTGAACGAGGCCGCGCGCATTCTCGACGACGGCATCGTCGGCGCGGCCCGGGACGTGGACCTCGCCATGATCATGGGCACGGGCTTCCCGCCGTTCCGGGGAGGGCTTTTGCGCTTCGCGGACACCCTCCACCCCCGCGGCGTTCTCGACCACGTGCATGCCCTTCATGACCGGTACGGCGACCGCTTCGCGCCGGCCCCCCTGCTCCTTCGACTGGCCGAATCGGATCGCTCCTTCTACGCAGCCTTTCCCGGCTCCGCTGGCGCGCGTTGAAGCCTCGTTTCGTGGGCGTCGTCCCCGCCGCGGGCGCCTCACGGCGGATGGGCACGCCCAAGGCCATGCTCACCCTCGAGGGCCGCACCTTCGTGAAGCGCGTCGTGCACGCCCTCGGTGAAGGCGGCTGCGCCACCGTGCACGTCGTGGTCGCAAAGGGTGACGACGTCACGGCCGCCGAGGCCGAACGCAGCGGGGCCCGGGTACTCAGGAATCCCTCCCCGGGAGAGGGACCCATCACGTCGCTTCGGATGGTGCTCCAGGCGCTGGAACCGGACGTCGACGGGGTCGCATGGCTCCCGCTCGATCACCCGCTGGTGACGCCGGACGTCGTGCGCACCATTCTCGAAGCTGCCGCCGACGGGGGCGGGCCGTTGACGATTCCGGTACACGGCCGGAAGCGGGGGCATCCAGCCGTCTTCGCCCGGACGCTCTTCGCCGAGCTTCTCGACCCCGGCCTCGAGGGCGGAGCGCGGACGGTGGTGCACCGGCATCTCCACGAGGCACGGCTGGTCGGAATCGACGACCCCGGCGTGATCGAGGATATCGACACACCCGAGGCGTACCGGCGCATTCGTTCGTCCCTGGCGCCGGGGGGCGCAGGATGACCGCGTTAGGCGCCGCCCAAGCGGCGGAACTCCTCATCCGGACGGCCGAAACGGGCGGTACGGCCGCGGCCGTCACACTCGTCGGCGGGCCGGCGACGGCGCGCCTGGGAGCGCGCCTCGTCCGCGTCCGTGACGGGAGCGGTGACCGAAGGGTAGGTGCGCTCGGCTCCGAACCCCTCGACCGGGCCGCGCTCGCCTGTCTGGACGACGCGATTGGCGATCCCCGGGCCCAGGACGGCATCCGCACCATCCACGTCACCGGGGTCGAGCCCTCGACCTCCGAGCCGTACGAACTCTACCTGGAGCTCCGGCGCCCGCTCCGCGAGCTGGTCGTCGTGGGCGCGGGGCACATCGCACAGCCCATGGCCCACCTCGGAGCGCTCCTCGGGTACCGGGTCCTCGTTCTCGACGATCGTCCCGACTTCGCGACGCGCGAGCGCTTTCCCGACGCGCACCGGCTCGTGCGTACGGACTTTTCGGACCCCTTCGCCGCCGTGACCCTCCACGAACGATCGTACCTCCTACTCGTCACCCGTGGGCACAAGTACGACTACGAGTGCCTGGTGCGGGCCCTTCGCACGGATCCGCCCCCGGCGTACGTCGGTATGATCGGGAGCCGCCGCCGGGTGCGGGCGACGTACGTTCAGCTGCTCGAGGAAGGCTTCGGGCAGGAGGACCTCGCGCGGATTCACGCGCCGGTCGGTCTCGACATCGGGGCCGAGACACCGGAGGAGATCGCGGTGGCGGTGGCGGCGCAGCTCGTGCTCCTCGACCGGGGCGGCTCGGGCTCGTCACTCCGCGACGTCGAGCGAGTGGCTGAGCGCTTCTTCTCCAGCGATGCCCACGAGCCGGAAGCAGACCGAGACGATACCCAATGACCCACGAAGACGACCGCTCCCTCGCCGAGGCGCTCGCCGAGGCACGACGCGCAGGCCGGACGTGCGCGCTGGCAACGATCGTCGCGACCCGCGGCTCCACGCCTCGAAAGGTGGGGGCGCGCATGCTCGTGGATCCTGCCGTGGGGCTCGTCGGCACGGTGGGCGGTGGCTGCGGCGAGGCAGAGGTCATCGAATCAGCGCGAAGGGTCATCGAGACGGGAGCGGCGGAACGCGTCCGAGTCGACCTGACCGAAGACTTCACGACATGGAGTCCGGCCGTATGCGGCGGCGTGATGGACGTGTTCGTGGAACGGGTGTCGGACCCCTCGCTCGCGCAGTCGGCATCGCCGGGGGAGCCCGAAGCGTGACCGCGGCCTCACGGGTCGCGATCCACTACCGTCGCCCTCCAGACCGGCTCCGGATCTACGACCAGCGCATCGTGGTCGAGCGCGACGACGTGATCGTCACGCTGTCCGAGCCGCTCGATCTCGAAGCGCCGATGACCGTCGACGGCGCCGTGATGCTCGAGCGCGGCTCACTCGCCGTCTGGTTCACCTTCCCGGGCGTGTGGCACGACATCGGCCGGTTCCACCGCGCGGATGGGTCCTACACCGGGCTGTACGCCAACATCCTCACGCCGCCGGTGATGGACGGCCCCGTCTGGCAAACCACGGACCTCTATCTCGACGTCTGGTGGCCGGTGCAGGGTCCGGCCCGGCTGCTCGACGAGGACGAGCTGGATCAGGCGCTGGCCGCCCGGCACATCGATACCACGACGGCCGATCGGGCACGAGAGGAAGCGGACAGGATCCTCGACCTCGTGGCCGGCGGTGCCTGGCCGCCCGCCGTCGTGACGGAGTGGACGCTCGAGCGCGCGCTCGCCCGGCTCGGTGGACCGACCTAGTCGCCCTTCACGCAGGCGGAGACGAGTCGGTCGAAATCCACGTGGATGCGCCGGAGCACCTCGGGATCTTCGCGCAGGCAGTCGATGAGGCGCTCGTACGCTTCGAGTGACGCCGCAGGAATCTCGACAGTCTCGTGATGGTAGTCGCCTTCGTCCACGAACAGAAGCCGCACCTTCATCATGTCGTCGCTCATCGGGCGCCTCCGCGGACGCGGCCCACCTCGGGGAGTGATGCGAAGAAAATCAGCGTGATCAAGATCGCCGAGATCACGCAGTACTGACACCAGGCGTGGATCACGAACGCCTCGAGATAGGTCAGCCACGCAGAGAAGAGGACGCCACCCCCGGAGCCGGCGAGCAGGAGCGTGCCGACGAGCCGGGAATCGCGGTGCGCCGGCTGAAGCCCCAGGAGCGCCAACGCGACGAGCACCGCGTATCCGACCACGCCGATCGTCGACACGGGCACCGGTCCGATGTAGGCGTATTCGCTCGATTGCACGGTGGCGCAGTCGCCGATGCCGCACTGAATCGGCCCGGTCAGCCCCGCGTTGTGCGCCCAGAGAAAGAGCGCGACGAAGAAGCCGACGAGGGCCAGGACCGCGACCACCATCCGGTTGCCGTGCGGCGCACCGCGCCCCTGACCGACGTCATCGACCGCCGGGTCGTTGGAGATACCCGTCACGCGCCCAGTCAGCGATCGCCCGGCGCCAGCATCGTCTGCACGGCGTCGTTGAGGCTCTGGAAGTCGTAGTTGTTCAGGCGGCGCGTCTGCCCGTTCGCGTTGATGAAGATCGTGGGCGTGCCGCTGACGCCCATCCGCGTCCCGAGCTCCATGTTGGCCGTGACAACGTCTGCATACTCGTCGCTGTTCAGGCACGCCGTGAACGAGCCTTCGTTCACACCGACCTCCGCGCTGTAGTCCTCGAACGCACTGGCCGGCATGGACGCCGTCGCCCAGCGGGACTGGTTCCGGAAGAGTACCTCGTGGTACTCCCAGAACTTGCCTTCGTCCGCGGCGCACCGTGCGGCCCGAGCGGCCAGGAAGGCGTTCGGGTGGATCGAGATGAGCGGGAAGTCGTAGAACACGAATTTCACCTGACCGGACGCGACCAGCGTGGCCTCGATCTGGGGTTTGACCGAGAGGGCAAACGATCCGCAGCCGGGGCACTGGTAGTCTCCGAACTCCACGAGCGTGACCGGTGCGGCGTCGTCCCCTTTCGTGATCCCCTGGGCCAGCGCGATCAACTCCGCGTCGTCCGCGAAGTCGAGCGTGATCGGCGCCGAGACGGCGCTGCCGAACATGCTCGAGCTCACCCGGAAGCCGACCACGCCGATGCCGATGACCGCGACCGCGGCGAAGATGTAGTAGAACTTCTTCATGTCGCCCTCGGCCGCGCGGGCCTGGCGCCGTTCCTCACCTCTGGACACGTGTCACTCCGTTCATGCGGACCCGCTCACGCGAATCCTGATTTGGGCAGACCGCGCTCGTGCGGCGGACCGGGCCTGCAGTGGTTCGCCCGGCAGGGGAAGATGTTTCCGCGATCCATGCGGATCAAGCGATGACCGCACGATCCCGGCACGAACGAAACGACGGCATGCCGTCAGGCTTCCCCGAGGAGGAGCTCCAGCACGTGCTCCGTCTCGACCAGACTCTCCAGCACATGGTCGGGCTCCGACGCGGCGAGTTCCGCGGTCGTGAACGTCCCGGTCGCGACCGCGAGCGTGCGCGTTCCGCCGGCCTTCCCGCACGCCACGTCACGCGGCGTGTCGCCAACCACGATCGCGGCGCCGGCGGTCACGACGTCACCCCAGAGGGACCGTGCGCGGCCGACGGCGATGGCGGGAAGCTCGTCCCGTTCCTCGTGATCCGATCCGTAGCTGCCGAAGGCGAAGTGCTCCAAGAGCCCACCGGAAGCGAGCTTCAGGCGCGCTCCGCCGGCGATGTTTCCGGTCAGAAGCCCCACGCCCACGTCGGCGAAATCCTGGAGCGCGCTCAGGAGCTCCGGAACGCCGGGGAGGACCGTCACCGGGTCGCCCGGCAGGCGCTCCTCGAGGTAGGTCAGGTAGCGCTCCCAGAGCCTGCCGAAGCCGAGATCGATCTCCCCTGGCTCCAGCCCCACGCCGAGCAGGAGCTCACGGGCGATCTGCGGATCGGTCTTTCCGGCGAAGCTGACGTGCTCGAAGGCACCGGGCGTCCCGTAGATCTCCCTCACGGCGTCGACGAACGCGTGCTTGGCCGGACCGCCCCAAAGGAGCGTACCGTCGATGTCGAACAGGACGATCCGGCGCATGGGAGTCTCCTCAGACGACGCGCAGGGGTGCCACGGGGCACTCCCCGCACGACGAGGGCGTCTCCAGGTTGCCGCCGCTGATCACGACAGCGACGCGCTTACCCGCCGCCTTCACGCGCCCCGACAGGAGCGCGGCCGTGGTCGCCGCACCACTCCATTCGACCACCAGCTTCTGCCGGTGCACGAGCATTTCGGCCGCACGCAGGATCGAATCGTCCGAGACCGTCACGACGTCGTCCATGAGCGCGCGCGCGTGCTCGAAGGTGAGGTCGCCGGCGATCACGGGCCTGAGTCCGTCGGCGATGGTGCTCACCTCGGGAAGCAGCGTCGGAGCACCGTGGTCGAGTGCGGAGCGCATCGACGCGGCGCCCTCCGGCTCGACGCCGATGACCCTGGCCGAGGGCAGCATGCGCTTTACGGCCGCGGCGATGCCACTGGCCAGCCCGCCTCCCCCGATGGGGGCCAGCACGAGGTCGACGTCGGGCCACGCCCTGACGATCTCGAGCCCCACGGTTCCCTGCCCCGCGATGATATGCCGGTGATCGAAGGGCGGAACCATCACCAGGCGCTCCGCCTTCGCGATCGCTTCGGCGCGGACCTTCCGTTCGAGCGACGTCGTTCCTTCGAACACCACCTCGGCACCGAGCCTCTGCGCACCGTCGCGCTTGACCTTCGGCGCGTCTGTGGGCATCACGACCACGACGCGTACCCCGCGCAGGCGCCCGGCGAGTGCCACGGCCTGGGCGTGATTGCCGGAAGAGTACGTGATGATTCCGGCGGCGACCTGATCGTCGGAAAGCTGGGAGACGAAGTTGAACGCCCCACGGAGCTTGAACGATCCGGCGCGCTGGAGGTTCTCGCACTTGAGATGGACCTGCGCGCCGACCACGTCGGAAACGGCGTCCGCGGGGATGAGGGGCGTGGGCACGATGATGCCCGCGAGGCGGCGCGACGCCGCCTCGATCTCGGTCAGCCCGACGAGGCCCTCGCCCTGGACGACCTCGCTCATTCCTCTTCCGAGTCCGCTAGGTCTTGTCCGTCGCTCGCCTCGACGTCCTCGTCACCGTTCGTCTCATCGACGATGACGCGGGCCACGTCGACCACCGCATCCCCCTTGTCGAGGTTCATGAGTTTGACACCCTGCGTGGCCCGTCCGATCACCCGGATCTCCGACACACGCTGGCGGTTCACCACCCCGTTGCGGGTGATCATCATCAGCTGCTCGTCATCCGAAACCGCGCGAACTGTCACGACCTCGCCGGTCTTCTCCGAGACCTTCAGGTTGATGACGCCGGACCCGCCCCGCTTCTGCAGTCGGTATTCACCGAGGGGCGTGCGCTTACCGAGTCCATTCTCGGACACGACCAGGATGGTGGAAGCCTCGGGTGCCACGACCATGCCCACCACCTCGTCGCCCTTGCGCAGGCGCAGGCCGCGGACGCCGCCCGTGGCCCTGCCCATCGCCCTGACGTCCTCTTCCCTGAAGCGGATGGCCATGCCCTTCCGGCTGGCGATTAGAATTTCGTCGTCGCCCGACGTGATCCGGACATCGATGAGCTCGTCACCCTCGGCAACGTTGATCGCATTGAGGCCCACCGAACGGATGTTCCCGTACGCGGAGAGCGCGGTCTTCTTAACGACGCCCTGGCGGGTGCCGAAGATCAGGAACCGGTCGTCGGCGAAGTCGCGAACCGGCACCACCGCGGCGACCTGCTCATCACCCTGGAGGTTGAGCAGGTTCACGATCGGCTTCCCGCGCGAAATCCGGCTCCCGACGGGGATCTCCCACACCTTGATCCAGTAACACTGGCCCTGGCGCGTGAAGATCATCAGGTAGTCGTGGGTCGAGGCGACGAAGAGGTGTTCGACCCAGTCCTCCTCCTTCGTCTCCATGCCGCGAAGGCCACGGCCGCCGCGGCGCTGAGCGCGGTACGTGTCCACGGGGAGGCGCTTCACGTACCCCTGGCGGGACACGGTCACCACCATGTCCTCCTCGACGATGAGGTCCTCCACGTTGAAGGCGCCGACCGCGTGCGTGATCTCCGTCCGACGCGGGTCGCCGTACTTCTGGGCGACCTCCGCGAGCTCGTCCTTTAGGATGCCCATCCGGACCTCCTCGGAGCCCAGGATGCGGCGGAGCTCGGCGATCAGCGTACGCACCTCCGCGAGCTCCTCCTCGAGCTTGTCGATCTCGAGGCCGGTCAGGCGCGCGAGTCGCATGTCGAGGATCGCCTTCGCCTGGCGCTCGGAAAGCTCGAACGAGTCCTGGAGCTGCTGCGACGCCGTCTCGGTGTCCGACGACCCGCGGATGATCCGGATGACCTCGTCGATGTTGTCGACGGCGATCTTCAGACCCTCGAGGATGTGCTCCCGCTCGAGGGCGCGGGCGAGGTCGTACTCGCTGCGGCGCACGATGACCACGAGGCGATGCCGGATGAAGTGCTCCAGCATCTCGCGCAGCGACATCACCTTCGGCTCGCCGTCGACCAGGGCCAGGAGGATCGTCCCGAACGTCGACTGCATCTGCGTGTGCTTGTACAGACGATTCAGCACGATCTCAGGCACCGCGTCGCGCTTGAGCTCGATGACGATCCGCATGCCCTCGCGATCGGACTCGTCCCGCATGTCGCGGATGTCCGTGAGCTTCTTGTCGCGGACGAGCTGGGCGATCTGCTCGATCAGGCGCGACTTGTTCACCATGAAGGGGATCTCGGTGACGACGATCCGCTCGGAGTTGGCGTCCACCTGCTCGATCCCCGCACGGGCCCGCATGACCACGCGGCCACGTCCCGTCCGGTAGGCGTCGCGGATGCCCTCGCGGCCGCACACGAAACCGCCCGTGGGGAAGTCCGGCCCCTGGACGATGGTCTCGAGCTCCTCCTGTGGGAGATCGGGATTGTCGATCAGGGCCGTCGTCGCCGCCACGATCTCGCGAAGGTTGTGCGGCGGGATGTTGGTCGCCATGCCGACCGCGATCCCCGAGGAGCCGTTGATCAGCAGATTCGGAACGCGGGCCGGGAGGACGGTCGGCTCCTGCCGGCTGCCGTCGAAGTTGTCGGCGTACCGGACGGTCTCCTTGTCGATGTCCGCCAGGAGCTCCGTCGCGATGGGCATGAGCCGCGCTTCGGTGTACCGATACGCCGCGGCGGAGTCACCGTCCACCGATCCGAAGTTGCCCTGGCCGTCGACGAGCGGGTAGCGCAGGGAGAAGCTCTGCACCATTCGGACCATCGAGTCGTAGACCGCCGAGTCGCCATGCGGGTGGTACTTGCCCAGTACGTCACCGACCACCGTCGCGCTCTTCTTGTACGCGCGTCCCGGGCTCAGCCCGGCCTCGCTCATCGCGTAGAGGATCCTGCGGTGCACAGGCTTGAGGCCGTCGCGGACGTCCGGCAGGGCCCGCTGGACGATGACGCTCATCGAGTAGTCGATGAACGACTCCCGCATTTCGTCTTCGAGAAGGCGCGCCAGCACCGTCTGACCACCACCACCGCCGCCGAGCTCGAGCTCGTCACTCATACACGCGCACTTCCTGTCGTGGCTGGGAGCCGGACGCCCGCGCGCCGATCAGCGCGCTGAAGGTGGGCGAACACGGTACTCCGGCAGGGGTTCCCGGGGGGCTCGACCGCGCCACCCGGACAGGCTTTTCATAACCAGAAAAAATAACCCGGCAACGACCCAACTCCAAGCCGCGAAAAGCCTTTTCCCACAACGGTTTTCAGGCGACCGCGACGAAGTCGCTCACCTCCCGGAAACCACCCGCGCGCAGGACCCCTCGAATCCGCTCCCGTGCGCCCTTCTGCCCCACCGCCGCGAGGTGCAGCGGTCCCCGGTATCCGAGGGCCTGCCCAGGGTCCACGACCGGCGCACCGTGAATGGTCTGGCCAAGCTTCCGCGGGTCCAGCTCGACGAAGGCCGCAACCCGCGTCCCGGCGGCCCGCAGAGCCTTCGAGAAGGCCTTCCCGATGGGGCCCGAGCCCCAGACCACGCAGGCCCGGTCGTTCGTGAGGAGGCTGCGGCGGAGATGGTGCACCTTGCAGCTCAGGAAGGCTTCACGCGCGTACGCCGCGGACGTACGGGACAGTCGGTCCGGTCGCTCGCGCCATCGGTGCAGGACGTCCGGCACCTTCCCCAGACGTTGCCCGGCCCGCCACAGGCGAAGCACCAGATCGTAGTCCTCCGGCCACCCGGCATCGCGGTATCCGCCCACAGCGTCGACCGCCTCCGCCCGCAGGAAGAACGTCGGGTGTGCCAGCGGGCACTCGACGAAGAGCGCGGCCTCGATGGCATCCGGTGCGACCGTACGGTTCAGCCAGGCCTCGTACCGCCGCGCGCCCGCGCGGACGGCTTCGTCGGGAAAGTAGCGGACCCCGCAGCCGCAGCCGGCCAGGGTGGTGTCCGTCTGCAGCAGCTCCAGCTGGCGGGCGAAACGCTGCTCGTGCGCCACGTCGTCGGCGTCCATGCGTGCCAGGTATGGACCCGAAGCCGCCGCCCGGGCCCGCTCGAGTGCCGCCACGATTCCTGCCGGCGCCTGCCGAAGAACGCGAACGCGACCGTCCCTGGACGCCCACGCGTCGAGCCGCTCGGCCGACCCGTCGGTCGAACCGTCGTCGACGGCCACCACCTCGAGGTCGCGGACGGTCTGGGCGAGTATGGACGCGACCGCCTGGTCCAGGTACTCCGCGTCGTCCCTGACGGGCAACAGGACGCTGACCACCGGCGCCCCCCGGCCGGGCGTCGTCACCGGCGCACGGGGACGACCGCGCCTACCCGGCACGCGAGGCCGCGTCTCGAAGGGCTTCGGCGAGGTAGCGGCCCGTCGCGCTCTCCGGGATGCTCGCAATCGTCTCGGGTGGCCCCATGCCCACGACCTGCCCTCCCCGAACGCCCGCGCCGGGTCCGAGGTCGACGACCCAGTCCGCCACGCGAATGACATCGAGATTGTGCTCGATGACCAGGACGGTGTTTCCCGCGTCCACCAGGCGGCCCAGAACCTCCACGAGCTTGCGCACATCCTCGCCGGCGAGCCCCGTGGTCGGCTCGTCCAGGATGTAGAGCTTCCTCCCCTTCTTGCCCGAAACCCGTGCCAGCTCCCGGGCGATCTTGAGACGCTGCGACTCCCCACCCGACAGCGTCGTCGCCGGCTGGCCGAGTCGCAGGTATCCGAGCCCCACCTGCTGGAGCTGCCAGAGCGTCTTTCCGAGCTTCCGATGCCGGATGAAGAATCGGATCGCTTCGTCCACCGTGAGGTCGAGGACCTCGGCGATCGTCTTGCCGCGGACCTTCACGTCGAGGATCTCGCGGCGGTATCTGCGTCCCCCGCAGCTGTCGCACGGCACGTAGACGTCCGCCATGAAGATCATCTCCACCTCGACGGCGCCGGCGCCCTTGCACGCCTCGCAGCGGCCTCCTTCGACGTTGAAGCTGAAGTGGCCCGGCCCGTACCCTCGCTCCCGCGCGACCGGCGTCTCGGCGAAGAGCTTCCGAACGTCGTCCCACGCCTTGATGTAGGTGACGGGATTCGAGCGCGGGGTCCGACCGATGGGGCTCTGGTCGACCAGCACCACCTCGTCGATGTGCGTAAGCCCCCTGAGCTCGTCGTACTCTCCCACGACCTCGCCCAGGTGCTCCTTCGCGCTCGTCTCGCCCGAGCCGAGCTCGCGCTCCGCGGCCCGGTACAGGACGTCGTGCACGAGGGTCGACTTGCCCGAGCCGGACACCCCGGACACGACGGTCATGGCGCCCAGCGGGATCTCGACGTCAACGCCGTCCAGGTTGTGCTGCCGCGCGCCCCGCAGCTCCAGCGTCGGGCCGTCGAGCGAGCGCGGACGTCCGGGCGACGTGATGGGCGAGCGCCCCGAGAGGTAGCGGCCCGTGACGGTGTCCACGTTCTCGAGCTCCCCCGGCGTGCCCTCGAAGACGACCCGGCCGCCGTGCTCGCCCGATGCCGGTCCCAGCTCGACCACGTGGTCGGCCGTGCGAATGGCCTGCGCGTCGTGCTCGACGACCACGACCGTGTTGCCGGCGGCGCGCAGCCGCCGGAGCAGGTCGAGCAGAGCTCCTGTGTCCTTCGGATGCAGACCGACGGTGGGCTCGTCGAGCACGTAGAGCGTGTCGACCAGCGCCGAGCCGAGCGAGTTCGCGAGATTGATCCTCTGCGCCTCACCGCCTGAGAGCGTACGCATCTGCCGGCTGAGCGACAGATACCCGAGCCCGACGTCCACCAGGAAGCCGACGCGAGCGCGCAGCTCGCGCAGGATCGTTTCGGCGATCTGCTCCTCCATCGGCGAGAGTGCCAGACCCTCGATCCACGGCCTGAGCTCGTCGAGCGGGAGGTCCGAGACGTTCGCGATCGTGCGGTCGCCGACACGCACGTGGAGCGCCTGCGCGCGAATCCGCGCGCCGCCGCACTCCCGGCACGTCTTCGGCGACTGGTACTGACGGAGGAAGACGCGGATGTACTGCTTGTACCGCTTGCTCTCCTTGGACACGAGGAAGGGTACGACGCCCTTGAAGCCCTTCGTGCCGTACATCACCGCGTCGCGGAAGTCGTCGGGAAGGTCCTTCCACGCCTTTCGGGTCGAAACGCCGCGATCCTTCGCGAACGCGGCGAGTCGGTCACGCTCCTTCCGGTACCGGGGCTTCGTCCACGGATCGACCGCGCCCTCGGCGAGCGACCGGACCTCGTTCGGCACGATCAGCTCCGGATCGTAATCGAGCGTGGCACCGAATCCCGTGCACAGGGGGCAGGTACCGTAGGGATTGTTGAAGGAGAAGAGCTGCGGCGACGGATCGAGGAAGCCGACGTCCGGGTGGTCGGGACAGCGGAAGTGCTCGGTGAAGAGGAGGCGCCCCACCCCGTCCTCCAGCGGCTCCTGGAGGACCACGATGGCCTCGCCGTCGCCCTCGACGAAGCACGTCCCCAGCGAGTCGGCGAGGCGCTCGGTCTGCTGCGGGTCGACCTTGAGCCGGTCGACCACCACGAGAAGCTCACGAGCCGCGGTAACGTCCCTGCCCAGCCCCTCGGGGGTGTCCGCTTCGGGCCCGGACAGATCCACCCCCTCGCCGTCGACGAGAAGACGTACGAATCCCAGCGCGCGCAGATTGGACACCACCGTCTCATGGGTGATCTCCTCGCTCCTCGGAAGCGGGAAGCCCACCTGGATGCGTGTGCCGTGCGGGAGACGGACGACGCGGTCGACGGCCGAGCTCACGGTGTCCGGCCGGACGTGCCGTCCGCATTCCGGACAGTGCGTGCGCCCCACGCGGGACCACAGCAGGCGCATGTAGTCGTAGACCTCGGTCGCGGTACCCACGGTGGAGCGTGACGACTTCGTGGGATTCTTCTGCTCGATGGCGACGGCCGGCGAGATCCCCTCGACGGAGTCCACGTCGGGCTTCTCCATGCGCTCCAGGAACTGCTTCGCGTACGTCGAGAGGGACTCGACGTACCTGCGCTGGCCCTCCGCGAAAAGGGTATCGAGTGCGAGCGAACTCTTCCCCGATCCCGAAGGCCCGGTAATGACCGTCAGGCTACGCCGGGGCAGGTCGAGGTCGATGCCCTTCAGGTTGTGCTGCCGGGCGCCGCGGATCCGGATCGGGTCGTTCATGCAGGGATGATACAACGAGCGGCCGGAAGCTGAACGGGGTGCCCCGGCCGGGGCGGCTGGGTGCGGAACGACCGGCGCCCGGGCCAGCCCGGTGCGCACCGGGCTGGACGCGACCGCGTGCCCTCGCGAGTGTGTCGAACGCGGCGGACGAGCCGCTGCCCATCCTCCACGTCCGAACGCCTCGCGGCCCTCGGACCCCGCGGCCGGCGTACGAAATGGCGGAAGGCATCCACGAAGAAGACGCCCTGGGCAAGGCCTACGACGCCCGTCTGATGCGGCGTCTGCTTCGGTACCTCAGGCCGTACCGCGTTCACGTGGCGCTGGCGCTCGTGATTCTGCTCCTCGGCTCTGCGCTCGCCGTGGTCGGTCCGTGGATTACGCAGCTCGTCATCGACCGGGCCATCCCCGATTCGGACACCCGCCTGCTGACGATCCTCGTCTCCGCCTTCGTCGTGGCGCTCGTCCTGGAGTTTCTGCTCGAGTACGCGCAGGAGCTGGTCACGACGTGGCTGGGCCAGTCGATCATGTTCGACCTCCGCGCGGAGATCTTCGACAAGCTCCAGCGCCTCGACCTCCGGTTCTACGACCGGAACCCGATCGGGCGCCTCATGACCCGCATCACCAACGACGTCGAGACGCTCAACACCCTCTTCAGTTCCGGCGTCGTGACGGTCTTCGGAGACCTGTTCACGCTCGGCTTCATCGTGGCGGCCATGCTGAGCATGAGCTGGCGGCTGGCGCTGGTCGCCTTCTCGATCCTGCCTCTCGTCTTCCTGGCCGCGTTCCTTTTCCGCGCGCGCATCCGCGTCGCGTATCGCGACATCCGGGTGCGCATCGCCCGCATCAACGCGTTCCTTCAGGAGCGCATCACGGGCGTCCGGGTCGTCCAGCTCTTCAACCGGGAGAAAGCCGACGCCGCGCGGCTCGCCGAGCTTACGGAGGACCACCTCCAGGCGCACCTGCGCTCCATCACCTACTACGCGCTCTTCTTCCCCGTCATCGAGTTCTTCACGGCCCTCGCCCTCGCGCTGATCATCTGGTACGGGGGCGGACGCATGCTCGAAGGCACGGTCAGCGTCGGCGTCATCGCGGCCTTCCTGCAGTACGCCCGGAGATTCTTCCGCCCCATCCAGGATCTCTCCGAAAAGTACAACCTGCTTCAGGCGGCCATGGCGTCGTCCGAGCGCGTTTTCCAGCTCCTCGACGAGGAGATCCGCGTGGTGGACCCTGCGCAGCCGCGCACTCTGCCCCCGGACGGTCAGGGCAGCATCGTCTTCGAGAATGTCTGGTTCGCCTACGGGAGCGACGTGCACCCGGGGGCGGCGGAACGCCGAAGCGTCGACGCGACGGGCGCCGAGCCCGACTGGGTGCTCCGCGACGTGAGCTTTCGCGTGGCACCGGGAGAGAAGCTCGCGATCGTCGGTCACACGGGCGCCGGCAAGACGACACTCATCAACCTCCTCACGCGATTCTACGACGTGCAGCGGGGCCGGATCCTTCTGGACGGCGTCCCGATCACCGACGTCGCACTGGCCGAGCTACGCTCGCGGATCGGACTCGTGCTGCAGGACGTCTTCCTCTTCAGCCAGGACGTCGAGTACAACATCCGCCTCGGCTCGTCCGAAATTCCGGAAGAGCGCATTCGTGACGCGGCCGAGCGGATCGGAGCCGCCGAATTCATCGAGCGGCTGGAGGGAGGGTACCGCCAGCCGCTGGGTGAGCGGGGCGCCTCACTCTCGGTGGGTGAGCGGCAGCTGGTGAGCTTCGCCCGCGCCCTCGCCTTCGACCCTGCGATCCTCGTGCTCGACGAGGCGACGAGCTCGGTCGACTCGGACTTCGAGGCCAGGATCGAGGCGGCGACCGACCAGCTGCTCGCCGGCCGCACCTCGCTGGTCATCGCGCACCGCCTCTCCACGGTGCAGAACGCCGATCGGATCCTCGTGATGCACCACGGTCGGGTTCACGAGGAGGGGACCCACGAGGAACTCCTGGAACGCGGCGGACTCTACGCTCGTCTGCACAAGCTCCAGTTCACTTCGGCAGGCGTATCGCCGAAGGGGTGAGTCCGGTCCCCACGGTGTCGGGCCGGTTCACGACGGTGGAGTCGATGGCCGCAACCGAATCGATCACCAGCTGTCGACGCGACGCCGGTGTCAGAACCCCGGCCACGCGAATGAGCGGCTCTTCCTCGAATCCGCCCACCGGCTCGATGGCCGAGATCGTGTAGCGGCTGGAAGGATTCCAGAGCACCCACTCCTGGACACCGGCGTCGTACGTGGCCTCGATCTGCGCTCTCACCTCGGCCTGACCGTAGGGCGGCTTGCCGAGTGAGAAGTCCTGGAGCCACGGCCTCGTGAGACCCGCGCCTTGGACCCGCTCCGACCGCCGAAGCGCGTCGCGAAGTGCCGCGCCCACAACCTCGTACGGATGCGCGTTGGGCTCCGTGTAGCCGAAGCTCCCCTCCCAGTAGTGGCTGGGATACACCATGGGCAGCGCCGCGTCGACCACATCGATGAAGGACTCCCACACCTGTCCAATGCCGACGTCACCTCGGAACGTCGTCGTGACACCGAAGACGTCGGCGGTGGACCGCACCGGAAGATCGGCGAGCTCGTCTCGCGCGTAGGCCAGGAAGCCACGCACCGCCTCGACGCGCTCCCGTCCGTCGCTTCCCGGGAAGACGGCGCGCGCCATGTCCGATTCCGGCGCGTCCGGAAAGCGGATGTAGTCCCACTGGATCTCGGGGAAGCCCATCTCGGCGACCTCCCGGGCGATCTGAACGTGGTAGCTCCACACGTCGGGTGCGAAGAGGTTCAGCCAGACGGTCTCCTTGCTGTCGACCCAGACGCCACCCGCCCTGTCCTGCACCGCCAGCTCCGGCCGCGCCGCGGCGAGAAGTGGATCCTTGACCACCACGATGCGCGCGATCGGGTAGACCCCCTCCGTCTCGAGCCGGTCCAGCAGGGCCCCGAGGTCGCGGATGCGCCGCTCCCCAGTCGCTCCGATCTCGCGCGCCATCGGGACGGCGGTCGTGTGGCTCAGGTACCCCGTCGCGTCCTTGATGTCGATGACGAATGCGTTGATCTCGGTCTCGCGGGCCACCGTGATGAGCTCCTCGAGACGGCGCGTCGAACCCGCGGCCCAGGCGTTCAGATAGAGTCCGCGGATGTGTTCGGGGCGGGCGAACCGTGCGTCCGCGAAGTCGGCCCGCTCGGTCCGCCGCGGGTGGATCATCGGCCCCGCGGCCGCCATGTCCATGACGGGGCGCGACGGACCCGTCGGGTCCGTCGCGCCCGTGTCGGCCGGCAGCGCAGCGCCGTCGCCGTCGGACGGATCCCCGACGCCGGACGCTGCGGGACCCTCGGGAGCGGGTCGTGAACCGTCGGCCACCGCGGACGAGTCCTCTGCTTGGACGGGCGGTGCCGGCGAGCATCCGGCGAGGAGGGAGATGCACAGCCCGAGCGGCAGCAGTCTCGGGAACGACAGGGCGTCGGCGAAGATCGCGATGCGAGGAATCACGGACGTTCCGGTCAGTAGGCAGCCAGCGAGGGATCGACCTCCGCACGCCATCCGAGCACGCCCCCGTGCAGGTTCAGCACGCGTTCGTACCCGTGATGGGCGAGGATCGAGCACGCCCACGCGCTGCGCGACCCGCTCCGGCAGTAGACGACGATCTCGGACCCGGGATCCAGCTCGGTGAACCGCTGGGGGAAGTCTCCGGTCGGGATCCTCACCTGACCGTGGTCGGGCAGATCGGCGATCTGCGCCTCGAAGGGCTCGCGTACGTCCACGAGCACGAGGGGGTCGCCACGGTCCAGCCGCTCCTTGAGGTCCGCGGCGCCGATCTCGGGTACGGAGGGTGCATTCGTCATCTGGTTCCGCTGCGTGCTCCGGCACGCCCGATGGTTTCGAGGAGGATGTCGGCGGAGCGCTCCGCTGCGCCGAGGTGCGCAACAATATACTCCCGGGCCACCCGTCCGATGCGTTTCCGCTCCTCGTGGTCGGAGAGCCACCCGGAAACGATCTCCGCGAAATCGCCGGAATCCGTCGCGACCCTCGCGCCCCCGGAGGCGACCAACTCGCCGGCGGCGCGGGCGTTCCGGTGCTTCGGGCCGAACACGACCGGCGTACCCGCGGCCGCGGGCTCGAGCACCGAGTGCAGGCCGGCGTCGTGGAAGCCTCCGCCCACGAACGACACGTCGCCGATGCCGTACAGGTGGGCCAGCACCCCCACCCGGTCGACCACGACGGCGTCGACGTCGTCCGCCGTGCCGCTCGCCTCGACCTCGGCCAGCCGCGCCGCGCTCCAGCCCATCCCTCGGAGCGAGGCCAGCAGAGCGCCCACGTGCCGGTCGTCGGGCTCGTGCGGCGCGATCAGCACACGGAGCGACGGCAGCCGGCGTCGCGCCTCGACCAGGCCGGGGAGCAGCACGGCCTCGTCGGCCGGCCACGTCGAGCCGGCCACCACGGTCGGGCGCGTCCTGGCCCGGAACGGGGCGAGATACCGCGCGCCGGGGTCCGCGCTCCCGAAGCGGCGCGCCGCGGAGTCGATGCCCGGGTCCCCCGTGATCCGGATGGCCTCTCCGCGGACCCCGAGCCGAGCAAGGCGTGCGGCGTCCTCCTCCGTGTTGGCGCACGCCACGGCAAGCCGCCCCCAGGTGGACCGCAGCAGCGTTCGGGCCGGCCACCGCATGCGGCCGGCTCCCTCCGGGACGGTCGCCCCGACGATGGCCACCGGCACCCCCGCCTCGTCCGCGGTGGCGGCCAGAACGGGCCACACCTCCGTCTTGGTGAAGGCGAGCAGATCGGGGCGCAGTGCCTCGAGAGCGGCTCGGCTCGGACCCCGCAGGTCCCAGGGCAGATACGTCGCGACGTCGGCGTTCATGCGACGGGCGAGGTCCTCCGCGGAGGGGGAAAAGAAGGTGTAGACGATCTGGATCTCGGGCCGCCGCTCGAGCACCGCGCGGATCACGGCCTGGGCCTGAAGGCCCTCGCCGACGCTGGGCGCATGGAACCAGAGGAGGGGCCGCTCGGGGTCACGCAGCGTCCGCCCCCAGCTTCGGAGCAGCCCGTGCGCGTGTCGACGACCGGCGATCCCGCGGGCGAGCTTGGAGTCACCCGCGGAGAGCAGCGGAGACACGGCCCGCACGCCCCCCACAGCCAGTCGGTAGGCGAGGAAGATCACCGGCACTCCGGCGGCGTCAGAAGGGGGTACCCGTGCACGTCATGGGGTGGACGATAGGTCCACACGGGAGCCGTCGGTAGATTCCCGGCATGCACTACCAGGTCACGGTACGTTACGGGGGGGCGCGACAGCGCTACCACACCCTTGTCGTCGAGGCCGACGACGCGACGACTGCGCTGCGCGCCGCGGCGGACGCGGTGCCCGCCGATCTCGCGCCCCACGTGGACCTCGTCGAGCTTCGGATCGCCGTCCATCCGGACAGCCGGACGTACATGGACGACCCGACCGCACCATGATCCCGGAGGGCCGGACCTCCACGACCCCGGCGAGAGGCCGATCGGGGGCGACCCGCGCATGAAGAAGACGCTCGGGCGCCTCGGACTCGGGCTCACGGCCCTCGTCATGGCGACGACCTGGGTCGCCTGCTCGCCGGTGTACGTGGTCAAGGCGGGCATCGCCGAGGCGCGCATCCTCCGCGCCCGGCGGCCGATCCACGAAGTGCTCGCCGACACGACCGTCGACGCGGACACGCGCGCCAAGCTCTCGTGGGTCTTGGAGGCGCGCCGCTTCGCCGCGAACGACCTGGGCATCGCGGTGGGCGAGTCGTACACCATGTACACCGAGCTCGACCGCGACACGCTGGCTCTGATCGTCACCGCCGCACACCAGGACCGGCTGGTGCCCAAGACGTGGTGGTTTCCCATCGTCGGGACCGTGCCCTACAAGGGGCACTTCTCGCTCGAAAGCGCGCTGAGGGAAGAGGCCGGCCTCGCGGAGAAGGGATTCGACACGTACGTGCTCCCGACGGCCGCGTTCAGCACCCTCGGATGGTTCAACGACCCGATCCTCTCCACCGCCCTGCAGACGGACGACGTAGAGGTCGTGACGACGGTCCTCCACGAGCTTTCGCACCAGCACCTCTTCGTGCCGGGCCGGGTGGGATTCAACGAGAGTTTCGCCACCTTCGTCGGACGCGTGGGCGCGGCCCGATTCTTCTGCACCCGCGCCGGCGGCGGCCCCGACTCGGTGAAGTGCGCCCGGGCCCTCGCACGCTGGCGGGACTTTCAGCGCTTCAGCGGCTACCTGGACGGCTTCGTCGCCGAACTGGAGACGCTCTACGGCGACGCGAGTCTGACCCGGGAAGACAAGATCGCGGGACGCGAACGGATCTTCGACGAGGCACTTGCGCGCTTCGACGCGCTGGTGGCCCCGGAGCTCGAGGAGTTCACCTTCGCCGGCTTCCGCGATACGCCGCTGAATAACGCCACCCTGCTCTCGCGGATCCGGTACTACAACCGCTTGGCCGACTTCGACGCCTTCCTCCAGTCGCACGAGGGCGACCTCGTCGCAGCCCTGGCGGACCTCAAGGCCCGAGCCGGAAGCGTCGACGACCCCTTCGAACTGCTGCCCGGCGACGCGCCTACGCCGGGATCGTGATCTCCCGGGTCACCTGACCGTTCGCCGGGGTGGAATGGATGTTGGTCCGCCCCACGGAGGTCTCGGCCCACACGCCGTCGTCGTCGGACCCCTCCTGTCGCAGCGTCACGTAATCCCCGGCCATGAAGCGCCTTGTGAAGCGGGTATCCCGGACCTCGATGCGGGTCAGCCACTTCACGTTGGCCACCCCGTACCAGCCCGGCGCGATGAGACGTGACGGGCGCCCCGCCGCCCGTGAGGCCGGTGGGAAGTTCCGACACTTCCGACTCGCTCGCACGCGAGAATCGTATCTCCATGACGGCCGCCTCCGATCGGGTACGCGGGGAGCGTGCATCCGAGTCGACGCGTGAGACAAGCGAGCGGCCTCACACCGCGCTATGATTGCCGGATCCGAACCCCGGAGGAACCATGCGCCCGTCCGAACCGTCTCCGAGCCCCGACGCGGGCGTCTCCCTCGCCCCGGTCCTGGCTCTTCTCGTCCTGGCCTGGGCCGCAGCCGCGCCCATGCACCTGAGCGCGCAGGACGGCGTGGCTCCCACTCCCGGCCAGCAGGTGGTCCTCGTCACCGGCTCCACGAGCGGACTCGGCCGCGAGGTCGCCCTGCGCATGGGGGCCCGCGGCGCCCACGTCATCGTCCACGGACGCAACCGTGAGCGCGGCATGGAGGTCGTGGAGGAGATCAACGCCGGACCCGGGAGTGCCCGCCTCTATTCCGCCGACTTCGCCTCCTTCGAAGAGGTGCGCACCCTCGGCGACGCGATTCTTCGCGACTACGACCGGCTGGACGTGCTGGTGAACAACGCCGGCTTCGGTTCGGCGCCGAACGAGCGTCTGGTCAGCGAGGACGGCCACGAATTCCGCTTCCAGGTGAACTACCTCTCGCCGTTCCTTCTCACCCACCGGCTGCTCCCGCTGATCCGGTCGAGCGCTCCAGCTCGCATCGTGAACATCTCCTCGCTGGCCCAGAGCCCCATCGACTGGGAAGACGTCATGATCGAGAAGGACTTCAGCGGCGGTCGGGCCTACGGACAGAGCAAGCTCGCCCAGATCGCGCACACGCTCGACCTGCACGAGGCGCTCGCGGGCGTCGGCGTCATGGTCAACGCGCTGCACCCGGCGACGTACATGCCTACCGGCATGGTGGCGCGTGCCGGGGTCGAGCCCAGGTCGACCATCGACGAAGGCGCCGACGCGGTCATGCAGCTCATCGTCTCCGACGAGATCGAGGGCGGCCAGTTCTTCAACGGGCTACGGCCTCAGCGCGCTCACGCGCAGGCGTACGACGAGGACTCCCGACGGCGCCTGCGAGAACTGAGCCGCAGTCTGACCGGCGAGGGCGCCCTCTGATCGGTCCCGGAGAGCCTCGTCCGCGGCAGACTCACCGGGTGACGAGGAAGGTCGCCTTGATGATCAGGCTGCGCTCCCGGTAAAAGAAGGTGGTGCCCTCGAAGCGGTCCCGACGCAGTTCGTCGTACACGATGTAGATGTCGCTGCCGGGCTCGTAGGTCCAACGGAAGCGTGCAGCCGTTCCGAACTGCTCGGACTGGGAGTTGTACTGCGTGATGGACCGCAGGGACATCGTCGGTGACAGAGCGAGATCAACGCGCAACGCGGCGAGGTCGACGTCGAAGTCTCCTCGGGGCAGGCTGACGTCGTTGCGCGTGTACGACGCCTCGGTGGAGAGGCGGTCGGTGATCCGCGCACCGAGCCTGAGCTGGAGGTCCTGCCGGTCGCCGCCATAGAAGTCCTGCGGTGCCCACATCAGACCATAGTACCAGCGACGCGAGGGGTTGCTGTCGAAGGAGATGCGCCACTCCCCGAACTCGTAGTCGCCCGCGGGGATGCTCACGCCGCGCAGCGTGAAGTCTTCGTCGACCCGGTCGAAGTTGTCGTTGTACCAGATGTTGAAGAACGCGCCGTTCTGGAAGCGCGCGCCCATCATGTAATGCCAGCGGTCCGCGAGCCGACGGCCGGTCTGGTCGGTCGTGTACGTCCAGTTGATCATGGGCGACAGCACCCGGATGCCCAGGAAGCCGGGCCGAGGGTTCCGCTCCAGATGCAGCTTCGTGGTGCGGATCCCCGTGCGTGGGAGGAAGCCGACCTCCGGGTTGAAGTCGTTCTCGAAGTCGACGTACTCGCCGTAGATCCGCCAGTCGGTGTCGAGCCAGGTCGCGTTGACGTAGCTCCCCACCTCGCCGTACCCCTCGGCACCCGCCGGCGGCGGGGTGTCGACGGGGGTCTCCGTCTTCGCCAGGAAGCCCTGCACCGTGAAGTTCGGGTGCGGTGCCACGAGGGCGTCGATGGCGTACGTGCGGTTGTAGTGGCTGCCGTCGATGTCGCCGACGTAGTTCGTCTGGGCCTTGTTGATGAACATCCCGCCCACGCGGGAGCGCGACCAGAAGTTCCGGCTGTACTTCGCGACGAGGAAGTTCTCCGCGGAGTTGCCGAACGCCTCGTTCGTCTGGACGTCCATGATCGCGATGTCGTTCCGCCCGATCTTTCCCGTCATGCGGGCGCCGCCGATGATCGGTACCTCCTCGCCCCGCTCGGAAAGTCCGATGCGCCGGCTGAAGAACATGTCCGCGTAGCGTCCGAACGCCGTCGCCGAGCCGGTGTTGAACTGGCCCGAGTTCTCGAGGAAGAAGTCGCGCTTCTCCGGAAAAAAGAGGGGGAAGCGCGTGAGATTGACCTGCTCGTCGTCGACCTCCGCCTGCGCGAAGTCGGTGTTGATGGTCACGTCGAGATTGATACCCGCGGTGATTCCGTATTTGAGGTCGACGCCGAAGTCACCTTGCAGGTCGTTGGCCTCCACGACATCCGGGGTGCTCTGGTCGAGCACGCTGCTCGCGCCGCCGGTGACGAAGGGCGTCACGCGGAGGTCCATACCGCGGTTCAGGCCCTGCATCCCCTCCAGCGTCCCCGCCATGCTCACGCGGTGGATGGTGAACTCCTTCGTGATGGGGGCCCAGAACACCTGCTCGTTCTTCCTGCCGATGTTGCGCAGGAGATTCATGCCCCATTCCTGGGTGGTCGAGGCCGGAAAGCGGAGCGTGACCATGGGGATCGCGATCTCGGCGATCCACCCGTCGTCCACGACGCGCGCCGCGGTATACCAGACGCCGTCCCAGTCCTTGTTGATGTTCGACGTGGGCAGGGACAGCGCGGTCGTCGCCCCCTCGCCCTCGTTGAAGATCTGCAGGTCCAACTGGGCTCCGAGCGGATTGGTCACGAACATGTACCCGGAGCGCGAATCCTTGAACGTATCCAGGATGATCTGAATGTTGTCCTCCGCCAGGATCTGGTCGGAGTCCCGGCGCATCTCCGTGGCGACCGGCCGCGCGGAGTCCCACGCCCGCACCCCCACGTACAGCGTCTGCGCGTCGTAGAGGAGGTGGATCTCGGTGCGCTCGGTGGCCGGAGCGCCCTCCACCGGCTCCTGCTGGATCAGCTCGTCGATGAGCCCGCCCCTGCCCCAGACCTCCTCCTCGAGGTAGCCGTCCAGCACCGGCGGCGTCTGCGTGGACATCGCACGGACGCGGTATTGGTCACGGCTCGTCTGCGCCCGCGCCGAGGCGGGCACGAGGGTGAACAGCAGCAGTGCGAGCGCTGCGACGAATCCGGCTCGGTTCTGTATCGTCATGAGGTTCGGCAGGGGTCCACGAGCGGCGGTTTCAGCTCGAGAGAAGGGTCGACGGTGGGTCGTGGGAAGCTACCGACGACGCGGCCGATCGCGCGAGAACCCACGTGCGCCTTGCGCCTCCCCGACGATCGGCTCGATGTTGGCGCCCGACTCAATCCGGGATCGAATCGAGGACGCGACGTGAAGACCGACATCGAAATCGCACAGGCGGCCGAGCTCCGGCCCATTCAGGACATCGCCGCGAAGATCGGCCTGGGGCCCGGGGACATCGTCCCGTACGGACACCACAAGGCGAAGATCCCGCTCGACGTGGCGCGCAGCCGCGGTTCCGAAGACGGCCGTCTGGTGCTGGTGACCGGCATCAGCCCCACGCCCGCGGGCGAGGGGAAGTCGACGACGTCGGTGGGGCTCGCCGACGCGCTCATGCTCCGCGACCGCCGGCCGGTGCTCTGCCTCCGCGAACCGAGCCTCGGGCCCGTGTTCGGCGTCAAGGGCGGAGCCGCCGGAGGCGGGTTCAGCCAGGTCGTGCCGATGGAGGAGATCAACCTCCACTTCAACGGAGATTTCCACGCGATCAGCTCGGCGCACGCGCTCCTGTCCGCCGTCCTCGACAACCACCTCTACCGGCCCAACACGCTCCGTCTCGATCCGACACAGATCACCTGGCCGCGCGCCGTCGACATGAACGACCGCGCGCTGCGTGACATCGTGATCGGGCTGGGTGGCCGCACCGGCGGCGTGCCGCGGCAGGACGGCTTCGTCATCACCGCGGCCTCCGAGATCATGGCGATCTTCTGCCTCGCCGACGGCATCGACGACCTCAAGGCGCGCCTCGACCGAATCATCGTCGGCTACACCCAGGAAGGCGCGCCGGTGCGTGCCGGAGGGCTCGGCGTCTCGGGGGCGCTGGCGGTGCTCCTGAAGGACGCCATGAACCCGAACCTCGTGCAGACGCTCGGCGGCACGCCGGCCCTCGTGCACGGGGGCCCCTTCGCCAACATCGCGCACGGGTGCAATTCACTCTCCGCGACGCGGGCCGGACTCGCGCTGGGAGACGTGGTGGTGACCGAGGCCGGCTTCGGCGCCGACCTCGGGGCGGAGAAGTTCTTCGACATCAAGTGCCGCTTCGGCGGGCTGCGGCCGGGCGCCGCGGTCATCGTGGCCACCGTGCGCGCGCTCAAGATGAACGGCGGGGTCGCCAAGTCGGACCTCGGCAACGAGAACGTGGACGCGGTCGCCAGGGGCGCCGCGAACCTGCAGGGGCACATCGAGAACGTCCGGAAGTTCGGGGTCCCACCCATCGTGGCACTGAACCGCTTCTCGTCCGACACCGCGGCCGAGGTCGCCGCGGTGCGCGCGGCCTGCGACGCGGTCGGCGCCACCATGGTGGCCGCGGATCCGTGGGGCGGAGGTGGCGCGGGGTGCCTGGACCTGGCCGACGCCGTCTGGGACGCGCTCGAGTCGGGTGAGGCGGACTACCGCCCGCTTTACCCGCTCGACATGGGCCTGGCCGACAAGCTCGAGACGATCGCGAAGGAGATCTACGGAGCGGACGGGGTGGACATCGACGCGAAAGCCGCGAAGGAGATCGCGACGCTCGAGGCCGCAGGCCTCAGGGATGCGCCGGTCTGCGTCGCCAAGACGCAGTACTCCTTCTCCGACGACCCGACGAAGCTCGGGCGTCCGAAAGGCTTCCGGATCTCGGTCCGCGAAGTGACGCCGTCGGCGGGTGCGGGCTTCGTGGTCGCCAAGACCGGCAGCATCATGACCATGCCCGGCCTCGGCGTCGAGCCGTCGGCCATGAAGGTGGACATCGTGGACGGAGTCGTAACCGGCCTCTTCTAGACGGTGGCCGGACGGCTCCGTGGACCCCTCTCCGGAGAAGACCGATGAAGCGATCGTACCCCGTCGCGGCGAGCGCACGCGCGCGCGCTCGCCTGCCCGGACTCGTGGTCGTCGCTGCCGGGTGCGCGGCGCCGCTCGCCGCCCAGGCGACCACCTGGTCGGTCGACATCGAGATGGTGGCGAAAATCCGGGAGGAAGGGCTCCAGCGGTCCGAGCTTCCCAACACGTTCTCGTACATGACGGACGTGCTCGGCGCCCGCCTCACGAACTCAGCGGACATGGACCGCGCCCAGCGCTGGGTCGTCGGCGAGATGGAGCGCATCGGACTGGTGAACGTCGAGCGCGAACCCTTCATGGAGTACGGCGCGAGCTGGGACAACGAGTACGTGTCCCTGCACATGCTCGAGCCGGACTACTCGCCCCTCGTGGGGTATCCGATCGCGCACACGCCGGGTACCCAGGGGCGGCAGCGACTGCCCGCGGTGATCGGAGACGTACACACGCGACAGGATCTCGATCGCTACCGCGGAAGGCTGCGGGGCGTCGCGGTCCTCTCGACGCCGCCCGCCGCCATCGACATTTCCCGCTTCGAAACCGGCACGCCGCGCCGCACCGACGAGGAACTCCGTGAGCTCGAGCGGGACGTCATGGTGCCACCCCCGGGGCCGGACCCGTACTTCTCGCGCCTGTACCCACCGCGCCCTGCCAACCCCGACGTGCTGACCGCCGAGGAGAAGCTGGCCTTCTACGTCTCGGAGGGTGCCGCCGTCTTGCTCGAGTCGAGCAGCGGGTGGCCGGGAGCGGTGCGCGGCTTCGCGAGGCCGGGAGCGAAGGTCGACCAGTGGGCTCGCGACGCGACGCTGGCCTCGGTTCCGGTGATCGCGATCACGCCCGAGCACTACAACCGCATCTACCGGATCGCCGCCCGTGACATCCCCGTGGAGGTCGAGGTCGAGGTCCAGAACCGGCACGGCGAGCGCGTGACCGAGGCGCACAACGTGCTCGGCGAGATCCAGGGCACCGACCGCGCCGACGAGGTCGTGATGCTTGGTGCCCACTTCGACACCTGGCACGCGAGCCCCAACGCGTCGGACAACACCTCCGGCGTCGCGGTCATGCTCGAGGCGATGCGGATCCTGAAGGCGGTCGGCGTCCAGCCGCGCCGGACCATCCGCATCGCCCTCTGGTCGGGAGAGGAACAGGGCCTCTACGGATCACGGGCGTACGTGGCGCGTCACTTCGGGAACCCCGACGACCCCGAGGTCGGGCGTCGGGACGGGTACGATCGCTTCTCCGCCTACTTCAACCAGGACTACGGGCCCGGCCGCTACCGGGGCATCTGGCTGCAGGGCAACGAGCACGCGCGTGCGCCCTTCGCCGCGTGGATGGAGCCCCTGCGGGACATGGGCATGACGACGATCGTTGCGCGCGGCGTGGGAAGCACGGACCACGTGGCCTTCGACGAGGTCGGGCTACCCGGCTTCCAGTTCCTCCAGGACAATGTCGGTGGAACCGGGGGGCACACCAATCTCGACTTCTTCGACACGATTCCCCTGGACGACCTGAAGCGGAACGCGGTGATCATGGCGGTCTTCGTCTATCAGGCCGCCATGGCGAACGAGCTCGTGCCGCGGAAGGGGCGGTAGCGGGCAGCTCACTCGCGGAGTCTGAGCCCGCGCCAGAGGAGTCGCCCGTCGACGTCCGCGAGCTCGGCGGCGGCATCCTCGAGCGCACGGGTGAGCGCCGCGTGGACGTCGGCTTCGGCAGCGGCCGCTCGCCGGACGGCACTCGCCACGCGCGCCAGCGCACCCTCCGGACCGTCCCCGAAGCCACGCAACTCCGAGGAGCGTCCGAGGTCGGCCATGGCGGCCGCACCCAGCAGATCCAGTCTCCCGATGGACCCGCCTCCGAACGCTTCGCGCGGGGTCGTCGCCACGACGCGTTCCAGAGCGTCGCGCGCCCGATCATCCTGACCATCCTCGCTCAGAGCTACGCCGAGCAGGTACCGCTGCAGCCGTTCCTCCGGTTCGTAGGGGCGCCCCTGTCCGAGGTGCTCGGGCCAGCTCAGCGCCGCCTCGAAGCGCCGGACCGCCGCCGCTGCGTTCCCCTGCTCCAGGGCCTCGATGCCCGCCATCGTCTGCGCCTGCGCGAACAGCGTATGCGCCACCCCCGAGTTTTCCGAGGGCAGCACCCGCACGCGGTCCAGGATCTCGACCGCCGGATCCCAGCGCATCGTCTCCACCAGCGACGCCACGTGCAGCAACGCTAGGTCGGCGTCGTCGGGAAACCGTGTCAGGGCCGCCGACGAAGCCGCGAGCGCGCCCTCCCACCGACCTTCCTCCTGCAGGTGGCGCACCAGGGGCACGCGCATGGCCCGGTCGCCCGGGTCGAGCGCGACCGCTCTTCGTAGATCGGACTCCTGATCGGAGCCGGCGAGCGGAGAGGAGCTCTCCACGAGGGCGGCCAACGCTGCCCGTGTCACGTAGAACGGCGCGAAGTCCGGCGCGTCACCCAGGCCGTGAAGGATTCTGCCGGCTTCGTCCGTCCGGTCGCGGGCCCACAGGTTCAGCGCGAGGAGATACGCCCACGACCAGTGCGCGTCCTCCTGCACGGCGTGCCGAAGCACGGCGATGGATTCCGCGCGGTAGGGAAAGACGAATGCCGGATCGGCCCCGCCGGCGAGGAGCGTCGCGTCGCCGGTCAGCCAGGCGCGCCACGCACGAACCATGGGATGTCGCGCAAGCACGGGCACGGCGTCGAGCAAGGCAGCGGCGTCTTCGGCGCGACCCCGGCGGGCGTAATCGATGCCCAGCTCCAGCACTTCCTGCTCCGGATATTCGCTACGCAACCGCGCGCCGAAGCCGTCACCGGCTGCGGAGTTCCGGGGGCCACCGAGATACCGCTCCGCGGCAACGAAATGATCCAGCGGATCGACCGCCTCGACTTCCGCGAGGATGCGCGACGCCGCGCCGGTGTCTCCCTCGATCCGCGCGAGCAGGGCGAGCATGTGGTGCGGCTTCGGCGCATGGCGGTCGTAATCCAGCGCCAGCACCGCGTATCGTCTTGCCTCTTCGTTCGCTCCGGCCGAAAGCGCGATCTCGGACAGCCGGGTGTACGCGACGGCCCGGTATCGCATGGAGCGGGCCGCCCACCCATAGGCGTCGCGGGCGTCCAGGTCGCGTCCGAGGGCGCTGTGGAGGTTGCCCGCCACGAAGTTCGCCTCGGCGTCGTACGTGTCGAGGCGGAGCGCGCGATCGACGAGCGCGAGACCGGCGTCAAAGCGGCCGCGCCGGTACTCGAGGTCCGCCATGCCTAGCAGGGCGTCCCTGTTCCACGGCTCCTCGTCGAGAACCGACCCGTACACCGCCCGGGCCCGCTCGAGGTATCGCCCCTGCACGAGCTCCGCAGCCTCCTCGACGAGGCGGTCGCGTTCGGGAATGCTCGGCACCGCGTCGTCGTCCGTGGCCCACGGGCGAGAGAGCGAAAGTGCCCCGGGAGCGCTGTCCCACTCCAGCCCGAGACCGGACAGCTCGACGCGCACGTGAGCCCACTGCGCGATGCGCAGCCGTCGCTCGACGGGCGTCAGCACGTCGAACCGGATTTCCTCGGAGAGAACCTCGCGCCCGTCGGCCCAGATCCGGAGCGTGTCCGCCAGCGCCCCGAACGCGTGGACCCTGACCGCCATGTCGTCGCCGAGCCGCTGCACCGCCATGGCGCCGTCCCGCGAAGCGTCCGTCAGTCCGTCGAGTCCCTCCACCGGAAACCACGTCTCCGTCCAGCGGTCGGTGGCGCCCGCGTCGAAGCCGGCCTGCGAGATCGGGTTCACCTCACCCGTCGGCGAGTACTGCACGAGAAGCCGCCCTGCCTGGAACTCGACGTACTGACCGTCCGTGTCGGTGAGCAGGTCTTCCCAGATTCCGCCCTGCCGTGAGAGCGCCCAGAGCCAGAGCTTCTGGCCCGGCATCTCCTCGTGCCGCGCCCAGTGACCGAAGCCGTACCCGTCCTCGTGGTAGTAGCCCCCGAAGAAGTCGTTCAGCTCGCCGACGACGTGAAAGGACTTGTTCTCGCCAAACCGGTTCTCCGCGTACACGGGAAGCGTGTGCCCTTCCGCGTCCACCGGCCACGGTCGTTCCGCACCCGGGTGCTCGAGGTACGCGGTGCCGGGAATGGACATGACCAGATCGTCCTGTGCGAACGCCGCCGCCGTCATCCAGTTGTAGTACGGCTGCTCGAGCGGCGTCGGGTTGTGCCACTGCACGCGCGTCTCGAAATAGGCGCGATCGGCCGGCAGCCGGACCTCGACCCGCCAGCGCGTTCGGGACGGGAGATCCATGGCCCCCACGAAGACGCTCACGCTTCCGTCCCCGTTCTCGCGCGTGTCCCAGTCGACCGGCGTCGCCGTCGACGGCGTATGGCCGATGACGCCGAAATTGAACTCGATGCCTCCCGAGGTCCACGGACCGCGCAGGGCGATATTGCGGAATTTCAGAACCTCGTTGCGGTAGATGAACTCGTGGCCCGTTTCCTTGACCCGGGCGCCCCAGACCTTCCCTCCCACCTCGGGAAGCACCCAGAGCTCGATCCACTCGTTTTCGAGGTGCACCACCGTCCACGCCCGATCCTCCGCTTCATGGGCGTAGCCCTCGAAACGGTGGTACGGGTACAGCCGCGTGTCGCTGGCGAGGATCGGGATACGGTTCGGGCCCGAGAACGGATACGTCGCGATCACCCTCCGTTCGACGGCGACCCGCGCCGCCTGCTGTGCGACGGCATCCGACGCGGCACCGGCCGCGAGGGCGGTGATCACGAAGAAGAAGGTGCGCACGACGATGCTCCTCGCACGGGTACCGGCCGCGACCCCACGTCTCGGCACTGCCCGGTCAAGATCGGTCGTGCCCCCGGGGCGAACAACTCGGGGCCAGGCCGGACGCCGGCGCACCGGAGTGTTGCGCCCTCGTCATCACTACATTACTATATGGTGATACAGTAAACCATTTCTCCGTCCATGGCGCACGGGTGCCCGCGGAGACCACCGAATGCGCCGTTCCAGTTTCCTCCTGCCGAGCCGACCCAGAACAATGGCCAAGCCGCTCTCCCCCGAGATCCTCGAACAGATCGCCGAGCGCTTCCGCGTTCTCTCCGAGCCCGCGCGGCTGCGCATCCTCAACGTGCTGCTCGACGGTGAATGCACCGTTTCGGAGCTGGTCGACCAGACCGGCCTGAACCAGGCCAACGTCTCGAAGCATCTGAGTCTTCTGCGCGCATCGAGCTTCGTCGAGCGGCGCAAGGAAGGCCTGTACTCGATCTACAGCGTCGCCGATCCGTCGGTCGGCCTGCTCTGCGAAGTCATGTGCGATCGGCTCGAGGCCCGGGCCGAGGAGCTGAGCGCCATGCTCGGCACGGGAAGCTGATCGTACGGGCGCCCTTCGCTCTGCCGAACCTTGTCACCCCTCCCACCAGAACCCTCCCGAAACCCATGATGAGCTTCCTGACACAGCCCTGGCCCTGGTACGTGGCCGGCCCGGCGATCGGCCTGACCGTGCCGCTCGTGTACCTGTACGCCGGCCGGAAGTGGGGCATCTCCTCCACGTTCCGCGACGTCTGCGCCGCGACGATCCCGAGCGGGCTCGACTACTTCGACTACTCCTGGCGACACCTGGGTGGGTGGCGCCTGACCATGGCCGCCGGTCTGATGATCGGCGGCTTCGTCGCCGCGCTGACCGGGCCGGGTGACGTGGCCATCTCGGAGGCCACGCGCGCCGACCTCGGCGGCCTGGGAATCAACGACTTCGCGGGCGTCGTGCCTTCCGAGCTGTTTTCCTGGAGCGCACTGGCGACCGTCCCCGGCTTCGTACTCATCGTCGTCGGCGGGTTCCTGGTCGGCTTCGGCACGCGGTATGCCAACGGATGCACCTCGGGGCACGCGATCTCGGGCCTCTCCGCGCTGCGGGTCACCTCTCTCGTGGCCGTGATCGGCTTCTTCATCGGAGGCCTCGTCTCGACCCACCTCCTTCTTCCCATGCTTCTCGGCGGGGGAATGTGATCATGGCCATCGAACCCCAGAACCTCCAGTCGTCGTCCATGACGACAAAGCCCGAGCGCCTCTGGCCCTATCTGGTCATCGGCATCGTGCTCGGGATCGTCTTCACCCGCGCCGAGGTCGTGTCCTGGTTCAGGATCCAGGAGATGTTCCGCTTCCAGGCCTTCCACATGTACGGGATCATCGGATCGGCCGTCGCGGTCGGTGCGATCGGAATCCAGGTCATCAAGCGCATGGGCCTCCGGTCGATGACCCATCACCCCCTGGAGCTCCCGACGGAATCCTTCAAGGCGCCCGGCTCGCAGTACTGGCTCGGCGGGATCGCCTTCGGACTCGGGTGGGGGCTCCTCGGAGCATGCCCTGGCCCGATCTACGTCCTGTTCGGCAACGGCGTGACCGTCATGGCCGCCGCCTTCGCGAGCGCCCTCGCGGGCGTCTGGACCTACGGCGCCCTGCGCCATCGCCTGCCTCACAGCTGAGGCACCCCTCGAATCACGCTTCGACAACAACCACGAGATACCACCATGTTCTTTCGACAGATTTTCGACCCGGAGCTGGCGCAGTACGCCTACATCGTCGGCTGCCAGCGCACCGGCGAGGCGCTCGTGATCGACCCCGAGCGCGACATCGACCGGTACGTCCGGATCGCGGCCGAGGAAGGGCTGCGCATCGTGGCCGCCACCGAAACCCACATTCACGCCGACTTCCTCTCGGGGCTCCGCGAGTTCGCGGAGCAGCACGACGTGAAGCTCTACGTCTCCGACGAGGGTGACGCGAACTGGAAGTACAACTGGGCCAGGAACTCGAGCTACGACGTCCACTTCCTGCACGACAACGACGAGTTCATGGTGGGCAACATCAAGCTTCAGGCCCTCCACACGCCGGGGCACACGCCCGAGCACGTGAGCTTCCTGATCACGGACATGGGCGGCGGCGCCAACGAGCCGATCGGCATCGCATCCGGCGACTTCGTATTCGTGGGCGACCTCGGACGCCCCGACCTGCTGGAGACGGCCGCCGGAGTGACGGGAGCGCGGGAACCGTCCGCGCGTCGCCTGTACGCGTCCACCAAGCGCTTCCTCGCTCTGGAGGATCACGTGCAGGTCTGGCCGGGCCACGGCGCCGGCAGCGCGTGCGGCAAGGCGCTCGGCGCAGTGCCCCAGTCGACGGTCGGCTACGAGCGCAAGTTCAACGCGGCGCTCGGATTCGACACGGAAGCCGGTTTCGTGAGCTCCATCCTGGACGGACAGCCCGAGCCGCCGCTCTACTTCGCCCGCATGAAGGATCTCAACAAGAACGGTGTTCCGGTCCTCGGCGACCTGCCTGCTCCGAAGCTGTACGGCATCGAAGAGCTCGCCGAGCGTGGCAGCAGGGACGGCGCGGTCATCGTCGACACGCGTGCGGACCGGAAGGGCTTCATGGCCGGGCACGTACCCGGCTCGCTCTACGCTCCGCTGGGGATCAACTTCGCGATGATCGTCGGTTCCTACGTCGATCCGTCGGCAAACATCTACCTGATCGTCGACCCCGCCGACGTGGACGAGGCCGTCCGAACCCTGGTCCGCATCGGCTACGACAACATCGCTGGCTTCACGCCGCCTTCGGCTCTCGTCGAGTGCGGCCTGGCCGAGGAGATCATCGAGCGGGTCGACTTCCACGACCTCGCTGCCGAGGTGGACTCGGCCACGTACACGATCCTCGACGTCCGGGGCGCCGCCGAGCACGCGGGGGCACACATCCCGGGTGCGATCAACATCGCGCACACGAGGGTCGCGCACCGGCTCGCCGAGATCCCGAAGGACAAGCCTGTGCTCACGTACTGCCGTACAGGCAACCGCGCCTCGGCAGCCGCCGCGCTCCTCGCACGTGAAGGCTACCGGGTGACGCTGGTGGATGGCGAATTCGCGTCCTGGCCGGGCGTGAGCCCGGTGGTCGCGGCGGCCGTGGCTTGACCGCTCGAGCCGATTCCGGTCGGGCGAGGGGGAGCAGACTCCCCCTCGCCCGCACCCTGCAGTCCTACGGACGTTCCGATCTCTGGACCGACGTAGCGGCGGGGCTGACGGTCGGCGTGGTGCTCATTCCCCAGGGGATGGCCTACGCGCTGATCGCCGGCCTCCCGCCGGAGTACGGCCTCTACGCCGCCGTGGTGCCGATGGCGGTTTACGCGCTGCTAGGGACGTCGCGGCACATGTCGGTGGGACCGGCCGCGATGGCCGCCCTTCTCGTGGCCAGTGGCGTCGCGCCGCTCGCGGGCGGCGACCCGGCCCGCTACCTGACGATCGCCATCTTCCTTTCGGCTCTGGTGGGGGCGATCCAGCTCCTCATGGGGCTCGCGCGCGCAGGGTTCCTCGTGAACCTCCTCTCCCACCCGGTGCTCGCGGGGTTCACGTCGGCCGCGGCGGTGATGATCGCGACCAGTCAGCTCGGAGGACTGACCGGGCTGTCCCTCGGAACGGGTCACGTCCACGAGATCCTTGCGGCCCTCGCGGAGCGCTGGCGGGACACCCACCTCCTCACCCTCACGGTGGGCGGTTCCGCGATCGCGGCCGGGCTGGGGCTGCGCGCCGGCTTCCCCCGGCTGCCGGTGCCGATGATGATCGTCGCTGCGGGAACCGCCGCGTCGTGGATCTTCGGTTTCGGCGATCGAGGCGTTCGAATCGTCGGAGAGGTTCCATCCGGACTGCCCGCGCCGGCGGTCCCCGGCCTCGCGATACCGGGCTTCCAGGACCTGGGAGCGCACGTCTCCCTCGCCGACGTCCGGGCACTCCTTCCTGTGGCCGTCGCGATCGCGCTCGTGGGATTCATGGAGTCGATCGCCGTCTCGAAGGTGTATGCCTCGCGCTTCCGATACGACCTCGATGCCGATCAGGAACTCCGCGCGCTCGGGGTCTCGAATCTGGCCGCGGCCCTCTTCCAGTCGTTCCCGGTCACCGGTGGATTCTCGCGCACGGCGGTCAACGCCGACGCGGGCGCGAAGACGCAGGTCTCGGCGCTGGTGAGCGCGGGCGTGATCGCCGTCACGCTGCTGTTCCTCACCCCGCTCTTCCACCACCTGCCCAGGGCGCTGCTCGCGGCGATCATCGTCGTGGCCGTCTCCGGACTCGTGGACGTGAAGGGCGCGAAAGAGCTGTGGAGCATCGACCGGAAGGACTTCGCGCTCATGATGGCCACCTTCGTGGCGACCCTCGCCCTCGGAATCGAAGAGGGCATCCTGATCGGCGCGGGTCTCTCCATGGCCGTCGTGCTCGAGCAGATCACGCGCCCCCACATCGCCCTCCTCGGCCGGGTGCCCGGCACCGACCGCTACGTGGACAAGCGGCGCAACCCGAACACCGAGGTGCCCGAAGGGGTCTCGATCCTCCGCATGGACGCGTCGCTCTTCTACGGGAACGCCGAGGGATTCCGCGACGCGTTGCGCGAGTGCTTCGCGTCGGCCGAGGAGCGCAGCCGGCGGATGCCGGGCGAGGCGGGCGGATCGCCCTCCATCGTCATCGACGCCTACCCGGTCAACCGTACCGACTCGACGGGGCTGCACGTCCTGCACGAGGTCTTCACGGAGATTCTCGGCGCGGGCGGACGGGTCTTCTTCGCCGGCGTGAAGGGTCCGCTCCGCGACAAGCTCGAGGTGGGGGGCATCATCGCGATGCTCGGCCCGGAGTGCTTCTATCCGGAACTTCGCGGCGCAGTGGATGCCGCAACCCGCGCGGCGGCCCCTCCCGAGGTCAGAATGCCAGCAGCTTCGTGACCTTGAGGGTGATCCCCCGCTCCTGCGGTGCAGCCGGCGCACCGCTCGCCAGGCTCCTGCGCTCCGTGTACACGAGGAACACGTCGGAAAGCGGCGCGTGGATGAGGTTGATGCGCGCGTTGCCGATGAGCTCCCGGGTCGCCTGGTTGTACTGCACGAACGCGAGCAGGAAGGCTCGCGTGTCGTACGCGTAACGAAGCCGCGCGCTGTAGAGGTCGGCGTTGAAGGAGGTGCCGCCGAGCACGAGTTCGTTCCGCTGCGCCCCGACCTCCAGCGAAACGTGCTCGTTCGGGCGCACGGTGACCCGTGCGGAGTACGACGTCCGCGACCCGTCGTAGAAGTCGCCCCATTGGACGCCCCCCGAGAGGGCGAGCGGGCGGTCGCCCCGCGTGGTCGCACGGATTTCGGGCTCCAGCCACTCGTAGGTACCCGACGCGACTTCCACGCCAGCGATCCGCGTGTCCACGAAAAGGCGCTCGAGACGGTCGGTCACGGACGCGGTGAACACGCCTCCAGCCGTGAAGTGCAGGTCGGTCCCGGCCTGCACGCCCCGTGTTTCGAGCGCACCGGACAGGTCCGTGTATACGTCCACGTCCAGGTAAGGGTTGATCTCGCGGACCCCGAATCGGTTGATCTGCGGGTGGACGCCCACGGTCCCGAAGTACCGCTCCACCGCGATTCGATCCACGAAGCCAGTCTCCGGCTCGAAGCCGTCGCCGACGTGCTTGTAGAGCCCGGAGACGTCCCAGAAGGCGTTGCGCCAGGCGGTCTGGAACATCGCGATGTTGGCGTCGGGCCCGATGGGCGCGCTGTCGTCCGTGCGCGCCCAGTAGCCGGACACGAGCATGTTCGGCGCGGCCTGCACGTTCAGGTCGACGCCGTAGGCACGATTGTAGTCGGCCACGCCGGCGCCACCGGTCTGCTCACGATTGATGAACATTCCCCCGACGGTCGCCGCCCCTACCTTGGCCTTCACCCGAGCGACCGCGAAGTTCTCAGCCGTGTAGCTCGACCCGTCGGAAAGTCCGTCGAGCGAGCGCGTCTGCATGTCGAGGAATCCGACCTCGAGCCGATCGCCGATGCGGCCCGTGAGCCGGGCACCCCCACCGATCGGCAGCGGCTGGCGCGTTGTTTCCGAGAGCCCGATGCGCCGCGAGTTGAAGAGACGGAAGTTTCGGGCGTTGCTTCCCGTTCTGTAGTTGCGCAGCGAGACGTCCTGGAAGGCGAACGTGCCCTCGTTCTCTAGGAAGAAGTCGCGGCGTTCCGGAAAGAAGAGCGAGAAGCGCGTCAGGTTCACCTGTTCCGCGTCGACCTCGACCTGACTGAAATCGGTGTTCACGGTGAGGTCGAGCGTCATGCGTGGGGTGATCCCCCACTTCGCGTCGATCCCCACGGCGCCATCGGTTTCGACCGGGTGGTGTCGAAGCCCGCTCAACCGGTCGCCCAGGGCATAGGGCTTGACCCAGAGGTTGCGGCCGTGCGGCAGGTCCGACAGCCCCTCCAGGGTCCCTGCCAACGAGAACTTGTAGACGCGGTACTGGAGGGGAAGCGGAGCCCACAGCGCGTCCTCGTTTCGCCGGCGGATGCGACGGGAGAAGTTCACGCCCCAGAGCTGGTCGCCCTCGACCGGGTTGAACCGCAGGGTCGCGAAGGGGATCGCCATCTCGACGACCCAGGTCGAGTCGTTGACCGACGTCCGCACGTCGACGATGCCCTCCCACGCCGGCGACATGTCCTGCTGATCATTGAACGCCTGGGCGTCCCAGAGCGCACCGGCCGCGTTCACCGCCCAGAGGAAGCCGTTCGCGCGGTCGAGGTACGTGTCGAGTGCCACGCCGAAGATGTCCGCGTTCGGCGTATCGAAATCCTGCTCGAGACCCGGAATCGCCAGGTGACGGGGATCTTCGTCGAAAAGCACGGCCCCCACGTAGAGGTTCTCGTCGTCATAGACGATGCGGAGGATCGTCTCCTGCGACGCGGGCATACCCGGGTCGGGGATGGTCTGAATCCACGTGTCCCGGTTGACCACCGCCCGGCCCCATGCCTCCTCGTCGAGCAGGCCGTCGATCGTGACCGGAAGATCGACGCGCGTGGCGCGGATCGTCGGTCTCGGCGCCGACATGGCATCGACCGGATACGTCGTGTACGATCCCGATCCGGACTGCTGGGCCGACGCGTCCGGCCCGAAAACGCCCAGGGCCGCGACGAGCGCGAGGAAAAGACCGCCCGTGCCCCACGTGTCCATAGACCACCTTCGGCGGGACATCCTCAGTACCGCAAGGCCCAGAAGAGAACCAGCTCGTCGAGGGAGACGTCGGAACGCTCCAGCGGTACTCCGAAGTCGTCGACCTCCTCGAGCAGGCACACGCCGAGCCCGGTCTTGCCCGAACCCGTCATGCCCACGATCCGACCGTGGGTGGTGAGACCGTCACGCTCCAGCTCGAGCCGGGACCCGGTTGGATCGCCGCTCTCGGGGTCGATCTCGTCGCGCAGATACAGGGCGGATCGCGTGTCGCTCACGCGTCCTCCGACGCTCGTTCTCCCGCGGGCCGGGGAATCATGATCCGGGCTGGACGGACCGTCGCGAGAAGGGTGCGGCGAATGGCACGTGCCGCCCCGACGCCGGGGGGTACACGCCGTCCCGCGTCACCGGCGACCCGAAACCGAAACGTTGACGCCCCACGCCTCGGCCGGCGCGGCAGGGATCAACGGGTCGACTCGGATCCAGCCGACCGACAGCTTGCGCGTGACGATGGCCACGGCCGAGCCCCCGATCACGCCGAAAAATAAGGCACCCCGCTTCTGGTCCCGCGCGCGCTGGATGGACTCGTACTCGTCACGTGCAACGGGGCCGGCCGGACATGCAATGGGATTCTCGATTTCGAGACACTCCCACTGGGGAACCTTACCGAAGCCGACGGCGGGCCCCAGCAGGTAGCCGGCCGCCGCAAACGCCGCCCCGCCCACGACGCCGCCCACGAGCGTGCGCACGTCCACGTTTCCCTTCGCCGCCCGCTTCTCGATGATGGCCCGCCCCAGATCCACTTCCTCCCGGATCAGTGGAGCCGGATCGCAGATGGGGGCCTCACCGTGGCGCTCGCCCGCCCTGCAACGCGGCTTGGCCCGTCGGACGGTGATGAGCCGGCTTCCCTCCACGGTGACTACGCTGGCGATCGTGGACCCGTCGATGCGAATCGAGTCCCCCGCGAAGAGCTGAACGGATTCGGACTGTGCCGACGCCTCGCGCGTGCCGAACAGGAGGAGCGCTGCGAGCAGGAAGATGCGGGCCGCTGACCGGGCAGGGCCTCGGTACCCACGCGTGAGTGCGATGTAAGACACTGGAGAGAGGGAGGAGAGATGGGATGCGCGGGGCGCGCCAAGCGGCAGACCCACAAGAGACAAACGTCGCACCACAAAGGTTGAGCCGTCACCCCGGTCAGGCCCGGGCGCCCTCCCTCTGCGACCGCCGGTAGAGAAAGAAGCCGATCCCCAGGACCACCAGGGCGCCGAGCATGACGACCTTGAGCGCCAGGGCGAGCAACCCCATGACCCAGACCGCGATCGGCACCATCAGGATCTTCAGCGCCTCCAGCAGCAGGAGACCGATGATGCCCGTCACCGTGAGTCCCGCCACGAATCTCATCATGGACGTCTTCATCCCTCGTTCCTGTACGGGGCGCGGTCTCGTCCGCGCCGCGCATGCATCGTTCTACGGAATCAGAGCCGGCGGCGTTTCACGTCGTCACGTCGACGACGATTCCGCGCGGACCTGCGTTGACCACGCGCGTACCGCCCACGCGCGACTCCTGCTCCCAGCAGGCATGGATATGCCCGCACACGGCGAGGCTCGGTCTCCGGCGTTCGATCGTCTCGAGCACGGCCCGGCTCCCGAGGTGGACGCCGACGTCGACGGTGTCGACGTGGCCGAGCGGCGGTGAATGGGTGACTAGAATGGAGCCGGAGGGGCACCCCGCGAGAAGCGGGCGCGCCTCTTCCTCGCTCAGGTCGAAGCTCCACGCGCCGAACGGCGTGACCGGAATCGCGCCGCCGAGCCCCCAGAAGGAGAGCCCCCCGACCTCACAACCCGAGCCGTGCAGGACGTGCGCACCCTCCCACCCGCCACAGGCCGCCGCGAGCTCGTCGGCGGACTCCCCGTTGCCCGCGACCAGGACGGCGGGACAGCTCGCTTCCGCAAGGATTTCGGCGGTCCTTTCGAGTCCTCGTCTCATGACGGCGAGGTCGCCGGCGCAGACGAGCACGTCGACTTCGCTCGAACGCCGGACGAGGTCGCGTGCCGCGGCGGCGTCACAGTGGATGTCGCTGCACAGGAGCAGTCTCACGGGTCGCGCCTCTCGGGTTCGAGTCGAAAATCCGCGACGACGGGGCGATGGTCGGACGCGAGGCGTTCCTCTCCCACGAAGTTGCGGAGCAGCCGCAGCCCGGCCTCGCTCCCCTCGGCTCCCGGCCTCCACATGACGAAGTCGATCTCCCGGCTCGGTCGATCGGCGGGGTAGGTTCGCGGGTCGCCGCGCTTGACCGCCACCCTCCACGCCCCCCGGAGCCTGCCCACGACTTCGTCGTCCGGCCGACCGTTGAAGTCCCCGGCCAGGATCACGGGATGGGCCCGGTCCGCGAAGCGCACGGTGACCGTGTCGGCCTGCGCCATCCGCTCGGCCGCGGTGCCGGCGAGATGAACGGACACCACCGAGACCCGGCGGCCCGGGGCAGCCTCCACGACCACCTCGTGCACGGAGAGCCCGCTCTCAGAGGCCGGCGGGATGCGATGCGTCGTCTGGCTCACGACGGGGAGCCGCGTGAGCACCGCGTTCCCGTAGAAGCCCCCCTGGTACGGTCGATGGGGACCGTGGACGCCGTGATAGCCGAGCAGGTCCGCGAGGACGGCCGTCTGATCGACGCCGCCGGTCCGTTCGGTGCGGTCGTCCACTTCCTGGAGCGTGATCACATCGGCGCCCAGGGCACGCAGCGTTTCGGCCACGCGGCGAAGGTCGACACGGTCGTCCATGCCCTGGCCGTGCCGGATGTTGTAGGCGACGACGCGGAGCGTGCCCTGCGCGCCGGCCGGCGCGGGAACCAGCGCGCACGCCGACGCCACGGCGACGGCGACGGCGCGCCGACCGCAAGCGCCGAGCGCTCGCCGCCACGTTCGGGCGTGCCCCTTTCGCCTCCCGATCGGCGCCATCGGTCTCCCCGGGTTGCGCGCAGCGTGACGTGCCGGCCCACGATAGGCGCACGGCGCGCCCGCGGCCACCTGCCCGCCGCGATTCCGGGGCGACCGGCCCGGGTCGATCCGTTGCGGTCACTCGCGCGCTCGCGCATGCTTCGGTCCCGGCACCGAATCGAAAGGACGACCCATGAACGACCGCTTCCTTCTCCGCGCCCTTCCCGCCGTGCTCGTCGCGACGACCCTCGCCGCGTGCTCGGCGGTCGGTGACGCCCCGGCCGGTTCCCTCGACCTGGACGCGCCCGAGGTCGGAGCTGCGCTGGGGGTGATCACGCCGGAAGCCGTCTCGCGCCACATGAGCGTGCTCGCGGACGACTCGCTCGCCGGGCGCGGTCCGGGATCCCCGGGCTTCGCGGGTGCGGCAGGCTACGCCGAGAATCAACTCCGTGGCCTCGGGCTCGAGCCAGCCGGAGAGAGCGGGACGTACCGCCAGGCGGTGCCCCTGCGCCACAGCACGGTCGTCGAGGGCGAGAGCTCGATGTCGGTCTGGACGGCCGAAGGGACGTCGGACCTCCTCTACGACCTCGACTTCTACCTCGGGGCGGATCCGCTGCGGGGCGAGGTCGAAATCACGGACGCTCCCGTCGCCTTCGTGGGTTTCGGAGTGAGCGCCCCCGCGCTGGGGTATGACGACTACGCCGACGTCGACGTGCAGGGCAAGGTCGTCATGTTCCTCAGCGGTGCCCCCGCCAGCTTTCCCAGCAACGAACGGGCGTACTACTCGTCGGGCGCGACGAAGACGGACGAGGCGCTCCGTCGCGGCGCGATCGGAACCATGACCTTCTGGGCTCCGGACGACCCGCGCCTGCGCTGGGAGGTCAATTCCGCGCGCGCGAAACAGGGTGCGTTCGCGTGGCTCGACGGGGCCGGACGCCCCAACCGTGGACAGGAAGCGCTGCGGGGTTCGGCGTCGCTCAACCACTCGGCCGTGGAGGTGCTGTTCCGCGGCGCCCCGGCATCCGTGGGTGATGCAATCGCGGCGGCGACCGCCGGTACGCCGCAGGCCTTCGATCTCATCACGCGCGTGTCCATGCGGACCACGACGAGGCACGAGGGCGTCGAGAGCTGGAACGTGGTAGCCAAGCTGGAAGGGAGCGACCCCGAGCTTCGCGACGAGTACGTTACGTACGTCGCGCACGTCGATCACTTCGGGGTGGGCGTGGAGGTCGATGGCGACGCGATCTACAACGGTGCGCACGACAACGCCTCGGGGACGTCGATCGTGCTGGAGATCGCCCGGGCCTACGCAAGCCTTCCCACGCCGCCACGGCGCTCGGTTCTCTTCCTGGTCGTAACCGCCGAGGAGTGGGGGCTGCTCGGGTCCGACTACTTCGTGCAGAACCCCACGGTGCCGCCGTCGAGCATCGTGGCCAACTTCTCGCTGGACATGCCGTTCCTGTTCCACCCGCTGCGCGACATCGTGCCGTACGGCGCGGAGCACTCGAGCATGGGGCGGAGCGTCGCCACGGCCGCCGAACACATGGGCATCGCCATCGGTCCCGACCCGATCCCGGAGCAGGTGCTCTTCATCCGCTCCGACCACTTCAGCTTCATCCGCCGGGGCATCCCCGCCCTCTTCATCAAGAGCGGCTTCGAGACCGGCGACGAGCGGGACGGGGGCGCCATCAACACGGCGTACCGCAGCGATGTCTACCACACGCCCTTCGACGAGATGGACCAGAGCTTCGACTTCGGGGCCGGGGCGGACCATGCCCGCGTGAACTTCCTGACCGGTTACATCATCGCGCAGGAGACGCCGAGGCCATCGTGGAACCCGGGAGACTTCTTCGGCGGGCTCTTTGGCGGAGGGTGACGCGCCGGGGCGCGGCCCTTCCGGCCCGGACCGCGCGACCACGCATGCACCACGTCACCGCCCCAGGGAGACTTCCCACCCGACGCGCACCGCGAAGAGCCGCAGATCGTGCTCGATCGTCTCGCGCGACAGGATGTCCGGTGGCGCGTCGGCGCGGTAGACGACCGTCCACTCCTCTTCCCGCGTGGTGAAGCTCCACGCGTCGACGTCGGTGACGAAGGCGTGACGTCCGAAGCGGTAGCGCACCCCCAGGCCCAGCACCCGGTAGCCGACGCCCTTGTTCCAGATTCGCCCGAAACCGGTGCGGGCGCGCGGGCTTACGGGCCCCGTCGAGAACGGCTCGACCACGGCGGAGAGATGCGTCGTGGAGAACGAAGAGCCGCGGAATCCGTCCGGCCACACAGTCCGCACCACGGGCACGTCGTACGGGACGGGAATGAGGTCGGCGATGGCACAGGTTGTGCCACCCACGCTACCGTTGACCGAGCCGCTTCCCTCGAGGGCGAGCCAGTTCAGCGCCCTCCAGGAGGCGGTGCCGGTCAGGCCCGCCGGGGCACCGTCGCAGGGCGAATCCGTGAACGTCTCGGGCCGGTCGACGTAGAAGACCGCCCCGAGCCCGAGATCGAGGTGCTGGCCCTGTAGCGGGGTGCAGGCACCCGTCACGAGCGCGATCGCGATCAGGCTGCTTCTCTGGACCGTCATTGGCTCCGGCTCCTCTCGCGTCCGTCTTCGGATCTATCTTTCGTAGCGATCCACGCTCCGGGTAGCTCATACGCCCGGCGAGCCCCGCCCTTGCACAGGACCGATCGTGGAATCTCCGTCCAGCCGCGTTCGCGTCACGCGCCGCGCCACCGTCCCGGATCCCGTGCGGATCGCGCGCGCCCTGCACGCGCCGGAGACGGGCGCACGGCTCCTCTTCTTCAGCGGGGGCAGCAGCCTGCGCGGGCTGAGCCAGACCCTCGTCCGCTACACACACCATTCGCGGCACGTGATCACCCCGTTCGACTCCGGGGGGAGCAGCGCGAAGCTCCGCACGGCCTTCCGGATGCCGGCCGTGGGAGACCTGCGGAACCGGCTCATGGCACTCGCGGACACGTCGGTGCTCGGCAACCCGGAGATCTACCGCCTCTTCGCGCTCAGGCTCCCGACCGACGCGACGAACGACGAGCTGCGCGCCCGGCTCGGCCAGATGGCCGGTGGGCGCGACCCGCTTGTGCGTGCCGTACCCGAGCCTCTTCGCTCGATCGTTCGACGGCACGTCACCTTCTTCATCGAAGCCATGCCGGCCCACTTCGACCTGCGCGGTGCCAATGTCGGCAACCTCGTGCTGGCGGCGGGCTACCTGAACCAGGGACGAAGCCTCGATTCGGTCCTGTACCTCTTCTCCCGTCTCGTCGAAGTGCGGGGCGTGGTGCGCCCGGTCGTCGAGGAGAGCCTGCACCTGGTCGCCGAGCTGACGGACGGCTCGCGCGTGGTGGGGCAGCACGCGCTGACCGGCGCGCGCGCGACCGCGCTTCCGGCGCCCATCGACCGCCTGTGGCTCACCCGATCGAAGAAGAGCGCCGCGCCATACCGGCCGAGGATCTCGGAGGCGGTGGACGACCTGATCAGGACCGCGGACCTGATCTGCTATCCCGTCGGCAGCTTCTGGACCAGCCTCGTCGCAACGCTGCTGCCGGACGGCGTCTCCGACGCCATCGCGGCGACCGACGTCCCGCGCGTGTTCGTCCCGAACCCTGCACCCGACCCCGAGGAGCACGGCATGGGGCTCGCGCAGAAGGTCGACACGCTCCGTGCCGTCCTGACGTCCGGGGCCTCGCGGCGCGTCGCAACCGAACGGCTGCTGCAGTTCGTGCTCGTCGACGACGCCCGCTCCGCCCCGACGCGCGCGGCGCAGCGCGCGGTGGAGAAGCTCGGCGTGGAAGTCGTGCGCGTGCCGCTCGTCACCGCGGAAAGCGCGCCCTACGTCGATCCGGAGCGGCTCGCCGAGGCACTCCTCTCGCTCGCCTGAGGCGGCTCAGCGTGGGGCCACTGGGGCTCCACGTGGACGAGTACGTCGAGAATCGGGACTTCGCACCCGAGCAACCGGTCCTTGACGACGTGGCCGATTTCGTGCCCGCGCCGGACGCTGATGTCCCCGTCCACCTCCAGGTGGATGTCGACCAGGAAGACGAGCCCGCTACGCCGCACCCGCAGCTCCTCCACGGCGACGACTCCCGCCACGGCGCCGGCCACCGACCGGATCCGGTCGTGGATCTCCGCCGGGGCCGCGACGTCCAGCACCTCGCTCAGGCCGCCTCGGAACAGCCGCACGCCATTCCAGGCGATCACACCGCAGGCGGCGAGAGCGGCCCAGTCGTCCGCCATCGCCCACTTCGGCCCGGCCAGGAGGGCCACCGAGATCCCCACGAACGCCGCGAGAGACGTCAGAGCATCCGACCGATGATGCCATGCGTCGACCTCGATGGCCTGGCTTCCGATCTCCCGGCCCCGGCGTACGAGCCAGCGAAACGTCAGCTCCTTCGTCACCAGCACCACGACCAGCACGGCGAGCGTGAACGGACGCGGCGGCGGGTGAGGCGAGAGGATCTCGTGGACGGCGCCGATGGCGATCCCGGCGGCCGCCAGCAGCAGCACCGTCGCCACGACCAGCGCCGCCAGCGGCTCGGCCTTGCCCCTCCCGTACGGGTACGCGCTCGTGGGCTCGCTGGTGCCGACCTTGAGACCCCCGATGACCAGGAGTCCCGTGAGCAGGTCGAGGACCGACTCCACTCCATCCGCGATGAGCGCGAACGAGTTCCCCAGCACCCCTGCGCCGATCTTCAGGGTAGCCAGCGCCGCGCTCACCACGAGCGCGGTCATGGTCGCACGAACGCCCGCGGCGTAGGCGACCCGGACCTGGTCGGCGGTGGCCCGAGGCGTCCCGCCGGCTTCCGGTGCCGTCATCGGTCACCTCCCGCCTGGCATCCGCCGGCGTGCAGGCGCCGCGGACCGGGCACCACGGAATCTCCGGAGGTTGGGGACATGAGACCCACTCTCGCTCGATGCGAATCGCGACCGTCCACCTGAAGTATGGGGACGGAGCGGGGTCGACGCGATTGACACGACGCGGGCCCGGGCCGCACACTCCCCGGCCACGTTCCACTCCTGACGAGGTCTGAGCATGCCTGCCCGACTTCCACTTCTCCTGCTCTTGGCGGCCGCGCTCGTAGCGTCGCCCGCATCCGCCCAGGAGAGCGCCGAGCCGTTCAAGGTCGGCACCTTCGAGATCGAAGGCACGCCGACCGTGGCCATGGTCCTGCGCGACCGGTACATCGTCGACGTGAACCGCGCGAACGCGGCGCTACAGCGCAACGGGATGTACCCGGTGATCCCCGCGCCGAGCGACATGCTCGACCTCATCGCCCGCTACGAGTACGGGATGAAGGCCCGGCTGTACGAGCTGGTGAACCACGTCGTGGCGAACGACATGATCGACGGGACACGCCCGGCATGGATCCACGAGCTCGACGAGGTGCGGACGCTGCCCCCGATCATGTACCCGGGCAAGATCCTCAACGCCGCGGTCAACTTCTACAGCCACGTCAACGAGACGGGCACGGACGCGGAGCGTGCGGAGGCGCGCCGGCAGCGGCTCGAGAACCGCGGGGTTCCGTACCTCTTCCTCAAGCCGAGCCGCGGCGCGGTCGTGGGTAACGGGGAGCCGATCGTTCTCCCTTGGGGGCGTGACCGCATCGACTGGGAGGTGGAGCTCGGGGCCGTCATCGGGAGGGCGGGCAAGTACATCTCGGCCAACGACGCCGAGGCGCACGTCTTCGGATACATGGTGACGATGGACATCTCCGACCGCGGCGGCCGGCCTCCGGGAGGCAACCCGCTGACCTCCGACTGGTTCGTCGGAAAGGGACACGACACCTTCGCGCCGCAGGGGCCGTGGATCGTCCCGAAGGAGTTCTACGGCAACCCCATGGAGATCCTGCGCCAGACGCTCGACGTGGGCGACGAGCGCATGCAGGAGGCGACGGCCGGTGACATGATCCACTCCCTCTGGGAGCTCATCGAGTACGGCTCGTCGATCATCACCCTCTACCCCGGTGACGTCATCAACAACGGCACGTCCGGCGGAACCGGCATGGGGACCGCCGTGCGCGGCGAGCAACGCTTCCTTCAGGTCGGGGAAGTCATCAGCGGCAGCATCGACGGCATCGGGACGCTGACCATGCCGGTGGTGGGCGAGGAGCAGCCGACGGGGCTCACCGGAGCCCAGCTCTCGCCGGTCCGCAGCTACCGGCCCGGAGGGAACTGACCCTACCGCGGCCGCCGCGCGGCGCCGCGGCTCGAGGGAGCGCGATCCGATCGAACGGGCGGGAGCGACACGGTCGCTCCCGCCCGTTTCGCGTCGGGGCGTACGCTACATCCGGAAGCGGTAACTCAACTTGAGGAAGAGGCCGTCGGCCGTAGGGCGGAGCTGGGTGAAGCTGAACGCCGACGTGTCCCGGAACTGCCGCGTGTACCCGAAGAAGACCACGGTGCCGGGGGAAGGCTCGTACCCGAGCAGGCCCTCGAGACGGAAATCGTGTGCGTCCGATCCGGTGCGCGCCGCGCATCCGGAGGTCCTGCACGACCAGACCGCCTGTCCGGACACCGGATCGAGCAGGTCGCCACGCTCCTGGCTCGAGTACTCCCCGATCCCGCGCACGTAGAGCGCACGCGTCATCTGATAGCGGGCCTGCATCCTGGGGATCGTGGCCGACGAGTAGCGGGACCCGTCTCGCGCGCGGACGATGGTGACGTGCCGGAGCCCGAGTTCGACCTGGGCCGATCCCGTGGGGATCAGCGTCACGCCGACATCTCCGCTCCAGGAGTTGCCGAGGTCCATGGGAAGCCCGCTGGAGAAGATCGGGGTCTCCGCCCATCCACCGCCCAGCGACAGGCTCACCGACTCCCAGGAGCTGACCCACCCGCGCAGGCTCACGGACTGCAGGCCGGCGTACCGGCTCGGGTCCACGACCACGGGCTCGAGCGCGTCCTCGGTCGGCCCCGTGTACACGCCGTCGTAGAGGTCGGGGGCGAAGTCGAAGGCGCTGCGCCGATAGTTGAGGAAGGTACCCACGTTGCCTCGGAAGAACGCTCGCAGGCCCCCTCCGAACTGCGTCTCGAGCGGTCCCGTGCCGCTCCAGAAGTCGTCCCGGAGCCAGAGGCTTTCTGCCTCGACGGACGGCCCCCAGCTCTCGACGAGCGCGCCGCGCCGGCCGCGGAAGGTGTAACTGGAGCCCCCGTCGACCTGCGTCACGCCCACGCGGCGGATGAAGCCGCTGCCCGCCCGAAAGTCGTCGGCGACGTCCTCGAACGAGGCGTTGGCAGAGAAGCTGCGGCCCGAGCGTCGGAAGTCCGCGCTGAAGAGCGTGCCGTAGTCGGAACCCGCCCCAGCGTCGCCGTCCATGCTCCCCGCCGCGAGCAGCTCGAGGGTATAGCGGCCGCCGAGGACCAGCCGTGCGTCCGCGCCGGCCACGCGATTGTACGAGGCGCCGGGCTCGGTGCGGTCCGTGTAGACCAGGCCCACGGTCGAAGAGCGACCGATGTCGCCCTTCACGCGCACGAGGTTGACCACCGGGTTCGACACACCACCCTGGGCGCCCGGATCACCGAGCTCGTCCACGGCCCCGAGGTACGCGACCTGAAAGCCGCCGACCTTTCCGGAAACCTTCGCCGCGCCGACCGGGTTGACGATGGAGCGGGTGTAGACCAGACGCTTCGGCATCTGGAAGACATCCGTGCCTTCGAGGAAGAACGGGCGTTGCTCGGACAGGAAGAGGGCGAAGCGCTCGTTGACCGCGATCTGCCCGGCATCCGCCTCGATCTGGCTGAAGTCCGGATTGACGGTGCCGTCGAGCGTGAGGTTGGACGTCAGCCCATACGTGAGATTGAGCCCGAACTCGCCGTCGGCCCCATCGCGCACGAGGGCCTCACGGTCGGGCGCGTACCGCCCCTGGCTCGACCCGACGACGGTGGGGTTGATCTCCATGAAGAGACCCGTGTCGAGTCCTTCGAGCCCCTGCAGGGAACCGGACTGCTCGAGTCGGTTGGCACGCTCCGCCGTGATGGGAGCCCACGACTGCGCGTACCCCGTCCGCCTGATCGTGCGCTGGATCTGCATGCCCCAGTCCTGCGACGGCAGGGCGGGAAAGCGCAGCGTCTTCAGGGGGATACGGATTTCCGCCGTGTACCCGCGCTCGTCGACCCGCCCGTACGACTGCCAGATGAAGTCGGGACTCCAGTCGATCGGATCGCCATAGCCCCGCCCCGTTCCCTCGACCCAGAGTCCGTCACCCTGGATGCCGAGCGGGTTCACCATGAACACGTAGGCGCGTCGGCTGTCGTTGAACGTGTCCAGGATGACCCGGACGTAGTCGTCCGAACGGCCGTACCCGTCACGCTCGGTGAGGGTGGCGCGCACTCCGCCGCTGCGGTCGTCCGCACGAATGCCGAAGTACAGGGCGTCGGCGGTCACCAGCAGACGCACTTCGGTGTTCTCCGACGCCGCGCTCCCCTCGACCGGATCGTACTGCGTGAAACCGGTCAGGAGCGAAGCCTTCGCCCAGGCGGCGTCATCGAGGCGGCCGTCGATGTCGATGGAGACGTTCGCGACGACGGGCGCCGGCACGGAAATCTGCCGGGCGGAGCCGTCGAAGGAGGCGGGTGAGGCCGGTCGGCCCGGCGCGGAACGGCCGGCCGGCTCGAAGGCCGGCGCATTGCCCTCCTGGGGAGAGAGCTGGACCAGAGCCGCGAGAAGGATGGCAGACTTGAGCATGGCGTGTTTCGTTTCTGTACAAGTTTTTCTTGAACACACTGTACAGAAACAACCCCGGCCCCGCAACCGTGGTACACGGAGAACTCCCCGACCGCGGCCGGGGAAGGGATCAGCTTTCCAGCGGCTCCTCCGCCTCGAGCGTCGCTCCGCTCTCCTCACCCGTGACGCTGCGGACGTAGTACTCGGCCAGCTCGGCGGCCCAGATTCCCGGCATCGGGTCGAGACCCATCTTCATGCGACTCTCGGCGACCCACCCGGGGCTGACGGTGTTGACCCGCCAGCGCCCTTCGAGGTCGATGGCCGCGGCGCGCGCAAAGGACTCCACCGCCGCGCCGGTCATCGCCACGGCGGCCGTCCCGGGGGTGGGGCGCTGGGAGAGCGTGCCGCTCGTGAGGGTGAAGGACCCGCCCCGTGCGACCGTCGCGAGTCCCCTCCGCACGAGGTTGACCTGCCCCATGAGCTTGTTCGCCAGGCTCGCCACGAAGGCCTCGTCGTCGAGCTCCTCGAGCGCACCGAAGCGAGCGACTCCTGCGGTGCACACCACCGCCTCCAGGGGTCCGACGGCTGCGTACAGCTCGTCGATCGACGCAGCGTCGGAGAGGTCGACCCGGTGATCCCCGGCCGAGTGCCCTGCGCTCACCACCTCGTGGCCGCGCCCGCGCAGCGCGTCGACCACGGCCGCCCCGATGGTACCCGTTGCCCCGACCACAAGAATCCTCATCTCCGGCCCACCTCGTTATCGTCATCGACCACGACCTCGCACAGTCCGCTACACCCCACCCGCGCAAAGGCGCCGCGTGACGCGTCCCGCCCACCACCTCCCCGACGGTCGATTTCGCAACCCCTGGCCCGAGGCCGCGGGAGACGACGCGATCCGCTCGCGCTTCTGGCGCGTGGCGTGGACGTGGCTGACCTCGAGGCTCCCGCCCGATCCGGCGCCCGGGCAGCTACCCGTGGGAACGCCGAGGATCGGGCATCCGGTGATCGAGGGGGAAGGCGTGCGCGTGACATGGGTCGGGCACACGACCTTCCTGGTTCAGCTCCCGGGGCTGAACGTCCTTACGGATCCGGTCTGGTCGGAGCGCGCCTCCCCGGTCACGTTCACCGGAGCGCGACGGTTCGTCCCACCGCTTCCCGCCCTGGACGAGCTCCCGCCGATCCACGCCGTCCTGCTGTCGCACGACCACTTCGACCATCTGGATCGCGCGACCGTCCGCGCACTCCACCGTCGACACGGCGACGACCTGACCTGGTTTACCCCGCTGGGGTACGGCGGGTGGTTCGGACGACTGGGGGTACGCCGCGTGGTCGAGCTCGACTGGTGGCAGTCCGCCGACGCTCCGGGGGGACGCTTCGCCTTTCACGCCACGCCCGCCCGGCACTGGACACGCCGAACGCCGTGGGGGACGAACGCGCGGCTCTGGGGCTCCTGGGCCATCGTGCCCCGGCCCGAGGACCCCTCCCCCGCCCACGGCGGCGGCCCGGCCGGAGCCGCGCGGCGCGGGGGCCCACGCGTCTTCTTCGGCGGAGACAGCGGGTACGCGGGCTGTTTTTCCGAGATCGGAGCCAGGCTGGGCCCCTTCGACGTGTCCCTGATCCCGATCGGCGCCTACGAGCCCCGCTGGTTCATGGCCGCGTCCCATGTCGACCCGGAAGAAGCCCTGCAAATCTATCGGGACATCGGCGGCTCCGGGGCCTTCGTACCGGGACACTGGGGCACGTTCCGCCTGACCTTCGAGGACCCCCTAGACCCACCCAGGCGAACGCGCGAGGCGTGGACCGCGGCCGGGCTTCCGCTCGCCGACCTCCACGTGCTGCGGCACGGAGACACCGTCGAGATCGAGGTCGCAGGGGCGGACGATCCGAACGCGTGAGGGCGCGGCTCCGTCGGAGCCGCGCCCTCGATGTCTCACCCCCCGGGCCGGCGCGAGCGCCGGTGGCCGGGATCAGTTGCCGCCGTTGCCGTTGCCGCCCACGACGCTGGCCCGGTAGTCCAGCGGCGGATCGCGATCTCCCAGCAGCGGCTCGTACTCGTAGTCCTCGCCACGGCGCTCGACGAACTCCTGCTGCGCCGCGTCGATGAGCGCGGGGTTGGTGATGAGGTCGTACATGGTGAACGCCAGCGTCTTGGCCGCGTTGATCATCCCCTTGTTGCCGATGCTCATGCCACCGGCCGCGACCGCCTGCCACGAGTGGGCCGACGTTCCCGGCACCCAGGTGGCGGTGCTCAGGCCGGCCGTCGGGACCGTCCAGCTCACGTCGCCGACGTCGGTCGAGCCCCCTTCGCCCTTCTCGATCACCTCGAACGGCTCGATGACCGCGGCCCGTTCGATCGGTGGAACGTCCGCCGGGAAGGTCGAATGGATCACTTCCGCGAAGCGGCGCTCCTCGGCGTCGTACTGGACGCCGCCCACGCGCGTGAGGTTGGCGTGCACGACGCGTGCGAGCGCCTCGTTGGGCAGGACGTTGTAGATGCCGTGGATGACTTCGTGCTCCATGCGCGTCTGCGTGCCCATGGCCGCGCCCTGCGCCGCCTGGGTCACCCAGTCGAACATCCGACGGGACTCCTCGGGGTCCGGGTGCCGCACGTAGATGTAAGACTCGGCGAAGTCGGGAATCACGTTCGGCGCGGAGCCACCCGAGGTGATCACGTAGTGGATCCGGCTCTCGGGCGTCACGTGCTCCCGCATGAGGTTGACCATGTTGTGGAACGCCTCCACCCCGTCGAGGGCGGAGCGACCACGCCAGGGCGCGCCCGCGGCGTGCGCGGACTGTCCGTAGAAGCGGAACATTCCCGACTTGTTTGCCAGGGACGACGACGCGCTGGCGTCGTTCTGCGAGCCGGCGTGCCAGTGGAGCATCACGTCCACGTCGCTCATCAGACCCGCCCGAACCATGTACACCTTGCCCGCGCCACCCTCCTCCGCGGGCGTGCCGTAGAACCGGATGGTCGCCGGGGTTCCGGTGGATTCGGCCCAGTCCTTCACCGCCATGGCGGCCGCGACGGAGCCAGTCCCGAACAGATGATGTCCGCACGCGTGGCCGGCGATCTTGCCCGGCACGGGGTCACGCTCCGCGGAACGGCTCTGGTTGATGCCGGGGAGCGCGTCGAACTCGCCCATGATGCCGATCACCGGGCCACCGCCGCCCCAGGAGGCGACGAACGCCGTCGGCATGCCCGCCACCCCGGCCGCGATCTCGAAGCCCGCGCTCCGGAGCCTCGCCTGCAGGAGCTCGGAGGACTGGGTCTCCATGTACCCGACCTCGGCGAGATCCCAGATCTCCTGAGCCGTCTCGACGAACGCGTCCGCGTTCGCGTCGATGTACGCCGCCATCTGCGTCTTGGCGTCCTGCGCGCCGACGGGCGCAGCCGCCAGGGCGACCAGCCCGACACCCACGATCGCCACACGCGACCGCGCCGTCCGTCTGCAACTCACCATGCTCTCTCCTTCGTTCATCCGCGGGGCCGCCGAATCCGGCGGGAAGAGGACGGTACGCGGTGCCCCTCACAGCGACAAGGAGGCCGGCCGGGCCCCCTCCAGTCGCACCACGAGCTTGCCCACGCTGTCGCGGGACTCCATCAAGCGGTGCGCGGCCGGAAGGTCCGCGAAGTCGAACGTCGATCCGACCACTGGGCGGAGGCCGTGCCCGGTCGCGAAGGCGGTGAGCGCGCCCCACACGCTCAGAAGGCGCTCCTCGTCGGGAAGGAGGTAGCCGATGTGGGTCGCGAGCACGCCCGTCGAGGCGACCGCGGAGTCCGAGACGTTCATGCGCGGCGCACCGCGCCACGCCCTCCACCACGACAGCGGGTTCCAGAGCGAGTAGTCCAGGCCGGCGTACCCGGCGACCACGATCCGGCCGAAGTTGGCGAGGAGTGCCTGACATGCCCGGTAGACGTCGCCGCCCACGACCTCCAGTACGACATCGAGCGCCCCGTCGGGCGCCACCTCTGCGAGCCGACGCTCGAAGTCGGGCCGGCGGTAGTTCACTCCGGCCTCGGCGCCCAGCTCCCGGATCAGGTGCAGCTTCGCGTCGCTGCCGGCCATCCCGACGACCCGACAGCCGTAGGCCGAAGCGATCTGCACGGCGGCCGTGCCGACGCCCCCCGCCGCCGCGGTGATGCCGACCCGGTCGGTCGGCCGCAGCCGTGCCATCTCCATCAGCGCGACCCAAGCGGTCATGAAATTCACCCCGAAGGCCGCGTTCTCCTCCACGCTGAAGCCGTCGATCGCCGGCAGCGCGCGGCGAGCCGGGACGACGAGCCGCTCCGCGTAGGCGCCGTGCTGCGTGCCCACCACGACGCGCTCACCGATCTCGCGTCCGTGAACGCCCTCCCCGAGCGCCGCGATGGTCCCCGTCGCCTCCATGCCCGGCACGTAGGGACGCCTGGGAGCCCAGCCGTACAGCCCCCGCCGCGAGAGAACCTCGGCGTAGTTGATGCCGATGGCCTCGACCTCGACCGCGACCTGCCCGGGCCCCGGCTCCGGTGACGCCACCGTCACGAGACGAAGCACCTCCGGAGGGCCGGTCCTCTCGAGCATCCACGCGCGCACGGGTCAGGTCTCCCGGGTCAGTTCGCGAGCGGGGCCGGAAGAAGCGCCAGCAGGAAGGCCACGGCTCTTTCGATGCTGTTCGGAAGCGCGAGCGGGGTGTGCGTGCCGCCCGGATACAGGAAGGGCTGGAAGTCCGGCTCTGAGCGCCCGATGGCCGTCATGACCGTGATGAGCGCCTCCGCCTGGCTCACTTCCACGATCGGATCGTCGGTTCCGTGGTGCAGCTGTAGCGTAGGAAGCTCCGGGGCCCAGAGCACCGGCGAGCGGCGCACCAGCTCCAAGCGGACCTCCGCGATCGTCTTCTCGCCGTCGGCAAGCGGCTGGAGGAAGGTCTCGTCCAGGTAGGCCAGGCCGGGCAGGTCGCGGGGGTCACCGAGCAGAGATTCCTGCGTGAGCGTGCGCACGAACGGGCCGAGGAAGTCGGTCGGCCCGAAGAACTCGACGATCCGGTCAATCCGTTCGTCGCGGATCCCCATGAGCATGCCCACCCCCGCTCCACGGCTGAATCCGAGCACCGCGACGTTCGCTTCGTCCGCGGCCGGCTCGATGGACAGCGTCGCGTCGAGAAGGGCGAGCGCGTCGTCCACGTCGCGGTCCCACGGGCTCGGCGAGCCCTGAGACTTCCACGTCTGGCCCCGGAAGCGCAGCGGCTCGGCGCGGAAGGACGGCACGATCCAGACGAAGCCGGCGACGTCGGCGCCGATGAGGGGGAACTGGAAGAGCACGTCCTCCACGGACACGCCCTCGTCTCCCCCGTGTGCGTAGACGATCACCGGCAGCGGGCCCGTCGCGCCCAACACCGAAATCACCGCCCCCACGTGACGGAAGTCGTCGACGACATGGGTGACGATCCGAACGCGAACGTCGAGACCCGACTGGACGACGACGGTGTCCTCGACCACCTCCACGCCCACGGCGCCCACGGTCCGTGACTGCCAGTCGGCCTCGACCGCGGCGATCTCGGCGCTCGTGGCCGCGGCGAAGAGGGCGTCCAGATCGACCCCGGCGACGATGCCGTCACCCATTCCGACCGGATCGTCCGAGCACGCCGTCAGCGCGCCCGCGAAGAGCACCGCGGCGAGGGCGCAGCGCGGGAATGGTAAGCGCCGTTTCATCCTGCACAGTAATGGCGGAACGTTGACGGGGGCTACCCGCCGGCTACCATGGCTCCCGTCGTTCACCATGCCGAGCCGGAGATCCCCATGACGCACCCCGTGCCCTCTCGTCGCCGATTCTTCGGAGGGGCCGCCGCCGCGTCCCTCGGACTTCTTCTTCCCGGGCACGCCGCCGCGGCCCGGGAACCGCGGCTCGTGCTGACGCAGGTGAGCCCAGAGGGGCGTCTGCGCGAACTGGGCATCGAGCTGCCCACGCCGCGCGCCCCCGTCGCGACGTACGTCACCGCCGTCACCGTCGGCGACGTGGTCTACCTCGCAGGGCATACGCCGAGAACGCCCGAAGGGGGTCCCTCCTACATCGGGAAGGTCGGAGACGACATGACGCTGGAGCAGGGTCGCGAGGCCGCGCGCGCCGTGGGACTCCTGGTGCTCGCCACGCTCCGCGCCCACGTCGGTTCGCTCGACCGCGTCGCGCGGCTGGTCCGCACCCTCGGCATGGTGAACGCGACCCCGGACTTCACCGAGCAGCCCCAGGTCATCAACGGGTTCAGCGACCTCATGGTGGACGTCTTCGGGGAGGACGCGGGAAAGGGCACGCGAGCCGCCGTGGGGATGGGATCCCTGCCCGGCGGCATGGCCGTGGAGGTCGAGACCACGTGGCAACTGCGGAGCTGAGCGCCCGCTACCCCCGGGCCACGGCCTCCCGGACCTGCCGCTGCAGGCGTGCCAGGATCGCGCTCATCCCGCGCATGCGAAGGGGCGAGACGACCGCCTCCAGCCCCATGCGGCCGTAGAAGTCGGGGGGGACCGCGAGGACGTCCTCGACGGACGCGCCTTCGAGCCCTTCATGAAGGATGCCGGCGAATCCGCGCACCGTGGGGCTCTCCGGCGGCGCGTCGAAGAAGAGGTGGACCGCTCGTTCGTCGTCCACCTGCGTGGCGAGAAAGAAGGGGGTCTGGCACTCGTGGACCTGCTCCAGCCCCGATCGGTCCGCCGCGAGCTCCTCCGGCAGCGGCGGCACCTTTCCGGCGTACTGCAGGAGGGCCTGCACGCGCAGTTCCTTCGGGGCGCGCTCGAAGCGCGACACGATCCTCTCGAGGGCGACGGGAATGCTCATGCGCTTGCCTACCGTCCACGTCGGGACCGGTTCCATGAGCGTCGGGCGACCATTACCATCCTCCATGTTCGCGCGGCCCCCCGCACTCCGGAGTCCCAATGCCCGCCCCTCACGATCCCCACCCGGCGTTCCAGCAGTACGCGCACCCCGAGAAGCTGGTCTCCACGGCTTGGCTCGCCGATCACCTCGACCACCCCGACGTGGTCGTCGTGGAGTCGGACGAGGACGTGCTGCTCTATGAGGTGGGACACATCCCCGGCGCGGTGAAGGTCGACTGGCACATGGACCTCAACGACCCGCTCACCCGCGATTACCTCGACGCCGTGAAGTTCGCCGAGCTCATGTCGGCCAAGGGGATCTCGCGCGACACCACCGTCGTCTTCTACGGCGACAACTTCAACTGGTGGGCCGCGTACGCACTCTGGGTCTTCACGCTGTTCGGACACCCTGACGTTCGCCTGCTCGACGGAGGCCGCAGGAAGTGGATCGAAGAAGGCCGCCCGATCACGACTGACACGCCCACGCCGGCGCGCTCGGCGTATCCGGTGGTGGCACGCGACGACGAGGCGATCCGCGCGTACCGGGACGACGTGATGCTGCACGTCGAGTCGAAGGGCCGGCTGGTCGACGTGCGGTCACCCGAGGAGTACAGCGGTCAGAAGCTCCACATGCCCGACTACCCGCAGGAGGGCGCCCTGCGGGGCGGCCACATCCCCGGCGCGGCGAGCGTTCCATGGAAGCGGGCGGCGAACGACGACGCGACGTTCCGCGGCGTGGACGAACTCCGCGCCATCTACGAGACGGAGCAGGGTCTCCGGCCGGAGGACGACATCATCGCCTACTGCCGGATCGGAGAGCGCTCGAGCCATACGTGGTTCGTGCTGCGACACCTTCTCGGCTTCCCCGACGTCCGGAACTACGACGGCTCGTGGACGGAGTGGGGTAACCTGGTACGGGCGCCCATCGAGCGATGAGCCGCGGCGGCAGGCCCGGGCGGCGAGCCTAGCCAGCGGCCCTGAGCAGCCACAACACGTCGACCGCGAACGACCACGCGAGGGCGGCGAGCCCGAACGCGCAGACGAACGCGGCCATCGGCCCGGGAATGACGGGCCCGAGCGCCACGAGGAGCACCACACCCTGGACCACGCACACGGCCTTTCGGCGGAACCGCTCCGGAAGCGCGCCGTCGAGGGCGGGCACGACCCAGCCGGCGGCGACGAACACGTAGCGCATCGCGCCGATGGCCAGCACCCAGGGACCTGCCTTCCCGCTCGCCCACACGAGCACGGAAAGCGCCAGGATGAGCGCCGCGTCGAGCTCCATGTCGAAGCGCGCGCCGAACGCGGTCTCCGTCCCCGTACGCCTCGCGATCCGCCCGTCGACGCCGTCGAGCACCATGGCCACTGTCCCGAGCACGATCACCCACCAGGCGCCGGCGTTGTCGAGCGCGACGGGGAAGAGCGCCAGCGCGCCGACCGGAATCGAGAGGGAGGCGCGCAGCAGGGTCACACGATTCGCGGTGCCGACCCCCGGGCCGGGCGCCTCGGGCGGCAGACGGTGGAGCACGATCACCGCCAGCGCCGCGTACAAAGACGTCACGGCCGCCGCAAAGCTGGCCGGCCACCCGAGCAGCCACCACGTTGGGCCCGCGGCGAGGGCCACAACCGGCGCCGCGAGCGCGACGTCCCGAAACACGTCGGGTCGTCTCACAGGGTCGCCCGCCGCACGTGCGGCATCCATCGGGGTAGCGTTCGGACAGCGTTCATGAGCAGCAGATCGGAGTCACGTTGAGAGAACCTTCGCAAAGAGACACCGCCCGGCACTTCCGGGTCCGCGCACCGGGCGTGGGGGAGATCGTGACGGCCCCGCTGCCGCCGCGACAAGAGGGTGACGTGCTGGTGCGCGCGCGCTTCTCCGGCGTCAGCCGAGGCACCGAGTCGCTCGTCTTCCGCGGAGGCGTGCCCGCATCCCAGTACGAAGCGATGCGCGCCCCGTTCCAGGAGGGGGACTTCCCTGGCCCCGTGAAGTACGGCTACGCGAGCGTCGGCGAAGTGCTGGAAGGGCCACCCGACCTGGCCGGCCGGGATGTCTTCTGCCTGTACCCGCACCAGGACCGCTACGTCGTCCCAGCCGGCGCCGTGACGCCGCTCCCCCCGGGGCTGCCGCCCGAACGTGCGGTCCTGGCCGCCAACATGGAGACGGCGGTCAACGCCGTCTGGGACGCGGCCCCCGGCCCCGGGGACCGCATTCTGGTGGTCGGTGCCGGTGTCGTCGGATCGCTCACCGCGTACCTGTGCGGGCGCGTCCCCGGCACCGACGTCACGCTCGTCGACGTCGACGCCGGGCGGGCACCGGTCGCCGAGCGGCTGGGCGTGGGCTTCTCGACGGAGCAGCCCGGCGGTGCGGAGGCCGACCTCGTCATCCACGCCAGCGGCAGCCCGGAGGCCCTTGGCGCGGCACTGTCCGCGGCTGGACCGGAGTCGACGGTCCTGGAGTTGAGCTGGTTCGGCGACCGGGCCGTCCCGCTCCCGCTCGGCGAGGACTTCCACGCGAAGCGGCTCACGATCCGGAGCAGCCAGGTGGGACGGATCCCGCCGGGCCGCGCCCCGCGCTGGACCCACGCGCGTCGTATGATGCTCGCCCTCGACCTGCTCAGGGACCCTGCCCTCGACGCGCTGCTCAGCGGCGAGAGCGACTTCGACGAGCTTCCGGAGACCATGCAGCGGCTCGTGAACGCGCCGGCCGGCGTGCTCTGCCACCGCATCCGCTACGCGTGACGCGCCGTCACCGCCACAACCATCACCCCGACCCCAACCGCCATGTACAGCCTGAACGTCCGTGACCACTTCATGATCGCGCACTCCTTTCGCGGCGAGGCCTTCGGACCCGCGCAGCGCCTCCACGGGGCGACGTACGTCGTCGACGCCACCTTCCGCCGGCCGGAGCTCGACGCGGACGGGCTGGTCGTCGACATCGCGGCGGCCGGAGACCGGCTGAAGGCGATCCTCGACGCGATGAACTACCGGAACCTCGACGACATGGCCGACTTCGAGGGGAAGAACACGACGACCGAATTCCTCGCGCGCGAGATCTGGGAGCGCATGGTGCGCTCCGTACGCTCGGGCGAGCTGGGGGAGGGAGCGAAGGGCGTCTCGTCGATCTGCGTGACACTCCACGAGTCGCACGTCGCATGGGGCAGCTACGAAGGTCCGGTGTGAGCGAGCGGGGGCTCCACTTCGTCGTCCCCGGCCCGCTCGAGCAACGCACGGGCGGCTACCTCTACGACGCACGGATGGTCGAAGGGCTCCGGGCCCGCGGCTGGACCGTACGCGTGCACAACCTCGACGGTGCCTTTCCGGACGGCGATGCGACGGCGCGGCGCTCGCTCGAGGTCACGCTGGCGCACTTCGACGACGGGGCCCTCGTCGTTATCGACGGCCTGGCGATGGGGGGGCTGCCTGGACCGATCGAGGCGCACGCGCGACGGCTGCGCATCGTCTCGCTCCTCCACCATCCGCTGGCTGACGAGACCGGTCTATCGGAACCCCGGCGCCAGGCGTTGGTCCAGAGCGAGCGGGCCGCGCTCGCTCCGTGTCGCGGCGTCATCGTCACAAGCGTCTATACTGCGCATC
>JAURER010000077.1 GCA_030827315.1 Gemmatimonadota bacterium | reverse complement strand
GTCGTTGTCGGCCTCCATGAGTTCGACGAACGCGGCACGCGTGATGCTGAGGAGGAGGAACCGGGAATCCACGATCGCGTCCGTGGAGCGGGGCTGTCCATCGAAGAGCGACATCTATCCGAAGTAGGCTCCCTCCTTCAGAACGACGGGGGTTTCCTCACCCGAGCCGGGGATGTTTCTCGAGATCCTCACGGCCCCCTGGGTGATGAGGTACGGTCGCTCGCCCTTATCTCCCTCCCGGAAGATGTATTCCCCCCAGCTTCAGCTCGTCGACGTGGCACACACGCACGACCTTCTCGATCTGGGACGAATCCAGATCCTTGAAGATCGTGGAGTTCACGAAGAGATCGAAGAACGCGGGCGAACGCGGGGGGTGAGGGACGTGGGCCGTCGATCTATGGCCTGAGAGCGAAAAAGACTCGAAATTACCGGGTCGCCTCTCGCCTCAACGTCGAAGAACCGTGGCCAACTCGATCCGCCGTGTCGCCGTCTTCGCCCTCGTGTCGCTCGCGCTCGGGTGTTCCTCGCACAAGGTGTCAGTCGAAGTGGGAGGCATGGCGCCGTCGGTATCGCTGACGGGCGCCACCCGCGACGAGGTGCTCCGGGATCCGCTTCGCCTCGAGAGCTTCCGGGGGCAGACCGTCGTGCTCGCGTTCTTCTACAGGGCGCGGACACCTGGGTGAACGGTTCAGATGCAAGCGTACCGTGATCAGTACGCAAGTCTCTTCCGGGGCGGTCAGGGCGTTACGCTGATCGCGATCTCGAACGATTCCGCGAGGACGCTGCACGAGTGGGCCCGGGAAGAGGACTTCCCCTTCCTCTTTGGGAGCGACCCCGAGGGAGCGGCCTATACCGCGTTCGGTGGGGATCCCTGGTTCACGGGCATCTCGGGGAGCCGCGCCGTGATCGTGATCGATCCCGAAGGCGTCGTGCGCTATGTGACGCCGGCGTTCAACCAGGTCGACCCCGCGGCTTACGAGGAGCTTCGAGCGGCCATCGATGCGGTGACCCCCGGGACCTGAGTGCGCCGCTGCCCTCAGGCCAGCTGGTAGAACACGAGGACGGAGAAGTTCCAGACGATGTGCGCGGCCACCGCCGGTGCGAGGCTGTCCGTCCGGGCTCGCAGGAAGCTCCAGCACAGGCCGGCGCCGAGGCTTGCCAGCACGAGGGCGGGTGAACCCGCGGGGACGTGCGCCAGTGCGTAGACGAGGGACGCCGCCAGCGCGGCGCCGACCCACGAAAGGTGCTTCGTGAAGGCCGTGTACACCGCGCCCCTCCAGATCAGCTCCTCGAAGGTCACGACCGCCGGAATCAGCAGTACGCTGGCCAGCGTACTGGTGGCCCGGAACGCTTCGTACAGGTCGTCGACGTCGCTCTCGAGCGCGGGGTTTAGGCGCGTGACCGGCTCGTACAGACCCACGGTGGCGGCCGCCATGGCAAGGCCTGCGACCGCGCCGATCGGAATGAGGCGGCTGTGTGGACCCCGTCCGATGAGCGCTTGCCCTCCACGCGCCCACGCGGCCACGCCCAAGAGTACGGCTGTCGTGCCCATGGCGGCCCAGAGCCCGACGTAGACCGAGGCGTACGCGCCCAGGGCCCACAGGAGCGCGAAGACGCCGGCGCGCCGCGCGGCTCCCGGCGCGGCCGCGGTCGATCGGTCGGCGTCGCGCGACCCTCGACGGACACCACCGAGACGGACCAGCTGTCGTTCGACGAAGCCCCAGAAGCCCCGAATGGGTGGATCGCTCCGCTCCTCCGCGAGCGCGGCCCGCGCGGCTTCGTCGAAGTTCATCGTGGCAGCGTGCCCGATGCGCCCCCAGAACCGGTCGTCGTGCGCGATCAGGTCCGTCTTCAGGCCCACCACGACCTCGCGGGCGACGGACCACTCGGCACGCGTCACGAAGCGCACCCAGTGCGACGACAGTCGTGGAGTCAGGAAGGGCACCTCGATCATCCACGCCGAACGGACCCCGAGCACGTCCGCAGTCCTCTCCAGAATCTCCCGCCCCGAGAGAAGCTCGGGCCCCGGAATGTCGAACCACTCGCTGCCGGCCACCTCGAGATCCAGGGCACCCACGAGCGCGGCCACGACGTCCGCGATGGCGACCGGCTCGGTGCGCGACGCGAGCCATCGGGGGAGGATCATGACCGGCAGCCGTGCGGCGAGATCGCGTACCATGAGCCAGCTCAGGCTGCCGTGCCCGACGATCATGCTCGCGCGAAGCTCGACGGTCGGCACCGGCCCCGCCCGGAGCGTCTCTCCCACCTCTTCCCGGCTGCGGAGGTGCTCGGAAGCGTCGCGCGGCGCGGCGACACCCCCGAGGTACACGATCCGCTCGAGCCCGGCCGCGGCGGCCGCATCGGCGAACGTCCGCGCCTGGTGGATCTCGGCCTCGCGGAAATCGCTGCCGTGCGAGGCCATCCCGTGGATCATGTAGAGGGCGGCGCGACACCCCGTGAGGGCTTCGCGGACCGACCCGGAATCTCCGACCTGCATGGGAACCCACGAGCGATCGGGCCACCGGCGCCGGGCCTCGACCACGTTTCTGGTGGCGCACCGCACGGTCCAGCCGGCGCGGACCAGCGCATCGTAGGCGTAGCGTCCCACGAAGCCGGTCGCGCCGGTGAGCAGCACCGTACCTCTGGCCTCGGGCATGGGGGAAGATCCTGCCCGGTTGTCTGACCCATCGAAATCGTTCATGGCGGGAAGGTGCGGTGCCGTCGCTTCGCGCGCGAGTCCCGTGAGGGCCGCCGCGTCCGGCGCGGGACGCGGGTGCTCCTGCGCGAGGGCGATGCCCGGGGAACGATCGACCTGGGCAACCTCTACCAGAACTTCGTCCTGGCGCTCAAGGTGGGCGACTCGTTCAGCCTCTATTACTTCACGGCCGCCACCCGCACGGTGGACTCTGTGACGAACGGCGCGGGGACGAACAGTCACGATGCCCCGCAGAACCTGTCGCACGGGACGCTCTACGGAGGGAAGACCACGTCCGTGCCGGAGCCGGGCATGATGCTGCTCCTCGGCACGGGCCTTCTCGGGCCCGCCGACGTCGCGGGGCCCGGAACTCAGCCGCCTACGACGGCCTGCATGATGAGACCGCAGATCCACGCGGCGTACGTCCCGACCGCGTAGCCGAGGACCGCGAGCAGAACGCCGGCGGGTGCCAGACTCGGGTGGAACGCCGACGCGACTACCGGGGCGGAGGCGGCCCCCCCGACGTTGGCCTGGCTCCCGACCGCCATGTAGAAGAGGGGTACGTTGAGCACCTTGGCCACGATGACGAGCAGCACGGCGTGGACACCGATCCAGATGCCGCCCACGACGAAGAGACCGGGGTTGCTCACGATGGCGGTCACGTCCATGCCCATGCCGATCGAGGCGATGAGGATGTAGAGCATCCCCGATCCGAGTCTCGACGCCCCCGCGCCCTCGAGGTTCTTGAGTGGCGTGAATGAGAGCGCCACGCCGGCCGTCGTCGCGATCACCACGATCCAGAAGAACGAGCTTGTGAGGCTCAGCCGTTCCAGGGCGGGCGCCGACTCCGCGATCCACCCGGCGATCCAGCCGCCGAGCGCGTGTGCGACTCCGGTCAGGCCGAAGCCGACGGCGATGATGAACATCAGGTCGGGGAGGTTGAGCGGACGCTGGTGCTCGTCGTGGAACGCCTCCACGTGGGCCTTGAGCGCCTCGATGGCGGAGGTGTCGGCGCCCGTGCGCCGGTCGATCGCCCCGGCGCGCCCCGCCAGGAAGAGCAGGATGGCCATCCACAGGTTCGCCCAGACGACGTCCACCGTGACCATCTGGCTGAACAGCTCGTCACTGACCTCGAAGACCTCCTTCATGGCCGTCTGGTTCGCTCCGCCCCCGATCCAGCTTCCGGCCACCGTGGTCAGCCCTCGCCACACCGCATCCGGGCCACCGCCACCCACTGTCTCGGGGCTGAACGAGCTGACCACGAGGAGTGCGATGGGTCCGCCGATCACGATGCCCACCGTGCCGGTGAGGAACATCGCGAGTGCCTTCCACCCCAGGCGCATGATCGCGGGAAGGTCGACCGAGATCGTGAGCAGCACGAGCGTCGCGGGCAGGAGGTAGCGCGACGAGACGAAGTAGAGGTTCGAGGTCGAGGCGTCGATGACCCCGAACGAGTTCAGCAGCGAAGGCAGGAAGAAGCAGAGCAGAAGCCCCGGCACCCAGCTGTAGAACTTCTTCCAGAACGGGTGCTCGCTCTGCTCGGTCCAGAAAACGAAGCCGAGGACGAGGGCCAGCAGTCCCAGGACGACGGCGTCGTTGGTGACCAGCGGCATGTCGGGCACGATGGCTCCCTCTTAAGGCGCGGGGTTCTTCGTCCCGCCCGGCGACCTAGCGCAGTACGGCGCGCCCCCGGTCCAGCATGGCGCGAAGATGTTCTGCCCGCTCGTGCACGCACTCTGCCATCGCTTGGCGCACGGTCCCGGCATCGAAGGACTTCCCCTTGATCTTCACTTGCATGGCCTGGCCATTGTCGTTCAAGGCCTCGGCGAGCTTGCCACGGTCATCCTCGGCCTTCGCCAGCGCGAACAGCGCCTTCTGCAGCCACCGAGACTCGCTTTCCATCAGACGTCGCTCGTGCGTCCCGGGAACGCCGTTCTTCGCTGCTGCCATCACGTTACCTCGATTCCTGATGATCGCCGGGGCCCCGCGGCAGTTCCCTCGCCGCGGACCGCGCGGTATCCGCACAGATAACGAAAGATAACACAACGACTTACGATTTTGTAGGTTCGGGACCGACCCGACCCCGACGGCAGCACGGCCGGATCAGCGCCCGGTCAGGACGATCCGGGCATCGACGGGCTCGGTCCGCTCCTCGTACACGAAGAGCGGGTTGACCTCCACCTCCTCGATCTCCGGGTGGCGCGTGACGGCGCGGGCCACCGCGCGCACCGCGGCCACGATGGGCGCATGGTCCACAGCCCCGCGCCCCCGAGACGCCTGCAGGAGCCGGGCGATCCGAAGGTCTCTGAGCATCGCCTCGATGCCGTCGTCTCCGAGCGGCAGCACCCGGTGCGCCACGTCCGCGAAGGTCTCCACCCAGACGCCGCCCGCCCCGACGGTGAGCACCGGGCCGAGCCAGGCGTCGCGGTAGGCGCCCACCAGAAGCTCAACGCGCGGCGCGTCGAGCATCGGGGTCAGCATGACCCGAACCGGCCCCACGGGCGAGCCGTGGCGCACGGCCCAGGTGGCGACCGACGCCTGTATGGACTCGAAGGCGTCTCGCGCCGCACCCTCGTCCCCGATGCCGAGCACCACGCCCCCCGCGTCGGTCTTATGCACGATGGTGGAGGAGACGAGCTTCATCGCGACCCGGCCGCCGAGCTCCGCGTACGCGCGGGCGGCCGCGTCGGCGGCGTCTGCGGTCAGGTGCCGGCCGAATGCCAGACCCGATCCGGCCAGGACAGCGCGGGCCTCCACTTCGGTGAGGACCCGGCGACCCTGGCCGCGCGCGGTCGCGATCGTGTCGAGAGGCGCTTCGGCGTCGCCCGCACCTGTAGGATTCATGGCCCCCGCGGGCGCCCCGCCCGGGTCCTCGACGATCTCCCATGGGGGCTGCGACAGAATGCGCCCGCGCCGCTGCAGCTCGACCGCGCAGCGGGTCGCGACCTCGAGGGAGCCGACGACGGGCACGCCGGCCCGGCCGAGCACGGCGAGTGGCTCGGTTCGGTGCGCTGCGTACATCGTGTGGAGTACCAGCCCCTTTCCTCGTGAGCGGGCCGACGCGGCCATCGCCTCGGCGGCGCGGATCTCGCCGGCCGTCAGGGACTCGTCGAAGCGGACGCCGTATCCGCCGAAAAGCCCGATCACCAGCACCGTGCCCACCCCGGGGTCGTCGAGCATGACCTCGAGCGCGCGCGCGAAGTTTTCGGGATCGAGATCCGCCGCTCCCGCGAGATCGACCGGGTTGCGGACCGCGGCGGCGCGGCCGAGGAGCGCGCGCAGCTTCGCCTGCGTCGCCTCCGACAGCGTCGCCATGGTCGCTCCGGACTCCGCGAGCACGTCGGACGCGAGCGTCCCCTGTCCGCCCCCGTCGGAGAGGATCGCGAGGCCCTGATCGGGCGGGCACGGCGGCTGCCGTCCGAGTGTCTCCGCCACGTGCAGCAGTTCGTCGGTTCGCGTAACCTCCACGGCGCCCGCCTGCGCCAGTCCGGCAGAGAAGCGCTCGTACGGACCCGACACGGAGCCGGTGTGCGAGAGCGCCGCCTGCACGCCCTTCTCGGTGCGCCCCGACTTGATGACGACGATCGGCTTCGAGCGCGTGAGGCGTGCGGCGGACGCGAGGAACGCGCGGGCGTCCCGAAGGCCCTCGACATAGGCGATCACCGCATGCGTTCCCTCGTCGTGGCGCAGGAACGCCATGGCTTCGGCGAAGCCCACGTCGATCCCGTTGCCCACGCCGAGACAGATCGAGAGCCCGTCCCACGACCGTTCTGTGACCTCGGTCATGAGCGCGAGCGCCACGTTGCCCGACTGAACCAGGACGGCGAGCCC
>JAURER010000016.1 GCA_030827315.1 Gemmatimonadota bacterium | reverse complement strand
GAGATGGTCGACGGGCTCCGCGTGAAGTCACCCCCCTACGCCGAACCGCCGGCGAGGCCGTCCGGCGTCAGCCGGTAGAGCGACACGAGGCGGTCCGCGTACCGGGGCGCGACTTGGAAGCCCGTGCCGGTCATGCGGAGCGGCGCGAAGATCCTCGTCCGGAAGAACTCCTCGAGGGAAGTCCCCGACACGACCTCCACCACGCGTCCCAGGACGTCGGTGGACATGCTGTAGCTCCAGCGGGTGCCGGGATCGGCGACCAGGGGCAGCGAGGCGATGGTCTCGACCGTCTCCCCGAGGGTCCGGCGATTCCCCGCAGTCGAAACCGGAGGTTGCCGGACGCCGCTTCGCGTGGCCCTTGCCGACCTTTCGGGTACGACCCGACGCCCGGGAAAGGGGGACGCATGCCCAGGTACGTCTATCTGTTCAGTGAGGTGGAGCGGGCCGAGGCGGACGCGGGTGGCGGGCGGGACGCTGTGCGCGGACTGCTCGGGGGAAAGGGCGCCAACCTCGCGGACATGACGCGTCTCGGGGTGCCCGTGCCCGCCGGCTTCACCGCGAGCACCGAGGCGTGCAATGCGTACCTCAACCTCGGCGGCACCCTTCCGGACGGCTTCTGGGACCAGATGCTCGAGGCAGTCGCTGCGCTCGAGGAGGAGACGGGGAAGGGCTTCGGAAGCGCGGAAAATCCGCTCCTGCTGTCGTGTCGCTCGGGCGCCAGGTTTTCCATGCCGGGGATGATGGACACGGTGCTCAACCTCGGGCTGAACGACGAGATCGCGCACGCGCTCGCGGTCCGGACAGGCGACGCGCGCTTTGCGTACGACCTGTATCGGCGGCTGCTCCAGATGTTCGGAGGCGTCGTGCTCAACATCGACGACTACGTCTTCGAGCGGGTCGTCGAAGGGGCGAAGAAGGCCCGTCGCGTCGAGCTGGACTCCGAACTGAGCGGAGATGACTGGCGCGCCGTGTGCGACAAGCTCAAGACGGCCATCCGCACGTTCGCCGGACACGACTTTCCCCAGGATCCACGCGAGCAGTTGCGCGCCGCGACCGAGGCCGTCTTCCGGTCGTGGAACGGAAAGCGCGCCATCGACTACCGCAAGGCGACCGGCATCGCGCACGATCTGGGCACGGCGGTCAACGTGCAGACGATGGTCTTCGGCAACCTCGGTGCGAACTCCGCGACCGGCGTCTGCATGTCCCGTAACGGGACCACGGGCGAGCACGAACTCGAAGGCGACTACCTGGAGAACGCCCAGGGCGAGGACGTGGTCGCGGGCATCCGGGCCACGCATCCGATCTCGGTCCTGGCCGAGCGCATGCCCCTCCAGTACGAGGAGCTGAGGCAAATCGCCGACACCCTCGAACGGCGGCATCGCAACATGCAGGACCTCGAGTTCACCATCGAGTCGGGAACGCTGTGGATCCTCCAGACGCGAGACGGCAAGCGCACGGCGGAGGCGGAGGTGCGCATCGCCGTCGACATGGTCGAAGAGGGGTTGATCGACCGCGACGAGGCGCTGCGGCGGGTGTCGCCGGCGCAGGTGGACGTCTTCCTTCACCCGAAGCTCGATCCCGCCGCGGCCGGCGACGCGCCGGTCCTGGCCGAGGGCCTGGGTGTCTCGCCCGGTGCCGCGGTCGGGCAGGTCGTGTTCGACGCCGACGCCGCGGAGCGCATGGCCGTCGACGGTCGGCCGGTCATCCTGGTGCGCCCCGACACCAAGCCGGACGACGTGCACGGCATGCTCGCCGCGAAGGGCGTCCTGACCAGCCGCGGAGGACGGACCAGCCACGCCGCCCTGGTGGCCCGGCAGTTCGGTCGCCCCGCGGTGGTGGGCGTCACCGAGATGGAGATCGACGTGGTGGCCCGGGAGCTCACGGTCGGGGACCGGGTGGTGGCCGAAGGCGAATGGGTCTCGTTGGACGGCACCCGTGGCCTCGTCTTCGAAGGGAAGATCCCCACGGTCGTGGCCGACCTCGAAAACCCCTTCCTGGCCAAGCTCCTCTCCTGGGCCGACGAGGTCCGCCGGCTCGGCGTGCGCGCCAACGCCGACTACCCCGAGGACGCCGCGCGGGCCCGCCGCTACGGAGCGGAGGGCATCGGCCTGTGCCGCACAGAGCACATGTTCTTCGAGGCGGAGCGGCTGCCCATCGTGCAGCGCATGATCATGGCGGGCGATCCGGCGGATCGTGAGACGGCGCTCGCGGAGCTTCTCCCCCTGCAACGTTCGGATTTCGACGGGCTCTTCCGTGCCATGGACGGGATGCCCGTCATCATCCGGCTCATCGATCCGCCGCTCCACGAGTTTCTTCCGGACCACGAGGAGCTCCTGCTGGACCTCGCGGACCTGAAGGTGCAGCTGCAGCACTTCCACACGCTGTCGGAGATCGACGCGGCTCTCTCGGAGATCGCGACGAAGCAGCGCTTTCTCGAACGCGTCGAGTCGCTGAGCGAGGACAATCCGATGCTCGGCACCCGGGGCGTGCGTCTGGGGATGCTGATTCCCGGCCTCGTGCGCATGCAGGTGCGGGCGATCTTCGAGGCTGCCTGCACGTGCCAGAAGGACGGCGTCGACGTGCGTCCGGAGGTCATGGTGCCCCTGGTCGCGCACGTCGAGGAGCTTCGCACCATGCGCGGGATCCTCGAGGCCGAGGCACGCACGGTCATGGAGGAGCAGGACGTGGACGTCCCGTACCGCTTCGGGTCGATGATCGAGATCCCGAGGGCGGCGTTGACCGCCGCCGAAATCGCGGAAGTCGCCGAGTTCTTCTCCTTCGGTACGAACGACCTCACCCAGACGACCTTCGGCATCTCCCGCGACGATGCCGAGCAGGGCTTTCTCGTCGAGTACCTCAACGCCGGGGTGCTCGCCGCGAATCCGTTCGAGACCATCGACCCCCTCGGGGTCGGACGCCTCATGGAGTGGGCGTTCCGCGAGGGACGAAGGGTGCGGCCCGACCTGGAGGTGGGGATCTGTGGCGAGCACGGAGGCGATCCGGCCAGCATCGCGCTGTGCCACCGCCTCGGCCTCGACTACGTGTCGTGCTCGCCCTTCCGCGTCCCCATCGCCCGGCTCGCCGCTGCCAGGGCCGTGCTGGAAGCCGCGGAGTAGGGGACCCGGGACCTCGGGCGCTCACGGAACGAAGGAGTCGTCCTCCTTCAATCCGCACGCGAACGCCGAGAGGAGATCGGCGGCCGCGTCCAGATCCGACAGCGCGACCGTTTCGACCGCGCTGTGCATGTAGCGGTTCGGGATCTGCACCAGACCGGTCGCGACACCGGCCCGCGTCAGCTGAAGGGGGCTCGCATCGTTCGGAGCCGCGCGCCCGAGAGCGGCCACCTGGAAGGGAACCCCGTGTTCCCGCGCGAGGGCGGTCAGCCGGTCTCCGACGCGGGGATTGATGTTGGGCCCCCGCAGGATCACGGGGCCTTTTCCCAGGTCGATCGTGCCGCGCTGGCGCTTGTCGATGGTCGGGCAGTCCGTGGAGTGGGTCACGTCGACGGCGATCCCCACGTGGGGATCGATGCCGAACGCGGCGGTCTGCGTCCCGCGCAGTCCGATCTCCTCCTGCACCGTGGAGGCGACGGAGAGCGAGCAGGTGATCCCGCGCTCGACGGCCCTGCGCATCGCCTCGACGACCACCCAGACCCCGGTGCGGTTGTCCATCGCCGGGGCGTTGACGAGTCCGTTGCGCAGCTCCTGGATCCCCAGGCTGACCGTGACCGGGTCTCCGATGTTCACGACCGAGCTGGCGTCTTCACGGTCCGATGCGCCGATGTCGATCCACATGTCCTTGGGCTGGACGACCGCCTTCTTCTCGTCGTCGGAGAGGAGGTGGATCGCCTTGCGGGAGATGACGCCGGCCAGCGGACCCTCGCCCGTCCATACCGCCACGCGCTGGCCGACGAGCTGTTGCGGGTCCCATCCGCCGACCGTCTGGAAGTAGAGAAAGCCCGCATCGTCGACATGCGACACGATCATCCCCAGCTGGTCACAGTGCCCGTCGAACATCAGACGGGTCGAGGCGCCCGCGTTGACCGTGGCGATGACGTTTCCGTGCACGTCCGTGCGCACGTCGTCGGCGAAGGCCGAGACGTACTCTCGGACCACGGCCTGCACGGGCTGCTCGTAGCCGGAGACGCCCGGTGTGGTCAGCAGGCGGTCGAGAAAGGCGCGGGCGTGTGCGTCCAAGGGTGGCTCCGCTCGGCGAGCGATCGATGGGTTGAGATCGTAATGTCGGATCAACATTCTACACCGTCGGGTGGTCCTTGCCGTAGTCGCCCCGGTCGTTCCCCGTTACGTCCATCGAGGTGTCATCATGGTCACGAGGCGAGACTGGCTCCGCCTTACCGCTGCCGCCGGCGCGGCACTCTCCATCGATCCCTACGTCCTCCGGGCGCTCCAGAGCCGGGAGGTCGTGAGCCGCGCGATTCCGAAGACCGGCGAGCGGATCCCGGTCATTGGGCTCGGCAGCTCGGCCACCTTCTCCCAGGTCGCACGCAGCGAGGACGTGAGCGCGATCCGGGAGGTGCTGTCCGCGCTCGTAGAGAACGGTGGGCGCGTCTTCGACACCGCACCGGGCTACGGAGCGTCCGAGGAGGTGGCGGGGCAGATCGCCGCGCAGCTCGGGCTCACCGACGAGATCTTCTGGGCCACCAAGGTGAACGTCGCGGGTCGGGGCGGCGGCTCGGTCGATCCCGCAGCCGCCCGGGCGCAGATCGAGCGTTCGTTCGAGCGGTTCGCGGTCGACACCATGGACCTGATCCAGGTCCACAACATGGGCGATCCGCCGACGCAGCTGGGGGTCCTCAAGGAGCTCAAGGCGGAGGGGCGGGTGCGCTACATCGGCATCACGACCACCAGCGAGAGCGAGTATCCGAACATCGCGCAGGTCATGCGCGACGAGCCGCTCGACTTCATCGGGATCGACTACGCCGTGGACAACCGTTCCGCGGCGGACATGGTGCTGCCGCTGGCCCAGGATCTCGGCATCGGCGTCCTCGTGTACGCGCCGTTCGGACGCTCGCGCATGTGGAGCCGTATCGGCGATCGTCCCGTTCCAGAGTGGGCGGCCGACTTCGGAGCCGACACGTGGGCGCGCTTCATGCTCAAGTTCGCGGCGGCGCACCCGGCCGTGACGTGCGTGACGCCGGCGACGAGCCGCGCCGAGCACATGATCGACAACCTCGGCGGCGGCGTGGGTCGGATGCCGAACGAGGATGAGCTCGCGCGCATGGTCGAGGTCGTCGAGGCGCTTCCGGACGCACCCGCGCGACGCGGCTGAGGGGCCCACGGTCGAGTCCTCCGACCGAGCGGTGCCTGACGATTCGACGCGGGTCCGGCTTGTTGGCCGGGCCCGCTGAGCTACAGCTACAGCAGTCGTGACTTCCGCCTGACGGACGTGGCCGGGGAAGCCATGCACGACATCATCGCGGAGCGTCGAATCGCAGGAAGGGCTGGGTGGGGACCCGGCCGCGCGGCCGGGCGCGGCGTCAGTTGGCGGAGCGCCACGCCTCGAGAAACGCTTCGGCGCACTGCTCGCCGAGCGAGAACATGAGGTGAAGCTGCTGCACGGTGAAGCTGCCGACCCAGCTTCGGATCCAGACGATCACGGGACGGCCGTCGTCTCCGGGCCGTTCGACCTGGACGCGCAGCGCGTAGACGATGAGCCCGGTCTCGTAGAAGGTGTCGACATGGCACGCGACGCTCGCGGTGCCGCCGTTCCCGACCTCGGGCCCGGCATCCGCGTTGCCGATCGCGTCGCCGAACGTCGCTTCAAGCGCCTGCAGGAACTGGTCGGAGGTGGCGCCTCCGGCTTCCATCGTGATGAGTTCGTCCCAGGCGGCCTCGGCGCGCACGCCGACGGTCCCGAGCCCGGCCAGACGCGAGGCGTCTTCGAGCGACTGACCGGCGAGCGGCGCGCGCGCAGCCACGCTCAGGCCGAGCGCGCACAGGACGGCGCCGAAGCGCCGGAGGCCGGTCGCGCGGCAGCAGGACGGAGTCGTCATGCGCCGATCAGCGTCTCGACGTGGGTCGCGGCGGCGAGCGCGAGCCCATCGACGTTGTACCCGCCCTCGAGGAGCGAGACGAGTCGCCCTTCACAGCACGAGTCGGCGAAGTCCATGGCCGCACGGGTCATGCGCCGAAACGCGTCGTCCGTGACGTCGAAGCAGCCGAGGAGGTCATCCTGACGGCTGTCGAAGCCGGCCGACACCACGACGAAGTCCGGATCGAAGTCCATGACGGCAGGCTCCAGCCTGCCGTCCCAGGCACGCAGCATGTCGAGGTCCGTACTCGCGCACTCGAGGTGAACGTTGATGTTGGTGCCGTGTCCGTCGCCCTCACCCATCAGCGAGGGGTCGCCCGTCTCCGGGTAGTCCATCCAGTTGTGCGTGGAGTAGAACAGGACGGTGGGATCGTCGTAGAAGGCGTTCTGGGTCGCGTTCCCATGGTGGTAGTCCCAGTCGATGATCAGGATCTTCTCGTACCCCAGGGACTGGATGTATCGCGCGGTGATGGCCGCATTGCTGTAGTAGCAGAAGCCTTCCTCTGCGCCGGTGTTGTTCGCGTGGTGTCCTGGAGGCCGGATGCAGGTGAACGCGTTCCGCACGTCTCCGCGCGCGACGGCGTCGACGGACCCGAGTGCACCGGCGACCGCGAGCTCGGCCAGGGGGCCGGTGACGGGGATCCGACGGATCGCGGCGACGTGCTCCGGCGTGTGGTGAGCCGAGATGAACGGCATCGGGTCCGGATGCGCCGAGACCGGGCGCATCGCGTCGACGAGCCCACGCTCACCCAGTACTTCCATCACGCGGATGACCCGCTCCTTGATCTCCGGTCGCGGGGCGCCGCTCCTGGATGGGGGGACCACGTGCTCCAGGCATCGCGGGTCGTAGTAGAGCCCGGTGCCCTCCGCCCTCCGCGGGCGCCCGGCGGCGTCGAGCAAGGAGCTCGGCAGCGACGCGGCCAGACCCATGCCCGCGGCTCCGCGCGACGCGTCGACGATGAATTCCCGGCGTGTGCGCATGCGGGCCTCCGGCTCCTTCGGGCAATGACCTTGAGACCCGGAAAGCTTAGGTCGCGGCCGGGGACGGGGCCACCCTTGGACGGAGTGCGAGCTGCGATCGCATCCGGATGCGTGACTGCGACGGCGATTTAGACGTCGTCCGGGATGACCGGCCACGGGTCAAGTTGACGCTCGCGACCACGTGAGATAAGCTCTTACAACTTGAGAACGATTCTCAATCTCTGGCGATATTGCGATGCGAACTTCCATTCTCCTCGGGGTGCTCGCCCTCGCCGCCTGCGCGGCGCCCGGACCGTCACCCGAAGCAACCGTGCACCCGGCCCGGGATGTCCAGGCCCCGGCCTCCAGCGGGTTCGGCGTCCTGGTGATGGCCCACGGTGGCGGCCCCGAGTGGGACCGGAGCGTGGCCGAGGCCGTTGCGCCGCTCCGCGGCGAGGTCCCGACGCGTCTGGCATACGGAATGGCGTCCCCGCGGACTCTACAGGCCGCCCTCGACTCCCTCCGCCAGGACGGCGTCACCCACGTCGCGGTGGTCCGGATGTTCCTCTCGGGCCGCTCCTTCCTCGACCAGACCGAGTATTTCCTGGGGCTCTCCGACCAGCCCCCCGCGAGCTTCCTCCTCATGGACCACGCCGAAGGTGCGCACGGCGGGGCCGGCGCCGCGGGGCACGCAGCGCACGGCGGCGCCTCCCCCGCGCCCATCGAGCACGGCCTGACCCTCGCCACCCACGCCTACGGGATGCTGGAGTCCGACGAGGCGGCACAGATCATGCGCGCTCGTGCCGCCGAGATCAGCCGGGCGCCGGCAGCGGAGAGCGTCCTCCTGCTGGCCCACGGCATGGGCGACGAGGGTGAGAACGACGAGGTCCTGGCCGTCATGAGCGCCATCGCCGGCTCCCTTGAGCACGAGGGGTTCACGCGCGTCCGCGCAGCCACGCTCAGGGAGGACTGGGACGAAAAGCGTGCCGAGGCCGAGGGGCAGATCCGTACCTGGGTCGCCGCGGAGGCCGCCGAGGGCCGCCGCGTCCTGGTGCTCCCCATGCGCTTAAGCGGGTTCGGCCCTTACGCAGAAGTCCTGGAAGGACTCTCGTACGCGCCCGGTGACGGGCTGCTCCCGCACCCCGCGATCCAGGGGTGGATTCGGCAGACCGCTGTCCGGGTGGCCTGCACCCAGGGCTGGCGTACCGCGCTCGCGCCGTGCCCGCACCTCGCCGACGACCGGACGGAATCGTCCCCGCGCTGACCCGCGAGCCGGCGCGCGGTGCGCCGGGTGCGGTGAGTTGCCCGATGCTTCGATCTCACGCAGCGCATCGGTTGATCCAACCGAAACACGTCCCGAGGGCTGGATCGCGACGCCACGCCGCAGCGGGCAAGCCGCCGGACGGCGCGCTCAGATCCGACTGCCCCACGGACCGGTGATCGCCAGGGTCCAGCCGTCCACCTGCATGTTCACGAAGAAGGTGCTGCCGTCCGGCGAGAAGCACGCCCCGGCGAACTCGCCCTGTCCGTTCAGGTTCTGGGCAAACTTGTAGAACTCGCCGCGGGGCGTGATGCCAATCAGCCAGTCGTCGCCGGTGCCATCCTCGCAGACGATCAGGTCTCCCCACGGAGCGATGCAGAGGTTGTCGGCGTTCTCGATGATCGTGCCGTCGTTGGGTTCCACGAAGAGCTCGAGCCGCCCGGGGGCATGCCGTTCGCCGGGGCCTCCTTCGTCCACGCTCGGCACGTACCGCCAGATCTGCCCCTTCCTCGCCTCTCCGCCATTCGTGCACGCGATGTACACTTCGCCCGTGCCGTCGCGCTCGCCGTAGAAGATCCCCTCCCCGCGCGCGAAGCGCGCGGCGCCCGCCTCGAAGCCCCGGTACCGGAGGTCGTCGTCCGGGGACTCGACGTCTTCCATGTCGATCCACTCGACATCCATGGCAAGACCGGGTTCGATGTCGCGACCGTCGAAGTTGCGGAGGTCCAGGCTCGGTCGTCCGCGTATCGCGAGTGCCTGGAGGCGACCGCCCTGCGCGAGTGCGCCGGGCACGTGAGGGATGAAGCGATAGAGGAGGCCGTCGCTCAGGTCCTCCGTCTCGTAGACGATCCCGCTCGAGGGATGGACGGCGATCGCCTCGTGCACGAAGCGGCCCATGTCGCGGAGGGGTTCCGCACGGACGACCCCGCCCGAGACCGTGGCCGGGACCTCGAAGTTGTACCCGTGGTCGCGCCCGAAGCGGTCACCCGAGCGCGCGACGGTCTCCTCGCACGTGATCCACGACCCCCAGGGTGTGACCCCCCCGGCGCAGTTGACCACGGTGCCGGCGAGGCTCAGGTGGTGCGACACCAGCCGCTGGTTGACGGTGTCGTACAGGAGCGTGGTCGTTCCGCCGAACGCGGGCACGCCCGTGCGACCAGGGTCGTAGATCTGGTGCCCATCGAGGCGCGAGAGCAATCCGAGATCCGCCCCGAAGGCTCCGTCCTCAGGAGGAGCGTCGGGCGTGAGCTCGTGGTTGCGGACGAGCAGCGTCATCCCGTCCGGGCCCGGAAAGGCACCCATGCCGTCGTGCCGCGTCGGGACGAAGAAGCCGTCGCTCATCCGTTCGCCGCGTCGTGACACGATCCGGTAGCTGAAGCCCTCGGGCAGGGCGATGATGCCGTCCGGGTCGTCCCGCAGCGGGCCGAAGCCGACGTCCGAGGGGATGGACGGGGCAGAAACGTCCGGGCGCGCATAGCGCAGGCCGGTGAAGCCAAGGGGAATCGCCGCGGCGGTTCCGATGAAGCGACGTCGCGAGATGGTCATGGCGAGGGCCGGAAGGGGGCCGACAATCGTGAGCCCGGGCCGCCGTTCGCGCAATGCCGCTCGTGCCTGCGAAACGACCGTGACATGGCGCCGGAGAAGGGCTGGCCTCTTCCGGCGCAGGCCGAGTCACGCCGGCCAGGCCTCCCGGGTTAGCTTTGAGGCATGCACGACATCGCCGTCGACCTGCTGATTCTGCTGGCCGCGATCTGGCTGGTGGCCGTGACGCTTCGCCCTCTCGGGCTGCCGACCATCATGGGCGAGCTGATCGTCGGCGTTCTGGTCGGTCCGGCGGTCCTGGGCTGGATCCAGCCCTCCGAAGCGATCACGCTGCTGGCCGAGATCGGCATCTTCTTCCTGATGTTCCACGCCGGTGTCGAGACCCAGCCGCGGCAGTTCTTCGATGCGCTCAAGCGTTCGCTCGGCGTGGCGATCGTGGGCGCGCTCGTACCGTTCGCCGTGAGCTTCTCGGTGGCTTCGGCGTTCGGGCTGGACCTCGTCGGGGCGACCTTCGTCGGCCTCACGATGACCGCCACGGCGGTGGTCATCACACTGAAGACGCTCCGGGACCTCGGGCTCACGGATACCCGGGTCGCACGGGTCATCGTAGCGAGTTGCGTCATCGACGACCTGCTCACGCTGATCTTCTTCGGGCTGATCCTGGGTGTCCTGTCGGGTGACTCCTTCGGAGCGGTGGATGTCGCGCTCACCCTCGCCAAGGTGGTCGCGTTCTTCGCGCTCGCTTTCCTGCTCGGACGCTACGTCTATCCGAGGCTCACCATTCCCTTCCGCTCGGAGGGCGGAAAGGGCTTCACCTTCGTACTCATACTCGCGATCGGGGCCGGACTGGTGGCGGAGGCGATCGGGTTGCACATGATCCTGGGGGCCTACCTCGCCGGGCTCTTCTTCGAGGAGAGGGTCGCTCACCCGAACCTCGTGCGCGTGGTCGCCGACCGCTCCTACGGGATCGCCTACTCCTTCCTCGGTCCGATCTTCTTCATCTCTCTGGGCTTCTCGATCACCTTCGACATCAGCGCGACCGGTCTCGGCCTGCTCGCGGCCCTCACCTTTGCCGTCCTGGTTAGTCAGATCGTGAGTGCCGGCGGTATGGCCCTGCGGATGGGGCTGTCACCCCGCGAGGCGCTCACCGTGGGCATCGGCATGTGCGGACGCGCCGAGCTTGCGTTCATCCTGGCCTCACTGGCCCTCGCGCAGGGCGCCATCGAGCCTCCCGTGTTCTCGGTGGTGATCTTCACCGCGTTTCTGCTCAACCTCTTCACGCCGCTCGGCCTCAAGGGATGCGCCGTTCTCCTGGCGGGCCGAGCGTCCCGCGCGGAACGGAGAGGACTCGGGGTCGTCTGGGCCGACAAGTTCGGCGACTCGGCCGGTCTCGCGGTGGTACCGGATGCCCTGCCGGCCACCGTCGAGCCATCGCGAGAGGACGCCTAGTGCGGGGCTGGCTCTTTCGGAGCTGATGCCGATCGAAACGTAGCGCGTGTTCCCGGCTCAACGTCGGCACGATGTCGAGGCGGGCCCCTAGGCGAGGGCGAGCGCTTCCGCTCCCTGGCGGGCGCCCCCCTCGAGCCGGTGGTGCGTCGCGTCGGCCGGGCTCACACGTTCGGACTCGTCCATCATGGGTGAAAGAGGCGAAAGGACCCGAGGCGTCGCGAGGCATGGCCCCGCTTGCTCCCCGGGGCGCGCCCGCGCGATGTTGGCTGGCACGACCGCGACGGGCTTGCGCTCGGCGCCGCCCCGGCTGGCCGAAGCTGCGTGGAACGGGCGAAGCCGCACCGACGATCCCGCTTCACGACACACGGTGGGTGCGGGGAGTGACCGCACCGAGATCACGCTGACCGACGACCGAACCCCTTCATGCGCACTCTTACATACGCTTCGTTCCTGGGTGTGGCCATCGCGCTCGCCTTCTCTCGTACGGCGGCGCAGGAGTCGACCCCGGCGCCCCGGGGGTACGTCGGGGGTGAGGTCCTGGTCGCGAAGCCCACCGGAGCCTTCGCCGAGAACGTGGGTACGGGCTTCGGCCTGGGGTTTTTTGGCCGGTACGCCCTTGATGAGGCGGGCGTCCTCAGTCTGCGTGGCGACCTCGGCTTCCTGCAGTACGGGCGGGAGACCATCCGCATCTGCATCACACTGCCCTGCCGGGTGACCGGTGATCTCACCACCGAGAACAACATCATCTTCGCGGGGTTGGGACCCGAGCTCGGGGTGGTGGGCGGGCCCGTGCGCATGTACGGAAACTTCAGCGCCGGGTTCGCCTACTTCGCGACCACGTCGTCCGTCGACGGTGCCAACGACGACGGTGTTCCGTTCGCGTCATCGACGAATTTCGACGACGCGACGTTCGCCTGGATGGGGGGAGTCGGCGTCCAGATCCGGGTCTCCTCAGGGCGCCATCCCGTCGACATCGACTTCGGCGCGCGCTACCACGAGAACGGGGAAGCGGAGTACCTCAGGAAGGGCGACATCCAGGACCTTCCCGACGGGAGCGTGGTGATCCGTCCGCGGCGCAGCGAAACGAATCTCTGGACCTTCCGGCTGGGCGTGTCCGTCGGCCTGCGGGCGGGCTGAACCGCCGCCAGACGGGATGCCGGCTCAGCGCGGCTCGGGCGTCACGACGCCCACCCGCGCGCGAAAGGCGGTCAGGGAATCCAGGAGCTCGGCCCGTTTGTCCGGAAAGCGCCCCGACAGATCCGTCGTTTCCCCAGGATCGCTGTCGAGGTCGTAGAGCGCGAATGTTTCGAGTCCGGTGAACTGGTCTTCGGATACCAGCTTCCACTGGTTCAGCCGGACATACGCCTGACCTGCGTGCGAGAGGGCGAGGAGCTCGGAGGGAGCGTGAACGCGGTCCGCGTCGCCGCGAAGCAGGGGCAGCAGACTCGAGCCTGACATGGGGCGGGTCCTGGCCGTGCCGAACGGTCCGGGGTACTCCGCACCCGCGACCTCCAGGAGGGTCGGCGCCAGGTCCGACACGCCGGCGTAGGCCTGCTGGATGGAGCCGGCTCCGGCCACGCCCGGTCCGGCGACGATCATCGGCGCGACGATGCCGCCCTCGTGGGCCCATCCCTTGTGGCCACGGAACGGTGCCGAGCCGGCTTCCGCCCACTGGGGGCCGTACGACACGTACGACGTGCGCGTGCCCATGTTCTCGTAGCGGTTGTCGTAGTTGCGTTGCAGCCAATCCGAGTAGCTGCCGCTTCGGTAGAAGTCCTCCGCTGCAGCTCCGTTGTCCGACAGGAAGACGACCAGCGTGTTGTCCAGGACGCCCTCGTCGGAAAGGGCGTCCAGGAGCCGACCGACATGGTGGTCGAGGTTCTCCACCATCGCGGCGTAGAGCTCCATCTTCCTCGACTCGATACGCTGCTCTTCCGCGGACAGCTGCTCCCATGGCGTGATTTCTTCACGACGAGGTGGAAGCGTCCGGTCGCGCGGCACGATGCCCGCGCGCTGGAGGGACTCGAAGCGGAGTTCACGGAGGCGGTCGTACCCCATGTCGTATCGTCCCCGATACCGATCGAGGTATTCGTCCGGGACCTGGAGGGGCCAGTGCGGTGACGTGTAGGCCACCCAGGCGAAGAAGGGGCGCGCCTCCGGGAGCCCGTCCCGGATGAAGCCCAGGAGTCGATCCGTGTACACCTCCGTCGAATAGCCGCCCTCGGGCCAGCTTCCATACGCGCCGTCGTCCCAGTACCTGGAGACGCTGTCCCGGCCGGAGAGCGCGATGTCGCTGAAATGGTCTCCTGCGCCCTGGAGCAGCTGGAAGGAGCGATCGAAGCCCGCAGCCGTCGGCGTGTGCTCCGGTCGGGTGCCCAGGTGCCACTTCCCCACCGAATAGGTCTGGTACCCGACGTCCTGGAGGAGCTTCGGGAAGGGGACGACCCGATCGGACAGGTATCCCTCGTACCCCGGCTCCGCGTCCAGCGGAGGCGGGGCGCCGCCCTGCATGCCCATACCGGCGACGTGGTTGTCGTTGCCGCTGAGGAGCATGGCCCGGGTGGGCGCGCACATGGGGGCCGTGTGGAACTGGGTGAAGCGGACACCCCGGGCGGCCAATGCGTCGATGTTCGGCGTGGAGACGTCCCCGCCGTAGCTGCCCAGGTCCGCGTAGGCCAGGTCGTCGGCGATGATAAGCAGGATGTTCGGCGGGCCCGCGTCGGCTTCCGCGGAGGGAGGCGACGGTGCACACGATGCCATCGCCAGCAGCGCTGTGGCGATCAGAGGGGAAGAGGCGTTCAGGCGCATCGGTCCGGCTCCCTGGGGGCCTGTGGGTCCGCTCAGGCTACGGTGCCGGCGAATCGCCCACAACCTTTGTGCTATGCGCCCGAGACCTCGGCGAGCGTTTCGTCCAGAATGCCCAACGCGAGGTCCACATCGACCTCGTCGGCCACGAGCGGAGGCAGCAGCCGTACCACGCTCTCACCCGCGTCGAGCACCAGCAGACCCTTTCGGAAGGCCGTCTGGACCACGGCCTCGGCCAGCTTCTTCGCCGGGGCTCCGCCCCTGGCCGGATCACAGAGTTCGAGGCCGACCATCAGGCCCAGTCCCCGCACGTCGCCGACCACCTCGTGTCGAGACGCGACGTCCGCCGCCCGGGCGAGGAGGTGCCGGCCGACCCTGGCCGCCTGGTCCACCAGGCCGTTCTCGACGAGCTCCAGCGTCGCGTTCGCGGCCGCGCAGCATACGGGATTGCCGCCGAACGTCGAGCCGTGCGCCCCGCTCTCCCAGAGGTCCACCGTCTCCCGAACCACGATGGCCCCGATGGGCATGCCCGACGCGAGGCCCTTGGCCGTGAGGAGGATGTCGGGCTCCACGCCGGCGTGCTCGCAGGCGAACATACGACCGGTGCGGCCGACGCCGGACTGGATCTCGTCGGCCACGAGAAGAATGCCGTGGCGGTCGCACAGACTCCGGAGGGCCGGAAGGTAGTCGGCCGGCGGGACCACGTATCCGCCTTCCCCCTGGATGGGTTCGACGACGATGGCCGCCACGTCGGAAGGGTCCACCCGCCGGGCGAAGAGGTTCCGCTCGATGGCCGAGACACACGCCAGTTCGCACGAGGGCCAGCTCTTCCCGTACGCGCACCGGAAGCAGTAGCCGTAGGGTACGTGGTGGACGCCGGGGAGCATCGGTCCGAAGCCCTTCCGCTGGAGAGCCTTCGACGACGTGAGGCTCATGGCGCCGTAGCTCCGGCCGTGGAACGCTCCGTCGAAGGCGACGATCTGGGTGCGCCCCGTGGCCCGTCGAGCCAGCTTGATCGCACCGTCGACGGCCTCCGTGCCCGAGTTCGTCAGGAAGACGCGCTTGGGCGTGGGACCGGGTGCGAGTCGAGCCAGCCGGTCCATGAGCTCGGTCATGGCGGGGTAGTAGAAGTCCGTGCCGCAGACGTGCAAGAAGTCCCCGGCGGCACGCTGGATGGCCCCGACCACCGCCGGATGCGCGTGGCCCGTCGACGCAACACCGATCCCCGCCATGAAGTCGATGAACCGGTTCCCGTCGACGTCCTCCACCATGGGTCCCTCGCCCCGGGCCACCACGAGCGGATAGGCCTTGATGTAGCAGGCGCTGGCGAGGGTCGACTCGCGATCGACGATCGCCCGGGCGCGCGGCCCCGGCGGCTCCACGACGATGCGCGGGTAGCCGCGCTCCTGCGCCGCGACGGCGACATCGGACGATGTGCTCAATTCGGGTCTCTCCATGCGGACGGGCATCGACGGATCACGGGTGCCGCACCATGGGCGGAGGATGCCCGAGCAGCAAGTTCCTGTCATGCCCGATCTTGCGCGCGCGGCCCACGCGGGGTGCGATGTGCCGCTCTGGGCCGACAGCCCGACTTCCGCGCTCACCGCCCACCCTTGCGACCGGCGCCCTGGAGCGGTCGGTTGCCACGATGCGCCATCGCCCCGACCAGGAGATCCCGGTGATCTGCATGCCCTCGTGCGCGCCTGCCGGGCGCCTTACCCCACTGCTGTCGTCTCTCGTTGCCTGCTCGGTCCTTCTCGCCCACGCGGCCACGCCCTCGTGGGCCCAGAGCCCGCGCGCCCGAGACCTGGGAGTCCCCTTCGACGGGACGACGGGTCCGTTGAACGCCATTACGGACGTCTCCGGCGTCACGGTGGGTCACACCACGCTCGTTCGTGGGAGCGGCGACAAGGTCATGGGGCAGGGGCCGGTGCGTACGGGCGTGACCGCGGTGTGGCCGCGCGGCAAGGACATGCGTGAGCCCGCCTTCGCGGCGTGGTTCTCCCTCAACGGCGACGGAGAGATGACCGGCACGACATGGGTCGAGGACTCCGGGCTGCTCGAGGGACCGGTCATGATCACGAACACGCTCGGGGTGGGCGTCGTGCACGACGCCGTCGTTCGGTGGGAGGCGCGACGCAGCCTCGAACAGTACGATGGCGACTATCCTGCCTGGGCCGCATCGCTTCCCGTCGTCGCCGAGACCTGGGACGGAACGCTCAACGACATCTTCGGGCTGCACGTGACCACGGAGGACGCGTTCGGCGCCATGGAGGCGGCAGCGTCCGGACCGGTGGTCGAGGGCAACGTGGGCGGCGGCACCGGGATGATCTGTCATCGCTTCAAGGGTGGGATCGGGACGTCTTCGAGGACGGTCGCGGTCGAGGGCGCCCGGTACACGGTGGGCGTCCTCGTCCAGTGCAACTACGGAAGCCGGGAGCAGCTCAGGATCGCCGGCGTTCCGGTGGGCCAGGAGATCCCCGATCTGATGCCGGCGCGCCCGGGCGAGGGGGGCGCGCCCGAGCCCGCGGACGACGGAGCGGATCGCGAGGGCTCCATCATCGTCGTGGTCGCGACCGACGCCCCCCTGCTTCCGCACCAGCTCAAGCGGGTCGCCCGGCGGGTGTCGCTCGGGCTCGGACGACAGGGGAGCACGTCGGGGAACGGCTCCGGCGACATCTTCATCGCCTTCTCGACGGCCAACAGGGACGCCGCCGCGGGACTCACTCCGGTCACGCGCCTCGAGCTCCTCGCCAACGACCATCTCAATCCGGTGTTCGGGGCGACGGTGGAGGCCACCGAGGAGGCGATCGTCAACGCGCTGGTGGCGGCGGAGACGATGACCGGGGCCGACGACGTGACCGTTTACGCGCTCCCGCACGACCGTCTCCGCGAGATCCTGCGCCGTTACGGAAGGCTTTCGGGATGAGGCGATCGACATCGGCGGCCGTGCGCGCCGCCCTCTGCGCCGCCCTGGTCGCGGGAGCGGTCGCCGCGTGTGGATCCCCCAAGACGGGTGGCGAGGCGAAGGCTCCGGCGGATGCGGGGTCGCCGTCGGGCCCGCACGAGGTGGTGCTGGACAAGAACGTGCCCGCCGCGATGCGCGACGGCGTGGTGCTCCGCGCAGACGTGTACCGGCCCGATGCGGAGGGAACGTTCCCGGCGCTGCTGCAGCGCACGCCCTACTCCAAGTACGCCAGCACCTCGCCGGAGACCTTTCGCCGCATCGCATCGCACGGGTACGTGGTCGTGGTCCAGGACACCCGAGGGCGTTACGCCTCCGACGGGGAGGCGATCCCTCACGACGAATCGCACGACGGGTACGATACCGTGGAGTGGGTCGCGAGCCTTCCGTACGTGGACGGCCGCGTAGGGATGTGGGGCGGGAGCTACCTCGCCACCACGCAGCTGACGGCGGCGTCCCTGGCACCGCCCCACCTGGTGGCCATCGCGCCGAGCTCCTCGTACACGAGCCGCTACGACATGGTCTTTCAGGGCGGGGCGTTCTACCTGTCCGACGGCCTGGGCTGGAACCTCGGGCAGGCGGCGGACGTCCGTCGGCGACGCGACGGGGCCACCTTCGAGGAACGTGACGGCCCTGTCGGGCTCACCGACGAGGAGCGGACCCGGATGCGGGAGGAATGGCTCTGGCACCTCCCTCTCGCCTCCATCGACGCCCTGGACATCCGCGAGCTGGCGCCCGGGTACTTCTGGATGCTCGAGCATCCGAGCTACGACGACTTCTGGATTACCTACGACATCGGGCGGCGACACGACCGCTTCGAGGTCCCGGCGCTCCACACCACGGGCTGGTACGACACCCTGCTCAAGGGGACGCTCGAGAACTTCCGTGGCATTCGCGCCCGCGCGGTCACCCCGGACGCTCGGGACGGTCAGCGTCTCATCGTGGGTCCGTGGACGCACTCGAGGCCGACTCTGCGGAGCACGAGCATCGACGGCGTCGAGTACGGCCCCCAGGCCGGGTTCGAGTACGAGCGCCTGCTACTGGACTGGTACGATCACTGGCTGCGTGGCGCGCAGAACGGCGTGATGGGCGGAGCCCCCGTCCGTCTCTTCGTCATGGGCGTCAACGCGTGGCGCGACGAGCAGGAGTGGCCCCTGTCACGCGCCGTTCCGACGCCGTTCTACCTCCATTCGGACGGTACGGCGGCATCGTCGATGGATGGAGGGCGTCTCGACCCGCTCCGGCCGGGAGCGGAGCCGGCGGACAGCTACGTCTACGACCCGAACGATCCGGTGCCCACCGGGGCCATGAGCGGATACTCCCGGTCGCCCGCCGACCCGACCTCCATCGAGTCGCGGCCCGACGTGGCCGTCTACACGAGCGAGCCCCTCACCGAGCCGCTCGAGGTCACCGGGTATGTGGAGCTCGTGCTCGTGGCCTCGTCCTCGGCGCCGGACACGGACTTCACCGGCAAGCTCATCGACGTCGCGCCGGACGGCACCGCGCGCACGCTCACGGACGGGATCGTGCGGGCCCGGTACCGAAACGGCTTCGAGCGCCCCGAGCTGCTCACTCCGGGCGAGCCCGCCGAGCTGCGCATCGACCTGTTGGCGACCAGCAACGTGTTTCTTCCCGGGCATCGCATCCGCATCGAGATCTCCAGCAGCAACTTTCCGCGCTTCGACCGCAATCCGAACACGGGCGAGCCCTTCGGCACGGGCGCCGAGGTGCGCACGGCCCGTCAGACCATCCACCACGACGCCGAACGCGCGTCGTACGTCCTGCTTCCCGTGGTACCGGGATCCTGAAGGAAGTGAAGCCATGACGCTCGCAACAAGCTCCGCACGCCCCTCGCTCCTCCCTTCGTCCTTCGCCGTCTGCGCGGCGGGGGTCGCGCTCCTCGCCCTGGCGGTCCCGGTCGCCGCTCAGTCCTTCGACGTGATCATTCGAAACGGCCGGGTGCTCGATGGGTCGGGAAACCCCTACTTCTACGCCGACGTCGGCATCCGGGGCGACGAGATCGTCGCGGTCGGCGATCTGTCCGGAGCCAGCGCGGCGCGCTCCCTCGACGCCGAAGGGCAGTACGTCACGCCCGGCTTCATCGGCCTGCACGAGCACATCGATGGCTCCTTCGGGCCTGGCATCCTGAACGGGCACAACTACGTCACCAACTACACGACCCAGGGCTTCACGACCGCGGTCATCAACTCCGACGGCTTCCCCGGCGTCTGGCCGCTCACCGCCCAGCGCGACTCGCTGGAGAAGGTGGGGCACTCGCTCAACGTGGTTCCGATGGTGGGCCACGGAGCGGTCCGCGAGATGGTCATGGGGACGAAGCCTGAGGAAGTCATGCGCCACGCCACGGAAGCCGAGCTCGAGGAGATGCGCGCGCTGGTGCGGCGGGGCATGGAGGACGGCGCCTTCGGCATGAGCACCGGCCTCGAGTACACGCCCATGCGCTACAGCTCCATGCGCGAGGTGCAGGAGCTGGCGAAGGAGTTGGCGCCCTACGGCGGCTTCTTCCAGGCCCACATGCGCAGCCAGGGGCGCTACTCCAAGTGGCTTCTCCCCACGCACATGGACCACCCGACCCAGACCCACGTGGACTGGATCGACGCCATCGTCGAGATCGTCGACGTGGCGAAGGTGGCGGACATCCCCGTCATGATCGACCACATCCACCCGAAGGGGCCGCGGGAGTGGGGCGTCAGCAAGGCGACGACGGAGATGATCGACCAGGCGTGGGACGACGGGCACCAGGTGTATCTCAACATGCACTCCTACGACGGGTATTCGGCCTACATCACCCTGGTCCCCCGATGGGCGCTCATCCGGGGCGAGGTGCCCGGCCAGAGCGCCGCGGACGACTTCCCGCCGGTGGACTACACGGGCATGCTGGACAACCTTCGCGAGCGCCTGCGCGACCCTGCGACCCGGGAGAAGATTCGCATCGACGCGGAATACGAGACGATCCGGCAGGGTGGAGCGGAGAACCTCCTCATCGTCGACTTCACCGACCAGGCGTATGTCGGAAAGACGCTGGCGCAGGTGGCCGAAGAGCGGGGGGAGGACGTGTTCGACACCATCATCTGGCTCCAGATGACCGGTCTGCCCCAGCCCGGGGGCGTGCTCTGGATGGCGATGGCCGTCGGCATGGTGGACATCGAGGAGTGGATGCGTCAGGACTACACGGCCGTGGCGCTCGACCGGATGTCGGACGATGGCCAGCGCACCAGCAAGTCGACGCACCCCGGGCAGTATGGAACATCGGGACGCCTGCTTCGCGAGTTCGTGTTCGAGCGGGGAACGATCACGCTTCCCCACGCCATCCGGTCGATGACCGGCCTGCCGGCGCAGATCCTCGGGCTCCAGGATCGCGGGCGTATCGCGGTGGGCCAGAAGGCTGACGTCGTCGTGTTCGACCCGGAGACGGTGCGCAGCGACGCCACCTACCTCGACCCCTACGTCTTCCAGGAGGGCATGAACTGGGTGCTGGTCAACGGCCGGTTCGTGGTCGACGAGGCTCGGCCGACCGACGAGCTGCCCGGGATCGTCCTGGAGCGGCAGCGGACGGGCCGCCCCGCGCGTCCGAGGATGGAGGACGGGGAGGGGTAGGTCCGGGGCGACCGACCGAACAAGAAGCTGGCGGGATGGTCGTTGGAAACTAATGTTCGCGTTCCTTTCTTACTTCTGCCGTGCGCGTTTCGCGCTGGGCCAGGTCGCTGCCACGACCCGCGGCGCCGAATCGAGGTCGAGTCCATGAGTCCGGACGAAGCGCGCAGTCTTCTCGAGCTGAGCCCGCTCGCGTCGGAGCTTGAGCTCCAGAACGCGTATCGGTCGATGCTTCGTGTCTGGCATCCTGATCGTTTCCAGGAGGGCTCGCAGCTCCACGAGGCCGCCACGGCGCGTACCCGGCGGCTCATCGAGGCCTTCCGCGTTCTGAGCGAGCGGGGGGTCGGTGCGACCGACGCGGATGCCCCGCCGCCATGCCCCGCTTCTGGACTCGATCCGTACGGCGTGGCTCGCTCACCGCTCCATCTGACCGAGCCGACGCCGGAGAAGACCCGCGGCCGGTACGTCGCTCCGGGCCGCCCCTCGTGGCGGGTGGGGGCCGCCCTGATCGCCGCGTCCGTCGTCACGGTGGTGGGCGTCGGCGTGGCCCTGTCGGTGGCGGAGCGCGAAGCGGCATCGTCAGCCCGTGAGACGCTGGTGCCGAGCCCGGCTGCGGAGGCAGCGGGCGCGACGTCAGCGGTCGGCACGGTGGTGCCTGTCGCACGCTTCTCCATGGCGATCGGCTCCTTCCGTGACCTCCGCCGCGCCCGGGCGCTCGTCGGCGACGTGGCCGCGCGCGCGCCGGAGGTCTGGACGACGATCGCACCGGTGGAGGTGAAGGGTACTGTGTTCTACCGCGTACTGGTGGGCATGAGCGCCGACCTGCCCGAGCTGGAACGGAGCGTCGAACCGCTGCGGACGGCGCTGGGTGAGGATTCCGGGGCGTGGCTGCCGCGGGAAGCGGGTCTGACCTTCTGTGTTTCCGAGTCGGGCTCGCTCGAAGACGCGCGCGCCACCATGGAGCGGGCACGCGAGCTCGGCATCGAGACGTTCGCGCTCGGCGTGGCATCACCTCGGGGAGACGGCGCGGTGCGGGTGTGCGCCGGTTCCTACGAGGGCCCCGAAGAGGGGGCGTACCTGAAGCGGGCACTCGAAGAGGCCGGTTTCGTTGTCGTCCCGCGGGCCCGGTCCGGGGAGCCGCTGGCGCGAGAGCCGAGCGCCTCCTAGGTCCGGGGCCGGGACCGACCGCCAACCGGTCTTGCGGCGAGGGGCGAGGGGCGGGGATGTTACGATCCCCTTCCTCGATCCGGGAAAGCAGCATGTCCCCTCACCGACCGTGCCGTCCGCGCCTCGTTCCCGCATTCCTTCTTCTCGCGGCCCTGGGCGGGGTTCCGTTGCCCCTCGCCGGTCAAACCGGTCCCGCGGATGCCGCTCTCTTCTCGTCCATGCAGTGGCGGAGTATCGGCCCCTTCCGGGGCGGCCGCTCGGTCGCGTCGACGGGGGTCGTGGGTGACCCGCTCACCTACTACATGGGTACCGTCGGTGGCGGTGTCTGGAAGACCACCGACGCGGGTACCACGTGGAGTAACGTTAGCGACGGGCAGCTCGGGACGTCGTCGGTCGGTGCGATCGCCGTCTCGGAGTCGGATCCGAACGTCGTGTACGTGGGCATGGGCGAGCACCCGATCCGCGGTGTGATGACGTCGCACGGAGACGGCGTGTACCGGTCGACGGACGCCGGGCGGACGTGGTCGCACCTGGGGCTCGAGCGCACGCGCTCCATCTCCCGTATCCGCATCCACCCCCAGGACCCGGACATCGTGTACGTGGCCGCGCAGGGCGCTCCGTACGGCGCGAACCCCGAGCGCGGCATCTACCGCTCGGAGGACGGAGGCGCGTCGTGGGAGCTGATCCTCCACGTGGACGAGGACTCCGGTGCGTCGGACCTCGCCATGGACATGACGAACCCGCGCATCCTCTACGCCTCGTTCTGGGACCACCGCCGGCTGCCCTGGCAGGTTGTGAGCGGAGGTCCCGGAAGCGGCTTCTGGAAGTCCACCGACGGCGGTGACAGCTGGTCCGAGATCAACACGGGCCTTCCCGAGCTCATGGGCAAGACCGCCATCGACGTGTCCCGGGCCAACCCGGACCGCCTCTTCGCGATGGTCGAGGCCGATCCCGGAGGAGGGCTCTTTCGCTCCGATGACGCTGGGCGCTCGTGGCGCCTGGTCAGTGAGGACTGGACGATCCGGGCCCGCGCCTGGTACTACATCGAGGTCTTCGCCGACCCGATGGACGAGGAGACGGTCTACGTCCTGAACGCTCCGATGATGAAGTCGATCGACGGCGGTCGGACGTTCACCAGCGTGCCGGTGCTCCACGGCGATACCCACGACCTCTGGATCAACCCCGACGACAACGACGTCATGATCAACGCCAACGACGGCGGGGCTCACGTCTCGTTCAACGGCGGGACCACCTGGTCGACCCTCGACAACCAGCCGACCGCCCAGTTCTACCGCGTCAACGCGGACAACCGCTTCCCCTACCACGTCTACGGGGGTCAGCAGGACAACTCCTCGGTGGCCATCGCGAGCATGGGGCAGGGTGGCGTGACCTGGAAGGACTGGTACGCGATCGGGGGGTGCGAGAGCGCGCGCCCGGCATTCGATCCGGACGACCCGCGCTTCGTGTACGCCGGCTGCTACATGGGCATCATCAGCGAATACGACCACCGGACGGGGTCGTCCCGCGACGTGGCGGCGTATCCGGTCATGCCGGCGGCGCTGCAGGGCCGCGAGATGAGGTACCGCTACAACTGGAGCGCGCCGATCATCGTCTCGGCCCATGATCCGAGCGTCATCTACCACGCTTCGAACCACGTGGTACGCTCGCGCGACCGCGGCATGTCGTGGGACGAGATCAGCCCGGACCTCACGCGCGACGACGACGCGAAGCAGGGATACGGAGGCGGCCCCATCACCAACGAGGGCGCCGGAGGGGAGATCTACGGGACCATCTACGCGTTCACGGAGTCGCCCCACGCCGCGGGGACCATCTGGACGGGCAGCGACGACGGCCTGATCCACCTCACCCGGGACGACGGAGCAACCTGGGAGAACGTCACGCCCGACGGCCTCGGCGAGGTGATGGTCAACGAGATCACTGTCTCGCCCCACGACCCCGCCACGGCCTACGCGGCGGTGAGCCGCTACAAGTTCAACGACTTCACGCCCATGGCGTACGTGACCCGCGACTTCGGGCGGAGCTGGACGGAGATCATCGACGGCCTCGGTGACGACGCCTGGGTGCATGTGGTGCGCGAGGATCCCAGGACGCCCGGGCTCCTGTATGCGGGTACCGAGACTGGGGTGTACGTCTCCTTCGACGCGGGCGACAGCTGGCAGTCTCTCCAGCTCAACCTGCCGAACACGCCCATCAACGACCTGATGGTCCACGAACGTGAGAACGACCTGATCGCCGCGACGTCGGGCCGCTCGTTCTGGATCCTCGACGACCTGTCCCCGCTGCAGCAGGCGAGGGACGTCGCGGCCGGCCGGACCGGGAGCGAGCACGCTCTCTTCCAGCCCCGGCACGCCTACCGTCTCGCGGGCGGAGGCGGGTTCGGCGGAGGAGGCGGGGGGCAGAACCCGCCGCCCGGTGCGATCCTCGACTTCGTGCTCGGGGAGATCGAGGAGGGACAGGAGGTGCGCGTGGAGGTCCGCACGGAGGCGGGCGACCTGGTGCGCACCCTCTCGACGGAGCCGGACGAGGACGTCAGCCCCGCCGCGCGGCCGCTCCAGGTGCGCCCCGGCCACAACCGCATCACCTGGGACCTCCGGCACGAATCGATTCCGAACATTCCCGGCGCGTACGTGTTCGGCTCGCTCGCGGGCCGACGGGTGGTGCCGGGCACGTACGACGTCCGGCTGGTGGTCGGCGACTGGATGATGGACCGTCGCCTGGACGTTCGTATGGACCCGCGGGTGGATGCGACCATGGCCGACTACCTCGAGCAGGACGCCTTCGTCGCGGGGGTCGCGGCCGAGCTGACCGCCATCCACGACGCCGTCAGGCGCAACAATGAGGTGCGCGGCCAGATCGAATCGCTCCTCGAGCGCATCGCGGGCGAGGAGGCGGCCTTCGAGGTCACGGAGGCGGGCGAGGTGCTGTCGGGCGACCTCGAGACGGTCGCGGACTCGCTCTACCAGAGGCGTGTCGTGGACGGCCAGACCGTCATCAACTTTCCGTCGCGACTCAAGTTCCAGTACGTCTTCCTGCACGGCAACGCGGACGGCGCGGAGGCTGGCGTGAGCATGGGCTCGCGCGACGTGCTGGGCGACCTGCGGGCGCGCTGGACGGTGCACCAGGCCACGAACGACGAACTGCTGGGGCCGCGGCTGGACGCGTTCAACCGGCTCGCGGCCGAGGCGGGCTTCAGCGTGATCATCGCGCCGCCGAGGCCTCGACGGCCGATCTCGTAGGGACTGCGGGAAGCGAGGTGCCGGGGGGGCGGGCCCGATCGGGGTCCGCCCCGTCGCGCGTCAGCGCCCCAGGAACGCCCCCACCCGACGAAAACCCTCCTCGATCCGGTCGAGGTCGTGCACCAGGGGTCCGTACGAGACCCGGATCCCGTTCTTCAGCGACGGCCCGAATCCGCCCCCGGGCACGAAGATGACACCGGTGACCGGCAGCACCTCGCGCACGAACGCATCGCCGTCGCGGCCGACGTCCACGACCGTGTAGAGGCCTCCCTGCGGCTCCAGGCAGCGCATGCCGAGGTGGCGATGGACACAGGCCACCGTGTGTTCCGCGGCGCGACGGTACAACTCGTTCGTCTCGGCCATGTAGCTGGCGAGCGAACCCTCGGCGAGCGCCTGCTCGAGGTAGACCGCGAGGGCGTATTGGTGCACGGTGTCCGGGCAGAGCGCCGTACTCTGCTGCACGACTTCGAGCCCGTCGATCACGTTGGGCGCGGCTTCGATCCATCCGAGCCGCCGACCGAGCCCCCGGCACCACTTCGAGTTCGAATGCAGACGGATCAGGTTCGGGTGCTCGGCCGGACTCGCCGAGAAGTGCCGGGGCACCGGTTCCGCGAAGCACTGCGCCCGGTAGGCGAAGTCGACGGCCACGAAGCAGTCGGCCCGCGCCGCCATTTCCAGCAGGTCGAAGAAGACGTCGTCGCGGATGAGCCTGCTGGTCGGGTTGTCCGGAGAAGAGAAGAGGACGAGCCGGGGCGCGTGCTCGTCGAGCACCTTCGCGAAGCCGTCGAGGACCGCGCCCGCATCGGGCATGTACGTCCACGACGCGGCATCGAAGACGGGGAGCCAGACGATCTCCACGCCCTCCGGACCGAGATCGAGCTGAGGGCCGTAGTTCGCGTAGGAGGGATCGAAGAGGACGACGCAGTCGCCGGGGTCGAGGAGCGTCGTGAACAGCGTGTGCGTGAGCTGCGTGGAGCTTCCGCCTACGAGGATGTTCTCGTCCGACAGCCCCTCCGTGTCGTACAACGCCCGGTCGACGGCCAGGAGCGCATCCTTGAGGCGAGGCAGTCCACGCGTCGGCGAATAGGCACCGAGCTCGTGGAAGAGCTTCTCGTCCTCCATGACCCGCGCGTACGCCTCGCGGAGCCCCTCGGGTGCGCGATGGTTGACCCACCCGCCGGCGAAGGAGATCACGTCGTCGGGGTCGAGTCCCATGGCGACGATGTTGCGCCGGTCGGCGAGCTTCATGATCTCGCGGATGGGCGACTTCTTGAGCTGGCCTTCTCGCAGGCGGCGGGCGACGGGCGGTGCGGGCATGATTCGAGGTACGAACGGAGGTGGAGGCGAATCGCTCGCATCATGTACCGGGGTCGTTCGCGGACGTCAACGTTTGCGTGGGTGCGCGCCCTCCTCCAGAATTCGTCGGGGCACCGCCTGAACCTTCAGCTCACCGTCCGATGATCGAGAGACGACTCACCCGCGTACTGGTGTTCCACGCGCTCCTCGCGCTCGCGTTCGGCCTCATGGCGGGCCAGGCCGAAGCCCAGCGCCGCGTCGCCCCCGATTCCCTCCGTCAGATTCAGGAGGTCGAGCCGATGTACGGGCCTCCGGGCACCGAGGTGACGATCTTCACGGAGAACCTCCCGCTGCAGGCCCGGGTCCATCTCGGCGTGGGTGCCACGCGTACCGGCTTCGAGGCACTGATCGAGGCGGAGCAGGGGATGTGGGGAGAAGTGTCGGGCACGATCACGATCCCCGAGACCGCGCCCTGGGACCGGGCCGTCCTGCTCGTCGCCTTCGACGCGATCTTCGCCCCCATCGGGCTGTCCGAGCCGTTCCACGTGACGCGGCCCGATGGGATTCTGCAGCGGACGGGCCGGATCACCGACGAGGGCGTCGAGTGCCTTGCCATGCGTGATACCGACGGTTTCCTGTACACGCTCGTCGGAAATACCGGGGGACTGGCCGCCGGCCAGTCCGTGGTGATCGAGGCTCGCTACGTCGAGATGAGCACGTGCATGCAGGGCACGACGCTCGACGTGGTCCAGGTCGTCCCGCCACCGGCCGGATGAGCCGTCCCGACCGCGACGGGCCGTGACGAAGAAGCTCCCGACGCTGAACCGCCACAGCGCGCGCATCACCGAGGAGCCGGCGCAGGCGAGTGCCCGGGCCATGCTGCACGCCACGGGCCTCTCCCGCGAGGACATGCGGAAGCCCCAGGTCGGGATCGCCTCCATGTGGTGGGAGGGCAACCCGTGCAACATGCACCTGCTCGAGCTCGCGGGCGCGGTGGCGGGCGGGGTGCGCGGGGCCGGGCTCGTCTCGATGCGGTTCAACACGATCGGCGTGAGTGACGGGATCTCGATGGGCACCGATGGGATGAGCTACTCGCTCCCCTCCCGCGATCTCATCGCCGACTCCATCGAGACGGTCGTGAGCGCGCAGTGGTACGACGCCGTCGTCACGATTCCCGGGTGCGACAAGAACATGCCGGGTTCGCTCATGGCGCTCGGCCGACTGAACCGCCCCGGGCTCATGGTCTACGGCGGCACCATCGCGCCGGGCCGCCTCGGTGAGGAGAAGCTCGACATCGTGAGTGCGTTCGAGGCGTACGGTCAGCTGATCACGGGCCGCATCGACGAGGAGCGCTTCGAGGCCGTGGTGGAGCGCGCGTGCCCCGGGCCGGGCGCGTGCGGTGGCATGTACACGGCCAACACCATGGCGGCCGCGGCCGAGGCGCTCGGAATGACGCTTCCCTACAGCTCCTCGTCGCCGGCCGCGTCGGCGGAGAAGGGCCGCGAGTGCGCGCACGTCGGTGCGGCCGTCCGGGTCCTGCTCGAGCGCGACCTCCGCCCGCGCGACATCATGACCCGCGCGGCGTTCGACAACGCGATGGTCGTGGTCACCGCGCTCGGTGGGTCGACCAACGCCGTCCTCCACCTTCTGGCCATCGCGCATTCGGCAGGAGTGGGGCTGACGCTCGACGACTTCCAGGCGGTGAGCGATCGCACGCCGTACCTGGCGGATCTGCGGCCGAGCGGGCGCTACCTGATGGAGGACCTCCACGGCGCCGGCGGCGTGCCCGCCGTCATGAAGCTCCTGCTGGCCGAAGGGCGGCTCGACGGCACGTGCATGACGGTCACGGGACGGACGCTGGCGGAGAACCTGGACGACGCGGCCGGGCTCGCCGACGGGCAGGACGTGGTCCGGCCGGTCACCGACCCCCTCAAGGCGACGGGGCACATCCGCATCCTCCGGGGCAGCCTCGCCCCCGAGGGCGCCGTCGCCAAGATCACCGGCAAGGAAGGCCTCCGCTTCTCCGGCCCGGCGCGGGTCTTCGACCGCGAGGAGTCGGCGCTCGAAGCGCTCGAGCGGGGGCAGGTCGTCGCGGGTGACGTCGTGGTGATCCGCTATGAAGGACCGAAGGGCGGACCGGGGATGCCGGAGATGCTCACCATCACCTCGGCGATCGTCGGAGCGGGGCTGGGTTCGGCGGTGGCGCTGGTGACCGACGGACGCTTCTCGGGCGGGAGCCACGGCTTCGTGATCGGGCACGTGACGCCCGAGGCCCAGGAGGGCGGCCCGCTCGCGCTGGTGCGTGACGGTGACACGATCTCGATCGACGCCGAATCCAACCGGATCGAGTGGGAGGTCGAGGAGGAGGAGGCGCGGGCCCGACGGGCGGAGTGGGCACCGCCGCCGCTTCCCGTCGAACGCGGCGTCCTGCTCCGATACGTCCGCTCGGTCTCGTCGGCGTCGCGCGGCTGCGTGACGGACGCCTGATGCCTGTTCTCGGGAGGCCGTGGGGGTGAAGGTCGTCGTGGTGGGAGCGGGAGGGCTCGGGAGCTACATCGGGGCCGTGCTGGAGCAGGCCGGACACGACGTGACCCTCGTGACCCGGGGCGCGCACCGGGACGCCATCGAGACGCGCGGGCTGACCGTGCGTAGCCACGCCGGCGACTTCGTCGCCCGGCCCCGCTGCGCGGGCTCGGCGCTCGAGGTGGACGAGGCCGACGTCGCGTTCCTGGTCACGAAGACCTACTCCCTCGAGGAGGTGGCACCGCAGCTCGCGCACCTGGCCGGGCGAGGAGCCGGCATCGTCTCGCTGCTCAACGGCGTGGACGCCGTGGAGCGGCTGGCGGCGCACGGCATCCCGGCCGAGCGGCTGGCCGACGGCGTGGCGTACATGACGTCGTTTCGCGTCGAGCCGGGCGTGGTGGAGCGGAAGGCCGCACACCAGCGGATCGTGGTGGGCCGGATGGCCGACGTCGTGAAGGCTGCCTTCGCCGGGACCATCGTGGGCGTCGAGTTCGTGGACGACGTCCGCGTGGAGCTCTGGGAGAAGATGGCCGTCGTGTGCGTACTTTCGGTGCTTTGCGCGATGGGGGAACGGAACATGGGCTCGGTCCGCGGGCATCCCTTCGGGCCGGAGTTGCAGCGCCAGGCCGTGGCAGAGGTGTTCGCCGTGGGGCGTGCCCACGGCGTACCGATTCCCCCCGATGCCGAGGCGCGCATCGACGCCCGCCTCGACGAATTCCCCGACGACTTCTTTCCGAGCGTCATCCACGATCTGAACCTCGGACGCCGGACGGAGATGGACGACCTGGGAGGTGCGATCGTCCGGCTGGGTCGCGAGGCCGGCGTGTCGGCACCGCTGCACGCCGCCGGGACGCTCGTCGTTCAGCTGGCCGAGCGCGCCTCGTCGGGGCGCGAAACGGAAGCGCGGCGCGGCGGGCGATGAGGGGCGGATCGACGGTCCTGCCCGAGTTCGACCCGTCGGCGAACGAGCCGGTCTAGGGGACCCGCTCTCCGTCGCGTCGGGGACCGCGGGGCTCCCGGTCCAGCTCCCCGCCCTTCGTGAACGGCAGAACGAACTGGTGCGCCACGTCCTCGTCCCGTGCGGGGTCGGCGACGTCCACGCCGTATACGACGTCCCGGGGATCTCCGTAGACGAACGTCCCGAACATCCGGTCCCAGACCGAGAGGATTCCGCCGTAGTTCGTGTCCGTCCACGGCCGCTCGAAGTGGTGGTGGAACTTGTGCATGTTGGGCGTCACGAAGACCAGGCTCAGCGTCGCGTCCAGCCAGTCCGGGGGCGCGATGTTCGCGTGCGTGAGGAAGGTGAAGAAGATCGTCGTCACGCGGTACACGACGTAGAAGGCGAGCGGCGCGCCCGTGAGGACCAGGGCGGCGAGGGCGACGACTTCGCGCAGGGCGAAATCCCCCGGGTGGAGCCGCGTTCCGGTCGTGGCGTCGACCTTCGTGTCGCTGTGGTGCACCACGTGGAAGCGCCACATCCATCTCACACGGTGCAGGAGCCAGTGGGCGAAGTACTGCGCCGTGAGATCCAGGATCACGACCGCGACGAGCAGCTCGGCGAGCACCGGCAGGACGACGAGGTGGAGAAGCCCGAAGCCCGTTGACGACGTCCATGCGGCGGCGGCCACGGACAGGATGCCGAAGGCCGCGTTGATGACGAGGGTCGTGGCGAGGAAGGCGAAGTTGGCGCCGGCGTGGCGCCACTTCCGGTAGCGCAGCTGAACCAGGGGGAGGCTTCCCTCGAGGATCCAGCTGAGCCCCAGGCAGATCATCACCCAGGCGAGCTTCTGCCAGGTGGGCATCTGCTCGAAGAAGAGGAGGAATGCGTCCATGCCCGTGCCCGTGGTCAGAAGATGTTGGCTTCGACCGCGACGCCCTTGTCAAAGCGGTCGTGGGAGAAGTGGTCGACGTTCACCGTCGACGTCCGTCCGTCCGCGACGAGCTCGGCGACGGCCACGCCGCACGCGGGGCTGTGCATGATCCCGTGGCCCGAAAAGCCGCACGCGTCGATCCAGTGCTCCGCGTCGGGGTGGAATCCGATGAGCGGACTGTTGTCGGGGCTCACGCCGTAGTAGCCCCACCAGCTTCCGCGGAGATCGACTGCCATCTCCTCCCACCACGGGTATCGATCGACGCCGGTCAGGAGCACGTGCTCAAGCCACTCCTGGTCCACGCCTTCGGTGAAGCCGAACGGCTGCTGCAGGTTGTCGAGACCGAAGAGGACGCGGTCGCCTTCGCTGCGCAGGTAGACGCCGGTGGAGAGGTCGATAGTGAGGGGGTACGTGCGCGGATCCGCGTGCGGAGCGCTGAGGAAGATCTGGATCCGCTTGGGCCCCACCGGAACGTCGAGGCCCGCGAGCCTGCCGACCTGTCCCGACCAGGCTCCGGCCACGTTCACGACGTGGCCGCACGACCACGACTCGTTCCCACTCGAGACGAGCCAGCCGTCACCCAGGCGGCGGATCGCCGTGACCGGCGTACGCATCCGGAAGTGGACTCCGAGCTCCCGGGCCATCTCCACCCACGCGAGGCAGGCCATGTGCGGATCGATGACGCCGTCCCACGGGCCGAAGGTCGCGCCGGCCAGGCCCGTGGGCTCGAAGCTCACGTAGCGCTGCGCCTCGTGCGGATCGAGTACCTCGACGGGAGCTCCGAGCCTCTTCTGGAGCGCCACGGACTCGAGGTGTCGCTCCCAGCGGTCCTCCGGTACCAGGAGGAGATAGCCGATGGGACGGTAGCCGATGTCGCGACCGTACCGCGACTCGAATTCGCGAAATACCGGGAGCGAGTAGAGAGACAGGCGGATGTTCGCCTCGGTCGTGAACTGGACGCGGACGCCCGCGGCACTCTTGCCCGTGGACCCCATGGCGGGGGCGACGTCCCGTTCCAGGACCGCGACGTCGAGGCCGCGGGACGCGAGCTGGAATGCACAGGAGGCGCCGTTGATGCCGGAGCCGATCACGACGACGTCGGGGGTGTGGGGCACGGGGGGGGCGGCGCTCTGTCGCGGGGAGGGTGGGCGATGCACGTTACGAAACGACGGTCGTGATGTCGACGTATGAGATACGCAGGAGGGCGCTTCCGCCCTCGCGGCCGTGTCTTCCAGGAGCCATCCATGCGCGGGTCTTCGATGATCGTTCCACTTTCGCCGGCTCGGTCGGTCGGCCGACAGGCCCGGTGCGCCCTGCTCGCGGTCGCGGCCGGGCTCTGGCTCGCGGCCTTCGCACCGGCGCTCGAGGCACAGGTCATGACGCGGGCCGACTCCGCGGCGGTTCTCGTGCGCGCCGCCGGCGACTTCGAGCGGGAAGGGGACGATCACTCCGCCGAGGCCCTCTATCGCTACGTCGCGGATCGCTTCTCGGGGACTTCGGCCGCGGAAGCGGCGAACGCCTGGCTCCGGGCGCCGGCGGCGGGGAGGCCCGGAGGGCTCAGCCGCGTCGAACTGCCGGTGTTCGGAGCGCTGTACGGCCTCTGGCTCGGAGTGGCGGTGCCGGCGGCGTTCGGTGCCGACAGCGGAGAAGCCTACGGGGCGGGCCTGCTCGTGGGAGGGCCGGCCGGTCTGTTCACGGCCCGTGCGGCCCAGCGTTCACGAGGCTACAGCGAGGGCCAGGTGCGGGCCATCAGCTGGGGGGGGACGTTCGGCACCTGGCAGGGATTCGGGTGGACCGAGGTGCTGGGCGTGGGGGTGGAGAAGGTCTGCGCCTTCGACATGTGCTACGAGGAGGACAACGGGGAGGAGCTCCTGGGCGGGATGATTCTCGGCGGCCTGGCGGGGATCACCACCGGGGCGATCATCGCACGCGGGCCCGTCGGCTCGGGGACGTCGAGCGCCGCGCAGGGCGGGTCGACGTGGGGCACCATCTACGGGGCCACGATCGCCGAGCTGCTGGGCGGTGACGACGGAGGCGACGGGGTCCTGGTCGCGGCCCTGATCGGGGGCAACGCGGGGCTCATCGGCGGTGCGGCGCTCGCCCGGAAGTACGACCTCACCCGGCCGCGCATCCGGATGATCAATCTCGGCGCGATCGTGGGTGGGCTGGGTGGGCTGGGGATCGACCTCCTCGTCTCCGCGGACGGCGACGTCGCGCTCGCGATTCCGCTGGTCACGAGCATCGGCGGGCTGGTCCTCGCCGCGGCCGCCACCGGGGACGATCCACGAGCGCCGGAGGCTCCCGATGCCGACGGGGATTTCGGCGCCTCGCTGCTGGGCTGGCGCGATGGGCGGCTGAGCCTGCGCCCGCCCCTGCCGACGCCGACGCTCCTGCCCATCGACGACGTCAACGGGCGCACGCAGATGCGGCCCGGGCTCCGGCTGGAGGTCTTCCGGGCGAGCTTCTGACCGCCACCCGCACCGACGAGGAGCCCCGCAGACCCGGAGGTCTGCGGGGCTCGTGTCCGCCGGGCGGTGCGATGTGCCTCACCACCCGTACCGTGCCCGGCGTCCACCCGCGGGTCCGACGAGGAAGACGTCGTCGATGAAGCCGTCACCCTCGAAGTCCACGAACTCCGCGACGTCGAACCCGTCCATCGAGACCACCAGCACCAGGGTGCGCGGCCCGTCGGCGACCCAGTGGCCGCGGAGTGAACCTCGCAGCCCCGCCCGGCGGCCGGCTTCGCGGACCATCACCACCGAGTCGTGTCCGAGCAGGCGCCGAAGCTCGCCCTGGTTCAGGAACGCGCGGCGGTGGCGTGCCGGGAGCGGTGTGTAGCGGACCCGGGCCCAGTCGACCCTCACCCAGGCGTATCCCGAAGCGTACCCGGGGTACCGGACGCCGCTCGAGTACACGACGCGCGCGCGGTGGTCCCTCTGCGGGGTCCGCTCCACCGGCCGGACCACCCGGCCGGGGGCGTGGACGGGCTCGAGGCGCTCGACCCGGCTGTCACGTGGGCGTTCGGTCCCGCCGTTGCGGGCCCGGGCGCGCTGGGCGTCGGCGTCGGCGGCGAAGGCGACCGAGGCTCCGATCACCAGGGTCCACAGTGCACGTCTCATGATCCCTCCCTGTCCTGAACGGGCCCCGGCCCGTTGTCCGGGTGGGGGCGGAGGGAAGCTCCCTCCTGCTGCCCGCCGGCGCGGCGCCGGTCGTCCACCCATGACGTTTCGGTTGCAGCGGGCGTGCCAGACGGTGCCGATGATCGCAAGAGGATTGATGACAACGACTTGAGGGCGACCGGCCATGGCTGGGCCTGTCCTCGGGAGGGGACACTTGCGCGCATCCCGGAGGGCGGCCCTGCACGCCAGCCAACCCTTCCCTGGTGTCGAGCATCCATTACCATACCGCGGTCAGGAAATCCGCCACGCGACCCACGGTTCACAAGACGGAAGGGGACCCTTGGAAGACACCGAGACCCGCGGCCTCGACATCGAGGTCATCCAGCAGAAGATCCACCAGGAGAGCGCGTTCGTGGACCGCCTCCTGGCCGAGGTCGGCCGCGTCATCGTCGGCCAGAAGACGATGGTCCAGCGGCTCCTCATCGGCCTCCTCGCCGACGGGCACGTGCTCATGGAGGGCGTGCCGGGGCTGGCCAAGACGCTCACGGTCAGGACGCTCGCCCAGGCCATCGACACGACGTTCCGACGCCTGCAGTTCACGCCGGACCTGCTGCCCGCGGATCTGATCGGAACGCTGATCTACGATCCGAAGGACCAGGAGTTCAAGACGAAGCGTGGCCCGATCTTCGCGAACATCATCCTGGCCGACGAGATCAATCGCTCCCCGGCGAAGGTGCAGTCGGCCCTGCTGGAGGCGATGCAGGAGCACACGGTGACGATCGGCGAGCACAGCTTTCCGCTCCCGTCGCCCTTCCTCGTGCTCGCCACGCAGAACCCGATCGAGCAGGAAGGGACGTATCCCCTGCCGGAGGCGCAGGTCGACCGCTTCATGCTCAAGCTGGCCGTTCAGTATCCGACGGCGGACGAGGAGCTGCAGATCATGCGGCGGATGGCGGCCGGCGGGGTCGCCGAGGTGAAGCCCGTCGTCACCCCCGAGGAGATCATGCGGGCGCGCAGGGCGACCGAGATGATCTACATGGACCAGCAGGTCGAGCGGTACATCGTCGATCTCGTGCTCGCCACGCGCGATCCCGCGGCGTACGGGCTCGACGACCTGGTGGACCTCGTGTCCTTCGGCGCGTCGCCCCGCGCCACGATCTGCCTGGCGAAGACGGCGCGGGCGCACGCCTTCCTGCAGCGCCGTGGCTTCGTGACTCCGGACGACGTGCGAGCCATGGGCATGGACGTGCTGCGTCACCGGGTGCTCGTCACCTACGAGGCCGAGGCCGAGGAGGTCACGCCCGAGGATGTCGTGCGCCGCATCCTCGACCGCGTCGAGGTGCCGTAGGGGCTCGGCATGATCCCGCGCGAGATCCTCCGGCAGGTCCGTCGCATCGAGATCTCGACCCGGGGCCTCGTCAACGAGGTCTTCTCGGGCGAGTACCACTCGGTGTTCAAGGGCCGCGGCATGAATTTCGCCGAGGTCCGCGAGTACCAGTACGGCGACGACATCCGGAGCATCGACTGGAACGTCACCGCGCGGTCCGGTGCCCCGTTCGTGAAGATCTTCGAGGAGGAGCGCGAGCTCACGGTCATGCTCGTCGTGGACGTGAGCGCCTCGGGCGACTTCGGCACGCGCGAGCGGATGAAGGGTGAGGTCGCGGTCGAGATCTGCGCGCTGCTCGCCTTCAGCGCCATCAAGAACAACGACAAGGTGGGCCTCGTCATCTTCTCCGACCGGATCGAGAAGTTCGTGCCGCCACGAAAGGGCCGGCGCCACGTGCTGCGCGTTCTGCGGGAGCTGCTGTACCACCGCCCGGAGGGGCGGGGCACGGACATCACCGCGGCGCTCGAGTACCTCACCCACGTACAGCGGAAGAAGGCCGTCACCTTCCTGGTGTCGGACTTCCGTGACGACGGCTTCGACCGCGCCCTCGCGGTGGCGGGGCGCCGGCACGACGTCATCGCCGTGCGCCTGGGGGACCGGCGCGAGCGGGAGCTTCCCGCGCTCGGGCACCTGGAGCTGGAGGATCCCGAGACCGGACGTCGTGTGGTCGTGAACACGTCGAGCGAGGACTTCCGGAAGGCGTTCCGCGAGCGCGTCGCGCGCCGGCGCGGGGAGATCGACCGTGCGCTGCGGCGCAGCAAGGTCGACGTCATCGACATCGAGACGGGCGAACCGTACGTCCGGCCGCTCATGCGCTTCTTTCAGGAACGGGCGAGCCGCCAGTGAGCGGGCCGTCGCTTCATCCCCCGGGCCGCCCGACCTCGGGCATGACGCGCGGGCTACCGCTCGTGGCCGGATTTCTGGCGGTCGCACTGGCCTGGCCCTCGGCCGCGTCGGCGCAGCTGCGCGTCGTCACCGAAGTGGATACGACGCTCGTGACGGTGGGCGATCGCGTGACGCTGACGGTGCGGGTCGAGCACGGAGCGGACGAGACGATCGCCTGGCCGGATTCGCTGGACCTGTCGCCCTTCGAGGTTCTGGCCGCGAGGCTCGAGCCGATGCGGGCGGAGGGAGACCGGGCGGTCTCGGGTGCCGTCTTCTCACTCACCGCGTTCGAGCTCGGCGCGCTGGAGATCCCGTCGTTCGGAATCGCCGTTCTGCGTCCCGACGGGACCCGCGAGGAGGCTGAGACGGACCGCTTTGGCGTCGAGGTCGTGTCGGTCGGCACGGAGCAGTCGGGCGACATCCACGAGATCCGGGGCCCCCTGTCGATCCCGGTGAGCGCGGCGCGCGTCGCGCTCTGGGGCCTGCTCTTCATGCTCCTGGGCGCCGCGCTCCTCGTCGCGTGGCGGAAGTGGCGTGAGCGGCACCGGCCCGAAGAGCGACCCACGCCGGGGCCGCCGCCGAGACCCGCCCACGAGGTGGCGCTCGAGGCATTGAACCGGCTCGAGGTTTCGTCCATGCTCGAGCAGGGCAGGGTGAAGGAGTACCACATCGAGGCTTCGGAGATCGTGCGACGCTACGTGGAGGTACGGTATCGCGTGCCCGCGCTGGAGATGACCACCTGGGAGGTGCTCGACGGTCTGGAGCGGGCCGGCGTGGACGCGGGACACCGGCGGGCGCTCCGGGACTTCCTCGACCCGTGCGACATGGTCAAGTTCGCGAAGGTCCGGCCGCTGGCCGACGGTTCGCGGGCCGTCGTCGCCCTGGGACGCGCCTTCGTGGTCGCGTCGGTTCCGGTCGCCCCGGGAGGCGCGCGGCCGGCCGGGGAGGGCGCCGGGGCCGAGGCCGCCCCGGCCCGCGCCGGGGGGGACGACGTCTGATGTTCCGCTTCGAGGATCCGTGGGTGCTCGCCCTGCTGCTGGCGCTCCCGCTGGCGTTCTGGCTCCGGTACCGGCGCGGAAGGACCTCGGCCGCGATCCGGTACTCGTCGGTCGACGACGTGATGGCGACAGGGGCCGGACAGGGCCGCGCCGCCGTCCTCGTGCCGAGGATCCTGCGTGCGTTCGCGCTCGCCGCGTTCGTGATCGCCTTGGCCCGGCCGCAGACGGGCATCACGACCGAGAATGTGCTGACCGACGGGATCGACATCGTGCTCGTGCTCGACGTCTCCACCTCGATGCTCGCCGAGGATCTCGAGCCGAACCGGCTCGAGGCGGCCAAGGCCGTGGCCGCGGACTTCGTGGCCGGTCGGCGCAACGACCGCATCGGACTGGTCGCCTTCGCGGGGCAGGCGTTCACCCAGGCGCCCCTGACGTTCGACCACGGCGTCGTCGAGTCGCTCACCGCGGAGCTGCAGGCCGGGATGATCGAGGACGGGACGGCCGTCGGCATGGGGCTGGCCACGGCGGTCAAGCGACTCCAGGCGTCTCCCGCCGAATCGAAGGTGGTCGTGCTGCTGACCGACGGGAGCAGCAACCGCGGTGAGATCGGACCGGTCACGGCGGCCCGGATGGCGCAGGCGCTGGGCGTCCGCGTGTACACCATCGGCGCGGGGTCGCAGGGCACCGCCCGGGTGCCCGTCCCCGACGGCTTCGGAGGGACCCAGTACGCGTCGATGCGCGTGGAGATCGACGAGGCGACGCTGCGCGAGATCGCGGAACTGACCGGTGGGCGCTACTTCCGTGCCACGGACAACGAGAGTCTCGCCGCGATCTACGCCGAGATCGACGAGCTGGAGCGAACCGAGATCGAGGTCGAGAACTTCACGCAGTACGGGGAGGAGTTCCCGGTGCCGCTCGCGCTCGGCTTCCTCCTCCTCGTGGCGGAGCTGGGCCTTTCGGGGACGGTCCTCAGGAGGCTGCCCTGATGTTCCGCTTCAACGACCCGGCGTGGACATGGGCGCTCCTTCTCGTGCCGGTCATGGCGGGTCTTCTGTGGGCCTCCGCGCGCCGCCGCCGCCTGGCGCTCTCCGACTTCGCCGACACCGAGCTGGCCCGCAAGCTGACCGAGTCCGTGCACGTGGTCGCGCGGCGCTGGAAGTCGGGGCTGCAGCTCGCGGCCGTCGCGCTCCTCGCAGTGGCGCTCGCCCGTCCTCAGTTCGGCAGCCGGGTCGAGACGGTCCGCAGCCGGGGACAGGACATCGTCGTCGCCGTCGACCTCTCGCGCTCCATGCTGGCCCAGGACGTGGTGCCCAGCCGGCTCGACCGCGCGCGCCTCTCGATTCTGCGATTGATGGAGCGGCTCGACGGAGACCGGATCGGGCTGGTCGCGTTCGCCGCGGACGCCTTCGTTCAGAGCCCGCTCACCGTCGACTACTCCGCCGCGGGGATGTTCCTCGGGGCCATGCACCCAGACCTGATGCCGGTGCAGGGGACGGATCTCGGCGCCGCGCTGCGCGTATCTCTCGATGCGCTCGAAGAGGGTGGCCGCGACGCACGCGTCCTGATCCTCGTGACCGACGCGGAAGACCACGAGGCGGCGTATTCGCAGGAGCTCGCCCGCATGCGGGAGATGGGCGTGGCGCTCTGGGTGGTCGCGATCGGGTCCAGCGAAGGGGAGCCGATCCCGGTCTTCGACGAGGCGGGCGCGCAGCAGGGCTTTCTTCGCGACGACGAGGGCGCCGTGGTGACGACGCGGGTGGGCGACGAGACGCTCTCCGCGCTGGCGCGGGACGCCGGCGCGGGAATCGTGCGGGTCGGCCCCGGCGGAACGGGCGGCTCGACGCTGGACGACTTCATGGAGGAGATCGCGCGGGGCGAAGGTGAGGAGATCGACGCCATGCAGGTGACGCGATTCGAGGAGCAGTACCAGATCTTCCTCGGGTTCGCGCTTCTTCTGCTTCTTGTCGACGTGTTCCTCCCCGAACGGCGCAGGACGGAGCACGAGTGGGCCGGGAGGTTCGAGTGACGATCAGGACCCGAGCGGGGGCGCGCGCGCGCGGCGCGGTGCGCCGAGATCGCGGGCGCCCGGCGCACGCCGCCCTCCTGGCATGCGTGGCGGTCGTCCTGGCGGCCGCTCCGGGTCTGGCCTCGGGCCAGGCGGGTCGGGCCCGGGTGGAGGAGGGGAACCGGCTGTACCGGGACGGCCTCTTCGACGAGGCGCACCAGAAGTACCTCGAAGCGATGGCCGAAGCGCCCGACAGGCCGGTCATCCCGTTCAACGACGGCAACGCGCTCTACCAGAAGCTGGATTACGACCGCGCCATGGAGGCCTATCAGCGGGCCATCGAGACGGGGGATCCGGCCCTCGCCGCGGCGGCGTGGTACAACCTCGGCAACGCGCTCTACCGACAGCAGCAGCTCGAGCCGGCGCTCGAGGCGTACAAGCAGGCGCTGCGCCTCGACCCGGCCGACGCCGACGCCAAGCACAACCTCGAGTGGGTGCTCGAGCAGATGCAGCAGCAGGAGGAGGAGCAGCAGCAGGGCGACTCCGATCAGGACGAGGGCGAGGAGGAGCCGCAGGAAGAGCAGCAGCAGGATCGTCAGGCGTCCGGCGAAGACCAGGACCAGCAGGACCAGCAGGGCCAGCAGAATCAGGAGGAGCAGCCGGACGAGGAGGCGCAGGGTCAGCCGGAACCCCAGCCCGGTCAGATGTCTCCGGAGGAGGCCGAGCGTCTGCTCGACGCCCTCGACGAAGATCCCGGCGACGTGAACCGGAAGCCGGTCACGGCGCGCGGCCGGAGGCCGAAGAAGCCGTGGTGACGCCGCTTCGTGCGCGGACCCGACGTGCCACGCCGGGCGGGTGCCCCGCGTGGCGCGTGCCCCGCAACCTCGTCGCGCCCCTCGCGGTGGCCGCTCTGGCCTTCTCGTCGTCGGCCGGAGTCGCCCAGGAGCCGTCGGTGCGAGCGTACCTGTCACCGGGGACGGAGGTTGCCGCCGGGCGCCCCTTCGTGCTCAACGTCGAGATCTCGGGCACCCAGGCCGTGGATCGGGACCCGGCGCTCCCCGACCTGTCCGCCTTCGCGCAGTTCCTCGGCAGCAGCACCCAGTCGTCGGTGAGCATGGTGAACGGCCGGACGACCGTCGCGCTGACGATCCAGTACCGGTATCAGTCCGTACGGGAGGGGGTACATGTGATCCCGGCCTTCGAGGTCCGGGCCGGCGGCAGGGCCTTCACGACGCAGCCCATGACGATCACCGTCTCCAGCGCGCCCGCGGGGGGCGGGCCCGACCCGTCGACCGGGGTCGGATCGGACGACCTCTTCATCACCGCGGAAGCCTCGACCCGGACCGTGCGGGAGGGCCAGCCGTTCGTCGTGGAGTATCGTATCTGGACCCGGGTGGACGTCATTAACTTCGGCGTCACGCGTGTTCCCGAGCCGGAGGGCTTCTGGGTCGAGGACCTCACGCCCGGTGGGCAGCCGGACGTCGAGCAACGGACGAGGAACGGGGCCCAGTATGCCACCGCGCTCGTCCGCCGCGTCGCGCTCGTACCCACCGGCCCGGGGATGCGGACCATCGAGCCGGTTGGCATCGAGGCGCAGGTCCGCGTGCGCCGGGGCCGCGACCCGTTCGAGGACTTCTTCGGTCGCAGCTCGCTCTTCGGTGCGGCATCCGTGCCCGTGACCGTGTCCTCCGACGAGCTCGCCATCGAGGTCCAGCCGCTCCCGCCCGGTCGCCCGGAGCCGTTCAGCGGCATGGTCGGGACGCTCCGCGTGGAGGCGACGCTCGACCGCGACTCCGTGAACGCCAACGAGGCCGTCACCCTCACCGTCCGCGCCGTCGGGGACGGCAACGTCCGGGTCATCCCGGAGCCCGTTCTCGACCTTCCGGCGGACTTCGAGGTCTTTCCGCCAGAAGTCAGCGAGAACGTGTCCGTCACGAGCGACGGACTCACCGGCGCCCGCGTCTTCGAGTACGTCCTGATCCCTCGGGCTCCGGGGCGCCGCGAGATCCCGTCCGTGCGGTACGGATACTTCGACCGGTCCGCAGGCGCGTACCGCACGGCGGAGAGTGCGTCTCTTCCGCTCACCGTGTCGGGGACGGTGCTGGAGGGGCCGGCCGCGATCACGCGTGGCGGCGTGGCCCAGCTCCGGGAAGACATCCGTTTCATTCGTCTCGGCTCCCTCCAGCTCAGACGCGTCTCCGGCGGGTCGGTCTTCGGAGGAGTCGGCTTCTGGCTCTTCCTGCTCCTCCCCATGGCGGGCGTCGGGGGCGCGCTGGCCGTGCGCCGGCATCAGGACCGTCTGCTGGGAGACGTGGCCTTCGCCCGCGGGCGCCGGGCCGGGCGGCTCGCGAGGAAGCGGCTCGCGGAGGCACGGCGGCTCTCGGCGGGCGGCGATCCCCGGGCCTTCTACGCGGAGATGGCCCGCGCCCTCCGTGGTCTTTTGGCGGACCGGCTCAACCTCGCCGAGGCCGGGCTCCAGACGGACGATGTGGATCGACTGCTCGCCGAACGTGGGGTCGACGCCTCCATCCGCGAGGAGGTGCGGCGGTATCTCGAGCACTGCGACCGGCAGCGCTTCGCGCCGCCCGGCGACGATCCGGAAGAGAAGGAGCGGTTCCTCGAACGCGCCGCGGACCTGATGACGCGGCTCGATCGGGGGGTGCGATGATGCGCGCACGCAGCCGACGGGGAGTCGTCGCGGCCGCCGTGTCGGCCCTCCTCCTTCTCGCCGCGCCCGCGGGTGCTCAGGACGAGATCGTGGCCCGCGCCAACCAGGCGTATCAGGAGGGTGACTGGGCGTCGGCCATCGAGGCGTACCAGGCCGTGCGCGAGGCGGGCTTCACCAGCGCCGGCCTCGAGTACAATCTCGGGAACGCCTGGTTCAAGTCCGGCAGTCTCGGCCGCGCCATCCTGCACTGGGAACGGGCGCTCCTCCTCGAACCGGGCGACCCGGACGCCGAAGCGAATCTCGCGCTGGCCCGTTCGCTCACCGCGGACGCCGTCGAGCCTCTTCCCACCTTCTGGCTCTTCGCCGCCGTGTCGTGGTGGGTCGATCTCGTTCCCCGCGGGTGGCTCCTCGTGCTGGTCGGCGCCGGGTGGCTCGCGCTCACCGGCGGTGCGGCTGCGCGCATCCTCTCCCGCCGGGACCTCGTCGCGCGGCTCGGTTTCTGGGTCGCGGTGACCGGCGCCGTGATCGTCGTGCTCCTCGGGACGAACCTCGTCGTGCGCGAGGCCGGGATCGGGAGTGCGGAGCACGGCATCGTCCTGGTGGAGGCCGTGCCCGTGCGCTCGGCTCCGGCCGAGGACGACGACCTCACGCTCTTCGAGGTCCACGAGGGCACCCGGGTCCGCATCGATCAGCGGACGGGGGGATGGGTGGAGGTCGTGCTCGACGACGGGAAGGTGGGGTGGATTCCCGTGGCGTCGCTCGAAGTTATCTGAGGCCGGACGCGCCCGCCGCTTTCCGTTTCGCGATCTCCTCCCTGACCACCGGCGCCACCTCGGTGCCCAGGATCTCGATGGCCCGCAGCACACGGTCGTGCGGCATCGGTCCCACGGTCAGCTGGATCAGGCAGCGATCGTGGTGGAATACGTCCCAGTGGAACAGGAGCTTGTCTATGATCTGCTGCGGACCACCGAGGAAGAGCGCGCCACGCAGGTGGGCCTCCCCGTCGAACTGGGCCCGCGTGGGCGGTGGCCAGCCGCGCTCGCGTCCGATGCGCCCCATGGTCTCGGCGAAAGGCGGGTACGCGAGCTCTGCCGCTTCCTCCGGATCGTCGGCGACGAAGCCGTGGGCGTTGATGCTCACCGGGAGCGTCTCGGGGTCGTGTCCCGTGCGTCGGGCCGCTTCGCGGTAAAGGTCGACGAAGGGCCGAAATCGCTCGGGCATCCCGCCGATGATCGCGAGCGCCATGGGCAGCCCCAGGGACGCCGCCCGTACCGCGGAGGGCGGGTTGCCTCCCACGGCGATCCAGACCGGAATCGGGTCCTGGACCGGCCGCGGCCAGACGCCCCGGCCGTCGATGGACGGGCGGTGCTTCCCGTGCCATGTCACCCGCTCCTCCTCCCGCAGCCTGAGGAGGAGCTCGAGCTTCTCCGCGAACAGCTCGTCGTAGTCGGCGAGATCCTGGCCGAAGAGGGGGAACGACTCCGTGAACGACCCCCGGCCCGCCATGATTTCGGCCCGGCCGCCGGAGATCAGATCGATGGTCGCGAAGTCCTGGAAGACGCGTACCGGATCGTCGGAGCTGAGGACCGTCACCGTGCTGGTGAGGCGGATGCGCTTCGTGCGGGCCGCCGCCGCGGCCAGGATGACCGCGGGGGACGAGGACACGTAGTCGGGGCGATGGTGCTCGCCGATGCCGAAGACGTCGAGGCCGACCTGGTCCGCGAGCTCGATCTCCTCGAGCAGTCGCGCGATCCGACCGCGGGCATCGGACTGCCCTCCGGTCGCGGGGTCGAGCGCCGTCTCGACGAACGAGTAGATGCCGATTTCCATGCCCCCAAGCTATGGCATCCGGGCGGCGTGCGAAGGGCCACGGCGGGGGCAGGCACTCGGTGGAAGTTCCTGCCTCCGGCGCGCGACCTCAACGCTTCGGGCGCGAGTCGGGTCCTCGTGGAAAGCCCCGGAACGCTCGGGGTACTGCAGCACACCATCGCCCCTTCCCGCAGACCCTCCCCCGAGTCACTCCATGCTGCGATCCGTTCGTGCCCTCGCGGGCTCGTCCGTCTTCGTCCTCGCCGCGGCCTGCTCCGCCGGCGGCACGGCTTCCGCTCCGGCCCCCTCGCCCTCGACGGCCCCGGCCCCCGAAACGCGCGCCGAGCCGACCACGGCCGACGGCATCTTCACGCTGGCCCAGGCCGGGCGGGGCGCGGAACTCTTCCTCTCCACCTGCTCGGAGTGTCACGACACGGCCGACTGGACCGAGCCGGGCTTCCGCGGGCGGTGGGAAGACGAGTCGGTCTTCCAGCTCTGGTATTACATCAACGACCGGATGCCCTACGACGACCCGTGGAGCCTGGATCGGCAGCAGGTCACGGACGTCCTGACGTATATCCTCCAGCTCAACGATCTGCCCGCGGGTGACGTGGAGCTGGGTACGGACGACGACACCATCGACGACTACTGGATTCGCTGGTCGCCCGCGCACTGACCGGCGCACGGACGGGCAGAGCGAGCGCGCCCGGGTGCGCGCGGTCCGCCGTCAGACGGGTCCGTCGCGTGCCACTGCTGCCGCGCGCATGACCTCGAGCACGCGCCGGAAGTTTGACGTCTCGTCATGGCTTCGGCCGACGGCCGCCGCCGCGGCGCCCATCGCGCGGCGGAAGGCCGCATCCCGCGTCCGGTCGATGGCTGCGGCGATGCCGCGGTCGTCCGACGGATCCACGACGAGTCCCGAAACCCCGTCGTCGATGAGTTCGGTCGCGCCCACGTAGGGCGTGGTGATCACGGGCAGCCCGCACGCCATCGCCTCGAGCGCCACGAAGCCGAACGAGTCGTGCCACGACAGGTGGATCAGTGCGTCCGCGGCCGCCAGGGCGTGCAGGGACGGACGGACGGGTCCGGCCATCGTCACCCGTCCCCTGAGACCCAGGCGTTCGATGCGCCGCCGTGCCTCTCGACGTTGTCCCGAGCCGGTGCCGCGGCCCACGACCAGGAGATGAACCGAGGGGTCGGAGTCGGCCAGCACGTCGAGCAGTTGCCACAGGCCCTTGAGGCGGTAGTTGTGCCCCAGGAAGAGGAGGCAGGTCGCCTCTCCGGGGATGCGCCAGCGGGCGCGCATCTCGTCACGGAGGCCTTCACGGGCCGAGACGGTGAACTCGTTTGTGTCCACGGCGTTGTGCACTACGTGCACGTTGCCCTCGGGAACGGCGTAGCTGCCCAGGATCTCGCCGCGCATGTAGCGTGACTGGGCGACGACGTGCGGTTCCGGCGAGGTCCCTTCGTAGAAGGCGCGCTCCCACCTCCGCTCCGCGGCTTCCCACGGCGTGAGGCGTACCGAGGCACGCACGGCGCGCTCGAGGGGGTTTCGGAAGGAGCGCAGCTTCTGCCGGTAATGCTCCGTGCCATACGCCGAGCGGAGCACGTTGGCGCCGATGCCGCGATAGCGCCGCGAACGCTCGGGGTTGAGGAGGAGCACGTCGAGGTGAAGACCCCGGACCGCGTCGCGGAGCCGCGCACGGGACAGGTCGTGGAGACGGTGCAGGGTCACGCCTTCGGGGCACGCGATCGTCTCCGGCTGAGGCCGGACGGTCAGAAAGTGGACGTGGTGCCCCTCGCCGGCGAGCCACACGCCGAGGCGCCAGAGGTAGCGCTGCTGCCCCGGCTCCTCGGGGTCGGCGACGCGGACGTCGATTCCGATGCGCATCGCTCAGGGCAGACGGTAATGGCGCATCCGGTCGACCTGGGTCACCAGGCGCTCGAGGCCGAGGAAGGCGTCACCGGCTTCTCGCTCCACCGGGCGATGACAGTCGTGGACGAAGACGTCCGCACCCGGTGCGGCGAGCGCACGGGCCGTATACACGCTCTTCATGCGGCCGGGCTTGTACCAGCGTGTTCCCATCGGCGCGTCGACGAGCACGACGTCCCAGGGGGTCCGGGTCACCGAGTCCGGTAGGCCGCGCATCGCGAGCAGGGTCGGGATCCGGCGATAGAGGGGCCACAGCCCCCGGAGGGTACGGTAGCGAACCTCGTGGACGGTGATCCCTGGCACGTGGGCACGCGCGTAGTCCGCCCACTCCCGTATGCTCTCGACGAAGACCGTGGTCCCGCCTGCGTTGCCGTCGATCCACAGCGTCGAGTCGCGGCCGACGCCGAAGACGAGCATGCGGCAGGGCGCCCGCCGGTGCACGGCATCGAGGACGAGCTGGTACTCCGCGACGGTCGCCTGTCCGGGGTTTCCGGCGACCAGCTCACGGATGCGATCGTCGCTCATGCGCGGAGGATCGTGATTCGAGTTTGCCCCTCGAAGTCGTGCTGCTTTCCCTTCGCCCTGACCTCGTGGCTCCGGTCGTGCTCCAGGATGAGCGTCCGTGCGAAGGGCACGGCTCTCCACCGGTCCACCACCCGATCGAGCTTCTTCGAGCCGTACGGGGGGTCCACGAAGGCGATGTCGTAGCGTCCCGCTTCCAGCCCCTCGATCCACGCGACCGCGTCCTTCTTGAAGATCCTGGTCCTCGCGCTCTCGCGCAGGGCTGCGACGTTCGCCTTCAGGGCATGGAGCGCCGCCGGGCCGTTCTCGACGAAGTCCACGGAGGCCGCGCCCCGCGAAAGAGCTTCCAGCCCCACGGCTCCTGATCCGGCGAAGAGGTCCACGACCGAGGCGTCTTTCAGCTCCTCGGTCACGAGGTCGAGGCAGCGTGCCCGCACCTCCTCCGGCGTCGGGCGCACCCGGCCGCCGGGGGAGGTGAGATGCCGGCCCGCGTGCCGGCCCGCGATGATCCTCACCCTCGCCGGCCTCCAGCTCGGACGCCGGCTCCGTACGCGGCCACACGCGCGTCGCGCACGCCGCGTCCGGGGCGACGTCCGGCGAAGAGAGATACATTGTCGGCGACGAGGGGCATGAGGTCGATCCAGGAGGGCGGTTGGAGCCGAAGCGGTCCGATAGTCTGGTGCATCCGGAGGCGGGGAGCCACCCGGCGTCGGCATACCGGGTCGCGCTCGGGCGGCACGACGCGGTCGCGTCGGCGCTGGAGGCTCGGACCCGACGTGTGGAGGTGGCGAGGCTGGTCACGTTCCTGGTCGGTGCCGTCGTCGGTCTCCTCCACGACGACCTCCCCGTGCCCGCGACGCTCACCGTGCCGATCGCGGCGCTCGCGGGCCTCGCCTTCGTCATCCTCGTCTCCCGCCATCGTTCCCTCAGGGCCAGGCTTCGGCGGGCCCGCCTCGCGGCTTCGCTTGCCCGGCTCGGCCTCGCGCGGCTGGAGCGCGACTGGCAGGCCGTGCGCATCGAACTCGAGGAGATCGGCGCCGTCGATCCGCTACTCGCCCCGGGCGCCTCGAGCGAGGAGGAGCATCCGTACGTGGTGGACCTGGACGTCTTCGGTCCCGGATCCGTGCGGGCCCTCCTGGGCCCGGCCCCGACTCCGTCGGGTACCGAGACGCTGCGTCGGTGGCTGCGCGATCCGGCGCCCGCGGACGAGGTCCGGAGCCGGCAGGCGGCCGTCGCCGCGCTCGCGGCGGACTTCGACGGACGCGAGGCGCTCACCGTAGAGGCACTCCTCGTCGACCCGGTGGACCGTGCCGCGTGGAAGGGCTTTCTGCGCTGGACGAACGGAGCGTCTCCGTTCGCGCGGGGTCACGGCGCCGGACTTCCCGGGTGGTCGATCGGCTTCGCGCGGGCGGCGCCGCCGGTGACGCTCGGCCTCTTCCTATTCTGGTCCTTTTCGGTCGGCGTACCGGCCCTCGTCTGGGTGGTGCCGCTGGGCATCCAGGGCGCGCTCGCGTTCCGCTGGGGCAAGGTGCTGAGCCAGTACTTCGAGTCCGCGGGTGCCCGGAGCCCGGGGCTCCGCCGCCACCACGCCCTCTTCGCCGCGTGGGAGGCGCACGACGACGCCGACGACGGACGCCTTCGGGCGCTTCGGGCGAGGCTCGGCGTCGAGTCCGGGCCCCGAGCCTCGCGGGAGATCCGCGTGCTCGAGCGGTGGCTCGACCTCGCCGGCTCCCATGGCTCGATGGTCCACCAGGTCCTGACGGTGGTGTTCCTGTGGGACGTCCACGTTGCGGTCGGTCTGGAGGGGTGGCGGGCTCGCTCGGGCGCGCGGGTGGCAGGGTGGTTCGACGCGCTGGGAGAGCTCGAAGCGCTCTCGGCCCTGGCCGTGCTCTCGCACGATCACCCGGACTGGTGCTTTCCGCAGATGCGCGAAGGCACGCCGGGCCTCGAGGCCGAGGCGCTCGGGCATCCGCTGATTTCCGACGCGCTGCGCCGCACGAGCGACGTGCGCCTCGAGCCCCCGGGTCGCTTCCTTCTGGTGACCGGTTCGAACATGTCGGGCAAGAGTACGCTCCTCCGTTCCCTCGGCCTGTGCGCCGTGCTGGGTCAGGCGGGATCGGTGGTCTGCGCGCGGGCGGCTTCGATGACACCGCTGCGTACCTTCACCTCCATGCGCATCCACGACTCCCTCACGGGCGGCGTGTCGCTGTTCATGGCGGAGCTTCTCCGGCTGAAGGCACTCGTGGACGCCGCGGACGCAGGGGACGCGCAACGGGGCGATCCGGCGCTGCTCTGGCTCGTCGACGAGGTGCTCCAGGGGACCAACTCGGAGGAGCGTCGTGTCGCCGCGCGGCGGATCCTCCGTCATCTCCTCGCAGCGCACGCCATCGGCGCCGTCACCACGCACGATCTGGCCCTCCACGAGGAACCCACCCTCGATGCCGCGTCGACGAAGGTCCATTTCCGGGAAGACGTGGACGACACGGCGGAGCAGGTACTCTCCTTCGACTATCGGCTCCGCCCGGGCCTGGCCACGAGCCGCAACGCGCTGAGGCTCCTCCGCATCGTGGGGCTGCAGGACGGTGAACCCGAAGCAGGGGAGTTGCCCTAGGGGGCTGCGGGCGCTGCACCGGTTCGCCTCCGACAGGGTCGGTGCCCGTGGGACGGTGGCCGGGGGGGGGCGATGCCAGATCGGTCCGGCCGCCCCATAATGTCTCTCCTTACCTCCGGCGCCCGCGCGCCGAATCGTCCACACCAACGCTTCTGAACCGCGATGAGCTTCATCCAGCCCCGCTCGCTTCGACGCCTCCTCCCGGCCGCACTCATGGCCGTGACCGCGACCGCCGTCACCGCGCAGCAGCGCCCCATGAACTTCCTGGACATGCAGGTCATGAAGAGCGCCGGTTCATGGGCGCCCAGCCCCGACGGCGCCTGGATGCTCTACACCGTCCGTACGCCCGACTGGGCCGAGGACGAATCGCAGAGCGACATCCACGTCGTATCACTGTCGGACGGTGTCACGTCCAGCCGCCAGCTGACGTACACGGACGAGTGGAACGAAACCGATCCGGCGTGGGCCTCGGACGGGTCGTTCTTCCTGTTCCTGTCCGATCGAGACGCCCGCAACGGCGATGACCAGGTGTACCTGATGCGCCACGACGGCGGTGAGGCGCGCAAGGTCACGGACGCCGAAGACGGGGTCTCGGACTATGCCTTCAGCGCAGACGGCGCGTGGCTCGCCTACCGGGCCGGAGCGTCGGGCCGGGAGCAGCTGTGGAGGGTGCCCGTGGCGGGTCTTTTCACGGCCGAGCCGGTACAGATCACGCACGGCGAGGCAGGCGTGGACGACTGGGAGTGGGCGCCGAACGGGAGCACGATCTACTTCACGCGCCCCGACTCCTTCGACGAGGCCGACCACCGTCGGCGCGAGGAGGGCTTCTCGGTCGACGTAAAGAACCAGGTCACGCCGCTGTCCAGCCTGTGGTCGGTGGAAGCGGGCTCGGGAACCGAGCGCAGGCTCACGGACGATCCGTCCTACGGCGTCGAGGGTTTCGTGATCTCCCCGGACGGCCGCTGGATTTCGTTCACCGGCGGCTCTCCGGGGCGCTACGAGCGCAACATCACGGCGTCGCGCCTGTACGCGGACCAGTTCCTGATGGACGTCGCGAGCGGCTCGATCGAGCGGCTCACGGAGAACTACGAGGTCAGTGAGAGTGCCACGAGCTTCTCCCCCGACTCGCGCTGGATCGCGTTCTCCGCGCCGGACGACATGGATCGCTACACGATGACCGAGGACCGGATCTACCTGCGCGCCGTGGACGATCGGGGTGGCGCGTTCCGCAAGCTCGGCTCGTCGTTCGACCAGAGCCTCTCAGTGGACTTCTGGTCCGAGGACTCGAAGACGATCTACTTCAACGCGGGGGTCAAGGTCACGGTCCAGCTGCACGCCCTCGACGTGGAGCGTGACCGGGTTCGCCAGATCACGGACGAGCGTGCGACGCTGTCGGTACGTCTCGACGACGAGAGCGGCGTCGTGCTCATCGACTACCAGGATCCCCGGACCCCCGCCACCGTCTTCACCGTCGCGAGCCTCGACGACGTCGACGACCGGAGCCGTTGGACGCAGCTCGTCGACGTGAGTCCCGAGGTCGCCGACATCGCGCTCGGGGAGGAAGTGGAGGTCGAATGGACGTCGACCGACGGCAAGCGGGTGGGTGGCGTCCTCGTCTACCCCGTCGGCTACCGGGAGGGGACGCGCTACCCGCTCATCGTGGCCATCCACGGCGGACCGGCTTCGGCGGACGTGCTCCGCTTCAACGGCGGGTACGGCGCCCAGGTCTACGCGGGCGCGGGGTACGCCGTGCTGAAGCCCAACTACCGCGGCTCGACGAACTACGGCAACGCGCACCGCACGGACATCGTCGGAGACTATTTCACACTCGGCTTCGACGACATCATGACCGGCGTCGATCACCTCATCGCCGAGGGGATCGTCGACGAGAACCGGATGGGGGTCCTCGGTTGGAGCGCGGGCGGGCACTGGTCCAACTGGATCCTCACGCACACGGACCGCTTCAAGGCCATCAGCTCGGGTGCGGGGACGATGAACTGGATCAGCATGTACGCGCAGAGCGACGTGCAGCGGAACCGGCAGTTCTACGTGGGCGATGGCTTCCTGTACGAGGACTTCGACACGTACTGGGATCAGTCCCCCCTCAAGTACATCATGAACGCGAAGACGCCCACGATGATCCACGTCGTCGAGGGTGACCCCCGCGTGCCGAGCCCGCAGTCCGTGGAGCTCCACATGGCACTCAAGAAGCTCGACGTGCCCACGGAGCTCTTCATGTACCCGGGCCGCAGCCACGGCATCCCCGACCCTCGCAACCGCCTGGTGAAGTCGGTGAGCGAGATGGCGTGGATGGACCACTACGTGCGCGGGATCGGCGAGACGTTCCACTGGGAGCAGGTACTCGAGACGCTCGAAAAGAAGGCCGAGGCCCCCCGAACGATCTCGGAAGACCGGTGATGCTGCGCGCGGGCCTGCGCCTGTGGTCGGTGGCGGCGGTGCTGGCGGCCGTTCCCGGCGGGATCGCTGGGCAGGGCGCCCCGGGCAACTTCATCGAGGAGTTCGAGGGACAGTTCGGATCTTCGGGCTCCAAGATCGTCGCGCTCGCCGAGGCGATGCCCGCGGAGGTCTACGGGTGGAGCCCCGGTGAGGGCGTGGCCACCGTGGCCACCGTCTTCATGCATATCGCGCGCTACAACTACATGTATCCCCACGAGAACATGGGCCGCCCTTCGCCGTTCACGCCCGAGGAGTACGGGCGGTGGGAGGACGAGGTCACGGACAAGGCGGAGGTCGTGCGCCTCCTGAACGCGTCGGTGGAATACGTCTACGGGATCGCGCGCGGCACGAAGCCTTCGGACCTGGACGTCGAGCGGACGCTCTACGGCCGGCAGGTCGGCGAGTGGGCGGTGCTCCTCCAGCTGGTCACCCACATGAACGAGCACCTCGGTCAGTCGATCGCGTACGCCCGCATGAACGGCGTCGTGCCGCCCTGGTCGAGGTGACGGGCAGAGCGCCCTCGGGGTGGCAGGCCGGCGGGCTCGGAGCGTGACCGTGACGTCGAGGCGTCGTCGGTCGGTGGTCGAGCTGCTCGCGGCCGGCACACCCGCCTTCGGCGCGTTCGCGCCGGAGCGCTCGGCGGAGGGTGGGCGGCTGGCTGCCGCGGACCCCGACATCGATTTCGTCTTCTATGACCTCGAGGAGGCCGAGTGGGACATGGCGGCGCTCGGGGCATTCACGGAGGCCCTGGCCGGGGCGGCCGGGACGGCCGGTCCGCCCGACGTCCTGCTGCGCATTCCGCCGGTGCGGAACGACCGGGAGACTGCGGCGAGACGCGCCGCCGAGGGACTCGCAGCCGGCGCACGGGGGCTCATTCTCCCGCATGTCGAGTCGCCTCGCGACGTCCGCGCGGTCGCGGAGGTCGTGGGCGCTCGACTCTGGCCGCTCCGTCCCGACGGCGACGTGCTGATCGTGGCCCAGATCGAGAGTCGTGATGCGGTCGACGTCGTGGGGCAGATCGTGGCCACGCCCGGTGTCGGTGTCGTGCTTCCGGGCCAGAAGGACCTGCGGCACGCGTACGGCGACGAAGGTGCGGTCCAGACGGCGGTCGCCTCGGTGCTGGCGGCGGGGATGGAAGCGGATGTACCGTGCGGCGTCACGGCCGGGACGGACGACGTGCAGGTCAGGCTGGGGCAGGGATTCCGATTCATCATCGCGGTTCGGCCCGGGGCGGCGTCGCTCGGGAGGGCGGCCGCGGGCAGAGAGGACTGAGGGAATGACGAAGATCGTGAGTCCGGCCGCGACGTGCGGTGCCGCTCCGGTTCGCCCGGGGCGTGCGCTGCATCGCGCTGTGGTGGCGTTTGCAACGCTCACGCTCGTGGCCGCCTGCGGTGGCGGGGAAGCCGAGGACACGGGCGTCGCGGCGGGTGGCTCCGCTTCCGTCGGGGCGGCACCGGGCACCTCGGCCCAGCCGGAACTGATCCGCCTGTGGGCGGCCGGCACGCCGGCGTTCGGCATTTTCGTGCCCAGCGAACGGGAGCGGGGCGCACTCGGCCCGGACGGTGAGCGTCTGCCCCCCCTGTACACCGCCGAAGGCGGACGTCGCATGGCGGAGAATCCGCTCCTGGACTACGTCTTTCTGAACCTCGAGGGGACCTACGATGCCGCCGCGGTGGTGGCCATCGCGGACGGGCTCGCGACCTCGACGGCGGCCGGCGACAAGACCCTCCTGGTGCGTATTCCTCCGATCTCGGCCGACGGCCCGGATGCGGCGCGCGCGCGCGTGGCGGAGGCGCTGGCCGCCGGCGCGGACGGGATCGTGCTGCCGCACGTGCGCAGCCCCGAGGAGGCGCGTCAGGCGGTCTCGTTCTTCGAGGAGATCGGTGCGGACGTTTGGTCTCCTGCGAATCCCGGGGGCACGGTCATCGCCATGCTGATGGTGGAGGACCCGGGCGCGCTCGCCGCTGTGGCCGAGATCGCGAACGTCCCCGGCTACAGCGTCCTGGCCTGCGGAATCGGAAGCCTGTCGCAGGCGCTCGGAGATCGCGAGGCCGGGGAGCGCGGCAACATGGAGGTCCTCTCGCACGCGAAGCGTGTGGGGCTCCCGGACATGATCACGGCCACCGCCGACGACGTGGCGCGACGCATCGACGAGGGATTCCTCGGCCTGCTCATGAACGGTCCGGATGCCGACGCACACATCGAGGTCGGCCGGACGCACGCGGGTCGCTGACGGTCAGCTCGCGGCGGCAACTCCGATCTCCAGCGCTTCCACCAGTCTGGGGATGGTCGACGCGGGCGTCGAGCAGAGCGCGACGCGCACCGCGCCCGGAATCGGGACCGTGTAGACGCCGCGGTCGCGCATGGCGGCCGCGGTCGCGTCCTGGTCCGGGGTGAAGACCGCGACGAAGAAGCCGGCGTCGTAGCGGGGCGTCCGCAGCCCCGCCATGCGGGCGTGCTGGTTGAAGGCGTCGATTCGACCCTGGAGCAGCGCGGACAGCTCCGCCCGCTCCGCGGAGACACGGGCCACGAGCTCCGGATCGGTCAGGAGCTCGGCCGCGGCGAGCTGCCCGAGGTGATGACAGTTCGACCACGTTGCACGACAGGCGTACCCCAGGGCGTTGTCGATCTGCGCCAGCTCCGCCGGGTCCCGGTGGAGGGCGACGATCGCTCCGATGCGTGCGCCGTACTGCGCCATGCTCTTCGACACGGTCCATCCAACGAGCACCGTGGCGTTGCGCATGAGGCCGGGCACGGCGTCCACCCAGCCACGCGCCGAACCGCCCCCGAACTCCATGTAGGCCGCGTCGATGAACACCGTGACCGGGCCCCGTTGACCGGCGGCGTCCACCACGTCGATGACGCGGTCCCACTCTCCGGCACTCAGGGTATAGCCGGTCGGGTTGTGGCAGGGAAAGTTGAGCACCACCAGCGCACGCCCCTGGGTGGCGAGGTGCCGGTCGAGACCGGCCGCCATCCCGTCGATGTCGAACTCTCCCCGGTCGTCGAACATGGGGAAGGGGTCGAGCCCTCGTCCCCCATGCCCTGTGATCTCACGGTAGGGCCCCCAGAAGAAGCTCGGCACGAGCATCTTCTGGCCGGGCTCGAGGAAGTTCTGCACCGCCTGGTACACGGCGCCGGTCCCGCCCGGCGTCGCGACCGAGACCGCCTGACGGCTGAGTGGTCCGTCACCGAAGAGATCATGCACCACGGCCGCCCGAAACGCCGGTACGCCGGAGATCGGGGCGTAACCCGCCGACCTCGGGCCCTGGAGACGCTTCATCGTCTCGAGCACCGTCGGCAGTGTGCAGAGGACGCCGTCGTCCTGGGTGAGCGCGCCGATGGTCGCGTTGAGGATATCCTCGCCGGCCGCCGCGCGGCTCCTCGCCTCACCGTTCCAGATGAAGATGGGGTCGTTGCCCGTGCGGTCGCGCACGCCCGGGGCGACCGAGCTGAACGGAGCCGTCATCGGGACACGCCTCCGAGCTCACCATTGATCTCGGCGTACACCTGCTGGAGCGCGCGGTCGCCCTGACTCGAGCGGAGCGTCCAGGTCTCCAGGTCGCCGAACAACACCTGCGCCTGCGCGTCGACCAGATCGTAGCCTTCCCCGTGCAGTCGCGTCGCCTCGTCGATCACCACGCGGATCGCGCCCTGGAAGAGCTCCAGCTCCGCTTCGAGAATCGACGGGTCGTCCACGAACCCGTGCCCGGGCACGTAGATGTCCACGTCCATCGCCTGGGCAGCCTCGATCATGTCGACCCACTCCGACGGGTACGCCGAGCGCATGGCCGGGAAGATCCGGTGCAGGTACGTCTCGCTCATGAACATGATCTTCTCGTCCGGGAGGTAGACGACCAGGTCTCCACCCGTGTGCGCGCGGCCCAGAAAGAGGACCTCGATGGACCGCCCGCCCATGTCCAGGACGGTGCGGTCCTCGACGAGCCGGGTGGCCAGGCGCACCGGTGCCGCCTCCGCGCCCGCGCCCGCGGCCATCGCCTCGAGCGCCGCGGCGGACGTCGGGTGCGCGATGTACTCGGCGTCTGCCGGGAAGACCGAGTTACCGGCCGTGTGGTCTCCGTGGTCGGAGCAGACGACGACGGTGGTGATGGGCCTGTCCGTGATCCCGGCGATCGCGTCGACGAGTCGCTGGGTCTCCTCGACGCTCCCCTGGCCGTCGGCCACGAGGACTCCGGCGTCCGTCACCACGAACATGCTGACCGTAGTGAACTTCTCGTCGCCGGCCGATCGAAGCTGCTCGTAGGCGTACACGCCGGTCGCGAGCTCCGTGACCCGAGGGAAGTCGTCGTCGCTGTACCCTCGGGCATAGGGGTCCCCGGTACGGATCAGCTGGTCGGCGGGGATCTGCGGGGCGGCTTCGGCGACGGGAGTGTCGGCGGCGTCGCTCCCACCGCACCCCGCCAGGGCGAGCGCCAGGGTCATGACGAAGAGCGAGGAGGGGATGCGAGCGCGGCGCGATGGACGGATCGCCATGTGCGGAGTCCTGCGGTAGAATGACGGGATTCACTCAGAAGGAGGCACACTATGAGGAAGTACCGTCCGATTGTCACGGCCCTGGGCCTGTGCATCCTCGTCCAGCCGGCCTCCGCGCGGCAGCAGGACGTGGCGGCGGAGCTCGCCATGGAGCGTCCCATCCCCGCGCTGAACACGATCTGGATCGAGGAGATGACCTGGATCGAGATCCGGGACGCGATGGCCGAAGGGAAGCGGACCGCCATCGTTCCGACCGGCGGAATCGAGCAGAACGGCCCGTACGTCGCGATGGGGAAGCACAACTACGTGCTGGACGGGATGTGCGAGCGCATCGCTCGTGCTCTCGGCGACGCACTCTGCGCCCCCGTCATCAAGCTGGTCCCCGAGGGCGACGTCAGCCCGCCCACGGGGCACATGCGGTACTCGGGCACGCTGACCGTGCGGCAGGAGACCTTCGAGGCCATGCTCGAGGACGTCGGGCGCAGCCTGAACCAGCACGGCTTCGACTGGATCGTCTACATCGGCGACAGCGGTGGCAACCAGACCGGCATGGAGAACGTGGCCGCCCGGCTCAACGCGGAGTGGGGAACGAAGAAGGCGCTCTTCATTCCGGAGTTCTACGACAACGCTGGCGTGCAGCGCCATATGGAAGAGACCTTCGGTATCCGCGAGGAGAGCGAAGGCTGGCACGACACGTACTGGCTTACCGCCATGCAGGCCGCGGTGGATCCGCAGACAGTCCGCTACGAGGAGCGGGTCCGCACGGGGCGCGCCACGATCAACGGTGTGTCGCTCGTTCCCCTCGGCCGTACCATCGCGGTCGGCGAAGAACTCATGAGGTGGAGGACGGACCACACACTGGCCGCGATCCGGCGGGCCAAGGGCATGTGACCCGTTCGCCGCATCCGCGACAGCGCCCGCCGGGGCGGAGGCGGGCAGGGTGGCGCGGCCGCGGCCCGGAACGGGCCGCGGCCCCCTACTCCTGCCGGCGTTCCGCCTTCCAGGCGTCGTAGCGCATCCGGAGCGTGATCACGGGGTTGCCGTTCTCCGTCGGCCGGATGTTCTCGTCGGTGACGTCGATGAACATCGCGTAGCGACCGTCGTTGAACGATTCGCCCTCGGGGTCGTTCCGGTCCGCGGCGAGGATGTAGGCCACGTGCGCGTTGCGACCGTCGCACGGCGCGTCCGGCACGGGCTCGGTGTCGCAGGTGCAGCGGCTGTCGCCACCGGCCTCGTCCGCGGCCTCCATGGCCGCCATCACCTTGTCTGTGATGTCGCCCGGGGCCTGCTCCAGCGCCCGTGCCGCGTTCAGGACGACCGCGTCGGAGGCGAGGATGTTGCCCTGAACGGAGTAGTAGATCTCGGTGCCGGCGACCCGCCCCTGCCGGGAGAGGGACGCGGCGCCGTTTTCGGCGCCGCTGAAACCGATGGAGCGGCCCTGCAGGTCCAGGATACCGAATTGCCGGCGCTCGATGGCCGGGTCGTCCTTCAGCATGTCGAGGATGAGCCTCGGGTCCATGCCGTCCTTCAGCTGCTCGTAGATCAGCGTCTGATTGGCGCGGGTCCGGTCGACACCCGCCTGGGCGGCCGCGACCCCGACACCGGGCACCACGATCGCCTGGATGTCCATCAGGCCCTTGGCCGGGAAGCTCACGAGCCGGGCCTGCGCGACGCACGTCGCGGAGGCGACGACGACGCGGCCCGTGCGCGCATCGACCGCGATGACCGACCAGGTGGCGGCGGCGGGCTTCGGCGCGGCGGCGAGAGCCGTCGCGAGGAGCAGGGCACCCGTCAGGCGGGCGGCGTTCGAGCGGCGCATCACATCTCCTTGGAGCCGGAACGAAGAAGGGCGGACGGGTCGTCCGACCCGTCCGCCCCGATATGATGCCTTCGGCAGGTCCGGACCGCTACCGGTCGGCGCCGCCCGCGTCGGTCGCGTGCGCGGCGGCCCACGCGGCGGCGAACAGGTCGATCTGCCGCATGACGGCGCTTCCGACCGCATCCGCCGCTCCGCCCGCCGAGGTGGCGCCCAGCTCGCCGTGGAACCAGGTGACCGCTTCGGGAAGCGTGATCTGCGTGTCACGAAGCATCTGAGCCGACTGCTGAACACGCAGCGCGACCGACCACGCCATAGCCCCGCTCGCACCTTCGGACCCCTCGGCGCAGGCGACGTCGATGCGGAGCTCCGGCATGGCCGGGTTGGCGAGCATTTCCTGCATGGTCAGCACGCCCACCTCGGACTCGATGAGCTTCAGCGACGCATCGGCTTCATAGAGCGCCGCGGTGATGCCGGCGCCCTGACACACGTCGTCGATTTCGAAGCGAACGTGCACACCCCCGAGGTCCTCGAGGGTGTACCGGTTCCACTCCGTGTCCTGGCCTTCCGCGAGGGCCGGCAGCAGGAGCGCTACCGCCAGTCCGGGGAACACCGATCGCTTCATCCCGTGACTCCGCTTAGTTCCCGCCGGAGCCCGAACCGCAGGACTGGCAGTTGTGGTTGTTCTTGGATCCGAGCTTCTCGAGCAGGGCGATGGTGGCCGGGTGCGGCTGAGCCCGCTGCTCGGGGCTGTTGGCCATGTCGGCGGTGGTCTGACCTCGGCGGCTGACCAGCGTCACGTCCGCCCCCTTCGAAACCAGGTAGAGGATCGTCTCGTTGTCCCCGCGCGCTGCGGAGTGGTGCACGGGCGTGAAGCCGTCCATGTCACGGAGGTTCGGATCGACCCCGAGCTCCTCGACGAAGTACTTCATGGCCGGGAGCCACCCATCGGGAACACTCCGGTGCTGCTGGGCCACGCGCGACGTTCCGAATCCGACGCCGGACGCCGCGTGAATCGGATGGACCGCGGGTCCGCCGACCGGGACGGGCGGAAGGCCGGAAGGATCGAGCTTTTCCTCGTCCTCCGGACCGGTCTGCGCTCCGGGGTTGCCCGGATCGCGGAAACGACGGCGCTCGGGGAGGTTCGTCGTGGACATGTTCGGGTCGGCCCCGTAAGAGTGCAGAAGCTTCATGGCGGTCACGTCCGTGGCGTACGCGGCGCGCCAGAAGGGCGTGGCACCCGTGAAGTCCACGCCCATCCGGCCGGCGTTGTACGCCGAGTACCAGATGTGGGTGGAAACCTGCTGGTTCGGGTCGGCGCCCGCCTCAAGCAGCGCCTCCATGAGGTCCAGGTAGGAGTTCTGCTGCGTCCGGAACGCCTGCGGCTGCGGGTACCAAGTCCTGAGTGACCACTCGATGTTCAGGGTGGCGAAGAGCGGACCGGCTCCGTCGTCACTGACCAGGTTCGGATCGGCACCCCGCTCCACCAGCATGAGGGCCAGGTCGTAGTTGCCGTTGATGACCGCGACCAGGAGCGGAGACGACTGATCGCCGCCCGACAGCTGGTCGATGTCGGCGCCCCCGTCGAGCAGGAGCCGTGCCGCCTCGACGTTGCCTTCACGCGCCGCGTAGTGGAGCGCGGTGAAGCCGCCCTGGACGCCGATCTGCTCCGTGGAGCTGAGCACCCGGATCGGCGGCTCGGCGGGCTTGGCCTCTTCCTTCTTCTCTTCCGTCTCGGCGGGCTTCTCTCGTTCGGGCCTTTCGGCGGCCTGAGCACTGTCCGGTGGCGTGCGGCCGCGCGTCTGCTGCCCGAGCAGATCGGCGTTGTCGTTACTCACCGGCTCGCCTCCGACCTCGGCGGCGCGGATGCGTGCCCGGCGGGCACGCTCGTCGTCGTCGAACTGGTTGCGGGCGGTGTAGTCCTTGAGCTCCGTCGTGATCGACGGGTCCGCCCCGGTCTCGAGGAGTGCGGAGATCGCGTCCGTCGCGTTGCGGCCCGCAGCGAAGACGAGCGGCGTCCGGCTCTGGAACCGGTCCGTCGCGTTCACGTCGGCACCGGCGGCTGCGAGGGCCCGGACGGACGCTCCGTCGTTGGCCTGCGCCGCGAAGTGCAGGGCCGTCACCCCTGTGGTCGTCCACTCGTTCGGATCGGCCCCCGCGTCGAGGAGCGCACGCACCACGTTGACGTGGCCCGACCGGGCAGCGAGATGCAGCGGCGTGTACCCACCGACCCGGGTCAGCGGTCGCACGGTCGCCCCTGCGTAGAGCAGGAGACCGACGACCTCGGGGTTGTCATTGAGTGCTGCCCAATGGAGGGCGGTGAGCCCGTCCGCCTGCGCGCCGTTCGCGTCGGCGCCCTGCTGCAGAAGCGCCCGCACCTGCTGCGCGTCGTTCGCCTGAGCGGCGTCGGCCACCGGCGACTCCGCGGGGACGGCACCCACCATCAGGAGGCTCAGCGCGAAGACGCTGGCCAGGCGAAGGGCTGTGTTCCTCATGGTCTTTCTCCCGAAGGCCTGCGCCTCCGACGAAGTGTCGTACATGTCAGATGGCGAACGTGCCGTTGCTGTTGCCGAACTGCGTGATGTCGTCGATGCCGAGCTTGTGCAGCAGCCCCAGCATCACGTTCGCCATGGGCGTGCCGGGCGTCGCCCGGAGGTGACGCTCGCCTTCCACCAGCCCGTTCGATCCGCCGACCAGGAAGAGCGGGCAGCGGATGTGGTTGTGAAGGTTCGAGTCGGCCATCGCCGATCCGTACATGATCATCGTCTTGTCGAGCAGCGTGCCGTTGCCCTCGGAGACCGACGACAGCTTGTCGAGGAAGTACGGCAGCATCGCCACGTGATACTGGTTGATCTTCGCGAAGTCGCGAACCCTGTCCTCCCGGCCGCCGTGGTGCGAGGCGGCGTGGTACGGGGTGTCAGAGCCCGAGCCGGGGTAGACCCGCGGCGACGCGTCGCGGCCCATCTTGAGCGAGAAGACGCGCGTCGAGTCGGACATGAACGCGAGAACCTGCAGGTCGAACATGAGGCGCATGTGCTCGGCGAAGTCGTCCGGCACGCCCACGGGCGCTTCGGGAATCTCGCGCTCCTCGCCGGAGGCGTTCTGCGCCTCGATGCGCTGGATGCGCTGCTCGAGCTCGCGGATGTTCGTCGTGTAGAGGTCGAGCCGCTGGCGGTCCGCCGCGCCGAGCTGGCGGCGCAGTCCGGACATCTCGCCCATGACCCAGTCCAGGATGCTGCGGTCGGTCGCCAGGCGCTCGGCGCGCTGCTCGGGCGTGCCGCCCGCGCCGAAGAGCTGCTCGAACACGGCCCGCGGATCGCGGATCATCGGCAGGGGCGCCGTGGGGGAGGCCCAGCTGATCGTATCCGTGTAGACGCAGGAGTAGCCGTAGGCGCAGCCGCCGGCCTGGTCCACGTTCTCGATGGTCAGCTGCATGGACGGGATCGGCGTCTCACCCGCGATGTGCTGGGCGTAGATCTGGTCGAACGACGTGCCCGCATAGACGTCGGAGCCCTGCGTCTGCTTCGGGTGCGCCTGTGTCAGGAACACCGCCGCGGTGCGGAAGTGGTCACCACCGATCTCGGCCGGCGAAAAGGCGTCGGCCATGCGGGAGTCCGTGTCGCTCACGATCGTGAGGTACTTTCGGTACGGCTCGAGCGGGCTCATGGAGCTGAGGGAGAGATCGAAGTCCTTGCCCTCTTCCTTCGGCGACCAGAGTCCGAGCGACGCGCCGAGGTCGTTGCACCCTGCGGCACCGTGCACGTTCTCGATGCAGACGAGGCGCGTGCTGTCGGCCGCCTTCCCAGCCTCGGTGGCCGCGAGCGGGCGGGCCGCCGGGACCATGGCATCGAGAAGCGGAAGTCCGACGGTGGCGCCCATGCCCTTGAGCAGCTCCCGCCGCGAAATGTGCTTTCCGGTGATGAAGTCCATCGTAGTGAGCCTCGTCGAGGTTGGTGATGCGGTCAGTTGAAGGAGCCGGGCTCCGAAACGGGCTGCTGTTCGGCAACCACGGGAGCTGCGGCGCGGCTGGTGCGGAAGGCGGGGCTGTTTACCACGCCCCACACGAAGGCGGACAGGCGATACTGCTCGTTCGCCGCGTCGCGCGTGATCTCACGAACCGAGGGCATGTCGTAGTACTCGACGCGACGGCCGAGCGCGTAGGCCATCATGTTCTCGGTGAAGATGCGGTAGAAGACCTCGGGACGGCTGAGGATCGCCGCACGGATGTCGGCCACTCCGGAGAGCGGGGTTCCATCGTACAGGTCGCCCTGCGAGTCGATCGGGTTCCCTTCGTCGCGGTTACGCCAGGCGCCCGTGACATCGAAGTTTTCGAAAGAAAGCCCGATCGGGTCGATGACGTTGTGGCAGGAAGAGCACGCGGGGTTCGCCCGGTGGACCTCCATGCGCTCCCGGACGGAAAGGAAACGACCGTCTTCTGCTCCCTCCGTCTCCTCGAGCGCGGGCACGTTCGGCGGGGGCGGTGGCGGCGGCGATCCGAGCAGGACCTCCATGACCCACTTGCCCCGGAGCACCGGTGACGTGCGGTTCGCGTGCGAGGTCAGCGTGAGGATGCTGCCGTGGCCGAGGATTCCGCGCCGGGCGTCGTTGGGGTACTCGACCATGCGGAAGTCCGTCCCGAGCACGCCCGGCATGCCATAGTGACGGGCAAGGCGTTCGTTCACGAACGTGTAGTCTGCCGTGAGCAGCTCCGTGATCGGACGGTTCTCGGTCCGGATGTGGTCGAAGAGCATTTCGGTCTCGCGGTGCATCGCGTCCGCGAGGGTCTGGTCGTAGTAGGGGTAGCTCAGCGCGTCCGGCCGGATGTTGTCGAGGTCCTGCAGACGCAGCCACTGGGCCGCGAAACGCGAGGCGAGCGCCTCGGCGCGGGGGTCCGCCAGCATCCGGCGGACCTGCTTCTCGAGCTCGCGGTCCTTCGAGAGGTCCCCCTTCTGGGCCACGCGGATCAGCTCCTCGTCCGGGGGCGCACCCCAGAGGAAGAACGAGAGGCGCGAAGCGAGGTCGGAGTCGGCGATCTCGTAGATCTCGCCGGGCCGGACGTCGGCCGGCGCCTGCTCCATCCGGAAGATGAAGTGCGGGCTGGCCATGATCGCCTGCAGGGCGAGTCGGACGCCGCCCTCGAAGCCGCGGATTTCCGCACCCTGGTCGTAGAACTGCATCAGACCTTCGACGTCCTGATCGTTGACGTCGCGGCGGTACGCGCGCGTCGCGAGCCGGCGGACGATGCTCTCTGCACAGGGCCGCTCCTCGGAGGGAGCAGTCGGTCGGCAGCTGAAGACGAAGCGGCGCGTGGGAGTGTCGGAGACGCCGGTCACCTCGAAGGGCCCGAGGATCGTCATCCGCTGCAGGTGCTGCTGCGTGGTGACGCCGTAGCCGATGCCGATCTGCCCGTCCGCCAGCGTGTGGTCGATGGGGCGGATCAGGTCGTCGAGGTCACCCTCGAACTGCTTCACGAAGGCGGCGGTCACGCGGTGCGGGCCGGCGGTGACCTGAATCGAGTCGGTGCGGATGTTCAGCCCCGTCGGCTCGGACTCGTGCATCCAGCGATCGATCCCGAGCAGCGCAACGCGCTCGCCATCGATCGAGATCTCGATCTGGTCCTCGCCCCAGGTGCGGCCGAAAACCTCTCCTTCGACGGCGTTGTACGGCATGATGTGGAAGACGTACTTGCCGTCCGCCGGGAAGGTGTGGACCACCGAGAGGCCGCCACGCGTTCCGAACGGTGCGCCCTCGACCTGGTCCTTCTGCGAGGCGACGCGCGGCATGCGGTAGATGGCGTTGCCGACCTCGGCCTCGGGGTCGCCGAGCGCGACGCGCGCGATCTGGCCCGCTGCGCGCAGGTACCCTTCGACCACCGTCGTCGACGGCATCTGCACGTCGGCGATGTTGTCGAAGTTGGCGCTCTTGGTGTCCAGCGGCAGGAACGACGAGACGTCCACCTGGATGCCCAGCAGGTGCTCGACGGCGGCCGCGTACTCGGCCCGGTTGAGCCGCTGGAAGACGCGGGTGCCGGGCTCGGGGTTCTTCTCCCAGGCCGCGTCGATGCGCTGCTCGAGTTCGTGCATGAGCTGCTCCAGCTCGTTGCCCTCCGGGCGCCGTGCACCTGCAGGCGGCATCATGCCGGCGCGCAGCTTCTTGATCATGCGCTCCGAGATGTCGGCATACTCCGCGGCGCTCGCGACGTCGAAGTCCTCCAGTACGAGGCCACCGCGCTGGCGCTGCTCGCTGTGACACCGGGTGCAGTACTGCTCGATGACGTCGTTCGAGTCGAGTGAGCCCGCTTCGGCGAGCGCGGCCGCATGCGAGGAGCGCGCCGTGTCCGGCGTCTCGACGCCCGCGTTTCCCGCGAGGCCGAAGAGGAGCAGGCCCGCGACGAGCATGACGGTGGAGGAAACGTTCATTCCTACCTCGGGTGATCCAGCTGGATGGAGACCGCACGACTTCCACTACGACACCCGCGAGCCCGGAATAGCTGAGGGCGGCGGACGTGCCGTATGCGCCCCATAGAATAAAGAGGGCTCTTACGCTCTGCCAGTACGCTTCGCGGGGCCGAGGCACGGCGTCCCGAGGTGGCGCGAGCCGGCGCAGACGTCGAGGTCGAGGAGGTCCGGGGACGCGGGGAGAGGGAGATCCATCGGGTCGAGGGTGCGGACGAGTACGTCCGAATGGTCGAACACTTCGCCGACTGCGTCCTCCACGATCGTCCCCCGAGGTACGCCGCGGCCGAGGCGGCCGCCAACATGCGTGTCATCGAGGCGCTGTACCGGTCGGCGCGGGACGGGGGGCGGCCGGTCGCACTCTGAGGCGGCGCGCCCGTCTCGGCGCCGGTGCGGGCCGCCGCTTCAGCCCGGTGTCTCCGGGGCGCGCCGCGCTTCCGCCGTGCCGTCGAGCGTCGACGGCTTCTCCGTCGTGACCGAGGTGGCCGGGGTGTTCCGGGGGCTCTGACGCCCCCGGAACACCCCGGCCCTTCGCCGGTCCGCCGGGTCGTGCTACTGGTTCTGGACCGTGAAGCTTACGGTGTCCACGACCCAAGGCTGCAGCGGGATGTGGAGCCCATCGGCCACGACCGCGATCAGCCGGTACTCGCCGGCCGGAACGTCCTGGAACACGTAGGTGCTGGACGCGTCACCCATGTGAATGATGCTGCCCGGCACGGTCGGAACCGGCTGATCGGCCGGCGACAGGTCCGCATTCAGGTACAGGTGATGGTGGCCGGTGCCCACGGTCATCGTGCCCGCGGGGACGATCTCGACCGTGGACGAGAGCGTCACGCTGATCTGGTTTCCGTTGATGAGGGCGCCATTCGCGGGCGTCACGATGGTCACCGTCCCCGAGACTTCGGGCGCCGCGCTCTCGCTGGTCGTCGCGGCGTCGGTGTCGGTGTCGGCCTCGCTCCCGCCGCACGCGGCGACGGCGAACAGGAGGAGAAGGCCGGCGAGCGTCTTCTTCATGGTCGTTCCGGGAGGGTCGGGTTGCCGTCCGGGCTGGTCCGAACGGTGCAATTCTGCGATCGGTGCGAACCCCCGATCGTCCTGCGGGTTCCCGCGCGGCTCCGCCGCGTCATCGGGCACCGGGCGTGCCTGCGGTGGGCGGCGGGTCGGCGCTCGCCCCGGGATCGTCGTTGGTTTCCGGGGGCCTCGGGCGGTTCATGCGCAGCGTCACGCCGCCGAAGAAGGTCGAGCCCGAGCGGTTCACCCGGTGGTCGCCGTCGTACAGGTAATCGGTGAGCGCCTGGTCCCAGGAGAGCCCGGCCTTGCCCATGAGTTCCATGTACGGTCCGTACGCGGTCTCGTCGGGTGCCTCCGTCGTCCCGCTCCAGATGGTCACCCGCGGGTTGTAGCCGCCGCCGCCGCCTGATGAACCCTTGAGTGGCATCTCGATCATGACGGAGTCGGTCATGGGGAGGTTGAAGACGTCGTCGTCCCAGCGGGCGCCGTAGCGCTCGTACCGCTCGTACATCTTCTGGTTGAATTCGAAGACGTCCCGGTTGGAGTTGATCCCCCGCGTGATGTAGTCGCGGATGGTGAACGCAGCGTCGCGGTGGCGCGGGTACTCGGGGCTGTCCACGTAGCCGAAACCCGGCATGAACCAGCCCTTGTTGAACCCCCAGTTGCGTTCGGTGACCCGGCCGCGCCGAACGAGGCCTGTATACTCGGAGAAGAGCTGGACGACCTGGTGGGACGGGTACCCATGCGGGTTGAGGAAGATGTCCGGAAGCCAGGTCTGCCACAGCCGGTCGCGCACCGTCGACTCGGGGTAGAGGGGGTGCGTGTCGTTTCCGCCCGAGGTCGCGTCCTGGCCGAGTGAGCCCAGGTACCCGGCGTGGAGAATGTAGTCGGGGGTGATCCTGTACAGATCGTACGCCGTCTGCGCGCCGTCGGGGTTGGTGAAGGGGTGCACGACGACGTTGACCCGATCCAGCTTCCGGCGCTGGAGCGAGTCGGTGAGCAGGAGCTCTGCGTGGCGCAGGACATGGCTCGTCGACGACACCTCGTTGGCATGCTGGCGCGCCGAGTAGACCACCGTGGGCTTGAACGTGGTCGCCTTGACGTGGGACCAGTGGCTGGCCCTGAGCGGAGGCATCAGATCCATCGCCCAGATGTCCTTGCCGAGGTAGCTCCCGCCGACGCGGTACATGGTCGCCTCGGGGAAGGCCTCGACCATCTTCGCCAGCATCTCGTGCCCCTCCGGCGGAGGGATCGGCGTATCCCACTGGACGATCCGCGAGCCGTCGTAACGCCACCCTCGGGGCAGGAGGCTCCGCCAGTCGGGGAGAGGCGACGGGGTCCCGTTGGCTGCCAGCGTGCCGACGCGGCGGTTCTCGGCGTCCTGCCCGTGGGTCCACTCGGCCCAGACCTCGAGAGAGCCGAGCCCCGGCCACGCCAGCGACTCCGTGTACAGACCCGCCGCGCGCAGCGCCTCCAGCTCGCGCAGGGTGGCGACGACCTGCTCCGCCGAGACCATGCGCTCGTCCACCTGCAGCTCGCTCGTGGTCGCGACGAGGCTGTCGCGCATGTCTCGATCGGTGTCGACCCGGACGCGGAGGGCGAGGTGGGCGAGGCCCGGTTCGCCCGTCCGAACCCGGGCGAGGCGGGCGGAGGGGCGCTCGAGGCTCGTCTTCGGGATGTCGAGGCGCAGCGTGTCGACCGTTCCGTCGGTGGTCTCGTACGCCAGCACGACGGCGGGCCTCGACGTCGCGAAGCCCGTGACCTTCACCTCCGCGCGCGGCGCCCCCCCGTCGGCCTTCGGGCGCATGACCGGCACGATGCGACCGGGAAAGGTGATCCCCTGGCCCCGCGAGTTCCGACCCAGCACGTCGAAGAACTCGATCGTGCCGAAGTAGATCTCCTCGTGGAGCGCATCCATGGAAGCGTGGATCTCGTTGTCGATGCCCAGACGGTAGTCGGGCTCGCTCATCTCGAGCTCGACCGTGAGCTGGCCGAAGAACGGCGCGTCCTCGCTTCCGCCCCGCGGGAGTCCGTCGTGTAGCTCCATGACATGGTCGTACATGGCGGGAAGCACGGTCGCCTGGAAGTAGTCCCAGAAGGCTTCGGGATCCGTCACGATGCGCTCGTCGGCCAGCGTCGCCGAGCCCGCCGTGGCGGTAAGCCAGCCCGTGGTCACCCGCACCTGCTCGTAGTCCCGGAAGCGGTCGAAGTAGGGGCGGACCACGACCCTGGGGTCAAAGGTCTCCCTCAGGATCTCGCCCCCGGTCGCGTCGGCCACGATCACCTCGTACGTCGGGCCTTCCCGGACTTCCTCGAAGTGGATCGCTTCCGGCGGAAGCTCCAGGTCGCGGGCCAGGACCTCGGCGATGGGGAAGATCTCGTGGAGCCAGCGCACCGGTGTCTGGATGGCCTGCTGGGGCCACTCGGGCGGCGGGTCGTTTCGGCGGAAACGGATGACGATCTGCGCCGGGTTCCGGCCCTCGATGCGAGGGCGGACCGAGTCGTAAAGCCAGGAGAAGCCCTGCTTGAAGGCGGAGAGGACCACGACCTCGGTGCCGGCTTCACTCGCCCCGGCGTCGAGGAGTGCCCGGCGGGCTTCGTCCGCGATGCGGGCCCGGACCTCCGGAGGCTCCGAGAGATGTGCCTCGAGTCGAACCGACGCCCCGCGGGCGGAGGGGAGCACCCGCTGTCGCAGCGCGTCCCAGAAGCGATCCACCTCCGAGGGGAACGTCACCGACTCGTGAAAGATCGTGGCGGCGTTGCGCACGTCTCGGTCGTCGATCGTGACCGGGACATCCTCGAGTCCCGTCAGTGCCGACGCCCGCTCCGAGACGACCGCCTCCAGCCCCGGATCCGCCTTGTCCACCGACATCAGCACCGAGGCCGAGCGGAGTGCCCCGCGCTCGAGCTCGGAGGCCAGGCGTTCCAGCTTGTAGAGTCCGATGGCCGCCTGGCCGGCGGGCGCATGGCCCGACAGTTCGTCCCACAGCCCGCGCTCGACGTCGTCGAGCGTCGGCCGGTCCTTTCCGCGCGCGTCGAGGTGCGGGAAGGTGACCGCGAGCTGTTGCAGGGCGCGCTCCGCACCCGCCGCGTTGGCCCCGGTCACAACGAGCGCCGGTTTGGAGCCGAACGCGTCGGGAACCAGCTCGATGAGCCCCTCGCCGGGCTGGAGAGAGGCGACGTCCACCGCACCGCTGTCCGCCAGCTGCGTGATGAGCCGGTTGTCGACGCCGGCGAGCACCATCGTCGGCCGGGACGCCGGGCGCTCGATGCTCGAGGCGATGTGCACCAGCGGCACGTTGAGACCCGTGGATTCCAGCCCGAGCCGGCCGGCGAGCTCGGGGAGGCCGTTCGTGCCCGCATTCCCCGGCACCACGATGGCGTCCACGCTGCTGGGGATCGGGCTGCCCCCCAGGAGACCATCCGAAGTGTAGACGTTCGAGAGGTCCAGGTCGTCCTTGTCTCCTGCGCCCGGACGGCCGGCGACGGGGCCTGGCGCGTCGGGTCGGGCGCGGCCGGGCAGACGAAGCGTCGGACCGCCGGCGACGCGCACCTCCACGGAGGCGAGGCCCGGGTAGGCGAGGGGGGCGCGCGCGCGCTCGTCGGCCTCCGGGGCGGCCGGTTCGTCGCGGCCGGACGCGCCCGTCGTGTCGGCCGGCTCGGCCACTTGGCCCACGGTGTCGGCTTGTTGGGCGGCGGCCGGGGCCTGCCCGTCGGCGGTCGTCATCCAGGCGAGGGCCCGGGCCGTGGCAGCCGGGTCGTCGCCCGTCACCTCGACCACCACCCGCGCGATCCCGTCGGATCCGGCCCGGGCGCGGGCCTGTACGACGCGGACCACGGCGCCGGTGACCTCCGCCCCCTCGAGTGCTCCGGTGAGGTCCTCGCGGACGGATTCCAGCTTCGCCGTGGAGAGCGTTCGCGTGTGGGGGAGAACCCCGGCCAGGAGTCGCGCAGCGGCGAGGAGCCCCTCGTCGTCTCCCCCCAGCACGAAGACCCAGGTCCGACCGTCCACCGTGGACGTCGCGACCACCCCTTCTCCGCCGTCCAGCGATGCCGGGTCCACCGG
>JAURER010000091.1 GCA_030827315.1 Gemmatimonadota bacterium | reverse complement strand
GCGGCGAGATCGTCGAGCTGTGGGCCGATCCGGCCCCGGTGGGGCGACCCGGCCAGGACCTCGAGCTCCGGACCTGGCACGCGGAGCGGGGCGCCGTGACCCGCGCGAGCCTCGGGCTGCGCGCCTGAGGGCGGGGCGCCCCGGTGGGGGTGTGGCGCCGTCGACCGCTCGGCGTGCGGTGACCTCCGGGGGGCGTGTCTCGACGCGTGCGGAATTTTCAGGCGCCGTCGATTACCTTTGTAGCTTCACGTGCCAATCTTCCGGATCCCCTGCGAGCGTCCCCCACATGCAGACAGCGCAGACCACCCTCGGTGTCATCGGCCTCGGGTACGTCGGCCTCCCGCTCGCCGTCGAGGCGGGGCACGGCGGCATGCGCGTCCTGGGCTTCGACGTGAATCCGGCGGTGGCGGAGGGCGTCAACCGCGGCGCTTCGCACATTCAGGACGTGCCGTCCGAGCACGTGGCCGGACTTCGCCAGGCCGGCCTGCTCGAGGCGACCACCGACATGGCGCGTCTCTCCGAATGCGACGTCGTCTCCATCTGCGTGCCCACGCCGCTGTCCAAGACGCGGGACCCGGACATCTCCTACATCCTCTCGGCGTCCGACGCGGTCGCGAAGGGTCTCCGGAAGGGGCAGCTGGTGGTCCTCGAATCGACCACGTACCCGGGCACGACCAAGGAAGTGCTGCTGCCGGCCCTCGAGGCCACCGGCCTGCAGGTCGGCCAGGACTTCAACCTCTGCTTCTCGCCCGAGCGTGTCGATCCCGGCAACCCGACGTGGAACACCAAGAACACGCCGAAGGTCGTGGGCGGGATCACCGCCGCGTGCACCGAGGCCGGCAAGGCCTTCTACGAGCGCTTCCTCGACACGGTCGTGCCGGTCTCTTCGGCCGAGGCCGCCGAGATGACGAAGATCCTCGAGAACACCTTCCGCGCCGTGAACATCGGGCTCGTCAACGAGACCGCGATCATCGCCGACCGGCTCGGCGTGGACATCTGGGAGGTCATCGACGCGGCCTCGACGAAGCCGTTCGGATTCATGCGCTTCACCCCCGGCCCGGGCCTGGGTGGCCACTGCATTCCGGTCGACCCGCACTACCTCTCGTGGAAGATGCGGACGCTGAACTACAAGACGCGCTTCATCGAGCTCGCCTCGGAGATCAACTCCGAAATGCCGTACTTCGTGGTGGGAAAGGTCCGTGAGGCGCTCAACCGGCGGAAGAAGTCGGTGAACGGCTCGCGCATCCTCCTGCTGGGCGTCGCCTACAAGCGAGACATCGAAGACGTCCGGGAATCACCCGCCCTCGATGTACTTAAGCTCCTCGAAGAGGACGGGGCCCACGTGTCGTACCACGACCCCTTCGTGCCCGAGCTGCACGAGGAGGGCGTCGACATGCACTCGACCGAGCTCACCGACGACGCCCTCGCGTGGGCCGACGCGGTCGTGATCCTCACGGACCACTCCGACTTCGACTACGCGCGCGTGGTGGAGAAGTCGCGGGTGCTCGTCGACGCGCGGCACGTCGCCCCGCGGACGGCGACGGAGCCCGGTGCCGGCTGGATCGTGAAGGGCTGACGGCGCGACGCTCGCGGACGGACTCCTCTCGTTCGCCTGACCCCTAGCGGGTAAGCACGACGATCGTCGTGGCCAGCGATCCGAGGATCGCCATCAGGCTCGTCGTGAGGGCCACCTTGTCGATCCGGTCGGTCGGGTCCTTCGCGGGCACGCTGATGACGCTGCCCGCGTCCGGGGTCGGAAAGCTCGACCAGAAGAGGAATCTGGATCGGGTCTTGGCCAGGCCGCTGGCCAGGCGCACCGCAGTGCGTCCCTCGTCGGCATCGCTACGGAAGCCGCCGGCAGCGGCGATGTAGTAGTCGAAGTCCTGTCCCTCGCGGTACAGGACGGTCACCGGAGAGTTCACCGCGCCCTGCACGACCACGGTCGGCATGTAGGTCGGGATATACAGGGAATCTCCCGGTTGGAGCACGACATCGTCGCGTGCCCCGGGGTTTCTGAGAGCGGCGGGCACATTCAGGTCGATCCTGCCCAAGCCTTCGGCGGTCCGGAAGAGCTGCGCTCCCTCGGGGTACCCCGTGTCGAGGATGTGCCCGGCTCGGGCCAGCAGATCCGAGACACGGTCCCTCTTCGTGAGAAGCGCGTACGGGCCCGGTACGGAGACCTCGCCCGTGATCTGGACCGACCGGGGCATGTCGAAGTCGGGCTGAAGAAGGATCGTGACCCGGTCGTAGGGGATGAGAGCGAATTCCGGGCTCGTACCCGGAGGCGAAAACGCGATTCCAGGCGGGCCCACATAGCGCCCATCCGTCGACCGCTGGGTGAGGTAGCTGGAATCCATGGGTACGAGGAGGCGTTCTGCGAGTTGACCTGCCGAACGAATCGCAGGTAGTCGCACGACCGTGGCCTCGCGGAGGTCGGCACCGAGCACGGGGCCGCGCGCGAGCTGAAGGAGATCTCGGAGCGTCATGCCCTCGCGCCAGGGAAAGGTATCCGGTTGCGCGACGCGGCCCTCGATCGAAACGAAGAAGCCGTCGCGGAGCGCCGGCACGCTTTCGACGACGATCGAGTCCCCGTCCTGAAGCCCAACGGGCGGGATGATGACCCCGCCCATGTGGCCGGTTGCCCCGCCGTCCGCAGAGGGGGCGAGTGCCAGGTCGACCGCGATGCGGTCACCGAGTCCGGGCCCACGCGCTCCGGGCCGGACCACGCGATGGATCGTGAGACGTTTCCGGTCGGCCTCGGGCGCGAACCCCCCGCCGGCGGCGAGGGCGTAGTGAAGGTCGTCGGCGTCCGTCAGGTCGTAGTACTTGGGTCGAACCACGGCCCCACCCAGCTGGACTCGGCGCGTGCGCAGGGGCACGAACACCACGTCACCCTGCTCGAGGGTGATGTCGCCGCTGACGTCGCCGTTCAGGAGGTACGGGTACAGGTCGAGCACCGCATCGCTGCCGTCCCGCCGCCGGACGCGCACCTCGCGCAGACTTCCCAGGTCCGTGGGACCATCGGCTGCGTACAGAGCGTTGGTGACCGTCGCCACCGAGGAGAGCTGGTATGCGCCCGGCTGCTCGACCTCGCCCGTGACGTAGACCTGAACCGTGCGGAGCTCCGTGATCGACAGGCTGACCGAGGTCGTGCCGCGGTTGATCCCCGAGTAGAACGATTGCAGGCGCTGTCGAAAGAGCGTGCGTGCTTCTCCCATGGTGAGGTTGGCGACCGAGAGCCGACCTACTTCGGGGACGACCACGAAGCCCTCTCGCGTGACCTCGACGTCGTGCGCGAGCTCGGCCTCACCAGTCAGGAGAAGAAGCAGGCGGTCCCCCGGCCCGAGCTGGTACGTGTCCGGAACCGGACCCGACAGCAGCGGCTGGAAACGGGAGGTGGCTCGTCGAAAGACGTCGTGCCCGAAGATCGGGGAAGACGGTGAGTCCCCCTCTTCACCGAGCTGCATGCCCGTGAGGCTCCCGACGATCTCCAGCCCGTCGGCACCCTCGACGACGACGCCGAGGCGCTCCAGCCCGGCGATGGCGTTTGGATCGAATGCCGTAGTCCCGTCGATCACTTCGCCGGAGAGGAAGGCGTCCAGTGCCGTTGTCGGCAGGCCATTGGCCGCGAGCTGAGCACGGATCTCCGCTTCGCTCATGCCCGATTCGAGAAGCCGCTGGCGAACCAGCTGAGGGTTCTCGCGAAGAAGTCGCTGCGCCTCGGCCATCGAAGTGGGGATCTGCGCTTGCACGGTGCCGGCCGCCAAGAGCGAAACGGCCGCGATCAAGCTTAGACGGACCCTGTAGGTCATGGAAATTCCGAGTCGGGGATGGGTCGGTGGGCCTGGTGATGTCACGAAGTTCGCTCCGGGCGGGGTCGCAGAACGCTTCATGCGTCCTCGCGCGGGCGCAACGGGATAATTTAGGTTCGTCTCGATGACCGTACAACGAACCGCCGCGTTCTTCGGGTTTGCTGCCGAGGGCCGTGCCCCTTGTCGGATGGCCGGTGGAGACGATGTTCCTGCGAGCGCCGGACGGGGACGTCGGGCTGGAGACCTCGGGACGCATGCTGATCAAAGACGACGAACACCGGGTCGGAAGCGAATCGGCCTTGTCGGTCACCCGGGCCCACGACGGGGGGCAGGCCTGCGTGGACGTCATCGTCGTCCACCACGAGCGTAACGACCTGACGGCCCGATGCCTCGAGGCGCTGGCCGCGGACTCGGGACTTCTCCGCTCGGTCACGATCGTCGACTCCGGGTCGGCCCGCCCTTGGCGAGCCGATGACCTGGGGTCGGGCGCCGAGCGGTACGCGAGCCCGGAGAAGCCCGACGGGCCGCCCGTGCTCCATCTGGTGACCCTTGCGGACAACGTCGGCTACGCCGAGGGAAACAACCGCGGGCTCGCGGCTCGCCTGCCCGAGGGCGCTGCCTACTATCTCGTGCT